>NZ_OZ244205.1:3762500-4390000 GCF_965216895.1 Nisaea sp.
GGGACAGTACATGCCTGAAAAAACTGACTGGGAAGCCCGCGCGGCCAACCTCCTGAAAGCCGAGCTAAAGCGCCGTGGTGTTACCTATTCCCAACTCACGGACAGGCTCCAGGACATGGGAGTCCCGGAGAAGGAAGCGAACATCCGCAATAAACTATCGCGTGGAAAATTCTCCGCTGTATTCTTCCTTCAATGTCTATCCGCTATTGGTTGTTCGCAGTTGCACTTGGGGGATGCCTGATCGGCTCAGCAGTTGCCGAACCAGAGCAGAGTCTACCGGAACAACAACGGCCCCCACTCCAAAAAGCAGAAGAACCCGACAGTAACGACGCAGAACCACAAAACGGCCAAGCCGAGCAAACCAAGGACACGGGCGTTGCTGGCGTGAATGTTTTTCCCGCCCAAATGACCGGCGACCCCGAACGGGGGGATGCCAAGGCAAAACCAGCCAATCAGCCCGATGATTCCAGCTACCTGTTCTGGGGAGAGGGGCTTGCTCAATGGGGCATGGCCATAACCGGACTTCTCGCCTTCGCCGTATCGATCTACGCCGTCTGCCTCCTTAAGGGCACCCTGATAGTCACCCAGAGAACCCTTAAGGCTGCCGCCAAGGCCAACGCCATCACGGGCAGGGCTGTGCGCGAAGCCGCTAAATCGGCTGAACGCGAACTCCGCGCTTATATCCACATCAAGTCCGCCAACATATGCAATACGCTCAGCAAAGACACCCTGCCCTTTGTGCAGATCGTCTGGCGGAACTTTGGACAAACGCCGGGCCGAAGATTGATCCACTTTTCCATCATTCGATTTGCCGAACCAGACTTCAGCGACTTCCGGATGATTGATTATAGCTGGGCGACGATGGGCGACATGGCCCCGGGTCACGACGAACCCAGCGTCGTCCCGCTCGCAATCTGGCACAAACACAAAGACAGAATCGCGAAGGGTGAGATCGCGGTCTTTGTCTTCGGACAATTGACCTACGTTGATGCCTTCGGCGCACCCAGAGAAACCAATTACCGGCTCAAAATGCTTGTGGATAGTCGCGGCATTCGCGACGGACGGCTCATCCAATGCAATGACGGGAACACAAGCACATAAAACCGCCGCCGCCAGCGCAGCCCACCTACTCATCAAATGTGGTTAGGTGCATTTGATACCTAATCCCGCTCTCCGGCCGGGATGACGACTCTTGAGAGAGTCGATATCCCCGCCCGAAAATCGGCGCACGGGTTTCGGGCGATCTGTTAGGCGTTGGTCATGCTGTACGACACCTTCAACCATGACACTCTCTACGACGCGCTCGTCCGCCGCGACCCGGTTTTCGAGGGCCGGGCCTATGTTGCCGTGACCTCGACCGGTATCTTCTGTCGGTTGACCTGTCCGGCGCGCAAGCCGAAGTCCGAGAACTGCCGCTTCTTCGCCACCGTGGGCGAGTGCGTCGAGGCCGGCTTCCGACCCTGCAAGCGCTGCCGGCCGCTGGAAAAGGCGGCAGAAGGCGATCCCGTCGTCACAAAGCTCATGGTGGCCTTCGAGGCGGAGCCGGAGCGGCGCTGGACCGAAGGCGACATCGTCGCTCTCGGGTTCGATCCCTCGACCGTGCGCCGTTCGTTCAAGCGCCAGTTCGGTATGACCTTTCTCGAGATGGCGCGACTCAGCCGGCTGCGCGACGGGTTCGTGACCCTCTCCGGCGGCGGGCGGGTGATCGACGCCCAGCTCGATGCCGGCTTCGACTCGCCGAGCGGTTTCCGCGCCGCCTTCGCCCGGCTGCTCGGCCAGTCGCCGCAAAGTTTCACCGGCGGTGAGCTCCTGAAGGCGGATTGGATCGACAGCCCGATCGGTGCGCTGGTCGCCGTCAGCGACCGGACGCACCTGCACCTGCTCGAATTCGTCGACCGCAGAGCGCTGCCGCGCGAGCTGAAGAGGCTGCGCGAAGCGGCGCCCGGCGGGATCGGCATCGGACGGTTGCCGCCGACGGAGCAGATCGCAGCGGAACTCGCGACCTATTTCGCGGGCGAGGGCGCGTGCTTCGAGACGCCGCTCGCCTATCACGGCTCGCCTTTCACACGAGAGGTCTGGGTCGAGCTGCGGCGCATTCCGCCAGGAGAGACGCGGAGCTACGGCGACCTTGCGAAGGCCATCGGGCGCCCGAGCGCGACCCGTGCCGTGGCGCGGGCCAACGGGGCGAATCAGATCGCCATTGCCATTCCCTGCCACCGGGTGATCGGCGCCGATGGTGCGCTCACCGGCTATGGCGGCGGACTCTGGCGCAAGCGCAAGCTGATCGAACTCGAACAGAGCTATGCAAACAGGGAAAGCGAGAAACACCATGTCGCAGGCAACCAGAGCCCGGACCTTCTCGGAGCTGCATCGTAAGGGCGATCCGGTCCTCCTCTTCAACATCTGGGATGCGGGCAGCGCCCGGGCGGTTGCCGAAGCGGGCGCGAAGGCTGTCGCCACAGGCAGCTGGTCGGTCGCCGGCGCACACGGCTACGGCGACGGCGAGGCCATCCCGCTGGAACTTCTGGAGACCGTCTCGGAACGCATTGCGGCGAGCGTCGATCTACCGCTCAGCGTCGATTTCGAAGGCGCCTATGCGGCGGATCCGGAGGGCGTGACGGCCAATGTCGCGAGGATCGTCGAGGCCGGTGCCGTGGGGATTAATTTCGAGGATCAGGTGGTCGGCGGCGAGGGCCTCTATTCCGTCGCCGAACAGGCGGCGCGGATCGAAGCCGCACGGGCGGCGGGCGAGGCTGCCGGGATTTCCCTGTTCGTCAATGCCCGCACCGACCTGTTCCTCAAGGATCGCGAACCGGCGAACCACCCGGCCCTGATGGAGGAGGCGATCGAACGCGCGCGCGCCTATGCGGCGGCGGGCGCGAGCGGCATTTTCATGCCGGGACTGAAAACGCCGGAGCTGATCCGGCAGGCGGTCGAGGCCGTCGCGCTGCCGCTCAACATCCTGATCATGCCGGGTGTGCCCGAGCCGAAGGAACTCGCCACCCTCGGCGTCGCCCGCGTCAGCTACGGCCCCGGCCCCTGGCGCGAGATGACGGCCTGGGTGACCGAGCGCGCGGGAAAGGTGTACGGCGGCTGACCGTCCCCGCCGCGGTGAAGACAGGAGGAGAGATTGCGGCGCTACCCGAGATAGCTCCTGATCGCGTGCATGAAGACGCCGTTCCCACCGTTGCACTGCAATCGCTCGATTTCCCGCCCGCACGGATTGCAGCCATGATGCAGGGGCGCTAGCCTCGACGAAACGCAGTCGCTCCGTCGGCGAGAGAAATCGAGAGGAAACAGGGAATGAGCGGAAATCCGTTCGAGGAGAATCTGGATCGGAACGCGGCGAACTACGTGCCCATGTCGCCGATCTCCTTCCTGGCCCGGACCGCCGCCGTCTTCCCGACGCGCGCCTCGGTGATCGACGGCGCCCGCCGCTTCACCTGGGCCGAAACCAGGGAGCGCTGCCACCGCTTCGCCTCCGCGCTCTCGAAACGCGGAATCGGAAAGGGCAGCACCGTCGCCGTGATGGCGCCGAACATCACCGCCGCTTTCGAGGCCAGCCTCGCGGTGCCGATGACAGGCGGTGTGCTCAACGCGATGAACATTCGCCTTGATGCCCCGACCATCGGGTTCATTCTCGAGCATGGCGAGGCGGACGTGCTGGTGACCGACACCGAGTTTGCTTCCGTGATCCGCGCGGCGCTGAAAGAGGTGAAGCGCAAGATCCTCGTCATCGACATCGCCGACCCGGCGGCGCCAGACGGCGAGCGGCTCGGCGAGATGGAATACGAGGAGTTCCTCGCGACCGGGGATCCGGATTTCGAAGCAATCCCGCCGCAGGACGAGTGGGAGGCCATCGCGCTCAATTACACCTCCGGAACCACAGGCAACCCGAAAGGCGTGGTCTATCACCATCGCGGCGCCTATCTGAACGCGCTCGGCAACGCGCTGGTCTGGGGCATGGCGCATCACCCGGTCTATCTCTGGACCCTGCCGATGTTCCACTGCAACGGCTGGTGCTTTCCGTGGACCATCACCATGCTGGCCGGAACCCATGTCTGCCTCCGCAGGGTGGTGGCGAAGGACATCAATGACGCCATTGCCGACCACGGTGTCACCCATCTCTGCGGCGCGCCGATCGTCATGTCGATGTTGCTGAACGCGCCGGAAGGCGAGAAGCGGAGCTGGGAGCACCAGGTGCAGATGATGACCGCCGCCTCCGCGCCGCCGGCCTCGGTGATCGAGGGCATGGAGGCGATGGGCATCAAGGTGACCCATGTCTACGGCCTGACCGAAGTCTACGGGCCCGCGGTGGTCTGCGAATGGCACGAGGAATGGAACGGACTGCCGATCGACGAGCAGGCCCGGCTCAAGTCACGCCAGGGCGTGCGTTACCCGGTGCAGGAAGGCCTGATGGTGGCCGATGCCGATACCCTGGAGCCTGTGCCGATGGATGGCGAGACCATGGGCGAGGTCTTCATGCGGGGCAATATCGTCATGAAGGGCTATCTGAAGAACGAGAAGGCGACCGACGAGGCCTTCCGCGGCGGCTGGTTCCATACCGGCGATCTCGGGGTCTGCCACGAGGACGGCTATATCGAGCTGAAGGATCGCTCGAAGGACATCATCATCTCCGGCGGCGAGAACATCTCGACCATCGAGGTCGAGGGCATCTTGTATCGCCATCCTGCCGTGATGGATGCGGCGGTGGTGGCGCGGCCGGACGAGAAATGGGGCGAGACGCCCTGCGCCTTCGTCACCTTGAAGGCCGGCACCAAGGTCACGGAAGCCGAACTGATCGCCTTCTGCCGCGAGCGCATGGCGCACTACAAGGCGCCGAAAACCGTGGTGTTCGGCGAACTGCCGAAGACTTCGACCGGCAAGATCCAGAAATTCGTGCTGCGGGACCAGGCCAAGGCGCTCTAGCCGCGCCCCGGCCTAGAGAACGGATTCGATATAGACGCCCTTCAGGCTGTCCTTGAACCGGGTCGAGACCTGTTTCTCGACATCGGACTTGAAGAGCAGGAGGTCGGAGGCCGAGGGCCGGCCCTTCTCGAAGAGCCTGAGGCAGAGCGGATAGACGATCCCGTAGAGCTGGGGCTTGGCGTTCTCGAGCTCTGTCTTCTTCGCCGTGTCCACCGCCTGCAGAGCGACCCTGACCCGGTGTTCGGTCAGCTGGCCGCCGACATAGAGCGAAACGGTGAACGGACCGAGCGGGAGGACGTCCGGGCCGACGACATGCCGGTAGCTGATGTCCCTGTTGAATTTCTTGTCTTTCTTGCGCTGGGCCTTGTCCTTCTGTTTGCGCTCTTCCTCGGCCTTGGCATTCGCCTTGTCCCCGGCGCTGGCGGAAAGGGCATCGTCGGCCTGACCGGCGGTGAGCATCAGCGCGAGGGCGAGGATCGTCAGGAAGCGCGTCATGGTTTATCTCCTCAGCGGACCGTGAGCGGCGGCGCGGCAGCCTTGATGCGGTCGCCGCCGATGCCGTTCAGCATGGTCACAAGAACATCACTGTAGCGCAAAATCGTTAAGAGAGTTTCAAGGCGCGAGCCGGCCTCGCTCAGCTCCCCCGCTTCGAGGGCGCCGAGGATGTCCTGAAGGCCGTCGCGTTCGGTCGGGTAGGCGACAAGTTCGGTCCGCATCTCCGGTGCGATACCGGCCGCGTCGCGGGACAGTCCCTCCGCCTCGGCGTAGCCGCCGAGCACATCGACGAGGCCGATCCGTTTCGCATCCTGCCCGCTCCAGACCCTGCCACGCGCGGCGGCGTCGATTTCGGCCGGCCCGAGGCGCCGGGCGGACGCGACCTTGCCGGTAAAGTCCGCATAGATGGCGTCGAGAACCTCATCAAGACGCCGGCCCTCGCTGTAGCTGAACGGGCGTGTCGGGCTGAACATGCCGGCATTCCTGCCGGCACCTACGCTGTCGGTGCGAATACCGTGCTCGGCGAGGAAGCCGGAAAAATCGAGCTTGCCGGAAACCACGCCGATCGAGCCGGTCAGCGTTGTCGGGTGGGCGACGACGTGATCCGCGTCGAGGGCGACGAAATAGCCGCCGGACGCGGCGACGTCGCTCATCGAGACGACGACCGGCAGGCCGGAGGCGCGCGCTCTGGAGAGCGCATGCAGAATGGTGTCGGACGCGGTATAGCTACCGCCCGGGCTGTTAACCCGGAGGATGATGGCCTTGACACTGTCATCCTCCCGCGCCTCTTCGATCGCGTCCGTAACGGTTCCGGCCGCCGCTTGCCGGCTGCGCGAGAACGGCTCCGAGTGGCCACGGACGATCGGTCCCTCGACGGCGATGACGGCTATGCGGGCGATGTCCTCGCCATCGATGAATTCGAGATCGTCGCGCAGGTAGCGCGTCGCCCCGACAAGTTCGGCGCCTGCCGCCTTTTGCCGCGCGGCGTCGGTCGCCTCGTTGTGGTAGCGCATCTCGTCGACGAGGCCATTGCTCTTCGCTTCGGCGGCGGTGAGAGGGGCCTTATCGATAAGTGCATTTACGGATGAGGGAGAGAGCCGTCGCGCGGTCGCGATATCCGCGGCGATCCCGGCATAGAGCGAATCCACCAGGCGCCGGTAATTTTCGCGCACCGGCGCCGGCATCGCGCGATCCGTCAACGGGGCCATCGCGCCCTTGTATTCGTGCCGGGTGCGGAAGTCGGCGTTGATCTTCAGGGTCTCGAGAGCCTCGCCCAGAAACGGCGTGGTCAGCTCGATGCCGCGAATGTCGAGCAGGCCGGAGGGTTGCAGGCTGATCGTCTCCGCCCCGGTGGCGAGATGGTAGAGCGCGATCCCGGCATTGCCCTCGAGGCTGTCGGCATAGGCATGGACGAAACGGCCGCTTGCCCGGAAACGCGACAATGCCGCGCGCAGTTCCTGGGCTTCCGCCGGTCCGACTTGGGCTTCGGAAAGATCGAGAAACAGGCCCTGCACCCGTTCATCCTCGCCGGCGGTCCGGAGCAGGTTGACGACATCAAGCAGAGAAGGAGAGGCGCCGCCGATATAGGCGGCGAAGGGAAAGGCCTCGCTGGTTTCGCTCAGACCCGGTTTCAGTGCGAGCGACAGCACGAAGCGGTCCGGCAGTGGTTTCTCTTCCCATTGTTCGGAGAGCAGGCGCAGGCCGACGATCCCGCCGACAATCAAGGCGATGAACAGGATTCCGAACGTAATCAGGAGTCCCTTAAGGAATCTCAACATGGCGGCCATATCCCTCTCGTGCTCCCCATTATCATATGGGGTGCGGCCTAGAACAAAACGATGGCAGCTCTGTGGCGAGGCCTGTCAGGAACCGCGCTTTATCCGCCGCATTGGGCCGCGTGGCGCATCAGATGGTCCGCCAGCACGCAGGCCATCATCGCTTCGCCGACCGGGACCGCGCGAATGCCGACGCAGGGATCGTGGCGGCCCTTGGTCACCACCTCGATCTCGTGGCCGTCCCTGTCGATGGAGCGGCGTGGCGTCAGGATCGAGCTTGTCGGCTTCACCGCGAAGCGTACGACCACTGGCTGGCCGGAGGATATCCCGCCGAGGACGCCGCCCGCGTGGTTCGAGAGGAAGGTCGGCTTGTCGCCGTCCATCCGCATCTCGTCCGCCGCCTCGTGTCCGGGGATCTCCGCCGCCGCGAAGCCGTCGCCGATCTCCACCCCCTTGACCGCGTTGATCGTCATCATCGCCGCCGCGAGATCGCTGTCGAGCTTGCCGTAGACCGGCTCGCCGAGCCCGGCAGGCACGCCTTCGGCGACGATCTCGACCACCGCGCCGGCGGAGGAGCCGGACTTGCGCACGCCGTCGAGGAAATCGGTCCAGGTCTCGGCGGCTTCCTTGTCCGGGCTCCAGAACGGGTTGCGTTCAACCTCGTCCCAGTCCCAGTTGTCCCGGTTCACCTTGTGGGGGCCGACCTGCACGAGGGCGCCGCGGATGTGGAAGGCGTTGCCGAGCCGGGCGGCGAGGATCTTTCGCGCGATCGCACCTGCGGCAACCCGCATCGCGGTCTCGCGCGCCGAGGAGCGGCCCCCGCCGCGATAGTCGCGGATGCCGTATTTCGCCTCGTAGGTATAGTCCGCATGGCCCGGCCGGAACCGGCTCATGATGTCGCCGTAGTCCTTGGAGCGCTGGTCGGTGTTCTCGATCACCAGACCGATCGGCGTGCCGGTGGTCTGACCCTCGAAGACACCGGAGAGGATCTTGACCTGATCCGGTTCCTGGCGCTGCGTAGTGAAGCGGGACTGCCCCGGCTTGCGCCGGTCGAGATAGAACTGGATGTCGTTCTCGCTTACCGGCAGGCGCGGCGGCACGCCATCGACGACGCAGCCGATGGCGGGGCCGTGACTTTCGCCCCAGGTGGTGAAACGGAAGGTTTCACCGAAGGAATTGCCAGCCATTTTTAATGCGCTTTCCCGGTTCAGACCGTGGAAATGTCGGGCGCGTCCACCGCCTTCATGCCGACGATGTTGTAGCCGCAATCGACATGATGGACTTCGCCGGAAACACCGCTCGAAAGGTCGCTCAGCAGGTACATACCGGCGCCACCGACATCTTCCAGCGTGACGTTCCGGCGCAGCGGCGAGTTGTACTGGTTCCATTTCAGGATGTAGCGGAAGTCGCCGATGCCGGAGGCGGCGAGCGTCTTCATCGGACCGGCCGAGAGGCCGTTGACGCGGATATTGTCGCCTCCGAGATCGGCCGCCAGATAGCGGATGCTGGCTTCCAGCGCGGCCTTCGCGACACCCATGACGTTGTAGTGCGGCATGACCCGCTCGGCGCCGTAATAGCTGAGCGTCAGCAGGGAGCCGCCTTCCGTCATCAGTGGCGCCGCCTCGCGTGCGATCCGGGTGAAGGAATAGCAGGAAATATCAAGTGTTTTCAGGAAGTTGTCGCGCGTCGTGTTGACGTACTTGCCTTTGAGTTCCTCCTTGTCGGAGTAGGCGATCGCGTGGACAAGGAAGTCCAGCTTGCCCCACTTCTCGCGGATTTCACCGAACGCGCGGGAGATGTCCGCGTCGTCCGTGACATCGCACGGCAGGACCATGTCCGAGCCGACCCCGGCCGCCAGCGGCGCGACCCGTTTCTGCAAGGCTTCACCCTGGTAGGTGAAGGCGAGTTCCGCACCCTGCGCCGCCACCGCCTTCGCGATACCCCAGGCGATGGAGCGGTCGTTTGCGACCCCCATGACCAGCCCCTTTTTGCCACTCATGATCGGGCTTGGTTGACTCATTCGATGCCTCTCGACGCAGGTTGCCGGAAAAGATGAAGTGTGATTCGCGCGATCCTACACCAAAGGCGGCGTTCGGCAAACTCGCTCGGGACCTGTGTGAAGCCAGAGAATCCGCGCTCCTGTGTGTTGCCCGCGCCTTCGCGAATCGCTTTCGTGCTAGTCTCGGGGCGATGAGCAACCGGACGAACCGCCTCGAAAGATGGAAGACCCTCGCCGCCGCCGCCGTGGCACGGGAGGTGGCGGAGTATATCGGCTTCGCGCTGTTGCGCTTCTATCGCGGCAAGGGCATGCAATCCGCGGCTGCTCTGACCTACACGACGCTGCTCGCGCTTGTGCCGCTGCTTGCCATCGGCTTCGCCATCTTCAGCGCCTTTCCCGCTTTCGAGGCCGCGCGTACCGCGGTCGAGGATCTCATTTTCGAGAACCTGATGCCCGAGCTTGCCGGTCCGGTGCGGACCCATCTCGACGGATTCATGCGCCGGGCCTCGGATCTCGGCGCTTTCGGGACGATCGGACTGGCGGTCTCGGCGATCCTGCTGCTGGCGACCATCGAAGCGACCTTCAACCAGATCTGGCGCGTGGAGCGGCAGCGCCCGTTCCTGACCCGCTTCCTGACCTTCTGGGCGGTGCTGACTCTCGGCCCGATCCTGACCGGTCTGACGATTTCCAGCACCAGCGACGTCTTCACCTCTCTGCGCCAGACCTGGACCGATGCGGGACTCGATGCCGGCTCGCTCGATCTTGGCGGGGAAGTCCGCGATCATGTGATCGCGATGGTGCTGCAGAGCATAGGTTTCATGCTGCTGTTCATGGTCGTCCCGAACCGTTCCGTCGGCTGGCGCGACGCACTCATCGGCGGTGCGCTCTCGGGGGCCGCCTTCGAGGGACTGAAACTGGGGTTCGGCTGGTACCTCACCGCCTTCCCGACCTACCAGACGATCTACGGCGCCATGGCCGCGATCCCGATCTTCCTGATCTGGGTCTATGTTTCCTGGACGGTGATCCTGCTCGGCGCGGTCTTTGCCGCCTCCTTCCCGGACTGGTGGCGCTCCCGGAACCTGGAGACGGAACAGGAGCTCGGGGCGGCCCACATGCTCTCGGTCGCGCTCTCCATACTCGCGGTACTCTGGCGGGAGTCGAAGCAGGGCGGCCCCGTGCGCGAGACGGCGCTGGAGGATGTGGCGCATGCCGAGGCCATCTCGCAGGTGTTGGACCGGCTGCAGAGCGCGGGTTTCGCGGTCAGAACCGAGGACGATCTTTTCGCCCTGGCGCGGGACCTTTCCAGCGCCACGGTCTACGATCTCTATCGCGGCCTCGGATGCGCCTCCGCGGCGAGCGAGGCTTCGATAACCGAGATCGCGCCGGAAATCGCCGAATTGCTCGAGGCGCTGTCCAAGGCGGAAGAAGAGGCACTCTCGATGCCGGTATCAACCGTCCTGACCGCCCTCGCTGGTGCAAAGGGGAACAAGGGCGAGGAATCGTCCCTGCATGTCGTCGCGGAATAGCCCCTTGCCTGCGTGGCGAAGCTATTTCACGGCCGTCACGGTGTAGCCGAGCGTGATTCGCGGATGTTCTTGCCGGAACAGGCAATCCAGCGCGTATCCGAGATTGTTCAGCAGTGGATAGAGAATCCGCCCCGGCAGGCTCAAGCGGATGAAATGGAACAGGACACAGAACACGCCGCCATTGGGTCGAATGGTGACCTCCGAAAAGTCACGCAGCAGGTGCGCGAGTCCCATATGGGTGAACCTGTAGTAGTCCCGCGTATCGTGGATCTCAAACACGAACGGGACGGTGAGCAGCAAGCGGCCGCCGGGTTGCAGGACACGCCGGATTTCGCTGAGAAGAGCTTCGGGTGATGTTGTGTGCTCCATCACTTCAAGACAGAGAACAGCCCCGACGCAGTCGTTCGCGAGCGTCAGATTTTCCGCATCGCAGATGAGGTCGGCACCCGCAGATTTGTCCCGGTTCACGGTTATGCTGCCGTCCATGTAGCGCCATCGCCTGCCGCTGCCGATTTCCAGGACCCGACCGGTGGTCCGGAAATCCCGGACCGCTCTTTCGATGAAGTGGCGCCGAATATACTTCGTTGCGATCATTGTTGCTGCCCGCGGGGTCGGGTGAAGATTGCAGTCTAGCTGAACCGCATCTTGTGGCGCGGGTTGTAGCCCTTTTCCTCGGCCCATTTCTGCATCAGCTTGATGAGCTCGGGATCCTCGCCCTCGGGCAGGACGATCTTCAGGGCGACGAGCTGGTCGCCTGCCGCCTTGCCTCCGACGGCCGGGATGCCCTTGCCCTTGAGGCGCAGGGTCGAGCCGGTGTTGGATTTCGGCGGGATCTTCAGCGTGACGTTGCCGTGCACGGTCGGCACCGTGATCGAGCCGCCGAGCACCGCCTCGTAGAGCGTAACCGGGATCTCGACCTTGATGTTCTGGCCGTCGCGCTCGAAGAAATTGTGCGGCTCCACGGTGATCTCGACGAAGGCGTCGCCGGCCGGGCCGTTATTGCTGCCCTTGCGGCCCTGGCCTTTCAGGCGCAGCGTCTTGCCGCTCTCGGTCGCGGGCGGGATCTTCAGATCGAGGGTCTTGCCATCCGACAGCGTGACCCGCTTGGTTGCGCCTGCCGCCGCTTCGACGAAGCCGACCTTCAGCTTGTAATTGACGTCGGGCCCGACGGTGTAGGCGCCGCCGCCGCGTCCCGATCCGCCGCCACCCTGATCGTGGCGGCGCAGGATGTCGTCGAACACATCCGCGTCGTCATCGTCGAAAATGTCGGAAAAGCCGAAGCCGCCGCCCTGTTTCTTGCGCGCCGAGGTCCAGGCCTTCCAGAAACCGCTCGCGGTCTTGCCAGAGGCGCCGGCGCCAGCGCCCGGCTGCTGCATGCCGCCGCGGTCGTACTGCGCCCGTTTCTTGGCGTCAGACAGCAGGTCGTAGGCCGCGGTCACCTCCTTGAACTCCTGCTCGACTTTCTTGTCGCCGGGATTGAGATCCGGGTGCAGTTTCTTCGCCAGCGTACGGTACGCCTTCTTGATCTCGTCCTGAGAAGCGTCGGACTTCACACCCAGTATCTTGTATGGATCGCTCATGGCACGGGATCATGTGGAAAAAACAATCGGACCGGCGGCAACAGACCGTCCGGCCCGATCATCGCAGAGCCTGGGCGCTATGCCTAGTTCTGGATTTTCCAGGTGCCGTCCGGCTGCCGGCAGGCCGTGCCGTAGGCTTCCTCGCTGTTGCCGCCGACCTGAACGGTCTGGGTGTATTCGCGGCAATATTGCCCGCCGGACGCCTGATAGGTGCGCGTCGGGGTGACGGTTCCGGAATTTCCGCTGTCGGGATTGCTCCAGCTGGTCGAGACGCCGACCGGGTTGCTTTCCAGCGAACGCTGCGTGCTCTGCGCCATGGCCGCCTTGTCGGCATTGTCGAGCGACTTGCCGATCTCGCTGCCGAGGATGGCGCCAAGCAGCGTGCCCGCCGCGATCGCCGCCACGTTGCCCGAGCCACCGCCGATATTGGAGCCGACGACGGCGCCGCCGACCGCGCCGATAAGCCCGCCGGCGGTCTGTTTGGTCCCGAGCTGACTGGTCTGGCAGGCGCCGAGAGCAAGTGCGGCTGCTACGACGATTGCGGCGTGTATCTTCATGGTTCTGTTCCTTCACAAGAGCACCGGCCCGTATCACAAACGGCCGGGCCTCGATTATCCGTCGCATTAATTCCGTGCGAATATGGTTCCTTCACCCGTGCGCGCAGTCAATCTCGTCATCGGTGCGACCTTTCAACGCTGGACAGGGCGCGCCGGGGCTAGTTAGTGATACGCGATACTGGCTTCAATGTGGCGAATATTGAGGCATAAGAATGGCCGCCCGGCCTGCCCTGTGTGATTTATCTCGCCCGTATAGAGGAACGGCCATGTTCGAACCGGACACCGACAATCCCTTCCAGCTCTTCGACCGCTGGTATAGGGAGGCCTGCGAATCCGAGATCAACGATCCGAACGCGATGACCGTCGCGACGGCGGATGCGGACGGGCGCCCGTCGGCGCGGATTCTCCTGCTGAAGGATTTCGACGAGCACGGGTTCGTCTTCTATTCGAACTTCGAGAGCCAGAAGGGACGGGAACTGACGATGAACCCGTTTGCGGCTCTTTGTTTTCACTGGAAGTCGATGCGGCGGCAGGTGCGGGTGAGCGGGCCGGTCACCCGGGTCAGCGACGAGGAGGCCGATGCCTATTTCAACTCCAGGCCGCGCGGCAGTCGCATCGGGGCCTGGGCCTCGCAGCAGTCCCGTCCACTGGCCGACCGACCGGCACTGATGGCGGCGGTAGAGAAGGCGGATGAGACCTATCCGGACGAGAACGTGCCGCGCCCGCCCTACTGGTCGGGCTGGCGGCTCACCCCGCTGGCGATCGAGTTCTGGCAGGATGGCGAATTCCGCTTGCACGACCGGTTCCGGTTCAGCCGCCAGATAGAGGATGCGCCCTGGAGCGTCGATCGCTTGTACCCTTGAGCGACGCGCGGAATGTGCGGGCGACACGGTTTTCTTGATCCAGGTCAATGAAGTTGTTGCCGGGCACGGCCTAGGGTTGGGGCATCAAAGGCATTTACTCCCGAGGTGCTCTCATGTCCCTGAAGACGGTTCTCGCTCCGGTGCTCGGCAATGAAGCCGATGCGGCCATCCTGAACGCGGCTCTCGCCGTTGCCACGCCGCACGGCGCTCATATCTTTGTCGCCCATATCCATCGCGATCCGCGCGACGTTCTGGTGCCGCAGGTCGGTATGGGGATGAGTGCCTCGATGATCGAATCCCTGGTCGAGCAGGCCGAGAATTTCGCGAACGAGGCGCGCGCCGCGTCTCTCGCCGCATTCGACAAGTGGCGCGAGGCAAACAAGCTGGTCTCGATCGACAAGCCGGCGGATACGGCCGGTGTGACCGTCTCCTTCGAAACGCTGGTTGGCGAGCCGTCGCTTCAGGTGGCGGATCGCTCGCGCATGGTCGACGTGGTCTGCGTGATTTCTCCGACCGACCGGGAGAGCAGCGATGCAATGGCCGTCGCCGAGGCGGCGATGCTGCAGAGCGGAAAAGCGACGATGGTCGTGCCCCACGATGTCGAGATCCCGGTGGTGAAGACGATCGCGGTCGGCTGGAACGCGTCAAAGGAGGCGGCGGCTGCGGTTGCCCACGCGATGCCTTTGCTGGAGACGGCGGACAAGGTCCTCGTCATGTCCGGCATTGACAGCGATCTGACGAAGGAAAAGCTTTCCGTTTTCGTCGATTCCCTGCGCTGGCACGGGGTAAAGGCCGAGGCCAAGACCTTCGATGCGTCCAGCGGAAGTGTTTCGGGCCGGTTGCAGGCCGAGGCGCGCGAAGCCGGGGCGCAACTGCTGGTGCTCGGCGCCTACAGCCACAGCCGTTTCCGTGAGTCGATTTTCGGCGGTGTGACCGACGATGTTTTGACGGAGACGCGGATTCCGGTTCTGATGGCACATTGATCCGTTCCACCGCATCTGTTTGAAGGAAGGAGAATTTCCTTGAGCGTGCGTACCATTCGCCTCGAACTTGCGCGTAATCCGGATTTTCCGGAGGGAAGCATCAATCACGGCTACGAGTTCAAGGCCCCGCTCGCCGACGACGGCAGTCTGGATCTTGATGCGTGGCAGAAGGTCAAGAATAACTGCACCGTGCACCGGTTCTGGCAGGGCGAGCCTGATGAGAACGGCCACCTGATCCATACCCGGGGCCGGCGCTGGGTCTTCAGTTATGAAGAAGGCGAAGAGGACGACGAGCCGATCTTCAAGTTCGACCGTCATCATTTCGTCGAGGGCGAGTATGTCTCCATTACGGAACATGACGGCGTTCAGCGGACGTTCCGGATCGCCTCGGTGAAATAATGGCGGTGCGATGACATCGCGACGAAGTCTTGCGGCGGCTCTTTTTCGGGCCGCCGCAATTGCTTACACTCCGCCGCCATGAGCACTTCGAAAAAGACCATGCTGCTGACCGGCGCGAGCCGGGGCATCGGCCACGCCACCGTCGGGTTCTTCAGTGAACGCGGCTGGGAAATCATCACCTGTTCCAGAGACGCGCCGCCTGCCGAATGCCGCCGCGACCCGAACTGGAGCCACCACATCACGGCCGATCTGGGGGAGTCGAAGAGCCTCGACCATTTCATCGACGAGGCGAACGAGTACCTCGGAGAGCGCCCGCTGCACGCGCTGGTGAACAATGCGGGCTGGTCGCCGAAGACGCCGTTCAAGGAACGGCTCGGCTGCCTGAACGGCGATCTCGACGAATGGCGGCGGGTGTTCGAGCTGAATTTCTTCGCCCCGCTGCGGCTCGCCCGGGGCTTCGCTGCCGCGCTGCACCGGGGAGGCGGCGCGATCGTCAACATCACGTCGATCGCGGGGCACTTTATCCATCCCTTTGCCGGGTCCGCCTACAGCACCTCGAAGGCGGCGCTGTCCTCGCTGACACGGGAAATGGCGAACGAGTTCGCCGAGCTCGGCGTCCGCGTGAACGCGGTCGCGCCGGGCGAGATCGAGACCGAGATGCTGTCTCCGGAATACGAGATGCTGATTCCCCGCATTCCGCTCAACCGTCTCGGCACGGCGCGGGATGTCGCCTCGACGATCCATTATCTCTGCTCCGACGATTCCGCCTATGTGACGGGCACGGAAATCTACGTCACCGGCGGCCAGCACATGTTCTGAGGCGCCGTCGCTGGCCCGCAATTTGAAATGACAGGGAGAACTCGATGAACGGACGCCCGATAGATCATGTCGTACATCGGGTCGACGGCCTCGACCGGGCGGCCGCGACGTTCGAAAGGCTCGGCTTTACCCTCACGCCGACGGCCAGCCACGAGGACCGGATGGGGACGCGGAACAGGCTGGCGCAGTTTCGCGGACGGAATTTCATCGAACTGCTGGAAGTCGACCGGCCGGAGAAACTCCAGGCGCATGATTTCGCGGCGACACCGCCCTTCTTCGGCTTCGGGGCACATAACAGGGAGATGGCCCGTTTCGGCGAGGGAATGACGATGCTGGTGTTCCGGAGCGAGGATGCGCGGGCCGACATCGCGAGCTTCGCGGAGGAGGATATTCGCACCTATGCGCCGTTCGATTTCGAGCGCCGTGCGAAACTCCCGGATGGCAGCGAGGTCACGGTTGCCTTCTCCCTCGGCTTCGCCACCAGCCCGGACATGCCGCGCATCGCTTTCTTTGTCTGCGAGAACCGGGCGCAGGAATATTTCTGGAAGCCCGACTTCCAGTCCCACCGGAACGAGACGGAGTCGATATCGGCTGTCTATTTCTGTTCGCAGATGCCGGAGCGCGATGCGGCATTCCTCGCCAGGCTGTTCGGGGGCGGGGTGGCGCTGCACGATGGCGGATTCGCCGTCTCCGCGGGCGACGTACAGGAACTCCGCGTGCTCTCGCCGGATGCGATCGCGGCACTGGATGCGTCCTTTGCAGCTCCGGAAGACGGAAGCACCGTCATGGCCGGACTGGAATTGTCCGGGAGCGCGACGCGGCCGACGGTTCCGTCGCGTGAGGCGCACGGGGTGTTTCTCGTCTGGAGCGCCTGACCGGGCAGGTCAGGCGGAATTCTTGTCCGCGAAATATTCCGCGAGAGCTGCGACCTTGTATCTCGGCAGTCCGGTCCAGCGGGCCGAGAGGATGCCGTTCTCGGCTGCATCCACGAAGACTTCTCCCGAGATCACCAGGGGAGCGACGCCGTCGCCGAACTCGCTGAGAACCATTGACACCTTTGCCCTTTGCCGGCGGATCAGCGAGCCATCGTATGGGGCGAGCGTGAAGCCGGCAGGGGACCAGCAATGCAGTGGATAGTCGCGCCCGTCGATGCGCACGAAACAATCGCCGCGCGGTCTGAGCGAACGCGGGACATCTAGGTCGTTCGCGGGGGCTGAGGTTCCGGTGCGGGACCGGAATAGGGCCAACATCATCGACGCCTCCTTTCTGGAGCAGGACAGATGACAGAGCCGGGTTCTTATGAATCAAATATAAATCAAAAATAAATAAAATACAATCAAATGAGTCGATGATGCATACCCGGGACGACGAAGCCCCGGCGAGACGCCCGACTTTCCTTCAGATTTTAGGCGGAAGCGGTCAGACGATCGCACCAGGCGATGCGGTCCTCGACCTGTGCGATTTCCATTTCGATCCATGCGCGAAGATGGCCCTGCTGCCATTCCTCGTGCGAGAGCAGATCGTGGAGGCGGGCATGTTCGCCCTCGTAGAGCCCGCGCAAGGCATCGATCTGCTCGATCTGCTCTTCCTTCTCGAGCAGATGCAGGAAACGCAGCTTGAGGGCGACGACCAGCTTGTTCAGGTCGTTGACACCCGGACGGACCGCGGCGGTCAGGTAATCCTTCAGTGCAGACCAGCCGTCATCGGTCAGGCGCAGCTGCGCATTGTCCTCGAAACCCTCGCCCGAGACCGGAGCGATCAGACCTTCGAACTTCAGAAGCTCGATGGAGCTGCCGAGAAGGTCGAGGGACGGTCCGACGATCCGGGCTGCGAACTGCCGGACTTCGCCCGCGATATCCGCATAGGCGCGCGGCCCGCCCGAAAGCGCGCCCAGTGCTGCCATACGGATGGCTTCCTTCGGAATGAGGGAATTGTCGCGATACATGTCCAGCCCCGCAGTTTATTGCGAACCGTTCTTAAAATGGGGTCGAATGCCGCAGATGTAAAGAGGCTCGCGTCAAATCAGCCCGGACTCATACCCCGAAGTCGCTCGGAGCGTCGCCGTAGCAGTTCGATCGTTGTCAGCAGCATGATCGAGATCGCGACCAGAATCGTCGCCACCGCTAGGATCGTCGGACTGATCTGTTCGCGCAGGCCGGTGAACATCTGCCAGGGAAGCGTCTTCTGCCCCGCGGACCCGACGAACAGCACCACCACCACTTCGTCGAACGAGGTGATGAAGGCGAACAGACCGCCGGAAATCACGCCAGGCAGGATCAGCGGCATCTGCACCTGGAAAAAGGTGCGGACCGGACCGGCACCCATATTCGCCGCGGCGCGCGTCAGCGAGCGGTCAAATCCGACAAGCGTTGCCGTCACGGTGATGATCACGAACGGAATCCCGAGGGCCGCATGCGCCAGGACAACGCCAACATAGGTGCCCTGCAGGCCGATGCGGCTATAGAAGAAAAACATGCCGGCAGCCGAAATGATCAGCGGGACGATCATCGGCGAGATCAGTATCGCCATGATCGAACGCCGGAACGGCACATGTTCGGAACTGAGGCCGATAGCCGCCAGGGTGCCGAAACTGACGGACAGAATGGTTGCCGCCGGCGCGATGGTGATCGAATTCCACAGCGAGTGCTGCCAGTCGGAACTGGTGAAGAAGTCGTGATAGTGCTTCAGCGAATAGCCGGCGGGATCAAACCGCAGCATCTCCGGCGTGAAGGTAAAGAAGTCTTCCGCATTGAAGCTCAGCGGCATCACCACCACGATCGGCGCGATCAGGAAAAAGAAGATGAGCCCGCAGATCACCCGGAGGCCGTAGTGCCAGAGCACCTGGCCTGCCGTGAGATAGGGCGGCAGTTTCTTGCGGTAGCGCGACTCGTAGGTCCAGTAGATGAACCAGCCGAAAAACCAGCCGAAGCCGATCCCGACGACGAGGCCCGCCACTCCCGCAAGCAGGACACCGGCCAGTGCCGTGATCGCAAGAATTCCCCAGCGGGCGACACGTTCCTGAGGAACGAAGTGGGTCACCACATAGGCAGTGGCCGCCAACAGCGTCGCTCCGAGGATCAATCCGATCAGCGAGCTTCCATGGGCGGTGCCGACGAGGAGTCCAGCTATGCCGCCGGCGGCCCCGGATACCGGAATGTAGAAACCGGGTTCGGAGCGGGAAACCGAAGTGATCTGTACCATGCTCAGCCTCCCAGCTTCACGTTGTCGATGCCGACGATCCTGTCGTAGGTCCAGTAGAGCGCCAGCACAGCGGCCAGAAGGATCGTCCCGAGAGCGGCGCCCAGGCCCCAGTTCAGCGAGCTGGAAATATGGAAGGCGATCCGGTTCGAGATGAAGGTCCCGGTGGTGCCGCCGACGATTTCCGGCGTGATGTAGTAGCCGATGGCCAGGATGAAGACGAGGATAGAACCCGCGCCGATGCCCGGAATCGATTGCGGGAAATAGACCCGCCAGAAAGCGGTCCAGTTGGTTGCGCCGAGCGATTTGGCTGCTCTCACGTAAGAGGGCGGTATCGTCTGCATCACCGAATAGAGCGGCAGGATCATGAAAGGCAGCAGGATATGCGTCATCGCCACGATGGTGCCGAACTGGTTGTTGATCATGATCAGCCTGCTGGCGTCGTCGATCACCCCAAGCCAGACCAGGGCGTCGTTGATCACCCCCTGCTGCTGCAGCATGACCTTCCAGGCGGAGGTCCGGACCAGAAGCGAGGTCCAGAAGGGCAGCAGCACAAGGATCATCAGAAGGTTCGAGGTCCGCAGCGGCAGGTTCGCGAGAATCCACGCGATCGGATAGCCGAGGAGGATGCAGGAAAAGGTAATCATGAGCGACATGAACAATGTCCGGCCGAACAGCATGACGTAGATCTGCTGATTCTCCGGGCGCTGCGCGACACCGTCGAGAGTCTTCTGCAGGTCCACGGCGTTCAGGTAATAGCCGGTCGTGTATTTCGCTCCGTAGACCTTGATCGCCTCGATGTTATCGGGATTCCCCCAATCCTTGTCGGCCTTGATCAGCGCTGCCTGGAAGTCCCGCGCGGGCGCCGTGCCGATCGCGGCAGCGGCCGCGCGCAATTCATCCGCTCCGGGCCCCTGATAGCTGGCGATGGCATTCTGGACGTCCGGGTCGCCAAGCTCGACGGCCAGGGCGGCATAGACGGCTTCCCAAGGCGCCCTCTTGCCGATTTCCCGGTTTTTGTCGATGACGGTGAAGATCGCATAGGCCGTGTACTCGCCGGCCGTCAGCGGGAGGATCCGCGCAATCTCCGAACCGGGTACGAAGCCGATATCCCCCTTCATGGGGTCGTCGGTCAGCGCCGCCAGCCGTGCGCGCTGGTCGGCCAGTAGGGCGGTGTCGGCGGCTGCGTTCTCCGCGCCGCGCATCAGATCGATCCAGAATGCTCCGTCCTTCCAGACGGGGTCCAGCCCGACCAGCCACTTCTCGTAGACCTCTCCTATATCGTCGAGTTTGCGTCCGGAGGTCCGGAACAGCGACGATATGCCGACCTGCTCGTAGTTGAGGCGGGTTCCGAGCTTGGTATGTTCCTTTGCTTCGGCGGCGAGGAACAGGTCGAAATACAGCGCCTGATAGACCGATTCCGGGGGCAGATCCTCAGTCTTGGGATCCCAGTCGGCGACGGCGTTCACGGTATCCGGAAGGGTGTGCGAAACGATCTGGTTTTCGACCGACCGGAACAGCATGTCCGCGATCGGGGCGATGAAGGTAACGAGGACAAAGATCAGCAGCGGCGCGATCAGCATCAGCGCGCGCAGCTTCTGCATGCGAAGCGAGCGTGCAAGCCGCTTCTTCAGCGGCGTTCCGTCAGAGGCCAGTATCGGCCCGGTTTCCTCTGCCCCTTGCCCGGACATGGTGGTCGCTCCGTCGCTCATTTGCTGTCTCCGCCAAGGGGACCGGGGCCGCCTGGACGGCCCCGGTTCATTGATGAGGGATTACTTGGCCAGCCAAGCCTGGAACTTGGCGTCGATGTCATCCCGATAGTCGGCCCAGAACTCGTAGTTGTAGAGGAACGTGTTCTTGGCGTTTTCCGGATCCGTCGGCATGTGCGGCGCCATCTCGATCCCGAGATCGGCATGCTTGCCCACCAGCGGCGCGGAAGAGGCGCGTGCCGGACCGTAGGAAATGTACTTCGCCTGGTCCGCGAGCCGCTGCGTGTCGGTCGCGAACTTCACGAAATCCTTGACGCGGGCGAGACGGTCGGCCGGCAGGCCGGCGGGGATGATCCAGCCGTCAAGATCGAACACCTGGGCGTCCCAGAGCATGGCGACCGGCTGCTTCTGCTCTTCGATCACCGAGAAGAGGCGGCCGTTATAGGTCGAACCCATGACAATCTCGCCGTCGGCGAGAAGCTGCGGGGTATCAGCGCCGGCGGACCACCAGATCGTCTGATCCTTGATGGTGTCGAGCTTCTTCAGAGCCTGTTCCTGTCCGGCTGCGGTTGCCAGGACGTCATAGACCTTGTCCTTCGCAACGCCGTCGCAGAGCAGCGCCCATTCCATGTTGTTGATCGGACGCTTCTCGAGAGCCCGCTTGCCCGGATAGGCCTTGAGATCGAACACGGCGCAGATATCCGTCGGCGGAGTGTCGCCAACGAGGTCCGTGCGGTAGCCGAAGGTGGTCGAATAGACGATCTGCGGAATGAAGCAGTCGCTGACCAGCAGGTCTCCGAAATCTTCCGAGGCCGGCGTTCCGTCCGGGGCCGCGGCGAGGTCGGTATCCGGATCGATCTCCATGGCGAGGCCTTCGTCGCAGAGGCGAATGGCATCCGCCGCGACGACGTCCACGAGATCCCAGGTGACGTTGCCGGCTTCATTCATGGCCCGTAGCTTGGCGACGGCCTCTGCCGAACTCTCGTCCCATACCACATTCACGCCCGAATTGTTGGCCATGTAAGGCTCGGTATAGGCGCGCTGCTGTGATTTCTGATAGGCCCCACCCCAACTAACGAGGGTCAGGTCATTGGCCATGTCCGCGGCATGGGCAGAACCCACCGCTAGGCCAAATGCCGTCGTGACGGCCAAAGCTTTGGCGAACTTCATAGCTACTCCTGTTCTTCGCCCGTTGTCTTGAATCAGCAGGTCGGAACCACGGGCTTTGGCCCCGCCCTCTGTCACCCGAAAATATGCCGGCAAACGGTTCCGCTAAGCATCAAGCGCCCGGCAATCCGCCGGCAGCCATCCGATCTCGATTTCTTCACCGGGCTTCAAGCGAACGGCATCCGGCGCGTTGCGGGCCTTGACGATGAATTCGTCATTGCCGGCCACGGACAGGCGAAATCTGAAGATATCGCCCATGTAGTAGAATTCCTTGACCGTCGCCTTCAGCGTATGTGCGTCGGCGTGCAGCCGCTCCTTGTTGAACTCCACGCGCTCCGGGCGGATCGACACCAGGGTCCGTTCGCCTGGCTGGCTGACATTGACCGGCATGGCGTCGATCTCGCTGCCGTCATCCAGCGCCACAACACAGGACTCTCCGTTGATCGACTTGACCACGCCTTCGAGTGTGTTGTTTTCGCCGATGAACTGGGCGACGAAGGCGTTCTCGGGGCGTTCGTAGAGATCCGCCGGCTTTGCCAGCTGCTGGATTTTCCCGTCGTTGAAGACCGCGACCTGGTCCGACATGGTCAGCGCTTCGGTCTGGTCGTGGGTCACGTAGACCGTCGTGATGCCGAGTTCATGCGCGAGATTGGTGATCTCGAATTGCATGTGCTCGCGCAGCTGCTTGTCAAGCGCGCCCAGCGGCTCGTCCATCAGCACCAGTTCCGGTTCGAAAACCAGAGCCCTTGCCAGAGCAATCCGCTGCTGCTGACCGCCGGAAAGCTGTGCCGGGCGCCGTCCGCCGAACTCGGCCATTTTGACCATGTCCAATGCACGGGCGACCTTCGCCTCGCGGTCGGCCTTGTTCATCTTTCGAACTTCCAGGGGGAAGCTCAGGTTCTCCGCGACCGTCATATGCGGGAACAGCGCATAATTCTGGAAAACCATGCCAATGCCGCGCTTGTGCGGCGGGATCCGGTTGATCGGCTTGTTGTCGAGCAGGATCTCGCCGTGGGTCGCGGTCTCGAAACCGGCCAGCATCATCAGGCAGGTCGTCTTGCCTGACCCGGACGGTCCCAGCATGGTCAGGAATTCGCCGTTCGCGATATCGAGATTGAGGTTTTTGACGACGAGAATTTCACCGTCATAGGTCTTCTGAACGTTCTTGAATTGAACGAACGGCTGATTGCCGTCTGCCATGTGATGTAATGCCCCTGTTCTGCCCCTGCGGTGGCGTGTTCCTCTCGCTCACCTGCACCGTGTCGCGTTTTTCACGATCTGGCATTTAGCCTAAACACGCTCTTTCCATATTGTCAAAGCGCCGGTACTTGGACGCCTTTATTCCGCAGAAATCTAGGATTCTCAACATTCCGAATCCGACACGCCCGAGTCGCTTTTCGTGAATTGCGCCTGAAGAAAAGGTGCAAGCTCTCCCTCTGAAACGAAATCGACCGGCAAGCCGGCACTGGGGAATGGGCAAATGAAGACGCAGGCACGGGCAGTGGTGATCGGCGGCGGTGTGGTCGGGGTCAGCGCCCTTTATCACCTGGCCAGGAAAGGTTGGAGCGACGTCGTCCTTCTCGAGCGGACGGAACTGACGGCAGGTTCGACCTGGCATGCGGCCGGACTGCTGCCGCTGTTCAACATGAGCTACAGCGTCGGACAGTTGCACCAGTATTCCGTCGAGCTCTACAAGACGCTCGAAGAGGAAACCGGACAGGCGGTCAGCTTCCACCAGACCGGCAACCTGCGCCTCGCGACCAACCGCGAACGCATGGACGAGTACCGGAACTACCAGTGCACGGCGGAGACGATCGGCGTGGAGGCGCATCTGATCGGCGTCGACGAGATCAAGAAGCTCTGGCCCCTCGCGTCCATGGACGGGCTGGTCGGCGCGCTCTGGCACCCGACCGACGGTCACATTGCGCCGGTGGACCTCACCATGGCACTCGCCAAGGGCGCGCGGATGCGCGGCGCCGAGATCCACCAGCAGACCGAGGTGACCGGCATCGAGCGCGAGAACAGCGAGTGGATCGTCAAGACGAGCAGGGGCGACATCCGCTGCGAGCACGTGATCTGCGCGACCGGCAACTATGCCCGGACAACGGCGAAGATGGTCGGGCTGGAGATCCCGGCGATCCCGGTCGAACATCAGTATATCGTCACCGACGTCGATCCGACGCTGAAGGAATATCGCGAGGCGGGGAACGAAGAGCTGCCGGTGCTGCGCGAGTCCGATTCGCAATACTATTTCCGGGAGGAGCGGCACGGCTGGATCCTCGGCCCCTACGAGCGTTTCGCCCCGGCCTGCTTTGTCGACGGCGTGCCCCCAACCTTCGAGAAGGATCTTTTCCCGGGCGATCTCGAGCGTCTGATGCCCCATGTCGAAGCCTGCATGGCCCGCGTGCCATCGTTCGAGAATGCCGGCATCAAGGACATCGTGAACGGTCCTATCTCATACACGCCGGACGGCAATCCGATGGTCGGGCCGGCCTTCGGATTGGAGAATTTCTGGATCTCGGAAGGTCACAGCTTCGGGGTCACCGCGGCCGGCGGCGCCGGCTGGCAGATCGCCAACTGGATCGTCGACGGCGAACCCTCTGTCGACATGATCGGCGTCGACCCGCGCCGTTTCGGCGTGGTCTCGAAGAACTTCGCCAAGATCAAGAACGAGGAGGCCTACGAGCACGTCTTCATCAATCACTTCCCGATGGAAGAGCGCGAGGCCGGGCGGCCGGCCAAGACCACGCCGGCCTATCCGCGGCTCGACGCGGCGGGAGCGGTCTGGGGCGCGCGATTCGGCTGGGAGCGTCCGAACTGGTTCGCGCCGCATGGCGTCGAACGCAAGGACATCTATTCCTTCCGCCGCTCCAACTGGTTCGAGCATGTCGGCAACGAGGTCCGCACCATGCGCGAGCGGGTCGGCCTTCTCGAACTCTCCTCATTCGCCAAATACGAGATCGAAGGGCCCGGGGCCCGCGAATGGCTCGACCGCATGGTCGCCAACGCAATCCCGAAGGGCGTCGGCCGGATCAATCTTTGCCATGCGCTGAACCCGTCCGGCTCGGTGCGCTCCGAATTCACCATCACCCGCATGGAAGACGGACTCTGGGGCGAGCGCTTCTTCGTCATCGGTCCGGGCGCCGGTCACGATTACGATCTCGATTTCCTGCAGAAGCGGCTGCCGCGGGACGGCTCGGTCTTTCTTAAAGATATCACCACCCAGTACGGCGTCTTCGTGCTCGCCGGCCCGGATGCCCGCAAGGTGTTGCAGAAATTGGCAGACGCCGATGTCTCCAACGCGGCCTTTCCGTGGCTCACCATGCAGGAAATCCCGATCGGCTACTGCCCGAATGTCCGGGCGCTCCGCGTCAACTTCGTCGGTTCCCTCGGCTGGGAGCTACACCACCCGATCGAATATCAGTTGCATCTGTTCGACGCGCTGATGGAGGCGGGCAAGGAGTACGATATCGGCCTCGTCGGCATGCGGGCGATGGACTCGATGCGGCTGGAGAAGACCTACCGCCTCTGGGGAACGGACCTCAATGCGGAGAACACTCTCCTCGAGGCCGGCCTGAAGCGCTTCGTGCGGCTCAACAAGGGGGAATTCACCGGTCGCGACGCTTTGGTCCGGCAGCAGGAGGAAGGCGTTCCCAACACCTATTGCACGATCGAGATCGATGCGGACGATGCAGATCCGTTCGGCAACGAGCCCGTATTCATGGATGGCGAGGTGGTCGGCCGCGGCACTGCCGGCGGCTACGGCCACCATGTCGGCAAGTCGCTGATGCTCGGCTATATCCGCACAGACAAGGCGGTGGTCGGCGCCGAGTGTCAGGTCCGCGTGCTCGACCAGCTGCGTCCGGCCCGCATCGTGGCGGAAAGCCCATACGATCCGGAGAACCTTGCGCTCAAGGCCTAAGGCTTCACGAATCTGACATCGGGGCCCCGGTGGGACCCGGTGTCATATTTCGGACTTTCCATTCCGGAAACTCCTGCCTAGATTTTCAGCAGTGACCCGGCTGGCATCAGAAGGTGCCGGTTCAATTCAACGATTAATTGCCGGGCGCGACAGGGATGCATCACATCTAGGACAGGAGACAATCCTCATGACAATTCGTGCGATCGCGTTGGCCGCGATGATGTCGACGACAATGTTCGTCGGCTTCGCCGAGGCCGAGAACGTGCTGCGATGGACCAGTCAGGGCGACGCCCTCACGCTGGATCCGATGGGTCAGAACGAAGGCCCGACGAACAGCATGAACGGCCAGATTTATGAGCCGTTGTTGAAGCGGGACCGGGAAATGGTGCTCGAGGCCGGCCTTGCCGAGAGCTGGGGGCCGGTCGGGACAACGGGCTGGGAATTTAAGCTCCGGAAAGGGGTGAAGTTCCACGACGGTGCGGACTTCACGGCCGAGGACGTGGCGTTCAGCGTCACGCGGGCGCAGGCCCAGAGCTCGGATTTCAAGGAACAGGTCAAGTCGATAAAGGAAGTGAAGATCATCGACGACCATACCGTTCAGTTCATCACCGACGGGCCGAACCCGATCCTGCCGAACGAGGTCACCAACCTCTTCATCATGGACAAGGGCTGGGCCGAGAAGAACAACGTCGTAGTACCGCAGGACTTCGCGGCTGGAGAAGAGACCTATGCGGTCCGCAACGCCAACGGCACCGGTCCGTTCATGGTTGCAGAGCGGCTGCCCGACGAACTCACCGTCCTCGTCAAGAATCCGAACTGGTGGGGGGCCGCAACGGCTGAGCACAATATCGACAAGATCGAGTACCGGCCGATCAAGAACGCCGCGACCCGCGTCGCCGCGCTGCTTTCGGGCGAGGTCGATTTCGTGCTTGATCCGCCGCTCCAGGATCTGAAGCGGATCGATGCCCAGGATAACCTGAAGACGGTTACGGTGAACCAGATCCGGACCATTTTCTTCGGCATGGATCAGGGCGTCGACGAGTTGCGCAGTTCCGACGTCAAGGGGAAGAACCCGTTCAAGGACAAGCGCGTCCGCCAGGCCTTCTACCAGTCCCTCGATGTCGAGGCGATCAAGCGCGTGGTCATGGAAGGCCTGTCCATTCCGGCCGGGATCATCACCTCGCCGGGCGTGCACGGCTTCACCAAGGAGCTCGACAAGCGCCGGCCGTTCGACCCGGCGGCAGCGAAACAGCTGCTCGCCGATGCCGGCTATCCCGACGGTTTCACGGTGCAGCTCGACTGCCCGAACAACCGCTACAACAACGACGAGAAGATCTGTCAGGCGGCGGTGGCCATGCTGGCCAAGATCGGTGTGACGGTGAAGCTCGACGCGATTCCGAAGAGCCAGCACTTTCCGAAGATCAAGAACCGGGTGAGCGATTTCTACATGCTCGGCTGGGGTGTTCCGACGCTCGATTCCCACTATGTCTTCAGCTATCTGTTCCACAGCAAGGGCAGTTGGAACGGCACCGGTTTCGCCAATGCCAGGGTGGACGAGCTGACCGACACCTTTGCCGTCGAGACCGACCTCGCCAAGCGCGACAAGATGATCGCGGAGGCCTGGAACATCGTGAAGGACGAGATCGTCTACCTGCCGATCCACCACCAGGTGCTCGGCTGGGGCATGTCGACCAGGCTCGACCTGCCGATCCTGCCGAACGACTCGCCGCAGTTCCGCTGGGCGAAACTGCAGTAACAGCCTCTCGGGCCCGGAGGGCGGCGGCCTGTCCGCCGCCCTCGCGGTTTCAGGCAGAGCAACCGGTATAAGGCGAGCCGAACGCGCATGATTACCTATATCGCGCGCCGCATGCTCCAGGCCCTCGTGGTCATGGCTGCGGTGTCCTTCATTTCCTTCTCGCTGTTCAACTATGTCGGCGATCCCGTCGACAACATGGTCGGCCAGGAGGCGACGCTCGAGGATCGGCAGCGGATCCGCGAGGTACTGGGGCTGGAGGATCCGTTTTTCGTCCAGTATGCCCGCTTCATGCAGAACGCCGTGCAGGGCGAGTTCGGGATCTCCTACCGGACCAAGCGGTCGGTGACGGAAATGATCGCCGAGCGCATCCCGGCCACCCTCGAGCTGGTCTTCGTTTCCGCGATCATCGCCCTCGGGCTCGGCATTCCGCTCGGCGTCTTTACCGGGATCAACCGCACGAGCTGGGTCAGCAAGGCGGTGCTCACGGTCTCTCTTGTCGGCGTCAGTCTACCGACCTTCATCATCGGCATCGGCCTGATCTACATCTTCGCCGTCAACATGGGCGTGCTGCCGTCCTCGGGACGGGCCGGAACGGTCGAACTCGGCGGCTGGAAGACGAGCTTCCTGACCTGGGACGGCTGGCGCAGCATCCTGTTGCCGGCCCTGACCCTCAGCCTGTTCCAGGTCACAATGATCCTGCGCCTCGTGCGGGCCGAGATGCTCGAGATCATGCGGACCGACTTCATCAAGTTCGCCCGCGCGCGCGGGCTGCCGGAAAAACGCATCAATTACAGCCACGCGCTGAAGAACACCCTGGTTCCGGTCATCACGATCATCGGCCTCAATATCGGCGGGCTGATCGCTTTCTCGCTGATCACCGAGACGGTGTTTCAGTGGCCCGGCACCGGGCTCATGTTCATCCAGGCGGTCGATTTCGTCGATGTTCCGATCATGGCGGCCTATCTCTGTTTCGTGGCGCTGATCTTCGTGACCATCAACCTGGTCGTCGACATCCTCTATTTCGTGATCGACCCGCGCCTGCGCGTCGAGGAGGGACACTGATCATGGCGGTCGAACGGGACGAGACCAAACCCTCTCTCTGGGCGCGTCTGAACGACAATGATATCGCCTATTCCTTCTTCCATTCGCCGCTGGCGATGGCCGCCGCGCTGGTCACGGCGATCATGGTGCTGTCCTCTCTGGCGGCGCCGCTGATCGCGCCGTTCGACCCGTTCGATCCGGCGCAGATCTCGCTCTGGGACGGCAAGAAACCGCCGGCCTGGGAAGAAGGCGGCGATCCCTCTTATCTGCTCGGCACCGACAACCAAGGCCGGGACATGCTCTCGACCATCCTCTATGGCGGCCGTATCTCGCTCATGGTCGGGTTCGCCGCAGTCTTTCTCGGCATGTTGCTCGGTGTGATGCTCGGCGTGATCAGCGGTTATGTCGGCGGCTGGTTCGAGACTCTGATCATGCGCCTCGCCGATATCCAGCTCACCATTCCGGGGATCCTGACCGCGATCCTGATCAACGGCATCCTGCGCTCCGTGCTGCCGCCGGAACTGCGGGACGAACTGGCGATCTATGTCGTCATCCTCGCCATCGGGCTGAGTGACTGGCCGCAATTCGCCCGCGTCGCCCGCGGCGCCACCCTGGTCGAGGCGAAAAAGGAATACATCCAGGCCGCCCGCGTGATCGGACTCCGACCGGCGCTGGTCATGATCCGCCATATCGCGCCGAACGTGATGCGCCCGGTTCTGGTGCTTGCCACCATCGGTCTCGCTCTCGCGATCATCGCCGAGGCGACGCTCAGCTTCCTCGGCCAGGGCGTACCGCCGACAACCCCGTCGCTGGGCACCCTGATCCGGGTCGGAAACGAGTATCTCTTCTCGGGCCTGTGGTGGATCACCTTCTTCCCGGCCATCGCGCTTGTCGTGCTCGTGCTCGCCGTGAACCTGCTCGGCGATTGGCTGCGCGACACACTCAACCCGAAACTCCGGTGACCGCGCCATGAGTCTGCTCGATATCAAGAACATGACGGTGGAATTCCCGACACGGCGCGGGATCTTCACCGCGGTGCGCGATGTCAGTCTCTCGGTCAACCCGGGAGAGATCCTCGGCGTGGTCGGTGAGTCCGGCGCCGGGAAATCGACTGTCGGCAACGCGGTGATCGGCCTGCTGGAGCCTCCGGGGCGGCTCGCCGGCGGCGAGATCTACCTCAAGGGACAGCGTATCGACGGGCTTGACGAGGACGCCCTGAGGTCGATCCGCGGCAAGCGGATCGGCATGATCTTCCAGGATCCGCTGACCTCGCTGAACCCGCTGCAGACGGTCGAGCAGCAGTTGATGGAAACCATCCAGCTACACCTGAAGCAGAGCGACGACGAGGCGCGTGCCAGCGCGATCGCTCTGCTTGATCGCGTCGGCATTCCGGACACGGAAGCCCGGATAAAGCAGTATCCGCACCAGTTCTCGGGCGGGATGCGTCAGCGTGTCGTCATTGCCCTGGCGCTCTGTGCGGATCCCGAAGTGGTCATTGCCGACGAGCCGACCACGGCGCTGGACGTCTCGATCCAGGCGCAGATTCTTGAGCTCATGCGCGAGCTCTGCCGGGAGCGTTCGGTCGGGATGATCCTGATAACCCACGATATGGGCGTGATCGCGGACGTGACGGACCGGGTCGCGGTGATGTATCGCTCGCGCCTCGTCGAGGAAGGGCCGACAGAGAAGATCCTCGGAAACCCGGACCATGCCTATACGAAGAGCCTGATCAGCGCGGTGCCGCGTCCGGACGTGCGCCTAGCCCGCTTTCCGGTGGTGGAGTATATCGAGAGTGCCGGCGATCGGCGGGGCAGCATCGACGTCGCGACGCACTGGCTGGGGGCGGGGCGTTCCGAATCCGGCGGCGAGACCCTGCTCCGGGTCGAGGACCTGCATGTCCGATTCCTGACCAAGTTCAGCTTCTTCAGGAAAAACCGCATCTATCTCGACGCGGTCGACCGGGTTTCCTTCGACATCCGCCAGGGCGAGGTCTTCGGCCTCGTCGGAGAGAGCGGCAGCGGAAAGTCGACCATCGCGCGGGCGATCGCCGGGCTCTACAAGCCGAGAGGCGGTCATATCCATTTCGCCGGAGCCGACCTCACCGAGGTCAAGAGCGAGAACGAGATGGACCTCTATCGCCGGCAATTGCAGATGATCTTCCAGGATCCCTATTCCTCGCTGAACCCGCGCATGAAGGTACTGGACATCGTCGCCGAGCCGATCCGCTTCCACGGCCTCGCCTCGGGCGGCGCCGAGACCCGCCGGATCGTCATGGACCTGCTGGAGCATGTCGGGCTCGGCGCCGAGGCCGCGCGGAAGTATCCGCACGAATTCTCGGGTGGCCAGCGTCAGCGGATCTCCATCGCCCGGGCACTCGCGACGCGGCCGCGCTTCCTGATCTGCGACGAGCCGACCTCGGCGCTCGACGTCTCGATCCAAGCGCAGATCCTGAATCTTCTGAAGGATCTGCAGGCCGAACTCGGCCTCACCATGCTCTTCATCAGCCACGATCTCCCGGTAATCCGGCAGATGTGCGACCGGGTCGGGGTGATGCGGCACGGCAAGCTGGTCGAGGTCGCGGACGCCGAGACGTTGTTCCAGGCGCCTCAGCATCCCTATTCGCGTCATCTGCTCGACCTGATGCCGAAACTGGAGGTGCTGTCCCACGAGGCCATCGCGGATCTCGAAGTGGCGGACTAGGTCCCGCGCTTGACAGGGAAGCCGTCCGGGCTCACCTGTGATGCAACTCAATGCATTCCGGATCCGCCATGCCCGCCTATGTCGACCTGAAGACCCGCGCCGTGCTCTCCGTCTCGGGGCCGGACGCGCGCAAGTTCCTGCAGGGCCTCGTCTCCAACGATGTGGAAAAGGTGGCGCCGGAGCGGGCGATCCATGCGGCTTTCCTGACGGCGCAGGGCAAGTATCTCTTCGATTTCTTCATCGCCGAGGTTGCGGGCGCGCTGCTGCTCGACTGCGAGGCCGAGCGGCTCGCCGATTTCCAGAAGCGGCTCCGGCTCTACAAGCTGCGCTCCAAGGTCGAGATCGCGGACGCGTCCGGGCGTTATGCCGTGCTCGCGGTGAGCGGTGAAGATGCGGCGGACGCGCTCGGGCTCACCGGGGAGGCGGGTGTCGCGAAGGAGATCGACGGTGGCGCCGTCTTCGTTGATCCGCGTCATGCCGGCCTCGGAGCGCGCGTGATCGTCGAGACGGATAAGCGCGGCGCGTTCCTTGCTGCGGCGGGGCTTTCGGAAGGCACGCTCGACTCATACGACCGCGTCCGTATCCGCCTCGGCGTCCCCGACGGCACCCGTGACATGCAGATCGAGAAGACCGTGCTGCTCGAGGCCGGGTTCGACGAGCTGAACGGGGTCGACTGGCAGAAGGGCTGCTACATGGGCCAGGAGCTCACCGCGCGGACCAAGTATCGTGGCCTCGTGAAGCGCCGCCTGATGCCGGTGCGCATCCTCGACGGCGAAATGCCCTCCCCCGGCACCCCGATCCTGCGCGACGAACGCGAGGTCGGCGAGATCCGCTCCGGCACCGGCGACATGGCGATCGCCATGCTGCGGCTGAACGTGCTGGAGGATCTGGAGCACGCCGTACTCAGTGCCGGCGGGGTGACGGTGCTGCCGGTGAAGCCGGACTGGGCGCGCTTCTAGAGCGCCGATTCACTTCCCTCCGGCACCATTGACGTGCCCGCTCTTCGCTTGTGCGAAAGGGTGGCCGCTCATAACCTGCCATTGTGTCCTATATCCATTCGCTGAAGCTCTATTCCGCCCGCCTGCCGGCCCCGGTCCGCGGCGTGCTCCTCATGGCCCTTGCCGCGGCCATGTTCGTCTGCATGCACGCCATCATCCGCGACCTCGGCAAGAACGAGGGGCTGCATCCCTTCGAGATCGCCTTCTTCCGCAGTTTCCTCGGCCTCTTCGTTCTGGCGCCGCTGCTGATCCGCCAACGCTTCCGGCCGCTCCATACGACGAACATGAAGCTGCTTTTCCTGCGTGGCGCGGTGAATGCGGCGGCGATGCTGATGTTCTTTTACGGGCTGACCATCACGCCGCTTGCGGAGGCGACGGCGCTCGGTTTCACGGCGCCGCTATTCGCCACCTTGCTGGCGATGCTGTTCCTCGGCGAGGTGGTGCGGCTCCGGCGCTGGGTCGCGATCCTGATCGGCTTTGCCGGAACCCTGGTGATCATCCGGCCGGGCGTCGTGGATGTCGGGCTCGGGCCGCTCCTCATCCTCGCGGCGACCGTTGTCTGGTCCTTCGCCCTCATCATCATCAAATTCCTGACCCGGACGGAATCGAGCGTCACCATCACCGTCTATGCCTCGATCTTCCTCTCGCCCTTCACCCTGGCCGCCGCTGCCTTCTTCTGGCGCTGGCCGACTCTGGAGGAGGCGGCCTGGCTCTGCCTGATCGCGCTGTTCGGTACGATCGCCCAGACCGCGATGAACCAGTCGCTGAAGCTCGCCGACGCCTCGGTGGTCCTGCCGGTCGATTTCAGCAAGCTGATCTGGGCCGCCTTCATCGGCTTCGTGATCTTCGAGGAGCTTCCGGACATCTATACCTGGATCGGCGGGGCGATGATCTTCGTCTCCACGACCTATATCGCGGTGCGCGAATCCCGCCTCAAGAAGCAGGCGGCGAAGGCTGCGGCATAAAGCGCGGCCCGGTTGACCCGGGGCCGCTTCCCGCGCATAAGCAGCCCTCATTCCGTAACTCCACTTTCAGAACGGGTCCCGAAAGATGGCTGCCGATCTCGTCCGCGTTTCCCGCGCCCTCATCTCCGTTTCCGACAAGACCGGGCTGATCGAGCTCGGCAAGGCGCTCGCCGCGCACGGCGTCGAGATCCTCTCGACCGGCGGCACCGCGAAGGCGCTGGCCGCGGCCGGGGTGCCGGTGAAGGAGGTCGCGGACCATACAGGCTTCCCCGAGATCATGGACGGACGGGTGAAGACGCTGCACCCGGCGATCCATGGCGGCCTCCTCGCGCTGCGCGACAATCCGGAACATGTGGCGGCGATGGAGAAGCACGCGATCGCCTCGATCGATTTGCTGGTGGTGAATCTCTACCCGTTCGAGAGCACGCTCGCCTCCGGCGCCGGCTACGACGATTGCGTCGAGAACATCGATATCGGCGGCCCGGCGATGATCCGCGCCGCCTCCAAGAACCACGGCCATGTCGCGACCGTGGTCGACCCGGAGGACTATGCCGAGCTGATCGGCGAACTGGATGCGAACAAGGGCGCGACCAGCTACGCGCTGCGCCGCAAGCTGGCCGCGGTCGCCTACGCACGGACTTCGGCCTATGACAGCGCCATTTCCACCTGGCTCGCGGCCGAGACCGGCGACAAGTACCCGCGCCGCATCACCTTCTCCGGCGCGGCCCCGAAGATCATGCGCTACGGCGAGAACCCGCACCAGTCCGCCGCCTATTACAGCAGCGGCGATCCGCGCCCCGGCGTCGGCAATGCCGAGCAGATCCAGGGCAAGGAGCTCAGCTTCAACAACCTGAACGACACCGACGCCGCCTTCGAGCTGGTCGCCGAGTTCGACGACAGGCCGGCGATCGCCATCATCAAGCACGCCAATCCGTGCGGAGTCGCCGTGGCGGACGATCTCGCGACCGCCTACAAGCGCGCCTTCGCCTGCGACACGGTCAGCGCCTTCGGCGGCATCATCGCCGCCAACCGCACGCTCGACGGGGTGACGGCGGAGGAGATCTCGAAGATCTTCACCGAGGTCATCATCGCGCCGGAGGCCGACGAGGACGCCCTCAAGGTGCTCGCCGCGAAGAAGAATCTCCGCCTGCTGCTGACCCACGGCATGCCGGACCCGTCCGCCGCCGCCCGCACCGTGCGCAATGTCGCCGGCGGTTACCTGGTGCAGGACAAGGACAACGGCCGCGTCACGGCTGGCGATCTCAAGGTCGTCACGAAGCGCCAGCCGACCGAGCGCGAACTCGCCGACATGCTGATGGCCTTCCGGGTCTGCAAGCACGTGAAGTCGAACGCGATCATCTATGTGAAGGACGGCGCCACGGTCGGGATCGGCGCGGGTCAGATGAGCCGGGTCGACAGCGCCCGCATCGCCGCCTCCAAGTCCCGCGACATGGCCGAGGCGGCCGGCGCCGCCGAACCGGGGACGATCGGCTCCGTCGTCGCCTCCGACGCCTTCTTCCCCTTCGCCGACGGCCTGCTCTCGGCGGCCGAGGCGGGCGCCACCGCGGTGATCCAGCCGGGCGGCTCCATGCGCGACGACGAGGTGATCGCCGCCGCCGACGAGAAGGGGCTGGCGATGGTCATGACGGGGATGCGTCACTTCCGGCATTAAGCCGAGTTGCGGTCAGGTATGCCGCAGCGCGTTTTTCGCGATCTTCGCCATCACCGACGGCAGCCCTGCATCCCCGATCTTCTCCACCGGATGCCAGAAGCAATCGGCCGGCTTCGAGCCCGTCGCTCTCCCGCGATAGACCTCAAGCTCGAGATGGAAATGCGTGAAGGTGTGCCGGACCAGACCGGGCAGCTTCACCCATTCGGTCCGGACCGGCGCCTCTGCGAGCGCACGGTTCAGCGGCTGCTCCTCCTCCCGCCACTCGCTTGACGGGATCTCGACCATGCCGCCGAGCAGACCGCGGGGCGGGCGCCGCCGGAGCAGGATCTCGCCGCGGCCGTTGGTGATCCAGAAGGCGATACCCTTGCGGGTCGGTTTCGGCGCCTTCTTTTTCTTTTTCGGGAGTTCCTCCGCGATCCCCGCGATTCGCCCGGCGCAAGGCGCGCTCCAGGGGCAGGTGAGGCATTTCGGCTTGCGCGGGGTGCAGATCGTGGCGCCGAGATCCATCACCGCCTGGGCATAGTCGCCGGGCCGGTGGCCGGGCGTGAGCGTGGCGGCGAGCGCCTTCAGTTCCGGCTTGGCGTCGGGCAGCGGGGTCTCGACCGCGTGCATCCGGGCCATCACGCGCTCGAAATTGCCGTCGACCGGGGTCGCGGGGATGTCGAAGGCGATGGCGGCGATGGCGGCGGCGGTATAGGGGCCGATGCCGGGCAGGTCGCGCAGGCCGTCTTCGGTTCCGGGGAAGCGGCCGCCATGTTCGTCGCGCACCACGATCGCGCATTTGTGCAGATTACGGGCGCGGGCGTAGTAGCCGAGCCCGGCCCACTCTGCGAGCACGTCCTCGATCGGCGCGCCGGCGAGCGCGGTGACGCTGGGCCAGCGGTCGAGGAAGCGGGTGAAATAGGGGCCGACGGCGGCGACCGTGGTCTGCTGCAGCATGATTTCGCTCAGCCACACATGGTACGGATCCGCGGTCTCGCCGGGGGCGCTGCGCCAGGGCAGGCGGCGATGGTGGCGGTCGTACCAGTCGAGCAAGAGGGCGGGCAGGGACGCGGGCGCGGTCACTTCAGCGAATTTCCATTGGGTCTTTGGCCGAAGCCCTTACATTAGGGCAGGAGGGGAAGGCGGCAATGGCTGACGACAGCAGCAAGCAGCAAGCGGCGCGCGGAAAGCGCCATTACAGCGGCCTGACGCGGGTCGCCGCCGCCGCGCCGGGGCTCGGCGACAAGGCGATGCGGCGGCGCGGCTTCACCGAATCGCGCATCGTCAGCGACTGGCCCGCCATCGTCGGCGAGGTGCTGGCGCTCGACACCGCGCCGGAAAAACTGGTCTTCGCTCGCGGCTCGACCGGCGGCGGGACTCTGCATTTGCGCGTCGCCGGGGCGGCCGCGCTGGAGGTGCAGCACCAGATCCCGCAGATCATCGAACGCATCAACACCGTCTTCGGTTACAGCGCCATTGCGCGAATCGCGTTGAAGCAGGGTCCGTTGCCGAAGCGGCGGGAGAGCACGCGGCCGAAACTCCGCCCGCTGGCGCCGCAGGAGGAAAGCCGCATCCACGAGAGCGTCTCAGGGGTCGGACGCGGCGATCTCCGCCAGGCGCTGGAGGATCTCGGCAAGGCCGTGACCGCCCGCTCGACGGCAACGAGCGCTGACGGCGACGTGAAAAAACGGACCAATTCCTGACATGATTGCTCAGCAAAGTGTCCGGCGTGGCGGCTTCGGGTCGCGATTTCAGGTGGTTGCGGGCGGGAAAAAGCCGCACTAGAATTTCAACATCTTGTAACAGGAGGCGATAAGTGCGCCGTAGAACACTAAATCTTGTGTTGGGTCTGGGACTGATCGCGCCCGTGGCCGGAATGCTGCCGCTGCCGGCGCTGGCCGAGGGCGTGGACCTGGAAAAGGCGAGCGCGCCGCGCGTGCTTGGAGATCCGGACGCGAAGCTGCTGATCACCGAGTATTTTTCCATGACCTGCCCGCACTGCGCGCGCTTTCATGTCGAGGTCCTGCCGAAGCTGAAGGAAGCCTATATCGACACCGGCAAGATCCGGCTGGAGATGAAGGATTTCCCGCTCGACCAGTGGGCGCTCCGCGCCTCCGCCATGGCGCGCTGCCTCGAGGGCAAGCGCTACTTCGCCATGGTCGACATCCTGATGAAGAAACAGGAAGCCTGGTCGCGGGCGAACGATCCCTACGGTGCGCTGGTCAAGCTCGGCAAGCTTGCCGGCCTCTCGGAGAAGCAGGTCGAGGACTGCATGAACGACGAGAAGCTGATCGATTACATCCTGAACGAGCGTCTGACGGCGAGCCGCGATCTCGGCATCAGCGCGACGCCCTCCTTCATGATGAATGGACGCAAGCTCGACGGTGTGTTCACTTTCGAATCCTTCGAGGAGGCGATCTCGGCCGCGCTCTGACGCATGGCGCGGGACCGGCATTGAGGAGCGTCTAACGGGTGCATCTCTCCAAACTCCGTCTTTCGGGCTTCAAGTCCTTCGTTGATCCGACCGAGCTCGTGATCGAGGAGGGCATGACCGGGGTTGTCGGGCCGAACGGTTGCGGCAAGTCGAATCTGGTCGAGGCCCTCAGATGGGTGATGGGGGAAACCTCCGCCAAGCAGATGCGCGGCGGCGAAATGGACGACGTTATCTTCGGCGGCACCTCGAACCGCCCCGCCCGCAACCTCGCCGAGGTTGCTCTCATGGTGAACAATGAGGACCGCACGGCGCCGGCGGCGCTGAACGATTCGCCGGAACTCGAAGTGATCCGGCGGATCGAGCGCAGCAAGGGCTCCGCCTATCGGGTCAACGGCCGCGAGGTCCGGGCCCGCGACGTGCAACTCCTGTTCGCCGATGCCGGCACAGGCGCCCGCTCTGCCGGGCTCGTCAGCCAGGGCCGGATCGGCGCCATCATCAACGCGAAGCCCTCCGAGCGCCGCATCCTGCTCGAAGAGGCGGCCAATATCCGCGGCCTCTACACGCGGCGGCGCGAGGCCGAGATCCGGCTGCGGGCGGCGGAAGCCAATCTGGAGCGTCTGGAAGACGTTCTGAAGGCGCTGGAAGGGCAGCTCCACGGGCTGCGCCAGCAGGCCAGGCAGGCGCAGCGATACCGTACCGTCGCCGAGCAGATCCGCTCCGCCGAATCGGTTCTGCTGCACCGCCGCTGGGAAGCGACGAAGGCGGAGCGGGCCGCCGCGGGTAAGGTCCTTGCCGAAGCGTCGGACGCGGTCGCGGCGGCGACACAGAAGGCGGCCGAGGCAAGTACGGTGCAGAGCGAGACCGCGGCGACCCTGCCGTCGCTGCGCGAGGCCGAGGCGGCGGCGGCGGCGGAACTGCAGCGCCTGACGCTGGCGCGGGCCGAACTCGACAACGAGGAGCGCCGCATCGTCACCGCGAAGAGCGAGGCGGAAACCCGGCTCAGGCAGATTGCCGACGATCTGGAGCGCGAGATGGCGCTCTCGAGCGATGCGGCCGGGGCGCTGGAACGCCTGCAGGCCGAACATGGCGAGATCGCCGCCGCCCGCGAGGGCGAGGCGGAGGCGCAGGCCGAGGCGGGCGCGGCGCTGGCCGAGATCAACAGGGCCGCCGACGCGCTGGAGACCCGGCTTTCCGAGATGACGGAGCATATCGCCACCACCGAGGCGCGGCGGGCGAGCCTGCAGCGCCAGGCGCGGATGGCGCGTGAGCAGGCCGAACGGCTGACGCGGCAGATCGAGAAGCTCGAGGAGGACCGCCAGCGTCTCAAGGACTCGGCCGCAGGGCCCGGCGAGGTCGAGGCGGCGGAAACGGCGGTGGCCGATTCCGAGGCGGCACTGGAAGCCGCCCGCGAGGCGTCCGAGACCTCGGAGACCGCGCGCAACGCGGCTTCCGAGGCGGAAAGCACGGCTCGCGCCGCCTTGCAGGAGGTCGAATCGGGGCTGGCGCGGCTTACCGCCGAGGCCTCGGCACTGGAACAGATCCTCGCCGGAGACGGAGAGGAGGGCGATGCCGTGCCGATCCTCGATTCCCTCTCGGCGGAGCCCGGATATGAGGCGGCACTCGGCGCTGCCCTCGGGGACGACCTGACCGCACCGCTGATCGAGGGCGAGGCGACGCAGAAACGCTACTGGAGCGGCGTCTCCGGCACGCCGTCCGGCGCCGCGCTGCCGGACAGTGTCGAGCCGCTCGCCGCCCGCATCGAGGCGCCCGGGGCCCTTGCCCGGCGGTTGGGGGCCACCGGCGTGGTCGAGGATTTCGAGACCGCACGGAAGCTGCAGCCCGCCCTTCAGGACGGCCAGCGTCTGGTCAGCCGCGACGGCGGGTTGTGCCGCTGGGACGGTTTCGTGACCGCCCCCGGGGCGCCGAGCAGTGCCGCCGTGCGCCTGCAGCAGCGCAACAGGCTGGCGGCGCTGCAGAGCGAGATCGGCGGCGTCGAGAGAAACCGCGTGGCTGCCGCGGAAAAACTGGACGCGGCGCGAGTCTCCCAGCGCGAGGCGATCGAGGCCGAGAAGGCCGCACGCGAGGCGATGCGGACGGCCCTGCAGGAAAACGAGACGGCCCGGACCCGGCGCGGCAAGCTGGCGGCGCTGCTGGCCGAGATCGACTCGAAGCTCTCAGCCATCGACGATACGCGGGTGCGCTACGAGGGCGAGATCGAGGAGGCGGAACAGCAGCGCCAGCAGGCCGAAGCCGCCGAGATCGAACTCGACGATGTGGAGAAGCTCCGCGCCGAAAGTGCGGGCTACCGCCAGGAACTCGCAGACAGGCGCAACGCGCTGGCCGAGGCCAGGAGCGCCCACGACCGGTTGATGCGCGAGGCCGAGGCCCGGCGCACCCGGCTTTCCGCCATCGAGGGCGAGATCCGCAGCTGGTCCGACCGCAACGAACGGGCGGCGGCCCGCAAGGAGGAACTGACCGCGCGGCAGCTCGCCGAGACGGCCGAGATCGAACGGCTGGACGCGCGGCCGGCCGAAATCGAGACGCAACGCAATACCCTGATCTCTTCCATTGCGGGGGCCGAAACCAAACGCAAGGCTGCCGCCGACGTGCTGGCGGAAGCCGAAGCGCGGCAGCGCACGGCGGACGAGACGGCGCGGCAGGCGGACCGGGAACTGGCCGAGGCCCGCGAGGCCCATATCCGCGCCGAAGGCGTTCTGGAACAGATCAACCAGGCCATCGCCGCCCTGCGTGAACGCATCCTCGAGCGGCTCGAATGCCGGCCGGACGAGATTCTCGAGAAGGCCGGGATCGATCCGGACGCGCCGCTGCCCGAAGCCGAGGAGGTCAGCCGGCGGCTCGAACGCCTGACCCAGGAGCGCGAGCGGATCGGCGCCGTCAACCTGCGCGCCGAGCAGGAAGTCGCGGAGCTGGAGGAGAGAATCGCCGGCATGGAGAGCGAGCGCGACGACCTGATCCAGGCCATCGCCCGGTTGCGCGGCGCGATCCAGACCCTGAACCGGGAGGGCCGCCAGCGCCTGCTCGAATCCTTCGATCGGGTGAATGCCCATTTCCAGGATCTCTTCACCCGGCTCTTCGGCGGCGGGCATGCGCATCTGAAGATGGTCGAGGACGACGATCCGCTGGATGCCGGCCTCGAGATCATGGCCAGCCCGCCGGGCAAGAAGATGCAGGTCATGTCGCTGCTCTCCGGCGGCGAGCAGGCACTGACCGCGGTGGCCCTGGTCTTCGCCGCCTTCCTCACCAACCCGTCGCCCATCTGCGTGCTCGACGAGGTCGACGCGCCGCTCGACGACACCAACGTCGACCGCTTCTGCACCCTGTTGCAGGAGATCAGCAAGCAGACCGGCACCCGTTTCCTGGTGATCACCCACCATCGCCTGACCATGGCGCGCATGGACCGGCTTTTCGGCGTGACCATGGCGGAACGGGGCGTCAGCCAACTGGTTTCCGTCGATTTGGCGGGCGCCGTCGAGCTCCGAGACGCGAGTTAGCCGGAGGCGGTCTGTCGAGGCTCCTTTAAAATGTATTTAAATCAATCGGTTGCGAGCTTTTTCGCGCTGCGGCTTCCGCCTTGACAGGGGGAGGGTGCCTCCGTATGTTTGCGGCGCTTTCGCGGGTCAGGCCTGCGGAAGCGGGGTACTTCACCGGCTTCGGCCGTTCGGGATCGCTCCATGACGGGTGAAAAACCTAGCGATCCTCCCTCGCTCGACGATCTGGATGCCAGATTGCGCCGGGCGCGGGGAGAGGATCAGGGAGAGAGCGAGCCGAAAGGGGCGCGCGGTTCCATGGCCACCGAGGGTCTCGGCATGGCGATGCGGATCGGCGTCGAACTGGTTGCCGGCGTCGGCGTCGGGGCCGGTATCGGGTACCTCCTGGACAGTTGGCTTGGGACCGCACCCTGGCTGCTCATACTGTTCTTCTTCCTGGGCGCTGCCGGCGGCATGATGAATGTCTACCGCGCCGCGACGGGAGAGGGGTTGCAGGTGGGCTACAAGCGGTCCTCGACGAACAAACGGTCTGACGGACAGACCGGGGACGAGTAAGGGGAACGAGGCGTGGCATCACCGGTCGCACAGTTTGAGCTGAAAACGCTGATCCCGATCGAGGTCGGCGGCGTCGATCTCTCCTTCACCAATTCCGCCGCCTGGATGGTTCTGGCGATAGCCGGCGTGACCGCGTTCCTGACGCTGTCCATGAGCGGCCGACGCATGGTTCCGGGCCGCTGGCAGCTGATGGCCGAGCTCTCCTACGAGTTCATCGCCAACATGGTGAAGGACAATGTCGGCAGCGAAGGTCGCAAGTATTTCCCGTTCGTCTTCTCCCTCTTCATGTTCATCCTGGCCTGCAACCTCTTCGGCATGCTGCCCTACAGCTACACGCCGACGAGCCAGATCATCGTCACCTTCGCCATGGCCTTCGTGGTCTTCATCGGCGTGACGATCATCGCCCTCGTGCGCCATGGTCTGCATTTCTTCACCTTCTTCTTCCCGTCCGGCGCGCCGGTCTACATGGCGCCGCTGTTGATCCCGATCGAGGTGATTTCCTACTTCGTGCGTCCGGTCAGCCTCTCGGTTCGTCTCTTCGCGAACATGATGGCCGGTCACACCATGCTGAAGGTGTTCGGCGGCTTCGTCATCGCCCTCGGCGTCTTTGGGGTTGCGCCCCTTGCCCTGATTGTGGCACTGACCGCCTTCGAAATCCTGGTGGCGGTGCTTCAGGCATACGTTTTCACCATTCTCACCTGCCTCTACCTGCACGATGCGATCCATCTGCACTGAGGCCTGAGACGAACTGAACGAGGGCCGGGTGACCGGCCCGTTTTGTGAACTACGTGATCCAAAGGAAGGACTAGATCATGGACGTTGAAGCCGCGAAGATGATTGGCGCCGGTATCGCTGTTATCGCCCTCATGGGTGTCGGCGTTGGTATCGGAAACATCTTTTCCACGCTCGTTGCCTCCATCGCCCGCAACCCGGCGGCCCGCGGTGAAGTCTTCGGCATCGGCATCCTGGGCTTCGCCCTGACGGAAGCCGTCGCGCTGTTCGCGCTGCTGATCGCGTTCCTTATCCTGTTCTCCTAAGACCGGTATTCCGGGAGCCGGCTCCGGCCGGTTCCCGCGGTTTCAAGAGAGTACTGGAACGGAATTGGACGGCGGCATGACACGCTATCTCAAGAACTCGGCTGCGTTCGGCTTCACCGGAGCGCTCGCTCTGGCCGCCGAAGGTGCGCTGGCTGCCAGCGACGGCGGCGGCGGGACCCTGCCGCAGCTCGATATCGGCACGTTCCCGACCCAGGTCTTCTGGCTCTTCGTCACCTTCATCGTGCTTTATGTCGCGATGACGAAGGTCGCGATTCCGCGTATCGAGTATGTGCTGGAAGAACGGCACAGCAAGCTCGCGGAAGATCTCGACAAGGCCGGCAAGCTGAAGGCGGACGCCGAAGAGGTTCAGGCCAACTACGAGAAGGCGCTGGCGGATGCCCGCGGCTCGGCCCAGGAACTGGTCGGCGCAGCGAAGGAAGAGGTTTCCAAGGCGAACGCCAAGGCCGAGGCCGAGGCGGATGCCGCTGCCGTGACGAAGGTCAAGGAAGCCGAGGCCAGCATCGATGCCGCGCGCACCGAAGCTCTCTCCAACGTAAAGGACGTGGTGAGCGAGGTCGCCGGTGACGCGGTTCAGAAGCTGATCGGCGTCAAGGTCACCAAGACCGAGCTCAACAAGGCCGTGGCCGCAGCGATGGAGGCGAAATGATGCTCCAGGATCCGACTTTCTGGGTCGCGATTGCCTTCGTCATCTTCGTTGTCCTGGCGATCAAGCCGGTTGTCTCGAAGGTCGGCGGCATGCTGGACGAGAAATCGGCCGCGATTGCGACTCAGCTGAAGGAAGCCGAGTCCCTGCGCGAGGACGCACAGGCGGCACTCGCCAACTATCAGCGTCTGCAGCGCGACGCCCTGAAGGAAGCCGAAGAGATCGTCGCCCACGCCAAGGAAGAAGCCGCCCGTATCCGCAAGGATGCGAAGGAGCATCTCGCCGAGAGCCTGAAGCGCCGGGAAGAACAGGCGGCCGAGAAGATCGCGCGCGCCGAGGCCCAGGCCCTGCAGGACGTGCGAAATCAGGCGGTCGAGCTCGCCATGGCGGCGACCGGAAAGCTTCTTGCGGACAAGGTGACGCCCGAAGTCAATGCCGAGATCCTCAAAGGCGCCGTTGACGAGCTTCCGTCCCGTCTTCAGTAAGCAAGACAAGAAAAGATCGAAAAAGAGGCCCCGCGAGAGCGGGGCTTTTTTTATTCATACATGATTCCTGCCGCTGGCTTTAGCGGCATTACACGAATATGACATTTGTATAGCCGTTAATTATCTCGCAACAAATAAGATGGCATTGAGGGGGCAACCAACCCAGAGCCCGCCCGGGGCCTTTTTCCATTGTGACAGTCAGCTTGCGAGACCCGTCGATGTCCGAAGTAATTTTGAACGATCATTCTGCCGAATTGATGAATCAGGCACCGCTCACAAGGAAGGGACTGGGCGCCAGGATCAATGCCAAACTTGTCCTGTCCGCGGCAGCCACAAGTGCGGCGGTCTTCGCAGCCCTGCTGATCGCAATCTTCTTCGTCTTTTCCTCTGTGCAGCAGCAGCAAGACGAGCGAGCCAGGCTGCTGGCCGACATGAACCTCAACCTGCGCCAGGGGCTCCTGAAGCTTCAGGCGGACTATCTCAGTGTTCCCGCACGTCTCGAGGTCAATCCGGTCGCCGACCTCCGGAAGTGGGCGCTCTCCCTTGGCGCCGAAGAGAAAATCTATACCGGTCGCGAAGAGATCGTCGGCCGGTTCAAGAAGCGCAGTGCTCGCCGGGACATCCAGAAGCCGGCCACCTTCGTCGTCGAGGAGACGGACGGTGGCGCGTCTGTCGCCTTCGGGATTTTCGAAGGTGGGGAGTACAAGGAGTCCGTTGTCGATCTCCGCATTCCCGGCGCCAGCCCAGAGCAGATCAATCAGAAGGTCGAGGAGCTGCTCAATTCCGGCGGCGTCGAACAGCGGCTGCTGGTCGTGAAGGGGGAAATGGCCGACGAGGCACTGGCGCTTGAAAAGGTGCGCAACTCGATTATCGAGGAGAGCGAGAAGATCAACGCAAAGGTGGCGGAGGTCAACACGTTTACCGATCGGGCACGTGCCCTGTTCGCGATCATGGCGGTCTTCGGGACTCTGCTCTCCATTGCGGCCGCCTATCTGACCACCCGTTTCATCGTAACGCGCCCGCTGGAACGCGTGACACGGGCGGTTCGTTCGGTTGCGGCCATGGAGGATGCCGAGGTGCCGCATACGGAGCGCAGTGACGAGATCGGCACCATCGCCCGTCGGGTCGACCAGTTCAAATCCGTCCTGCGGGAAAACGCGCTCCTGCAGCAACGGACGAAGGCAGCGCATGATGCCCAGGCCGATGAAGTCGAACGGCGCGAGTCGCTGCTTGCGGCCTTCGACAAGGACATCAATTCCATCCTCGCCGAGGTTGCCCGGGTCACCGAACGCATGGAGGACGTAACGCGGACCATGCAGGATGCGGTGACGGGGACGTCCGAGAGCGCGGACCGCGCCCGCAATGCCTCCGGGGCCGCGGCGACCGGAGCCGAGGATGTCTCGCGCGCGGCGGAATCGCTCGACCAGTCGATCTCTGTTCTCGGACAGGTCATCCAGAGCGCGGCAAACTCGTCAGCCGAAGCGGCCCACCGCGCCGCGCGGACTACCGAAACCGTTGGCCAGTTGACGGAGATGGCGGAGGAGGTCGACAGCTTCGTCGAGATCATCAGCTCTGTTGCACATCAAACCAACCTGCTCGCGCTCAATGCCACCATCGAGGCTGCGCGCGCCGGCGATATGGGCAAGGGATTTGCCGTTGTCGCGGGTGAGGTCAAGTCTCTTGCCGGGCAGACCGAGCAGGCCGCGCAACAGATCTCCAATCAGGTGATGGAAATGCGCGAGGTCATCAGTGCGGCCGCAGGGGCCATTGCCGAGGCCGCCGAGCGCGTGGAGGCGATCGACACGAACACTCAGGAGGCGGTAGGCGCAATGCAGGCGCAGACAGATGCCACCCGAGAGATAGCTCAGAGCGCCGGAAGCGCGGCCGCGGCGACCGGCGAGGTGGAAAGCAGGCTCAACAGCCTCGCCGAAGCTACCGGGCGCAGCGAAGAGGTTGCACGCGAGGTGGATGCCACGGCGGAGACGATGAGCGACCTCAGCCGCCGCCTGCGCGAGTTGAGCAAGCAGTTCTTCCGCGATATCCGGAGCCACCCTGCCGAGTGACCGTGACCTAGAGGAAGTTTCTCGGGATCGTGTCCTCGAAGTCTTTCTCGAAGACCAGAGTCCCGGACTCGTAGCCCTCGATCCGGCCGGTCAGGTGAAAATGCGTGGCATCTCCGGACAGCGTGCAATAGGTCTCCGTGGCGACCTGCCAGTCCCCGCGCGAGAGTTCCTGGCTCCAGTGCGTCTCCATGCGGGCGCTGAGCGGCTCGCCGGGGTGGATGACGTAGCGCTCGCGGGCGATATGCCCGGTTGTGAGGTCGAGCTCGACGATCCGGTCGCGGCCGAAATCGTCGAAGATCTCGATTTTCTGCTGGCCGCTCTCGATATCCGTCGTCACCGTACGGGTGTTCCGCGCCGGACGGAGGATCTCCTTCTCCAGCGGCGGGGCCGCCTCAGCTTCTGCGAAGGGCTCGTAGGGTACGGTGCCCTCTCCGGCATGGCGCTCCGGCAGATGGAGCACGCTCGGGCCCGTCCTTAGCGTCAGCGTCGCCGTTTCCGGCGCCGGCCAGATCATTGGCCAGTAGCTGGTCGAGAGCGCGAGACGGATCCGGTGACCCTCCGGCACCGCATAGGCGACATCGTCGAGCTTGAGCCGGATCCTGTAGCTGCGGCCGGGCTCTAGGGCCTCGGGTCTCTCGTGGCTGTCCCTGTGCGTCAGGTTCAGAACCCCGTAGGTGATCCGGGTCGAGGTGCCGTCCGGCGCGACATCGTTCAGCCGGGCGACTAGATGCGCGACCGGCTTGTCGCTTGCCAGCTCCAGATCGAGTTCTGCCGCGCCGAGGATTTCGAACGTGCTCTCGAGCGGGGCCGTATCGAAACAGAGCGAGCCGGCATCGTCGATCCGCTGGTCCGTCGGTCCCTCCGGGCCGAGCCAGATCATGCAGTACTCGCCGCCGGCCTGCCCGACGGTTTCCGGGGAGCGGACGATCTTCTCTCCCGGCGGAACGCCGGCCCCGGACAGTGCACCGCCATCCCCCGGATGGAATCGGCGCCAAGTAACGTTCGGCGAGGGCCAGGAGGGCTCGGCGCACCAGCGGCCGTCACGCACCGCGTAGGCCGCCTTCGGCGGCACGGAGGCCTGCATATAGACTCGGAGCATGGGATCGGACTCCACACCCCGGTCGATCCCCTTCAGCCACTGGTCCCACCAGCGCAGCGCCTCCTGCAGAAAGCCGATGGCGGGGCCCGGCACGGCGAAATGCGGGTACTTGTGCAGCCAGGGGCCGATGATGCCGCGCCGGAAGCCCGGCAGGTTCTCCAGCATCCGCGGGACCGCGTTGCTGTAGGCGTCGGACCAGCCGCCGACCGCGAGGACGGGAATGTCAATCTTGCTGTAGTCTTCGCAGATCGAGCCATGCTTCCAGAAATTGTCGCGGGTCTGGTGCTTCAGCCAGTTGGCGATCAGCAGCGGCTCGGCCTCGAGCCGCTTCAGCCAGGTCTCGCGCCAGCTCTCCCCGACGAGGGCGGGATCCGGTGGCCGTGACGAGTAGGAGAGCATGGTCGAGGACCAGCCCATATTCTCGTTCAGCATCGCCCCGCCCTTGTAGTGGATGTCGTCCGCGTAGCGGTCGTCCGTCGAGCAGAGCGTGATCACCGCCTTCAGGGCGTCGGGCTGCCGGAAGGCGACCTGCAGGCCGTTGAAACCGCCCCAGGAAATCCCGATCATGCCGACCGCGCCGGAGCACCATGGCTGCTTGACGAGCCAGTCGATCACCTCGAGGCAGTCGTCCTGCTCCCGGGGAAGGTATTCGTCCTCCATGATCCCGTCGGATTCGCCGTTGCCGCGCATGTCGACGCGGATCGCGGCGTAGCCGTGACCGGCGAAATAGGGATGGGTGAGGGCATCTCGTGTCGCGGTACTGTCGCGCTTGCGGTAGGGCAGATATTCGAGGATCGCCGGGACGGGTGCCTGCTCCGCGCCTTCCGGCAGCCAGATCCGGGCCGCGAGGCGGCAACCGTCGGAAAGCGTGATCCACGTATTCTCGATCTCCCGCACGACATGGGGAAACTGTCCGACAGACCTCATGATGGTCGCCATCCGTCTTTCTAGTGGTCGGCTGCCTTCAGAACCCGGCCCTGCTTCGCCAGCTCCGCGCGCTCGGCGAGCAGCCTGTCGAGCCAGTCCGGATCCATCTCGGGCACGGAAGAGAGCAGCAGGTCGGTGTAATCGTGGTGCGGCGGCGTGAACATTTCCGCTTTCGGCCCGTGTTCGACCACCTTGCCCTGGTACATCACCACCACCTCGTCGGCGATCGCGCGCACGGTGGCAAGGTCGTGGGTGATGAACATATAGGAGAGGCCGAGATCGTCCTGCAGGCGCTGAAGCAGCTTCAGGATATCTTCCGCGACCAGCTGGTCGAGCGCGGAGGTCACCTCGTCGCAGATGATCAGCTGCGGCTCGGCGGCGAGCGCGCGGGCGATGCAGATGCGCTGCTTCTGCCCGCCCGAGAGTTCCGTCGTCAGGCGGTCGATATAGTCGTCGGGATCGAGCTCGATCATGGTCAGAAGCTCGCGCACGCGGTCTTCCAGCTGCTGACCCGTGAGACCGAGATAGAAACTGACCGGTCGGCCGATCACGTCGCGGATGCGCTGGCGCGGATTCAGGGCCGTGTCGGGCATCTGATAGATCATCTGCATGCGCCGGAGCTGATCCTTGCCGCGCTGCTTGTAGCCGAGCGGCATTTCCTCGCCGCCATAGCTTACCGATCCGCTCTTCGCGGGCAGCAATCCGGTGATGACGCGGGCGAGCGTACTCTTGCCGGAGCCCGACTCGCCGACGATGGCGACGGTGCGTTTCCTGTGAATGTCGACGGAAACGCCGTGCAGCACCGGAACATCGCCATAGGCGGCGGTCACGTTCTCGACCCTGAGCAACGGTTCCTCGCCGGCTGGCACCGCTTGTTCCGGGCGCCGGAAGCTCCGCACCGAGAGCAGGTCCCGGGTGTAATCCTCCTTCGGGCTCGCCAGCATGGCGCGGGTCTCGCCTTCCTCGACCACGTTGCCGTAGCGCAGCACCATGATCCGGTCCGCCATCTGGGCCACGACCGCGAGATCGTGGGTGATGTAGATCGCCGCCGTGTTGAAGGCCTCCACCGCGTCGCGGATCGCCGCCAGAACCTCGATCTGGGTGGTGACGTCGAGTGCCGTCGTCGGTTCGTCGAAGATGATCAGGTCCGGTTTGCAGGACATTGCCATCGCCGTCATGGCGCGTTGCAGCTGGCCGCCGGAGACCTGGTGCGGGTAACGCAGGCCGATCCCGTCCGGGTCCGGAAGCTGGAGGCGGGCGAAGAGCGCCTTCGCTTCCTCTTCGGACTGCGCGCTGCTGCTGAGCCCGTGTTGCACCGGCGCCTCGGTGAACTGGTCGATCAGCCGGTGCGCCGGGTTGAAGGCTGCCGCAGCGCTCTGCGCCACATAGGCGATCCGGGCGCCCCAGATCTGGCGCTTCTGGTCTTCTCCCGCCTTGGCGAGGTCGGTGCCGTCGAACAGGATCTCGCCGCCGGTGATGCGACAGCCGTCGCGGGCGAACCCCATGGCGGCGAGGCCGATGGTGGATTTGCCGGCACCGGACTCGCCGATCAGGCCGAGCACCTCTCCCTTGCGGAGATCGAGATCGACGCCGTGCACGATCTCGTCCCAGTGGTCGCCGCTCTGGCCCTCGATCCGCAGCCCGCGGATGCGGACGAGCATGTCCTGGTTGCTGTGCTCGCTCATTCCTTCAATCCGCTTGCCTTGTGGAGGAACCAGTCGACGACGAAATTGACCGCGACCGTGAGCAGCGCGATGGCGGCTGCCGGCAACAGCGGAGTGATGTCGCCAAAGGTGATCAGGGTCGCGTTGTCGCGGACCATGCTGCCCCAGTCCGCGGTCGGCGGCTGGATGCCGAGGCCGAGGAAACTCAGGGCGCTGATAAAGAGGAAGACGAAACAGAAGCGCAGGCCGAACTCCGCCACCAGCGGCGGCAGGGCGTTCGGTAGCACTTCCCGGGTCATGATCCACCAGAGACCCTCGCCCCGGAGACGCGCCGCCTCGACATAGTCCATCACCACGATGCCCATGGCGACGGCGCGGGCAAGGCGGAAGACACGGGTCGATTCCAGCACCGCGATGACCAGCACCATGTTGGTGATCGAGGTGCCGACGATGGTCAGCACCAGCAGGCCGAAAATCAGCGCCGGAATGGCCATCAGCACATCGACGACGCGGGACATCAGCTGGTCGACCCAGCCCGATATCGCAGCGGCGAGAAAGCCGGTGACGGAGCCGAGGGTGAAGGCCAGCGCCGTCGTCAGGAAGGCGATGCCGATGGTATTCCGCGCGCCGTAGATCAGCCGGGTAACCATGTCACGGCCGAGACTGTCGGTGCCGAGCACGAAATCCTCGCCCCAGGGCTCGAATTCCGCGCCGACGATCTCGGTCTCGCCATAGGGCGTCAGGACCGGGGCAAAGATCGCGATGAAGGCGTAGCCGAAGATGACCGCGAGCCCGAACAGGGCGGTCGGCGGTGCGCTTCGAAGCAGTCTGAGAGCAGCGTCCATGATCTCCTCTCCCTCAGCGCGGATGCAGCAGGCGCGGATTTGTCAGGATCGACAGGATGTCCGCAAGCAGGTTGAGGAGCACATAGGTGCCGGCAAAGATCATCGCCGCCGCCTGCACGACCGGGAGGTCCCGCTTGGAGACCGAGTCGACCATGAGCTGGCCGAGCCCCGGGTAGACGAACACGACCTCGACCACGACCACGCCGACGATCAGGTAGGCGAGGTTGATCACCACGACATTGATGATCGGCGCCAGCGCGTTCGGCAGCGCATGCTTGACGATGATGCGGGCCCGCGAGAGCCCCTTCAGGTTGGCCATCTCGATATAGGGGCTGGCGAGCAGGTTGATGATCGCGGCCCGGGTCATGCGCATCATGTGCGCGACCACCACGAGGGTCAGCGTCAGCGCGGGCAGCAGGACCTTGTAGACCTTGTCCCAGAACGGTGTCGTGTCGCTGATATTGGCGATCGACGGGAACACCGGATAGGTCACCGCGAGGAAGTAGATCAGGATGTAGGCGACGAAGAACTCGGGAAACGAAATCGAGCTCAACGTCACCACGTTCACGGCCCGGTCATAGAAGGAATAGCGGTAAAGCGCCGCGAGGACCCCGAGTATCAGTGCCAGAGGCACGGAGATCGCGGCGGCGGTCACGGCGAGGAACAGCGTGTTGCCGAAGCGCAAGCCGATCAGCTCGGAAATCTCGCGCTTGTTGGCGAGAGACCGGCCCATATCGCCCTGCAGCATGTTCCAGAGCCAGTCGATGTAGCGGATGTGCGGCGGCACATCGAGACCGAGTTCGCGCCGGAAGGCGGCGACGGTTTCCGGCGTCGCGCCCTGTCCGAGGATTTCCTCGGCGATATCGCCCGGCAGCAGCTCGATGCCGAGGAAGATGATCAGCGACACGACGAATAGTGTCAGGAAGCCCAGCGCAAAGCGCTGGGCGACCATTTTTATGATTTGTGACATGGAACGGGGTTCCGGTGTTGAACGGCGTTACGCGAAGGACCACCGTTCCGCGAACTTGCAGCCGTCGAGTTCCCAGTTACCGGCCATCTGCTCGGAGGTCAGGATCTTGTCCGAGGCCGCGAAGACGTAGTTCGCGAACATCGGAACGACGACACCGCCCTCGTTGCTGACGATTTCCTGCATCTCGTAGTACATCGTCCGGCGCTTGTCGCTGTCGAGCTCGGCCCGGGCCGAGAGCAGCAGCTCGTTGAACCGGTCGTGCTTCCAGAAGGTGTCGTTCCAGTCCGCACCCGCCGCATAGGCGGTCGTGAACATCCAGTCCTCGGTCGGGCGGCCGCCCCAGTAGCAGGCGCCCCAGCCCTTCTTCATCCAGACATTGGACCAGTAGCCGTCGTTCGGCTCGCGCACGACCTCGATATTGATGCCGGCCTTGGCCGCATGCTCCTTGTAGAGCACCGCGGCGTCGACCGCGCCCGGGAAGGCCGCGTCGGCGGCGGAAAGCTGCACGGTCGCGCCTTCCATTCCGGCTTTCTTCAGGTGGAACTTCGCCTTGTCCAGGTCGTAGCTCCGCTGCTCCAGACCATCCGCATGGTACTGGTTGGTCGGGCTGATCGGATGATCGTTGCCGACCACGCCGTGGCCGCGGAGGATCTTCTTCACCAGTTCGTCGCGGTCGAGCGCGTATTTCAGCGCCAGGCGCAGGTCGTTATTGTCGAACGGCGCCGTGTCTGTCCGCATCGGGAAGGTGTAGTGCTTGTATCCCACCGTCTCCATGACGTTGACGCCGGGCTGGCGCTTCAGCAGATGCACCGTCTTAAGATCGGCGCGGTCCATCATGTCGATCTCGCCGGTGGTCAGGGCATTCTGGCGCGCCGCGAGGTCGATGATGGTGATCAGCTCGACCTGATCGAAATGCGCGCGATCCGATTTGAAGTAGTTCGGGTTCCTGTTGCCCATGAAGCGGACGCCGGGCTCGTAGTTCTCGAGCATGTAGGGGCCGGTGCCGATTCCTTCGGTCGGGTCGATCTTGCCGTCCTTCGCGGGCTTGATGGCGATATGGTAGTCGCTGATCACGTAGGGGAAGTCGGCATTGCCCGATTCGAGCTCGAACACGACCTCGCCCTTGCCGTCGGCCTTGATCGACTTGACCTGCTTCAGCAGGGACTTGGCGGGGGACTTGGTGTCATCGCCCATATGGTACTGCACGGAGGCAATGACGTCCTCGGCCTCGAGGGTCTTGCCATTGTGGAATTCGACGCCCTGGCGCAGCTTGAAGCTCCAGGTCTTGGCGTCCGGCGAGGCTTCCCAGCTCTCGGCCAGTTCCGGCCTCACGCCTCCGGTATGGTCGACTTCGCCGAGATGGTTGAAGACCGTGTAGTCCATCGACAGGGAGAAACCGTTCTCCCAGGTCGCGGGATCGAGGGAGTCCGTGGTCGAGCCGTGGCCGATACCGGCCCGCAGATGGCCGCCCTTCTTGGCCGCATAGGCCTTCCGGCCCATCAGCGCCGACGTTGATGCTGCGGTGATGCCGAGGGCGGCGGTGCCGCCGAGGAAACCGCGGCGCGAGACGTCGCTCGACAGCGCAGCCGTCAGTTTTTTACTGGATGTCATCAGAGCCTCCTGTTTGCTCACTCTTTCGGGCGCCATGCATTTTTGATTGCTTTGTTCGGCGCCGGTTGGGTCGCGAACCGACCGCAAATTCGACAGGCCAATAGTACGGGAAGTCGGATTTAAATCAACAATGTCGCATGGGGTTGCGCGCTTGCCGCGAGAAACGCGGCGGCTGCAATTCGATGGCGGTCCGACCCCGGCCTGTTGTAAGGAGAGGCCCGGAATCGCTCGGAAGGGGTCGTATGTCGCGCAAATCGGATCGGATGAAAGTCAGCCTGACGGACGAGGCCTCGCTCTCGCTCATGAAGCGAGTGGTGCGGGAACTCGTCCGGCCCTACATGGCCCGGCTTTTCCTCGCATTGATCTGCATGGTCCTTGTCGCCGCTGCAACAGCGGCCTCCGCCTGGCTGATGGATCCGGTGGTGAACAAGATCTTCATCGAGAAGGATCTCTCGATTCTCTGGCTGGTCGCCGGAGCGGTGGTCGCGACCTTCCTGGTGAAGAGCATTGCGACCTACGCGCAGGAAGTTCTGGTCGGCTATGTCGGTCAGCGGGTCGTCGCCGATACCCAGGCGCGGCTCTACCGCCACCTGATAAATCTCGATCTCGGGCTGTTCCAGGACCGGCACAGCGGTGCGCTGATCTCGCATTTCACCTTCGACATCAACACGATGCGCAATGCCGTCGCGAATGCGCTGGTCGGCCTCGGGAGGGACAGCCTCTCGGTGGTTTTCCTGGTTGCGGTGATGTTCTACCAGGAGTGGCTGCTTGCCTGTATCACCTTCGTCGTGGCGCCGCTCTCGGCCTATCCGATCCGCCAGCTTGGCAAGCGCATGCGCCGGGTCTCGGCGGAGACGCAGGAGGAGATGGGTTCGATGACGACCCTGCTGACGCAGGGGTTCCAGGGTATCCGGATGATCAAGTCCTACGGTCTCGAGACACATCAGGCCGGCCGGATACAGCAGCTCGTCGAACGCCTTTTCAAGCTCAATTACCGGGGCGTCCGGGTGAAGGCGGCGCCGCAGCCGATCATCGATTTCCTCGGCGGTGTCGCGGTCGCCGCGGTCATTCTCTATGGCGGCGCGCGGGTGATCGAGGGACAGACCTCGGCGGGCGCGTTCTTCTCCTTCATCGCGGCGACGCTGATGGCCTACCAGCCGCTGCGCGCGCTCGGGAAGATCAACACCAACCTGCAGGAAGGTCTGGCCGCCGCCCAGCGTGTCTTCGCCCTTCTGGACCGCGAGCCCTCGATCTGCAATGCGCCGGATGCGAAGCCGCTCCCGCGCATCGCCGGTTCGGTCGTGTTCGACGATGTCCGGTTCTCCTACGATGCCGGGGAAGATGCCGAGCGGGACATCGCACTGAGAGGCGTCAGCTTCAAGGCACCGTCGGGGAAGGTGACCGCTCTGGTCGGCCCCTCCGGTGCCGGCAAGAGCACGGTCTTCTCGATGATCCCGCGATTCTACGACCCGGCGAGCGGGACCGTGACCGTGAACGACGAGAATATCCGGTCCGTGACCTTGCAGAGCCTCCGGGAATCGCTGGCGATCGTCAGCCAGGACGTGGTTCTGTTCGACGACAGCGTCATCAACAACATCCGTTTCGGCCGGCTCGACGCCAGCGACGAGGAGGTCCGCGCGGCGGCGCGCGCGGCAGCGGCGGACGAGTTCATCTCGGCGATGCCGAACGGCTACGACACCGTGATCGGAGAGCAGGGCACGAAGCTTTCCGGCGGCCAGCGCCAGCGCCTCGCGATCGCCCGGGCGATCCTGAAGGACGCGCCGATCTTGCTGCTGGACGAGGCCACCAGCGCGCTCGATACCGAGTCCGAGCGGCAGATCCAGACGGCATTGAGCGAACTGATGAAAGGCCGCACCACATTGGTCATCGCGCACCGGCTCTCGACGATCCAGCATGCCGACGTCATCCACGTGTTCGATGCAGGTCGGGTGGTCGAAAGCGGCAGCCACGCGACCTTGCTTGCGAAGGGCGGGCTCTATGCGCATTTGCACGGTCTGCAGTTCGGACCGGCGGACGCGGGGGCCAGAACAGAAGGATAGCCTTGGATAGCTTCCGGATCCGGCCTCGCCCTTGTGTGATTTCGCGAGGCGTTAACCGATGCTTAGAGTTTGGCGAATACGCTTTGAATTCACCTAAAAATTAATCTATGCATGGGTGAAAAACTGGGGGATCACATGCGGGTCGCGCGCGCCATCGCAGTTCTGTCGTTTACCTTGATTCTGGGTCTGGCCGTCCCGGCGCGCGGAGATGATTCGCGTCCGACGATCGGTGCGACAAAGACCGCGGTCCTCGTGTGGCTTGCGGACGAGCTCGGTTATATCGAGGACGCCGGTTTCCAGGCAAAGATGTTCCAGTCGGGGACAATTACGTCCAAGGCGCTCGCCGAAGGCGACATCCAGATGGCGACCAGTTCGCATGTCGCCTTCATCGCGCGCGCCCTGAAGGTGCCGGGCCTCGAAACGGTCAGCACATTGTCGACGTCGCGAACCGCGAGACTTCTGGGACGCAAGGATCTGACAGACGCGACGGCGCAGGCCCTGGTCGGCAAGTCGGTCGGTGTCACAGCCGGAAGTTTCGGCGAATACATGCTGAGCAGATTTCTCCTCATGAACGGCGTCTCAATGCACGACCTGCAATTGCGGAACATGCGGCCAACCGAGATCGTCCGCGAATTGTCCGAGGGCGAACTCGCCGCGGCCATTACGTGGGAACCTTACGTTTACCAGGCACGCCAGGCACTCGGAGACCTGACGCTCGATTTTCCCGGTCAGGAGAACCTCTATTACTATTTTGTTCTGGTCGCTCGGTCCGAGTGGCTCGACAGCAATGAAAAGCGTGTTGCGGATCTGTTGTCCGCTCTCGTCCGGGCGGAGACTTTCGCCAGAGAGGATCCGGCACGGTCTAAATCCCTGATTGCCAGACGCTACGAAGTCAGCGATGATTTTATCGATTACCTATGGCCCGAACACAGCCTTACAGTCGCCCTGCCGCAGGACCTGGTACGATTGATGGAGGAGGCGGTTCTCTGGCGCCGCGAAATCGAAAAATCGAACGAGGCACTGCCGATGCCCAATGTTCTCGACTATGTCCGCAGCGCGCCGCTCAGGTCGGCGGCCCCTGAAGCCGTGGGCCTTATCGAGTAGGGATATGAATCTCTCAAGATACAGCAATATGATGATCCGAACGCAGATACGCATTGCCATCCTGGTCTCGATGGCACTGTTGTCGATCGCGGGCGCGGTTGCGGTATGGAGTTTCCTGACGATTGAGAGGTCCTCCGCGCAACTCGAGCAGGTTTCCGACCTGGAGAAGACGCTTCACCAGATGAAGGATATCGCAGGCGAGTTCGACGAGAGATTCGCTGCACGTTTCGTTAACCAGTGGGCAGCCGGCGAACGGAAGGTGCGGTCCATGGTCGAGGGGTGGGGCGACGGCGAGTTCCTGAGCGACGGGGGCAAGTTCGAGGCGATCCAGCGGCTCAACCAGATGAGCGCCAATTTCGACCGTCTTGCCAAGGTTCGGGGTCTCCCCGAGTCCACTGCTGGATCGGAAAGCCTGTTCCGCGCGCGGCTCAACAGCAACGCGGATGCCGTTATCGGACGCATCGACCGGGTAATCGGTACCTTGCGGAACCAGCAGGAAGCGGCTCAGGTCGTCGTTTTCGTGTCGGTGCTGGTTTGTATCCTGGTCGCCGCCGCCAACATCTGGTTGTTCTATAGTCTGGTCCTCAGACCCGTTCTCTCTGCGTTCGAGCAGCTTTCCGGTGAAGCGGGCCGGATCGGGCAGGGCGACCTGCATGCCGCAGTGGATGTCCGGTATCGCGGCGAGATTGCAGAGGCATTCCAATCGCTTGAAGCGATGCGGTCCCAGCTTGCGCGCCTCACCGACGACCTCGTCGCCCAGCGCGCCGAGGCCGAGGCCGCGGGGCGGGCCAAGACGGAATTTCTCGCCAATATGAGCCATGAGCTGAGGACACCGCTGAATGCCGTGATCGGATATGCGGATCTTCTGCAGGAATCAGATCATGGCGTGCTGGAGCCGGGGAAACAGCGCGCCTATGCCAGTGCGATCGGCGGATCCGGCCGTCATCTTCTGTCCCTGATCAACGACGTCCTCGATTTCGCAAAAATCGATTCGGACAAATTGACCATCAATCCGGAAATGTTCGATTTCCGGACCGAAATCGAGAACATCCACTCCGCGTTCCGCGAGAAAGCGGGCGAGAACAATGTCGACCTGGTCGTCGACGCAAGCAACGTGCCGAGGCTGATCGAGAGCGATCAGACCCGTGTCCGGCAGATTCTCTACAACCTCGTCGGCAATGCCGTGAAGTTCACCTCCGACGGCGAGGTGCATGTCTCCGTCTCCAGCGAGAGGAAATCCGGCAGGCGCACCCGGCTGGCGATCTGCGTCAGGGACGAAGGGATCGGAATCGCGAGCGACCGGATCGAGCAGATCCTGGATCCGTTCAGCCAGGCCGACAATTCCGTCTCGCGCAAGTTCGGCGGAACCGGGCTCGGTCTGCCGATCACCAAGCGCCTGGCGGAAGCTCTCGGTGGCGGACTTTCAATCGAGAGCACGCCCGGGAAGGGATCGGTCTTTATCGCATCGATCATGGTCGACGATTATTCGGATGTCGCGGAAGCGGTCCGCGGCAAGGAGTCGGATGGGCGCAGCTCGGGGCGCAACCATGGCTATGGCCTGCATGTGCTCGTGGTTGACGATGTATCGATCAACCGCGAAGTGGCGGGCGAGTTGCTGAAACGGTTCGGCTGCAGTTACGACGCCGCCCAGGACGGCATGGAGGCTGTCGAGAAAGCTCAGAGCGGGGCGTACGATATCATCCTGCTTGATGTCCATATGCCCCGAATGGACGGGAAGGCGGCCATGAAGGCGATCCGGGAGCTGGAGAAGAAAACCGGCAAGCATGTGCGGATCTACGCCTGGACGGCGGATGTGCTGCAAATCGATTCGCAGAGTGCGAAAACGGACGGGTGGTCGGGCACCATATTGAAGCCCGTCTCAAACGACGAACTGGAAACCGTCCTCGCATCGGTTGCAAAAGATCTGCAGAAGGCGGACAACGTTCATCGGCTCGACTACCGGTCCGGCCAGCGCTTGTGAACCCAAAACCACTCTGACGGGCGCTCCCGGATCCATTCCTCGATGAGCGATGTCGCCGCCTGCGTGAGGCGACGGACATCTTCTGCATGATCGCCGGTGTTCGGTTTCTCCAACGCGGGCAGCACGCTCAGCCGGAAATGCGCTCCGCCGAGCCGCTCGATGCGGGTGGGGATCACGTCGCAGCCGAGCTTGAGGGCGAATTCCGCAAAGGCGCTGGGGGTCATGGCATCCTGGCCGAAAAAGGTGACCGGGATACCCTCGCGGAGTTTCTGGTCGATCAGCATCGCGACCGGACGGTTGTTCCTCAGGACCCGCAACAACTCGCGGCCGGCCGACGGCCCCTTCGCGATCAGCTTCATTTCCGGGTGGGTCAGGCGGTCTTCGAAGACGGATGCCAGATACGGATTGTTCGGCCGGCGGTATACCGAATTGAGATAGACGCCGTGGAGCGCGCCGACGATCGGCATGATCTCCCAGTTCGCGAGATGCGCCGAGAAGAAGATGACCGGGCGCGGCTGCGCCGCAAGGGCTTCGATGAAATCGGTGCCGCGGATCTCGACCCGCTCGCCGGCCTCTCGTCCGATCCTCGCATGATGGGGATATTCGCCCGCGGTACGGCCGAGATTGTCCCACATGCCGCTGAGAATGCGGGCGATCTCCGCGCTGCCCTTCTCCGGGAACGCCTGTTCGAGGTTGCGTCGCGCAACCCGGTGCGCGGGCAGCATCGGGCCGACACAGCGCAGGACCGCGCCGCCGAGCCGGGACGAGAGATCGAGAGGCAACTGGCGCAACACGACGAGCAGGCCCCGGACGAGCCAGGCCTCGAGCCTGAAGCGCAGTTTTTTCATCGGATGAACGTTCACGCAGCCCTAGTAGCGCATGGGTGCGCGGCGTGCCAGAGGATTTGGCGCGGTCCGTGCCGTGACGGGGGTCGCCGGACGGCCCCCGTCACGGACAGAGGTTATTCGGCGGCCACGGCCGGAATGTCGACGATCTCGCCGCGGCCTGGGTAATCCTTCGCGATCACGAAGTCTAGGGCCTTCAGGATCGCGCCGAAATCAGGCCGCGCGAACGGCATGGTCTGAACCGTCGCGAAGTAGAGTTCGCCGTTCGGACGGACGAGGAAGAGGCCCGGTTCGACGAAGAGGTCGGGCTCCTCGATGCCGACGGAGGTCTTGCCGCGGCCGGAGGAGATGTACAGCCCCCATTCACGCGCCTTCTGGAGAGTCAGCCCGTATCCGAGGGTCAGGTTCTCGATCTTCCAGTCTTCCTTCGCCTGCCGTGCACGCGCTTCGTCGTCGCTGGAGAGCGCGATCACCTCGACGCCGCGTTCCCGGAAGTCGGCGAGCTTGCGGTCGAGGTCCTTCAGGTAGGTGCCGCAGATCGGGCAGTGCAGGCCGCGATAGACGACGACCATGGTGAAATGGTCCGGCTTGACCCCCGCAAGGGTCCAGGTGTCGCCGTCGAGCGTCGGGACCGACAGTGCCGGAACCTGTTGGCGGGGAAAGAGCGGAGTGAGCTGAGACATTGCAGATGTTCCTTCGAATTGGGACGTTGAGATTATTATGGAACAATCATTCCAAAATACAACAGCGACATCGCTGCCAAATGAGAACGGGTCTCGTCGGAGGCGGCTCGCTGGCCTGGTTGCGAAAGGGGCGGTTACTCGGCGGCGGCCGGCAGATCCGGTTTCCGGTCCTCGAGCACGGACATGGCGCTCGCGACGACATCGCGCAGGGTCGCGACATCGGAGTCGGCGCGGGCGAGCACGCGCAGGCCATTGGTCGTTGCCGTCAGGAAACGGGCGAGCGCCCGGATGTCCTGCCCGGCAGCGAGGTCGCCGGCCTGCTGGGCCCGGAACAGGGCGCGATAGAACGTATCCTCGACCCGCGCGAAGCTCTTGCGCAGGGTCTCGCCGATCACGGCGTCGTGCGGGGCGAGCTCGACCACGGAATTCGTGATCAGGCATCCGAGTTCGCGCCCGTCGCCGACGGAGAACTCAACGAGCCCGTCGAAATAGTTCCTGATCCCCGTCAGCGGATTGTCGGCGTCACTGACTTTCTTCAGCCGCTCCGAGCTCACGCTGGAGATGTAATGCTGAACGGCAGCCTGAAAGAGACCGCGCTTGTCGCCGAAGGTATCGTACATCGATCCCCGGTTGATCCCGGTCGCCTCGACCAGATCCTGCACGGACGTCGCTTCGTAGCCGCGGCGCCAGAATGCCCGCATCGCATTTTCCAGCACTTCTGCCCGGTCGAACTCTTTCTGTCTTGCCATGAGGTTAGGATGATCTCTGAGCGGGGGTTGTCAACAATGAGCGGTGTACTCGTTTTTATACCTGCCCGGCGTGACCAAGAAAACTCGAATAGTCCACACGATGCCGCACAAGAGCGGTGAAGCGAACACCGGCCGCCGGTATGGCCGGCAACATCGCATCGATTGGAGACTATTCGCGAGAGACCTCCGGCCCCTCCGTGCCGCCATGCAAGGAAGTCGAATGCCCATCCGTAGCGCACAGTCCCGTCTGCCTGAGCGCCTCCCAGAGCGCGATCGAGGCGCTGACCGCGATGTTCAGAGAGCGCAGGCCGGACCGCATGGGAATCAGCACCCGCGCGTCGGCCGCGTCATGAACCTCGTCCGGAACGCCGGCCGATTCCCGCCCGAAGAGCAGCGTATCGCTTTCGGAAAAACTGAAATCCTGCAACGGGTGCGCCGCCTTCGTGGTCAGCAGGACAAGGCGTCCGGGCATTCTCTCCTCGCGGAACCGGTCCCAGGAATTGTGCCGTTTCCAGTCGACGTGATCGACATAGTCCATGCCGGCCCGGCGCATCCGGGCGTCGCTCAGGGCGAAGCCGCAGGGCTCGATGATATCGACCCCCACGCCGAAGCAGGCTGCGAGACGCAGGATGGTTCCGGTATTCTGGGGAATATCCGGCTGAAAGAGCGCAATTCGCACGGTTCGATGCCTATTGCTCGCGAGAGGTTAGGGAGACTTTGCAATTGGGTTCAGGGGGTAGTATAGGACGGAGCAATGACGTCGGAGCAGGCTGAAATTCCTGCCGGTCGCGCGCGACCTTGTGTCGCACTCACCGCGGCGGGGGACGGGATAAGTTCCCTTCCGAATTAAAAGTGGGCGAGAGGTGCTGAATTACAATGGCTGAGATGGAAGAAGGCGCGACACGGCGCGACTTTATCAATGTCGCCAGCGGTGCCGTCGGTGCGGTTGGCGCCGCGGCCGCGGTATGGCCGTTCATCAACCAGATGAACCCTGCGGCGGATACGCTGGCCCTCGCGAGCACGGAGGTTGATCTCTCCGCGATCGAAGAGGGTATGTCGATCACTGTGGTCTGGCGCGGCAAACCGGTTTTCATCCGTCACCGTACGGCGGCTGAAATTGCCGAGGCCGAAGAGACGCCGATGGCCGACCTGCCGGATCCGTCCCCGGATGCGGAGCGGGTCGAGAAGCCGGAATGGCTTATCCTTGTCGGTATCTGCACCCATCTCGGCTGCGTGCCGCTCGGTCAGAAGACGACCGAGCCGCGCGGCGATTACGGCGGGTGGTTCTGCCCCTGCCACGGTTCTCACTACGACACCTCCGGCCGGATCCGTAAAGGCCCGGCGCCGGCCAACCTCCCGGTGCCGCCCTATGCCTTTACCGGCGACGCCGCGATTAGAATCGGTTGAGGAGGCTGATCGATGAGCACTGCTAATTTCTCCAATCCGGTTGTCCGGTGGATCGACCACCGTCTGCCGATCTTCAGCTTCCTGCATCACGAAGCGCACGAATACCCGACCCCGAAGAACCTCAGCTACTGGTGGAACTTCGGGTCGCTGGCCGGGATCATGCTCGTCATCATGCTGGTGACCGGCATCACGCTCGCGATGCACTACACGCCCCATGTGGACTACGCCTTCGACTCCGTCGAGCGCATCATGCGCGACGTCAATTCGGGCTGGCTGATCCGCTACATCCACATGAACGGCGCCAGCTTCTTCTTCATCGCCGTCTACATCCACATCTTCCGCGGGCTCTATTTCGGCTCCTACAAGGCGCCGCGCGAGCTGCTCTGGATGCTCGGCGTCGTGATCCTGCTACTGATGATGGCGACCGCCTTCATGGGCTACGTGCTTCCCTGGGGTCAGATGAGCTTCTGGGGGGCCACCGTGATCACCAACCTGTTCTCCGCGATCCCGGTCGTCGGCGACAGCATCGTGACCTGGCTCTGGGGCGGCTTCTCTGTCGATAACCCGACCCTGAACCGGTTCTTCGCCCTGCACTACCTGCTGCCGTTCGTGATCTTCGCGGTCGTGGTGCTGCACATCGTGGCGCTGCACCGTTTCGGCTCGAACAACCCGCTCGGCATCGACGTGAAGGGGCCGCAGGACACCATTCCGTTCCACCCGTACTACACGATCAAGGACCTGTTCGGCCTCGCCGTCTTCCTGATCCCGTTCTGCGGTTTCGTGTTCTTCGCGCCGAACTTCCTCGGGCATCCGGACAACTACATCCCGGCCAACCCGCTGGTGACCCCGGCGCATATCGTGCCGGAATGGTATTTCCTGCCGTTCTACGCGATCCTGCGCGCGGTTCCGGACAAGCTGCTCGGCGTTCTGGCCATGTTCGGCGCCATCGCGGTGCTGTTTATCCTGCCCTGGCTCGACCGTTCGCCGGTCCGCAGCGGCAAGTTCCGCCCGGTCTTCAAGATCTTCTTCTGGCTGCTGTTCCTCGACTGCATCCTGCTGACGTGGCTCGGCGGCAAGCCGGCGGAAGGCGCCTATGTCATCGCGGCCCGCTTCGCGACCGCCTACTACTTCTTCTACTTCCTGATCGCGCTGCCGCTGCTCTCGATCTTCGAGACACCGAAGCCGCTCCCCAAGAGCATCAGTGAGCCCGTTCTCGGCGGTGCCGGGGGACCTGCCGCTGCACCGGCTGCCGCGAAGGAGAAAGCATAATGGGTATCAAGTCTCTGATCGCGGCTACCGCCACCGTCGCCGTTCTCGCTCTGGGCGGCACGCAGCCGGCCGGAGCCGCCGGCGAGGCCGTCGCCCTGCCGAAGCAGGACTGGTCGTTCAACGGCATCTTCGGCACCATCGACCGGGCTGCGGCCCAGCGCGGGCTGCAGGTCTACCGGGAAGTCTGCGCGACCTGCCATTCGCTTGACTACATCGCCTTCCGCAACCTGACCGATCTCGGTTACTCGGAAGACGAGGTGAAGGCGATCGCGGCGGAGTACGAGGTCCAGGACGGTCCGGACGACGAAGGCGAGATGTTCTTCCGTCCGGGCACGCCCGCCGACCGTTTCCCGGCGCCGTTCGCGAACGAGAAGGCGGCGCGCGCTTCCAACGGCGGCGCCTATCCGCCGGACCTCTCGCTCATCGTCGATGCGCGGGCCGGTTTCGAGGATTACATCTACGGCGTGCTGACCGGTTACGAGGAGGCGCCGGCCGATGTGACCCTGATGGCCGGGATGAGCTACAACAAGTATTTCCCCGGTCACCAGATCGCCATGGCGCAGCCGCTCTACGAGGACGGCGTGACCTATGCCGACGGCACCAAGGCCAGCGTCGAACAGATGGCGAAGGACGTAACCACCTTCCTCGCCTGGGCGGCTGAACCGAACATGGAAGCACGCAAGCAGACCGGCATCGCCGTGATCCTGTTCCTGATCGTGCTCTCGGGGCTGTTCTACGCTTCCAAGCGGAAGATCTGGGCCAACGTGCACTGATCCCGCTTGCAGCCTGAAAAGCGAAGGCCGCGTCCCGGGACGCGGCCTTTTCTTTTCCTTCAGGACCGTCGCCGGCCGTGTCAGTCAGCGTGTGAGGCCGCGATCTGGCGGAACCTCTCTTCGATCGAGAGGAACGCGTCGACGACATCGGGGTCGAACTGCGTGCCCCGGCCCTTGCGGATCTCCCCGACCGCGTCCTCGTGCGGCATCGCGGCCTTGTAGACCCGCTTCGAGATCATTGCGTCATAAGCGTCGGCAATCGACATCAGGCGGCCTGCGATGGGGATGTCCCCGCCGGCGAGACCCTGGGGATATCCCGATCCGTCCCACCGCTCGTGGTGGGTAAGGGCGATCTCGCGTGCGACCCGGAGGAAGCTTTTCTCCTTGCCGCCGCCGGCCACGGCCTCCGCCTTCGCCAGGGCGTCATGCCCAAGCGCGGCGTGCGACTTCATGATCTCGAACTCCTCCGGTGTCAGGCGCCCGGGTTTCAGGAGGACCGCGTCCGGGACGCCGACCTTTCCGATATCGTGCAGCGGCGCCGACCGGTGCATCAACTCGATCATGTCCGTCGTCAGGACGTCCTTGAAAGCGGGATGGTCGCGCAGTTCTTCCGCAAGGACCTTCACATAGTCCTGGGTGCGCCGGATGTGGTTTCCGGTTTCCGTGTCCCGTGTCTCCGCGAGCGAGGCGAGTGCGACAATCGTTGCGTCGCGGATTGCCCGGATATCGTCGGTGCGCTGGCGAACCTCGGCCTCGAGGTAGCTGTTCTGATCGCGCAACAGATCGGCCGCGCGTTTCAACTGGAGATGATTGTGGACCCGGGCCAGCACGATCGGCGGGCTGATCGGCTTGGAGATGTAATCCACCGCCCCGAGTTCCAGGCCCTGGTGCTCGTCCTCCTGATCGTTACGCGCGGTCAGGAAGACAACCGGGATATCGACTGTTTCGGGGGCGGACTTCAACCGGCGGCAGACTTCGTAGCCGTCCATTTCCGGCATCATAACGTCCAGCAGAATCAGGTCCGGTCGCGGATCCGACGCCGCGATCGCGAGCGCCCGCGCCCCGCTGTTCGCAATCTTCACCTTGTAGGTGTCCTTCAGGAGACCGTTCATGAGGGTGAGATTGTCCGGGGTGTCGTCGACCACGAGGATGGTTTTCCGGTTTTGGGTGTCGTTTGTCATGCGGCGCCGCCTTCCGAAGCGGTAAGCTGAGTGTCCGTGCAGAGCCTGTGCGCCCGTTCCAGATCGAAACTGTCGATGGCCTCGGCGAGTTCGGTGAATGTCGAGACGTCGAAGAACGGACGCAGGAGGCTTCTGTTGACCGTGAACAGTTCCTGCGCGTCGGCATTGTCGTCGCCGAGGAGCGAGGTCAACTCGTCGAGGACCGCGCGCCCCTCACCGGTCACGTCGCTTCCGGCAACGCCCCGCGAAACCGAGCCGCCGAGATCGGCCGAGGCCAGAGACCCGAGGACCGGGGCGAGGAGGGTCTCGAACCGGTCGAGCAGGGGAGCCAGTTCGGCACGGCCGGCGCGCGCGCGGATCGCCTGTTCGAGGTCTCCGGCGCATTCGGAGACGGACATGGCGCCGATATTCGCCGCGACGGATCTTGCGGAGTGCGCCTCGAGCTCCGCGGTCGCGTAATCCTCCGCGTCGAGGGCCTCCGTGATTCGCGCCGCGACGCTGGATTGTCCGTCGAGAAAACGCCGCAGCAACCCGAGATACTGCGTCCGGTCGCCCAGGACCCGTCCGAGGCCGGCGGCGACATCGATACTGTCATGCAGATGGAGCGCGGGGGCGGTGGAGAGCATTTCATCGCTCGGACGGATGTCTTCCGGAGCGGGCGTTTCGATCTCGAGGTGGGCCGCCAGGACCGCGCAAAGATTGTCCGGGTCGATCGGCTTGGCGACATGGTCGTCCATTCCCGCCTCGAGACAGCGTTCGCGGTCGCCGCTCAAGGCATTTGCCGTCATGGCAATGACCGGGAGCTCCAGGTCGGGATAGCGGCGGCGGATTTCCCGGGTCGCGGCGTAACCGTCCATGACAGGCATCTGCACATCCATCAGGACGGCGTCGAACCGCCGTTGTTCCAGACGGCTGAGCGCCTCCGCGCCGTTCTCCGCGACCTCCGTTTCCGCACCGAAGGAGCGCAACAGCCCGATCGCGACGTCCCGGTTCAGCGGATTGTCCTCCACGACCAGGATCCGTTGCTTTCCGAGGAAGGTCGTGGAGGGCTGTTCGGTCCCGCCCTGTCGCGAGATATCGAGCGCTTCGTCCTCCGGGCGGAGCACACGCAGGGCCGAGTTCAGCAGTTGCGAGGGGTTCAGGGGTTTGACGAGAACCTCGTCGATTTTGGCGTCGGCTGCGGCCTTCATCACGTCGTCCCGGCCGTAGGCCGTTGCGAGCACGAAGCCGGGAACCTCTCCCGACGGGCTTTCCGCGCGCATCCTCCGGATCGTCTCGATACCGTCCAGGCCCGGCATGCGCCAGTCCGCGAAGACGAGATCGTAGCGGCTCCCTTGCCGGATCCGGTCGATCGCCGCCTGCCCGTTGTCGACGCTGTCGACTTCGAAGGACATGGAGCGCAGCATTTCGCAGAGCGCCTGGTTCGCGGAGGCATTGTCCTCGATGACCAGCACGCGGCGTCCACGGAGGTCCGGATTCGAGCGGTGGTGGAGACCGGTGCAGTCTCCCAGCTCGAGCTCGAGGTCGAGCCAGAATGTACTGCCTTTGCCGGGTTCGCTTTCTAGACCGACCCGACCGCCCATCAGCTGGGCGAGGCGCTGCGAGATGGCCAGTCCGAGGCCAGTACCGCCGAACCTGCGGGTCGTCGACTCGTCGGCCTGCTGGAACGAGCGGAAGAGCTTCCGCTGTTGCTCCGGCGAAATTCCTATGCCGGTGTCGCGCACCAGAAACCTGAGGTGCGCGGTCTCCTCCGTCCGTTCCAACAGCTTGAGGGAAATGCAGACTTCCCCAGCCTCGGTGAACTTGACGGCATTGCTGGCGAAATTTATCAGGATCTGGCTGAGCCGAAGCGGGTCGCCGCGAAACTCCCTCGGAATGTCGGTCGGAATGTCGAAGATCAGCTCGATGTTCTTTTCCGCGCTTTGCTCTGAGACCACGGAGGAAATGCTCTCCAGGACTTCGTTGAGCTCGAAATTTGTTTCTTCCAGGACGAGTTCGCCCGCTTCGACCTTGGAGAAATCGAGAATGTCGTTGATGATTCTCAGCAGGTGCTTTCCGGACTGCTGAATCTTGCCGACATATCCCGCCTGGAGGCGGTCCAGACCGGTCTTTTGCAACAGGTGCGCCATCCCGATGATGGGATTGAGCGGGGTGCGGATCTCGTGGCTCATGTTCGCGAGAAACAGGGATTTGGCTTTGTTCGCGGCCTCGGCTTCCTCACGGGCCAGCACCAGTTCCTCGTGGTTCCGCTTGCGCTCGGTGATATCATGCAAGATTCCGATGAAGAGCGTGCGGCCTTCCAGCCGGGCTTCGCTGATCGCAAGTTCGAGCGGCACTGTCGAGCCGTCCTTGCGCAGCCCGGTGACTTCCCGGCCGATGCCGATGATTTTCTTTTGCCCCGTCCGCAGGTAATTGCCGATATAGGCGTCGTGCTTGTCGGCCTCTTCTCTCGGCATCATGGACGAGATGTTCCGGCCCAGCGCCTCGTCGGTCTGATAGCCGAAAACGCTTTCTGCTCCCGGCGACCAGTGCAGGATCGTTCCGTTCTCGTCGATGGTCACGATGGCGGCCTCGACGTTGTCCATGATGGCCTGCAGCCGGGCGTGATCGGCGCGGGCCTCCCGTTCCAGCAAGGTCCGCCGTTCGACCTCGTCCCTCAGCACGCTCGCGGTCTCGAACTGACGTCCGGCGAAGGCGGCGGCGAGGGTGGCGGCGCCGAAGCAGGTCACGAGAAGGGTGACGATGATCGCCATCGTGGTCGGGGCGAACGTGTCGACCGGGCCGAGTACGCTGACGATCGGAAAGAAGAGCGCTGCCTGCATCGCGGTGTAGTGCATCCCGGCGACGCTGCATCCCATGATGATCGCCGCCACAGGAACGGCGAAAGACCGGAGATGCTTGAAGTTTCTGAGCAGGAACAGAATGCTGAGAGATACGAAGGCCAGCACCACGGCGACGAGAACGGAAAGTGCGACCGTGGGAATGTCGTAGAGCAGCACCGCGTCCAGCCGCATGGCGGCCATGCCCGCGTAGTGCATCGCGCCGATGCCGCCGCCCTGCAGGACGGCACCGATCATCAGCCCTCCGACCGTGATCCGGTCGCCGCGGCTGATCACCAGAAGGGAGACCGCGCTGGCAAGCATGCCCGGAACCATCGACGCGAGAGTGATCAGCGGGTCGTAGCTGATGCCGCAGGGAAGCGAGAACGCCAGCATCCCGACGAAGTGCATGCCCCAGATACCTCCGCCCATGCAGCCGCCACCGGCGACGAGCCAGGCAACGCGCGCCCGTGTACTGCGAGCCGCCGCGATCCTGGGAGATGTCGAGAGCGCGACGACCGCGGCCAGAATCGCGATGAAGACGGACAGCGCGACGAGGCCCGGACTGTAGGTGCCCGTGTAAGCGCTCGACGGATCGAACAACTCGTGTGTCGGGGAAAAAAATCGGTCTAGGTAAGAATGCGTGGACACAGCGCAGTGATCTTTCCTGGGCGCGAAACGTGGGAAACAAGAAATGCGACGCCGGGACTTCGATGTCCCGGCGCATGGGATGGTAGCAACCAAAATCTAACAGAGGGTTAGTAAACCAGCACATAAAATGATGGAAATGGGAAAGGCGCCAATCCTGGGTCAATCGAGAGTCCGGACACGGACACAAGGGGTGCCACGATCCCGAGATGCGAGTCCGCGCGGACTCGCTCTCCGCGCATTTTGCCGCTGGCGCCGCACTTTTTGCCGTTGGCAAGGTCTCGCCCATCCGCTAGGCAGAAACCGAACATCATACTGGGGTGGGTGGAAGCATGACGGACCTTACGCGCGACGCGGTGCTGGGCTTTATCGGCGGCAGCGGGATCTACGAGATCGACGGGCTGACCGACACGCGCTGGGAGACCGTCGAGTCGCCGTTCGGCACGCCGTCGGATCAGCTCCTGTTCGGCGAGCTCGACGGGCAGAAGCTGGTGTTCCTGCCGCGTCACGGTCGGGGCCACAAGCTGAACCCGAGCGGCATCAACTACCGCGCCAATATCGACGCGATGAAGCGGGCGGGCGTCACCGACATCGTCTCGCTGAGCGCCGTCGGCTCGCTCAAGGAAGAATACGCGCCGGGTCATTTCGTACTGATCGACCAGTTCATCGATCGCACCTTCGCGCGCGAGAAGACCTTCTTCACCAACGGCTGCGCCGCCCATGTCTCCTTCAGCCATCCGGTCTCGGCGCGGATCCAGGCGGCGCTTGCGGCGGCCTGCGAGCAGCTCGGCCTGCCCTGCAGCGTCAACGGGACCTACATCTGCATGGAAGGTCCGCAGTTTTCGACCTATGCCGAGAGCATGCTCTACCGTTCCTGGGGCTGCGACGTGATCGGCATGACCAACATGCCGGAGGCCAAGCTCGCCCGCGAGGCGGAGATCCCCTATGCCACGGTCGCCATGGTCACCGACTATGACTGCTGGCATCCGGACCATGACAGCGTCACGGTCGAGCAGGTGATCAAGGTGCTCACCGGCAATGCCGAGAAGGCACGCAACCTGGTGCGCACCGTCGCGCCGATGCTGGCGAAACGTCCGGAGGTGGACGAGCAGGGCGGCGACAACGCCCTGCAGTTCGCGCTGATCACCCATCCCGAGGCGCGAGATCCGGCCCTGGTCGCCAAGCTCGACGCGGTCGCGGGACGGGTCCTGACGGGCTGATTGCGGGCCGGTACGTGCCGCGGGTGGTGCTCCCGACCGCGGCGGGCTAAGATAGCCGCGTCATGGCACGGACCTCTCATACATCCCCGTCTCGCCTCGGCGGGGTGGTGAATATCGGCACGGCACGGCTGGAGAACCTCTACCGCAAGGTCACGAAGGGGCAGCCGGAGAGCCCGCGTTCGCTCCATGTCAAAAGCATCCTCGCGATGCAGAACGGCCGCCATGCGGAGGCGGCCCAGCTGATCGGCATGGCGGCGGTGCTCGACCCGGCGGATGCCGATCATCAGCGCCAGCTCGGCATGACCTGCTTCGAGGCCGGCTGGCTGGAACCCGCCGCGACCGCGCTCAACCGCTCGATCTATCTGAAACCGGATGATCCGGATCCCTGGTTCACCCTCGGGCAGGTGTTCGACGCCGCCGGCAGCCGCGACCATGCCCGCACCTGCTACGAGCAGTGCCTCGCCCTCAATCCGCGCTTCCACGATGCCCGCATCGCGATGGCGGAGCAGGATCTGGGGTAAGTCCCTCTATCTCAACATTTCTGGGTGTCATCCCGGCCGCGGAGCCGGGATCTCTACGATCGAATGGCGGGGTGGTCGCCCGAGGATCCCGGATCCCGTCCGGGATGACGTTCGAGATTGAGAAAAGCTATCCCAGCCGTTGCCGGATCTCGTCGTGATGGACGAAGATCTCGCTCGCGCCGGCGGCGCGCAGCTGGTCCGGCAGGTCCGCATCGCCGCCGCTTTCCCCGACATAGCCCCAGGAGGTCATCCCGGCCCTGGTCGCCGCGGAAACGCCGGTGGTGCTGTCCTCTATGACGAGACAGTCCGCGGGAGCGGCGCCGAGCCGTTCTGCGGCGAGCAAAAACATGTCCGGCGCCGGTTTGCCCTGGGCGACATGGTCGAGCGAGACAAGGTGCGGGTCGAAATGCTTCAGCAGGCCGGTATGACGCAGTTTCCGTTCCAGCGATGTCGCGCCGCTGTTCGAGGCGACGGCCTTGGGGAGGGTCAGGGTGGTGAGCAGGGTGGCGATGCCCTCGGTCGGGGTCAGCGCGCGCCGGTACTCGGCCCAGGTGTCGTCCCGGACGTTGTCGAAACAGTTCGCCGGAAGTGCTGTGCCGTGCTTCTCCCGGTATTCTTCCTCGATCAGCGCAACGAACTGTGGCCAGGCCTTTCCCTTGAACCGGCGGCTGTAGGTCGTGGGGTCGTAATGCAGGCCGAGCGCCGCGAGATGCCGGATGTGGTAGGCGCGCAGGATCGACTCGGAATTGATGAGCACGCCGTCGCAGTCGAAGATGATGGCGGAGAACATGGGAGACCGGTGCAGCGGAAGGCGAGGGTTATGATGTAGGGGATTCCCAGTGCTCTGTCACCGGCGAGGGAACGACTTCATCGAACCATAATATCCGTCACCCCGGCGTCTGCCGGGGTGATGGAGCGGAAATGTCCTACAGCGAGACCGGCTTCACATTCTCCCGCATCCAGGCGGCGAGGCCGGTGAGATCCTGGTCGCGATGCGCCTGGCCGACGAGCTGGACGCCGACGGGCATGCCCGAGACAGCCATCAGAGGCAAGGTGATTGCGGGTACGCCAAGGGCCGAGGTCGCCGCGTTGAACGCGGGCAGGCCGGTCTGGTGCGTGATGCCCGGCTCGCCGACATTGCCGGAGCCGTCGAACGGCGGGGCGATGCCGGCCGAGGAAAGGGTGATGCAGCCATCCGCAAACGGAGCGAGGGCTTTGAACCGGGTCCGCATCCGCTCGCGCTGGTCGAGCGCGGTCCGGTAATCCGAGAGGCTCATGCCCTCCGCCAGGGAAAGGCGCTGCAGCAGACTGTCGCTCATCAGGCTGCGGTCCTTCTCGGCGAGGTTGCGCAGGGTCCAGCGCAGTTCCCAGCAGCAGATATCGCGGGCGAGCTTGAGACTCTCCGACATCGCCACCTCGCAGGCATCGATCGTCGGGCTGTCGGCCCGGGTCAGGATCTGGATCTCCTGCCGGCGCAGCTGCTCGAGGATTTTCTCGAAGGCGGCGCGGGTGGTGGCGTCCAGCGTCTCCCAGCCCTCGGTCTGCAGCAGGATGAGATGGGTCGGCTTTTTCGGTCCGGAGGGGCGTTCCTCGCCATAGAGGCCGGGATAGCCGGCATCGCCGCCGGCCGTCGCCGCGATCTGGTAGGCGACCGCCCACATGTCTTCGAGCGCGCCTGCATGGACGCCGATATGGCTCTGGCTGAGGCCGCCCGCCCGCTCGCCCCGATTCAGCGCGCCGAGCGTCGGCTTGATCGCGTAATTGCCGCAGAAGCTCGCAGGGCGGATCACCGAACCGACGACCTGAGAGCCGATGGTGGCGGGTACCATGCCCGCGCCGATCGCGGCGGCCGAGCCGCTGGAGGAGCCGCCGGGCGTGCGCTCGGGATCAAACGGGTTGCGAGTCGGTCCGGGGTGCGAGAAGCCGAGCTCCGTCGTGACCGTCTTGCCGAGAATAACCGCGCCGGACATGCGCAGTCCGTAGACATGCGCGCTGTCCGCGTCGGTCCGGTTGCCCTTGAAGAGCGGGCTGCCCATCTCTGTCGGCATATCCTTCGTCATGAAGAGATCCTTGATGCCGATCGGCATGCCGTCGATGGGGGAAAGCTGTTTGCCGGCCTTGTAGCGCGCACTCGCCTCGTCGGCGGCCTTGCGGGCGCCCTCGCGGTTGATCGTGACCCAGGCCTGGACCTCCGGCTCCCGCTTCTCGATTACTTCGAGGCAGCGCTCCAGATAGGCGCGTGGGCTGTCGCTTCCGTCCCGGAAGGCCGGGACCGCGTCGTGGAAGGTGAGCAGTTTCTGGCTGGCCGGATCATAGTTGCCGTCGGTCTCGGCCGGCTGGCGGTTGGCAACGCTCATGCTTATGTTTCCCCCTGTCGTTCTTATCGTTGGGTTCCCTTAGATTACTTAGGTGCGCATGGACCTCCTGACCACTTTGATCGCACTTGCCGCGGCGGCCCTGGTCTTCGCGTTCGCGCGCATGCAGGACCGCAAGGAACGGCTTCCAGGGAATGTTACCCTGATCCCCTATACGATGATCCAGATTTTCGCCGTCGTCACCTGCCTCGTGCTCGCGGCGCATTTGGTGACGCTGTTCTCGGGGGTGCCGTTCAATGGCCGGTTCGCTGGGTAGAACCGGATTGCAGGCGGATGGCTGGCCGCCGTCGGGCCTTATACGCTGCCCGATGCTGCCTGTTGTTCCGGCTCCAGATAACCGAGTTCCGACAGCACCGGCTCCGCGGCTTTGATCGCGGCGGCCCGTTCCGACTCCGTCAGCTCCTCGCGCCAGCCGCCGACGACGCCCTGGCGGTAGTGCGAGCGGGCATCCGCCTCGCCGCGTCTGCGGCCGCCGGAAAGGCTCTCGAAGCTTGTTGTCTCGACCGCCGCCGCGACCAGGTCCGGATCGTCCGGGGCACCGATGAAGCGGAACAGTCTTGCCGCGGTGTTTTCCGGATCCGCGTGCAGATCCTCGTAGCGCACTTCCATGAAGGCATGGCCCTCGGCAAGCTTGCGCGCCTCCAGGATGCGGTTGCGCCACTGCTCGCAATAGGAGGGGATATAGTCCTCGCGGGAGATGTGCCCGGCCAGTTTCTTATTGAAGCGGATATAGCCTGACACCGCCCCGTCGCGCGGATCGCGGATCACATGGATGACGCGGGCCTCCGGATAGATCTGCCAGAGACGGCGGAGGCTGGTAATGTTGTCCGGCGTCTTCTCGCCGACCGTGACGAGGCGTTCGGCATCCTTGTTCCCGAGATTGGCGCCGGCGAGGGAGGCGAAGGAAGCCTTGAAGACGGGGCCCATATGAACGCCCCGCAGCCCGCTGACGCCCGGCCCCCAGGTGTCGACCAGATCGTGGCGACGCTGGCTGTAGCCCTTCAGCATCTCGTAGAGGTTCGGGATCAGGTCCTCGAAGAAGCGCGACTCGCCCATGCAGAGCACGTTCGGGTGCGCGTTCAGCAATTGCTGCGTCCAGGTCGTGCCGGAGCGCGGCATGCCGCCGACAAAGAAGACCGGCAGTTCCAGCAGCCGCGCATGTATTGCGTCGAACGGATCGGGCATTCGGACGTCCTCGAAGGCGGCGGATCCGGCCGCATTCCGGCGCGGGTCCGCTCACGGTTGATTCGCGGGCCGCAATCTAGACCAGCTTAGCGTCCGCGGAAAACCGGCTTTCGCTTTTCCATGAAGGCGGTCCGTCCCTCGACGTAATCCTCGCTCTCCATGCATTTCAGCACCAGCGCGTCGCAGGCCGCCGCGTCCTGGTCCTCTTCCGGCTTCTCCAGCTCGATCAGCGCCCGTTTCGCGGTGTGAATGGCGAGCGGCGCGTTCTCGGAGATGCGGGCGAGCAGGTCCTCGACATGGGCGTCGAGCTCGGCTTCCGGCAGGGCCCGGTTGACCAGTCCCATCATCACCGCCTCGGCGGCGGTGAACTGGCGGGCCGTGTAGAAGATCTCGGCGGCGAAGGCCGGACCGACGAGGGTGCGCAGACGGCGGATGCCGTCCATCGCATAGCCGATTCCGAGCTTGGCCGCCGGCACCGAGAAGCGCGATTTCTCCGAGCAGACCCGAATGTCGCACTCGATCGCGACGGCGAGGCCGCCGCCGATGCAGAATCCGTTGATGCGCGCGATGGTCGGCTTCTCAAGCGACCGCATGACCTGCTGGAAGCGGGCGACGGCACGGTCGTAGGTCTCCACCGCCTCCCGGCTCGCCCGCTCGTCGCCGAACTTGGAGATGTCCGCGCCGGCGACGAAGGCCTCGCTGCCCGCTCCGGTCAGGAGGATGGCGCGGACATTGTCATCCCGCCCGAAGGCCTCCAGCAGTTCGGCGCCGTGGGTCCACATCTCCAGCGACATGGCGTTGTGGCGGGCCGGGTTGTTGAAGATCAGGCGGGCGATGCCGTTCTTGAACTCGGTCAGGATCGGTTGCGGGGCACTTGCGGGCATGGCTCTTCTTTCGGTTCGGCTCAGATGACCTGCTTGTCGCGCAGGGCCTGGATCTCCTCGGCGCTCATGCCGAGTTCGCCCAGGATCTCGTCGGTGTGCTCGCCGTAGGCGGGCGGCGCGGCGACGAACTTGCTCGGCGTGCGGGAGAGGGTGATCGGCTGGGCGACAAGGTCGATATCGCCGAGTTCCTTCGAATGCACACTCTGCTGCATGCCGAGATGCTTGACCTGAGGGTCGGCGAAGGTCTGGTCGATATTGTAGATCGGCCCGGCAGGGACGCCTTCCGTGTTGAAGAGGTCGACCCAGTGCTTGGTCGTCTCGGTCTGGATGACGTCCTGAATGATGGCGTTCAGCGTGTCCCGGTTCTCCGAGCGGGCGGGCCCGGTGTTAAAGTCCGGGTTCTCCGGCAGGTCGGGGCGTCCGATCGCCTCGCAGAACCGGGTCCAGATCTTCTCGCCGGAGACCGCGATGTTCATGTAGCCGTCGCTGGTCTTGAAGACGCCGGTCGGGATGCTGGTCGGATGGTTGTTGCCGGCCTGTTTCGCGACCTCGCCGCTCATGGTCCAGCGCGAGGCCTGGAAGTCGAGCATGAAGATCTGCGCCTGCAGGAGAGAAGTGTGCACCCACTGCCCCTTGCCGGACGCCTCGCGCTCCAGCAGCGCCAGCATGATGCCCTGGGAGGCGAAGATGCCGGCGGTCAGGTCCGCGACCGGAATGCCGACCCGCATCGGACCCTCGCCCGGGGCGCCGGTGATCGACATCAGTCCGCCCATCCCCTGGGCGATCTGGTCGAAGCCGGGCCGCTTGGCATAGGGGCCGTCCTGGCCGAAGCCGGAGATCGAGGCATAGACGAGCCCTGGGTTATCCTTCGCCAGGGTCTCGTAGTCGATGCCGAGGCGCTGTTTCACGTCGGGGCGGAAATTCTCCACGATGACGTCCGCGGTCCTTGCCATCTTCTTCAGGATGGCGAGACCTTCGGGATCCTTCAGATTCAGCGTCATCGCCCGCTTGTTGCGGTGCAGGTTCTGGAAGTCGGAGCCCTCGCGCGCGCCGCCGAGCTGGTTCCCGGCCTCCATCGCCTCGGGCAGTTCGATCTTTATGACGTTGGCCCCCCAGTCGGCGAGCTGGCGCACGCAGGTCGGACCGGAACGGACCCGCGTCAGGTCCAGGACCGTGAAGCGGGAGAGGGCGTCGGAAGCGTGAATCGCGGGCAATGTACTTCTCCCCTGAAGATGGTTTTTTATATCTGAACCATGCGCCGGCGAAAGGAAACGGCCATTGGCGACGGTTTTTCGTGATTGGCCGGAAAAAATACACTCACAGACCTCGAAATCGCCATGTCCGGTTCCTATATTTTTCATATACCGGCAGTTACCGGTAAACCGACTTGGCGGACGTTCCGTCAAGAACTGGTCCCCTTCTCCGGCTCTCTTGAAGAGTCGGGACCTTGAAAAGCGGCGCCGCATTCCCCCCTCCCCCAGACCGGCGCCGCTTTCTTTGCCCGAAATCCGGATTTCGCACGCGGCGCCCTGACGCGTTGAGGCGCGCCGCAACCTCCCCTATTGTGAGCCCACCCCTGCGGGTGGCCAGGGGGCGAGGACGTTGCTTTCATGGAAACTTTCGACGATCACCGCTTCGAGGGGAGTGCCCTGCGCTGCCGCAGGGGCGGGCGCCTGGTCTTTGACCGGCTCGATTTCACCCTGGCCGCAGGCGGTGCGCTGATCCTCCGCGGGCCGAACGGGAGCGGCAAGTCCAGCCTGCTCCGCGTCATGGCGTCGCTCGTGCGGACGGAGGCGGGGAGCATGACCTGGGACGGTGCATCCGTTCACGACGATCCGGCAGGGCATATCGGGCGTCTGCACTATGTCGGCCATGCCGATGCCGCCAAACCGGCCATGTCGGCAGAGGAGCTTCTCACATTCTGGCGCGAGTTGCGCGGTGGAACGGGCCTTTCTGTCGGTGCGGCGCTGGACCGGTTCGGGATCGCCCACAGAGCCGATTTTCCGGCACGTTATCTCTCTTCCGGACAGAAACGCCGTCTCGCGCTCGCCCGCCTGCTGGTCGGCGAGGCGCCGCTCTGGATCCTCGACGAACCGACGGTAGGCCTCGATTCGGACGGTGTCGCGGCCCTCGAACAGGCGATTTCCGCACATCGCGCACGCGGGGGCATGGTTGTCGCCGCGACACATATCCGCTTCGAGACCGGTGACGGGGTGGCGGAACTCGATCTCTCCGCCTTTGCCCCCGTGCCGGCGGATCCGGATGCGGCCGGCGACTTGTTCGGCACCGCGGTATGAGGATGTCATGAACGCGTTTCTCGCCATCGTCCGCCGCGATCTCTCGCTCGCCCTACGGCAGGGCAGCGACGCCGCCATGGCGCTGATGTTCTTCGTCATCGTCGTCACCCTGTTTCCGCTTGGCGTCGGGCCGGAGCCCGGCGTTCTGGAGCGGATTTCCGCCGGCATCGTCTGGGTCGCGGCCCTGCTGGCCGCGATGCTCTCGCTCGATCGGATGTTTCAGTCGGACTATGACGACGGCACGCTTGAGCTCATGCTGCTGGCACCGGCGCCGCTGGAGCTCCTGGTGCTCGGCAAGTGCCTGGCGCACTGGCTGACCACGGGGTTGCCGATGCTGCTGATCGCGCCGCTGCTCGGGCTCTTCATGAACATGCAGGCCGACGCCTACCCGGTACTGCTCGCCACCATGGCGCTGGGCACGCCGGTGCTCAGCCTGCTGGGCGGGATCGGCGCCGCCCTCGTGCTCGGCGCACGGCGGGCAGGAGCGCTGGTCGCGCTGCTGGTGCTGCCGCTCACCATCCCTCTGCTGATCTTCGGGGTCTCGGCGATCGAGGCCGCGGTGACGGGGCATTCCTCCAAGGCCCAGTTGCTGATCATCGGGGCGATGCTGCTCGCCACCCTGCCGCTCGCGCCCTGGGCGACGGCGGCGGCCTTGCGACAGGCTGTGAGTTGAGTTTTCGCGCCGGTTGGTGTTCAACGGACGGAACGGTCGGACAAGGCCGGCAACGGGAGATGATGCGCCGATGAACTGGTTCCACTGGTTTGCCAATCCGGCACGCTTCATGCGGCTTGCGGCGCGCCTGCAACCCTGGATCATGGTGCTCGGCATCGCGACCGGTGCCGCCGGGCTCTACTACGGCCTTGTCGCCTCGCCGCCGGATTACCAGCAGGGCGAGACCGTGCGGATCATGTATGTCCATGTCCCGTCGGCCTGGATGGCGATGTTCGTCTACACGATGATGGCGGTGGCGGCGGCCAGTTTCCTGATCTGGAAACATCCGCTCGCCGATGTCGCGGCGCAGGCGGCCGCGCCCATCGGCGCCGGTTTCACCCTGATGGCGCTGGTTACAGGATCGCTCTGGGGGCAGCCGATGTGGGGCACCTGGTGGGTCTGGGACGCGCGACTGACCTCGGTGCTGATCCTGTTTTTCCTCTATCTCGGCTATATCGCGCTGGTGAACGCGTTCGATGATCCTGAGCGCGGCTCGAAAGCGGGGGCGATCCTGCTGCTGGTCGGTGTGGTGAACATCCCGATCATCAAGTTCTCCGTCGACTGGTGGAACACGCTGCATCAGCCGGCGAGCGTTGCGCGCATGGACGGGCCGGCGATCGACCCCTCGATGCTGCTGCCGCTGATGCTGATGGCCGCAGCCTTCAAGCTCTATTTCCTCTATCTGCTGATCGTGCGGATGCGGGGCGAACTGACGGCGCGACGGATCCGGCTGCTGCGTCTCTCGGACCCGGCATGAGGCGCGACGCAAAGTCGCCTTGAACCGGAGGTCTCCAGGCTAAATGATCTATGTCACTGAATGAACGCGGAGCGGGATGCTGAGAGACTTTCTCGAAATGGGCGGATATGCGGCCTATGTCTGGTCGTCCTATGCCGTCGTTTTCGTCTTGCTCGTCGGAATGCTGATCGCTTCCGTGAGTGCAATGCGTGCGCGGGACCGCGAGTTGACGGCGCTTGAAGAACGCGTCGGCGGACGCCGGCAGCGCCGGAGCCAAACGCGCGCGGAGGAAATGGCCAATGACGCCTAAGAGACGCCGCCTTTCGATCGTTCTGATCGGACTGACCATGCTTGGGGCCGCCGCAGCGCTGGTGCTCACCGCGTTCGAGGAGAATCTCGTCTTCTTCTTCAGCCCGACCGACCTGCAGGCGAAGGAGGTCGGGCCCGACCGGCGGATCCGCGTCGGCGGGCTGGTCGCGGAAAACAGCGTTGCCAGTTTCGAGAATGGGCTGCGGACGGAGTTCACCGTCACGGATCTCGAACATTCCGTGAAGGTGGTCTATCGCGGCGCATTGCCGGACCTGTTCCGCGAGGGGCAGGGCGTCGTTGCGGAAGGCAAGTTCGACGGCGGCGTCTTCAATGCGAGCGAGGTGCTCGCCAAGCATGACGAGAACTACATGCCCCGCGAGGTCGCGGACGCACTCAAGAAATCAGGTCGCTGGCAGCACGCCACGGAGAAGCAATGATCGCCGAAATCGGCCATTACGCGCTGACGCTCGCCTTTTTCGTCGCACTCGCCCAGTCGGCGGTGCCGCTCTATGGCGCGGCCCGGCGCGACCGGGCCCTGATGGCGTTCGCCGGACCGGCCGCTTCCGCGCAGTTCCTGCTGATCGCGATCTCCTTCGGGGCGCTGACCCATGCCTATCTGACCTCCGATTTCTCCGTCGCCAATGTGGCGGAGAATTCCCACAGCCTCAAACCGCTGCTCTACAAGATCTCCGGGGTCTGGGGGAACCATGAGGGCTCGATGCTGTTCTGGGTTCTCATTCTCGCCCTGTTCGGCTTTGCCGTGGCGGCCTTCGGGCGCCAGCTTCCGGACACGCTGAAGGCGCGGGTCATTTCCGTCCAGGGACTGATCGGGCTCGCCTTCCTCGCCTTCATCCTGCTGACCTCGAACCCGTTCGCGCGGCTCGACCCGGCACCGCTCGACGGCCGCGATCTCAATCCGCTGCTGCAGGACCCCGGTCTCGCCTTCCATCCGCCGATGCTCTATGTCGGCTATGTCGGCTTCTCGCTCGCCTTCTCCTTCGCCATGGCGGCGCTGATCGAGGGCAAGGTCGATCCGGCCTGGGCGCGCTGGGTCCGGCCCTGGACGCTCGGGGCCTGGACCTTTCTCACCGCCGGGATCACGCTCGGCAGCTGGTGGGCCTATTACGAGCTCGGCTGGGGCGGCTGGTGGTTCTGGGACCCGGTGGAGAACGCGAGTTTCATGCCCTGGCTCGCCGGCACCGCGCTCCTGCATTCCGCCATCGTGGTGGAAAAGCGCGACGCGCTGAAGGCCTGGACCATCCTGCTGGCGATCATCACCTTCTCGCTCAGCCTGATGGGCACCTTCCTGGTCCGTTCCGGCATCCTGACCTCGGTGCATGCCTTTGCCGTCGACCCGGAACGCGGCCTGTTCATCCTCGGCATCCTGATCGTTGCGGTCGGCGGCTCGCTGACGCTGTTCGCGATCCGCGCCCCGGCCCTGAAGGCGAGCGGCCTGTTCGCGCCGGTGTCCCGCGAGGGCGGGCTGGTGCTGAACAACCTGATCCTCAGCGTGGCGACGGCGACGGTCTTCATCGGCACGCTCTACCCGCTGTTCCTCGACGCCATGACCGGCGACAAGGTCTCGGTCGGTGCGCCGTTCTTCAACGCGACATTCGTGCCGGTGATGATCCCGCTGCTTGTGCTGCTGGCACTCGGTCCGCTGCTGCCGTGGAAGCGGGGCAATCTGCGTGTTGCCGTCGAGAAGCTCTGGGTCAGCGCGCTGTTCACGGTCGTGGTGGCCGGCGGCATCCTGGTGCTGTCGGACGAGGCGCCGCTGGCCCCGGTCCTCGGCTTCGGCTTTGCCGCCTGGGTCGCCGGCGGGGTCGTGACGGAGCTCGCCGAGCGCGTTCGGCTGTTCCGCATCCCCTTCGGCGAGAGCCTGCGCCGCCTGGTGAAGCTTCCGGGCGCGGCCTATGGCATGAGCCTTGCCCATATCGGCATCGCAATCTTCATCTGCGGCGCCACAGGCGAGACCAACTGGACGCGCGAACTCGTGGTGGTCGCGAAGCCGGGCGACAGCATGACCCTCGGCCAGTACGAGATCGTTCTGGACAAATTCGAGCGGACACAGGGACCCAACTATTTTGCTGATACCGCGACATTGAGCGTCACAAGAGACGGCGCGCCTTTCGCTGTGCTTCGCCCCGAGCGCCGGCTCTACCCGGTGCAGCAGATGCCGACGACGGAGGCGGCGATCCGTTCCGGCATCGCCGGCGATCTTTATGTCGCGATCGGGGAGGGCAGTGCGGCCGAGGGGGTCATCGTGCGGGTCTGGGTCAAGCCGCTGGTGCCCTGGATCTGGACCGGGGCGATGATCATGGTGCTTGGCGGCCTGTTCTCGCTTTCCGACCGCCGCCTGCGTGTCGGCGCGCCGAAGCGGTCTGCAAGGCGGCCGGGCGGCCCTGCCGTTGCGGAAGGTGCCGACTGAGATGGCGCGATTGCTCTATCTGCTGCCGCTGCTCGTCTTCGCGGTCATTGCCGGTTATTTCACCATTCCGATCCTGAGCAAGAAGGATCCGCGCCTCCTGCCGTCGGTGCTGATCGACAAACCGGCGCCGGGACACGCCCTGCCGCCGCTGCTGCAGGGCAAGCCGGGCTTCGGTCCCGAGGATCTCAAGGGCGAGGTCAAGCTGGTGAATTTCTTCGCCTCCTGGTGCGGGCCCTGCCGGGTGGAGCATCCTATCCTGATGCGGCTTTCGGCCGAGGGCCGCGTGCCGCTGGTCGGGATCAACTACAAGGATCGTCCGGAAGCCGCCGTCGGCTGGCTCCGCGAACTCGGCGATCCGTTCGGCCGCATCGGCGTAGACCCGGACGGCCGCGTGGCCATCGACTGGGGGGTCTACGGTGTGCCGGAGACCTATCTGGTCGATGCCGAGGGTCATATCCGGTATCGCCATGTCGGGCCGCTGACCGGCACGGCGCTGAACGACACGATTCTTCCGATGGTCGAGCAGCTGAAGGCGGGCAGGGGATGAAACGAAACCTGTTCCTCGGCCTCGTACTCGCCTGTCTCGCGCTGCCCGCCCTGGCGGTGGAGCCGGCGGAAATGCTGAAAGACCCGGCCCTGGAGGCGCGGGCACGGGAACTCGGCAAGGAGATCCGCTGTCTGGTCTGCCAGAACCAGTCGATCGACGACAGCAATGCGGGACTCGCAAAGGATCTCCGCGTACTGCTCCGCGAACGGCTCGTCGCCGGTGACAGTGACGCGGAAATCAAGGACTACCTTGTCGAGCGCTACGGCGATTTCGTGCTGCTCAAGCCGCCAGTGAAAAGTTCGACCTATGTGCTCTGGTACGGACCGCTGGCGGTCGGTGTTCTTGGCGCTATCGGCGTCGCCGTCTTTCTCCTCCGCCGGCGCGGTGGCGGGACGGAAAGCGTGACTCCGGCGCCTCTCAACGAAGACGAGCAACGGCGCATTGCGGCGCTTCTGGACGAGCAGGATCGGAAAGCCTGATGGTGTTTTGGATCGTCGCCGGAGTGCTGACCTTCGGTACAATTCTGCTGCTGCTCTGGCCGGTGCTTTCCGCCGGTGGCGAGGCGGGTGCGGAACGCGAGGCCGGAGACGAGGCGCTTGCGGTCTATCGCGACCAGCTGAGCGAGCTCGAACGGGATCTGGACGCCGGACGTCTCGGCGACGAGGAGTTCGAGGCGGCCAGGGTCGAGGTCCAGCGCCGCATGCTGGCGGCGGCATCGGAGCACGGCCGGGGGGACGGTTCGTCTCCCGCGGCGACCCGCAAGCGCCGTCTTGCCGCGGCCATGCTGGTGATTTTCCTGCTGCCCGCCGGTGCCTTGCTGACCTATGTCGCGGTCGGCAGTCCCGGGTTGCCGGACCTGCCCCTGGACAAGCGGACGGACGGTGCGGGCACCGTCCGAATGGCACATCAGCCGCAACCGGCCGCGCAACCCGCCGAGCCGGCCGGCGCTGCTGCCCAGCCGGGCGTTGCCGAGATGGTCGCCGGTCTTGAAGAGAAACTGAAAGCCAACCCGGAGGATGCCGACGGCTGGGCGCTGCTCGCCCGGTCCTACATGGTGACCGAGCGATACCGGGAAGCCGTGGCGGCCTATGGGCGGGCTCTCGACCTAGTCCCGGACAATCTTCAATTTGCCGCCGCGCGCGGTGAAGCACTGGTCCTGGCGGCGGACGGCACGGTTCCGCCGGCCGCGGTCGAGGATTTTCGCAAGGTCAATCTGGCGCAGCCGCAGGAACCACGCTCGCGCTACTATCTCGGCCTCGCGCGCAGCCAGGCGGCGGACCCCGCCGGCGCGCTGAAATGGTGGATTGCGCTGGAGGCGGACACACCTCCGGATGCGCCATGGAAAGCCCTGGTCACCCAGCGGATCGACGAGGCCGGAGCCGAAGCTGGGATCGACGTTGCCTCCCTTCGGGCAGCGGAACGGGAGCAGCGTGCCGCGCCCGGCCCGACGGAGGACGATGTCCAGGCGGCCCGGGACATGAGTGCCGAGGATCGCTCGGCGATGATCCAGTCCATGGTCGACCGGCTGGCAACCCGGCTCGAACAGGAGCCCGACGATCTTGACGGATGGATCCGGCTTGCGCGCGCCTACGGCGTGCTCGGCCGCACCGGGGACGCGCTGAAAGCGCATGCCAACGCAGCCCGGCTGGCGCCGGAAGACCTTCAGATCCAGCTCGACTATGCACGCGCCCTTTTCCCGCCCGGCACGCCGGAAAGCGGGATCACGGAGGAGTTCGCGGCGCTGGTGGCGCATATCCGCGAGATCGCGCCCGACAGTCCGGACGGTCTGTTTTATGGCGGACTCGTCGCCGCGAACCGCGGCGATGCCGCAACCGCGAAGACGCTCTGGAGCGCCCTGCTCGAGAAAATGGGCCCGGATGCGCCGGCTCGCGGCATGCTGGAGCGGCGAATCGAAGCCCTCGGGGGTTAGGCGAAAGCATGTCCGCCCGGCGCCGATTTCATGTCGATTTCGTGACATAAATCTTGCCGGTTCTGGAATGGCCATTATGCTGCGCCTGACCGTCACCGTTGGGATTGCGATAACATGGCTGTAGCGCACGCGCCGGACTCCGCATCGGCTGCGTTGGTCGTCAAGGACCTGCACAAGAGCTTCGCCGGCCTCGAAGTGCTCAAGGGCGTTTCCCTCGAGGCCCGCCAGGGCGACGTCATCTCGATGATCGGATCCTCCGGCAGCGGCAAGAGCACGTTTTTGCGTTGCATCAATCTGCTCGAGATTCCCGATCGCGGAATTGTCTCGGTGAACGGCGAGACCATCGCCATGAAGCCGGGACCGAACGGTACCCAGCAACCGGCCGACATGCGCCAGGTCGACCGTATCCGCTCGCGCCTCTCCATGGTGTTCCAGAACTTCAACCTCTGGACCCACATGACCGTGCTGGAGAATGTCATCGAGGCGCCGGTCCATGTGCTGAAGGTCCCGCGGGAAGAGGCGATCGCCCGCGCCGAAGCCTTGCTCGAAAAAGTCGGCATCGGCGACAAGCGGGACCAGTATCCGAGCCATCTTTCCGGCGGCCAGCAGCAGCGCTGCGCGATCGCGCGCGCTCTCGCGATGGAGCCTCAGGTGATGCTGTTCGACGAGCCGACCTCCGCGCTCGACCCCGAACTCGTCGGCGAGGTGCTCCTCGTGATGCGCCAGCTCGCCGAGGAGGGGCGTACGATGATCATCGTCACCCACGAAATCGATTTCGCTCGCGACGTCTCGAACGAGATTGTCTTTCTGCACGAGGGGCGTGTGGAAGAACAGGGGCCGCCCGAACAGGTGTTCGACGACCCGCGATCGGAACGCTGCCGCCAGTTCGTGAAACGGAACCGCTGATGGCTGCGTCGACTACCGACAGGGAACAAAAAAATGGGAGCTTACACATGAAGCGTTTTCTGACTGCATTTGCGCTTGCGTCCATCGCCTTCAGCGGTGCCGCCGTCGCCAAGGACTTTAAGGAAGGCAGCAAGGTCCGCATCGCCACCGAAGGCGCCTACGCGCCGTGGAACTTTACCGACAGCTCCGGCAAGCTGGACGGCTACGAGGTCGATCTCTATGCCGATCTCTGCGAGCGCATGAAGGTGCAGTGCGATCTGGTGCAGACCGCCTGGGAAGGTATCATTCCGGCGCTTCAGGCGGGCAAGTTCGACGCCATCATGGCCGGCATGTCGATCACCGACAAACGCAAGGAAGTCATTACCTTCTCGCGTTCCTACATGGGCTCTCCGGCCTCGCTCGTGGTGCTGAAATCCAGCCCGCTCGCGAGTCTCGACGCCGGTCTGGCCAACATCTCCCTGGCGGATGTCGATGCCGGCGAGAAGGCCGCGCTGGACAAGATCAAGGCCGCGCTCAAGGGCAAGACCGTCGGCGTGCAGATCTCCACGACGCACGAGAATTTCCTGAACGAATACATGGCCGACACGGTCACCGTGAAGACCTACGACACCCAGGAAAACCTCGACCTCGACCTCGGCGCCGGCCGGATCGATGCCGCGCTGGCTTCGCTCTCCTACTGGGTGCCGCTGCTCGAAGGCGAGAAGGGCGCGAAGATGGCAATGGTCGGCCCGAAGATGGACGGCGGTCCGTTCGGCAACGGCGTCGGCGCGGGCATCCGCAAGGACGACCAGGAACTGGCCGACATGTTCACCAAGGCCATCGATGCGGCGATCGCCGACGGCACGATCTCGAAGCTTTCCATCAAGTGGTTCGGCTTCGACGGCACGCCGAAGGACTGATCGTCCAGGGACTATCTGAAGACGCGCGGCCGCCCTCGTGGCGGCCGCGTGCTTGAGAGAACAGCCGGAGAGGCGCATTGGAACTGCCTGACTGGATGCTGCTGCTGCAATGGGGCGACGACGGCTGGGGCGACGAGATGGTCCGCGGCATGCTGATGACGCTCGCCGTCGCCTGCGCGGCGTTCCTGCTCGGCATTGTGATCGGCATGTTCGGTGCCGCGCTCAAGCTGTCCCGCTACCTCGTGCTCCGCTTCGTCGGGGAAGCTTACACCACGCTGATCCGCGGCGTTCCGGACCTGCTGATCATCTACCTGCTGTTCTTCGGCGGCAGCATGGCGGTGATGACGGTCGCCAAGGTGTTCGGTTATGACGAATATATCGAACTCGACGCGTTCGCCATCGGCACCATCGCGCTCGGCACCATCTCCGGCGCCTATGCGACCGAGGTGATCCGCGGCGCCGTGCTCTCGGTTCCGACGGGACAGATCGAGGCGGCCAAGGCCTGCGGCATGAGCCGCTTTCTCCTCTTCCGGCGGATCATGATCCCTCAGGTCGCGCGCTATGCCCTGCCGGGCCTAGGCAATGTCTGGCAACTCACGCTGAAGGACACCTCGCTGATCTCCATCGTCGGGCTGGTCGAGATCATGCGGCAAGCCTCCGTCGCCAGCGGCTCGACGCAGAAGCCGTTCACCTTCTACCTGACGGCGGGTGTGCTCTATCTCGTGCTGACTGCCTTTTCGAACAAGGGCTTCGGGCTCGCCGAGCTCTGGGCCAACCGCGGCGTCCGGAGGGCCTGAGCGATGGATCTCGACCTCATGGCGGAAGCCTTCCCGAAGATCCTCGACGGCCTGCCGGTCACCATGGCGCTGGCGGCGACGTCGCTCTTCGCCGGCTTTTTCCTGGCGATCGGCATCGCGCTGCTGCGGCTTTCCTCTTTCAAGCCGATTTCCGCATTTGCCTATGGCTTCGTCTATGTCTTCCGCGGAACACCGCTGCTGGTGCAGATATTCCTGATCTATTACGGCACGGGTCAGTTCGAAGTCGTCCGCGAGAGCTTTGTCTGGCCGGTGCTGCGCGAGGCCTGGTGGTGCGCGATTCTGGCGCTGACCCTGAATACCGGCGCCTATACCAGCGAGATCATCCGCGGCGGCATCCTCTCGGTGCCGTTCGGCCAGATCGAGGCAGCCAAGGCCTGCGGCATGAATGCGCTGATGCGCTTCCGCCGCATCATCTTCCCGCAAGCCATCCGACAGGCACTGCCGGCTTACGGAAACGAAATCATCCTGATGATCAAGTCGACCTCGCTCGCCAGCACCATCACGCTGCTGGAAATGACCGGCATCGCGCGGAAGATGATCTCTCAGACCTACAAGCCGCTGGAGATATTCCTGATTGCTGCGGTCTTTTACCTGACCCTTGTCTTCGTGGTGACCCGGCTTGTCGCCTTTATCGAGTACAGGCTCAATCCGGATCGGCGCGACGCCGTCCGGAGCGTCAAGGGCAAGGACATGACGACCGTTGCGGCCGTCGGCTCCGATGTCCGCTGACACCGTCGACATCGTACTCCGGCCGGCGGGGCTCGCCGATGAGGGCACGATCCGCCGCTGGCTCGTCGCGCCGCATGTCGCGCGCTGGACGCACCGCGTCTTCACGGCGGTCACGGACTCGCTCGGCAGCATTTTGCAGGATCCCGACTCCGGTCTTCGGATCGCGGAGTTGGACGGAAGGCCGATCGGCTGCATCCATGTCTATGAGGCCGGGGGCGACTCGCGCTGGAAATCCGTCGCCGACGTGACCGGAGAGACCCGCGCGGTGGATTTCCTGCTCGGGGAGACCGACATGGTGAACAAGAAGATCGGCCAGCGGATGCTGCGCGCAATGGCGGCGGATATCTTCCGCGATCCTGCGATCGACCGCATCGTCGTCTGTCCACATTCGGACAACTGGCCCGCGATCATCGCCCTCAAGCGCGCCGGCTTCCGGGAAAAGGGCAGGCATCCGGACGCCGCCCTGAACGCGATGTATCTGACGGTGACCCCGGCGACACTGAAAAAATAGCGGGAAACTCGTGCCTCTTCGGTGCGCACTGTGCTGACACATTGGAATTTGCCCCGGGTCACCGGCCCGCCTAGGCTCCCGACATGACACCAGACCATGCTGCGGCGGCACCCGCGCCGCTCGCCAGGCCTTTCGCCACCGCCGTCCTCTTCATGCTCGCCGCGATCACCGTGCTGCCCTGCATGAACGTGCTTGTGCGCTACCTTTCGGCGGACTATTCGACCACGCAGATCGTGTGGGCGCGCTATGCGGGTCATCTGCTCTTCGCCCTCGCGATCTTTCTGCCGAGCCATGGCCTCGGCCTTCTGAGGGCACAGAAGCCGGGTGTGCATATCGTCCGCTCGGTTCTGATGTTCGTCTGTACCTGCCTGTTCTTTCTCGCCGTGCGCCATATCGAGGTGCCGGTCGCAAGCGCGATCAATTTCACCTCGCCGATCATCGTTACCGCGCTTGCGGTCCCGTTCCTGGGCGAGAAAGTTGGCTGGCGACGCTGGATCGCGGTGCTGGTCGGCTTCGGCGGCGCGCTGATCATCATCCGCCCGGGCGGCGCGGAAAGCCACTGGGCCATGCTCTGCGTGCTCGGGACGGCCTTCTTCTACGCGGTCTACCAGGTCCTGACGCGGAAATACGCGAGCAGCGATTCCGCCGAGACCTCGATCACCTATATCGCTCTGATCGGCGCGCTGATCCCGAGTTTCGTGCTGCCGTTCGACTACAAGCTGCCGGAAGATGCGCTCGATTACGGCCTCTTCGCGCTGGTCGGATTTCTCGGCGGGCTCGGGCATTTTTTCGTGATCAAGGCCTTCCGCCTCGGGGAGGCCTCGCTGCTGTCGCCGTTCAACTACGGTCAGCTCGTGATGGCGACGCTGCTGACCTTCCTGATCTTCGGAACGCTTCCGGACGCGATGACCTGGCTCGGTGCCGGGATCATCGTCACCAGCGGGCTCTATATCACCTACCGGGAAGCGAAGCGCACGCGCTCTCCCGGAGTGGCGGCGGAGGCCGGGGCGCCGCGTTGAGCTAGAGGCCCAGCGTCGTCTTCAGCCGCGCGGCCACCCGGGTCGCGAGAGGTCCCCAGTCGAGGCCTTCTTCCTCGGTGCGCCGGTGGATGTGCACGGTCGGCCAGAACGGCACGCGGTCGGTTCCGAGGAAGGTCCAGTTCGCCGCGTGGATCATTGCCTCGGCTGGTTTCCCGAGTGCTCCCGCGAGGCTCATCAGCAGGTTGTTCGGAACAACGACGGCATCAAGCGCCGCCATCAGCGCGACAGTATCGTCGATGTTGTTGGTCAGATCGAGACCGTCCGGCCGCATGATTTCGGCCGCGTTTTCTTCTTCCAGTCGGCCGACTTCCTCCTCGGAATGATCGTATTGCAGAGTGACGAAGCGCACGCCGCCAAGCCGCAGGATGGCAGTGAGGTTGTCCGGTCCGGGATAATAGACCGTGCTCAGGTTGCGGCCGGCGCGGGATCGCCAGGAAAGGCCGACATAGGGCGGTGGTCCGAATTTCTCGAGTTCCCTGCGCCAGTGCGCGACGCGCCCCTCATCGGGTTTGAGAAAGCCCGTATGTGACGGGAAATTCGCCGGCGACTTCCGGAACAGGCCGGGGAGGCTCCCCGCCATGACAAAACTGTCGGCGCCGGAGGCGTTGGCGATCTGACTGTAATCGGCCGGCAGGAGGCGGTTCTCCGGTTTCCGCAGTCGGTCGAAAAAGCGGAATGCGGGAAAGGATCGCTCGAACAGGGTGCGCAGCCGGTCGGTGCATTCGACGGTCACGCTGTCGAGGTTGCCGGCATCGAGTTCGGCCGCGAGGTCGGCAAAGCAGCTGGCGAAGAGAACCTCGTCCCCGAGGCCCTGCTCCGCCGGCACGATCAGATTGCGGCCCTTTTGCGGGGTGCCGGGATCCCAGAGTCTCGGGGGCAGTCCGTGCCGCAACCTCGCCGTGGGAATGAGCCGCGCGTCATAGAGCCGCCAGCCCTGCGCAAGGTTGCCGGCGGTGAGCAGATAGAGACCGAGATTGAAGGCGATGACCGGATTGTCAGGTGCCTGTCGGAGCGCCTCCCCGGCGGCTACGGCCGCGTCATGGTAGCGGCCCATGCGGTAGAGCGCCTGCGCATGGTTGGCCAGCCCGTCGGGGTTCTTCGGGTCCGAAATGACGGCCCGTCTGCCGCAGGACAGGGCGGCGGCAGTTCTGTCGATCTCGAAAAAGACGGCAGACCGTGCCGCCCAGAGATTGGCTGCGTCTGGGTTCAGAACCAGACCGGCGCGCGTGACCCGGTCGGCATCGTCACGTTGGGTGGCACGCCGGAGCAGGGTGGCGCGCTGTTCCCACTTCAGCGGGTCGAGAGGGGCAAGGCGGGTGGCGTGCCGGTGGGCCGAAAAGGCCTCCGCATTGCGGCCGAGGCGAATGGCTGTGTTTGCGCGCTGCATCCAGCCTTCCGCGTTTTCGGGCGCGGTCACGGTGGCCCGTCGGAACCCGGCGAGCGCCAGAGGATCCTGGGTATTCCGGACATGCAAGGCGGCAAGATTGAAGAGGGCTGAGACATTCGCCGGTTCAAGAAGCAGGGCTCTGCGGAAGAAGCCGGCGGTCTCGGCGACGCCCTCCTCCAGAGAGGCGCGTGCGACCGCGAGATATTCCCAGAGCGCGGCATCGCCCGGCGTCTCTTTGAGCAACGCGCGGTAGGCATCCGCCGCGCCCGCGAGGTCGCCTTGCCTGTGAAGGACGAGCGCCCGGTCGAGAGCTTCGCGTCGCATCGTCAGGCGCCGTATGCGCCAAGCGCGGCGCGGATCGCCTCGACCGGCCCGCTCCAGGGCGCGTCGACGGCCTTCGGAAAACTGCGGATACTCGGGAAACCCGGGAAATGGTCGGTGCCGTACTGGACGAACAACGGAACCGGATGGAACATCCATGTCGGCTTGCCGAGTGCGCCGCCGATCCAGCCGAGCGTGCTGCTCGGGCAGATCAGGATGTCGACGGCGGAGACGAGGGCGAGAATGTCGTCGAAATCGTCGGTCAGATCGAGCTCGGACAGAACGCGGGGACCGGAACCCGTGTCTTTCGACAGGGTCGCGATCTCTTCTTCCCATCCGTCGCCATACTGGATCGAGAAGACATCGATGCCGGGCTCCTGAAGGACCGGCAGCCAGTCGGACAGCGCCGTGTAGTGGATGTCGCGAAAGGCGGTGCGGCTGCGGGAGCGCCAGGCAAGAGCGACCTTGAGCCCGTCGCCCGGCTTCCCGATCATGTCGCCGACTTCCCGGACTCGCTCCGGGTCGGCTTTCAGATAGGGTTTCCTGTCGTCGAAATCCTTGAGCGTCCGGCGGAAATGAAGCGCCAGGCTGCCCGCATCGATGGCGTGATCGACCGGTTTGTCCTGCGGCAGCCAGTCATATTTCTGCACCGGGCGGAAATCGTCGCCGGCCCGTGCGTAGGGATGCACCAAGGCTTCCGGAAAGGAGCGCCGGAGGACAGGCAGCAACCGCGCGTCGCATTCGAGGACCAGCTCGGCGCCGCGGGCCATGGCGTCGCGATAGATCGAGGCGTAGAGGATCTCGTCCCCGACGCCTTCCTCTGCGCAGATCAACAGTCTCTTGCCTGCAAGCGGTTCGCCCTGCCAGAGAGGCGGCAGGCCGATCCGGCGAACCCGGTCGGGCGCCTTGTGCCGCCACTCGCGTTCGCGCCAGCCTTCTTCCAGTCGTCCGGCGGCGAGCAGGCGAATGGCGTGCCGCAAATGGATCTGCGGCTCGTCCGGCGCTAGATTGATCGCGGCCTCGGAATGTTCGAGCGCTGCCGCTATGTCGCCGGAGAAATAGGCCAGCTCCGCCAGGCCGGTCACCGGGGCGGCATAGTCCGGGGCGAGGAGAAGGGTGCGCGTAAACCATCGCCGCGCCGCATCGTAGTCGAGCCGGTTGAACAGCAGATAACCGACGCTGTTCGCGGCCTCCGCCAGAGCCGGCGCGAGCAGCAGGGCCCGCATCAGAGCCCGTCCGGCCTCCTCCAGCGCGTCCCGGTCCATCAGCGTGGTGGCAAGATTGGCATGGGCCTCCGCACTCATCGGCGCCAGCCGGGCCGCAGTCCGGTGCGCCGCTTCTGCCTCTTCGGCGAGGCCGTCCCGGCGCAGAGCATTGCCCAGATTCATGTGGGCGTTCGCGTGTCGCGGAGCGTTCCGGATGGCGTCTCGGAGCAGGGCGATGGCCTCCGCGACGGCTCCGCGCTCCTGAAGCAGGGCGCCGAGATTTGCCTCGGCATCGACGAAAGCGGGGGCCGTCGACAGCGCTTTGCGATAGGCGGCTTCGGCCTCCGCCGGCCTGCCGAGCGCTTTCAGGATCTGCCCGAGGTTGCTGAGGAACTCCGGGCGCTCCGGAGCAACCTCGATGGCCGCCTCGACCAGCCGGCGTCCAGCCTCGTGCTGGCCGCCTTGGTGCATCAGGACGCCGAGAAGATGGAGAGCGTCCGGGTCTTTGGGAGCGTGCTGCAGGATCTGCTGATAGAGCGCGGCCGCCTCCGCCAGGCGGCCCTGCTGGTGATGCGCAAGCGCCGCTTGCATCAGGCTCTGGGATTGCGGAAGGGACATGCTATGACCGAGTTTCGTCCTGTTTTGCGAGCAGGCTCAGGCCGTTACCGGCGCCGGATTTATCACAATATAGCGGAAACGGGGTGCGGCCCGATATGCTCTCACAGCGTTTTCGCAGCGGCGGCGATGGCGCCCGTCACCGATTCCCAGGATTGCGTCACGGGTTTGGTGAAGACGCGGACTGTCGGAAAGCCGGGATGCCGGTCCGTACCCATCAGCTCGAAATGCGGTTCGACGCCGAACTCCATGACCGTCTTGCCGAGTCCCGCACCGACCCAAACCAGGGTCGTGCTCGGGCAGATGATGCCGTCGACCGCGGCGCCGAGCGCGAAGATATCCTCGAAATCATCGGTCAGGTCGGCGCCTTCGATCACATGTAGCCGGGCGCCGAACGCTTTGCGGGCCGCTGAGATTTCCTCCCGCCATCCGCGACCGTACTGCATCGAGACGATCTGAAGATCGGGATCCGTCAGAAGCGCGCGCCAGTCCGCGAGCTCCGTATAGTAGAGATTGCGGAACGGAGCGACCTCCTTCGAGCGCCAGGAAAAACCGATTCTCGGGCCGGGCGGCAAGGCGGCCAGTCGGTCCCGCATCCTGCCGACACGCTCTGCGTCGGCTGTCAGATAGGGGCGCTGGTGTTCGTACGCGGCCACGTCGGGACGCAGGATCGAAGGCAGGCTGCCGCCATCGATCGCATAGTCGACGGGGGGATCGGTCGGCAACCAGCCATAGTCGTGGACCGGGCGGAAGCGGTCGCCTGTCCGCGTGTAGGGATGCACCATGCAATCGGGGAACGAGCGTCTGAAGACCGGCAGCAGGCGCGGCGCGCACTCGATCACTACCGAAGCGCCCAGCGCGATCAGGTCCGGAATCATGGAGGCATAGAGAAGCTCGTCACCGACACCTTCTTCGGCGCAGACGAGGATGCGTTTTCCGGCGAGCTGCTCGCCCTGCCAGCGCGGCGGCAACCCCTCTCGCCGGATACGGTCGGCGCGCTTCAGGCGCCATTCGAATTCCCGCCATCCCTCGCGCACATGTCCTGCGGCGAGCAGGCGCAGCCCGTGCCGGACGTGTATCTGCGGATCGTCAGGTGTCAGCCTGAGGGAGTGTTCCGAATGCCGGAGACAGGCTGCCAGATCGTTCTCGAAGAAACAGACCTCGGCGAGCCCGGAACGCGGGGCCGCATAGAGTGGCTGAACCGCGAGCGTGCGGTTGAACCAGATCCTCGCCCGTTCGAGATCGCGTATCGTGATCTGCAGAAAGCCGAAACTGTTGGCTGCTTCGATCAGCGCCGGAGCGAGGAGCAGGCATTTCCGCAGCAGCTTGCTCGCAGCGTCATGGCGGCCGAAATCGATCAGATTGCCGGCCTGGGCGAGAAGGACGGCCGGGTCTGCCGGAGTGAGATGGAGAAGGCGTGCAAGAAACGCGGTCGCGGTCACGATCTGACCGCTCTGGCGCCGCGTCGCCGCGAGGTCGCGAAGCGCGTCGGGATCGTCCGGTGCGACAATCAGTGCCGCACGAAATGCCTCGTCCGCTTCGGCGTCGCGTCCGAGATGCCGCAATATGCGGGCCTGATTGCCGCGAAAGCCGGTATGCAGCGGGACGCTTGCCACCGCCGCGCTGACCAGTTTCAGGCCTTCGTCGGACTGCCCGGCCTGATGCAGCAGAAATCCGAGCAGATGCAGCGCGTCCGGGTGGTGCGGTGACAGCTTCAGGACCTGCTGGTAGAGCGGCGCCGCCCCGACAAGATCGCCCGCCTGATGTTTCTGCAACGCCTGTTGCAGCAGCGACTGCGGCGTTTCGTCGGTCATGTCAGTCCGCGAAACCCTGGACCATGTCGCCGGCCAGAGGCTCGCCGCGCCTGAGGGCGCGGGTTGCGCGTTTGCCGAGCACCTGGCTCAGGTATTTCGGCGGCAGGCCGTTTGCCGGCCGGATGGAACGGACATGCGCTTCCGTCAGTACCTCCCCCGCGGCCACGTCCGCGACCACGTACAGGCTGCGGCGCATCGCGAGCATCTCCTTCTCGGCGTCGGTCGGCCGGTAGTTCGGTTTACCCCGCGCATCGAAGACGGCACGCAGGTTACGGACCAGTACCGCCAGTTCCTCCGGCTCAAGCGAGAAGGCGGAATCGACCCCGCCGTCGGCGCGGCGCAGGGTGAAGTGCTTCTCGACGAGGACGGCGCCCATTGCGACCGCCGCCTCGGCGACGACCGTGTCCATCGTATGGTCGGAAAGCCCGATTGCGACGTCGAGCCGTTCGGCGAGATCGGGGATCGTGGCGAGGTTGGCCTGGTCGAACGGGGTCGGATAGCCGCTGATGCAATGCAGGACGAGAATTTCCTCCGCCCCGGCGCCGCGGGCGGCGGCAACGGCTTCTTCGATCTCCTCGAAGCTCGCCATGCCGGTGGAGATGATGAGCGGTTTGCCTGTCCGCGCGCAGCGCTCGATCAGGTCGATATCGACGATCTCCGGCGAGGCGATTTTGTAGGCCGGGCAGTCGAGGCCCTGGAGCAGCGCAACCGCGGTCGGATCGAATGGGGCCGAGAAGAGGGTAATGCCGATTTTCCGCGCGTGCGCGAACAGTTCTTCATGCCATTCCCACGGGGTATGGGCTTCCTCGTACAGCTCGAACAGCCTGCGGCCGGCCCAGAGGCCCTTCTCGATGACAAATTCGGGACCGTCGTGGTCTATGGTGATGGTGTCCGCCCGGTAGGTCTGGATCTTCACCGCATCTGCACCCGCGGCCCTGGCAGCGTCGATCAGAGCGAGGGCGCGGCCGATCTCGCCATTGTGGTTGCCGGACATTTCCGCAACGACGTAGGGCGGTTGGTCGGGTCCGACCGGGCGGCCGTTGATCTTGAAATCTTTTGCCATGGTTTCCGTGACAGAGGCTTGAGGAGGCGCCAGAATAGCTTTTTTTACCGGGGGATAGAAGGGAAGGCCGCAAGGTGAGTCCGGGGGTGCTTGCAATTCGCGCCGATGCCAATGCGCGGATCGGACTCGGCCATGCGATGCGTTGCTTCGCGCTCGTCGAGGGCTGGCGGGCGCGTGGCGGCGAGGCGGTGTTTTTCTCCGGCGGCGCGGTGCCGGATCAGGTCGCCGCACGCCTCGAACAGGCGGGTATCGGTTTCCGTGTCCTCGAGGAGCCCGATGACGGCTGCGAATTCGCCGAGGCGGCACGGAGATGCGGCGCGACATGGCTGGTGGTGGACGGACCCTTTGCCGATGCGGGATATGCCGCGGCCGCGCGCGCGGCGGCACCCTTGCTGCTGATCGACGATGCCGCCGACAAGGAAACCTATCCGGCGGACCTGCTGCTGAACCAGAACGTGCAGGCCGGGACGTCAAGCTACGAGGGACGCACAAAGGCCAGAATCCTCGCCGGGCCGCGTTTTGCCCTGATCCGCTCGGACCTGCGGCAGGATCTTGTGGAGCGCGGGATCTCCGAGACGCCGAAGCGGATCCTCGCCCTCGTCGGCGGCGCGGACCCGAACGGCTATCTTGCAAGACTCACCGAAGCGGGCGCGGCGGCTTTGTCGGAGGCCGGGATCACGGGCGGCCAGGTCGATGCGGTGGTCGGTCCGGCCAATGCCTGGCGGCCCGAGGCGCTCATTTCGGGCTCTGTGGTCTACCGGGTCGGCGTGCGGGATCTCGGCGCGCTGATCGCCGCGGCGGACATCGTGCTCTCCTCCGCCGGCTCGACGGTCTGGGAGCTGGCTTTGCACGGTACGCCGATGATCCTCGGCGCGAGCGTGCCGGTGGAAGAGCCGGTCGGCGCGGGCATGGCGGCGCAGGGAGCGGCGCTCTACCTTGGCCGGCTCCGGGAGTGCGCGCCGGAACGGATCTCCGCCCAGACGGTCCGGCTCCTGAAAGACGCGGAGGAACGGAAGAAGCTTTCCCGGGCTGCCGCGGCGCTGGTCGACGGTCGTGGCGTGGAACGGGTGCTGGATGCGATGCTCGAGCTGACCGGGGAGGGCAGCACACCATGAAGACCGTTGCCATCATTCAGGCGCGGATGACCTCGACGCGGCTGCCGGGCAAGGTCCTGCGCGAAGTGCTGGGCAGACCGCTGCTCGGCTATCAGGTCGAGCGGCTGAGGCGTTGCCGCACCCTTGACGAGATCCTGTTGGCGACGACCGGGAATGCGACCGATGACCCGGTGGCGGAGTTTGCCGGGCGCGAGGGATTGCGCTTCTGGCGTGGCCCGGAAGAGGACGTGCTCGCCCGCTTCGCCGGCGCGGCGGAGATGGCCGGGGCCGATATTGTCGTCCGGCTGACGGCAGATTGCCCGCTGGTAGACCCGGAACTGGTCGACCAGGTCGTCTCGACCCTGACGGAGAGCGACCCGCCGTTCGACTACGTCTCCAACGCCGGCACCGGAACCCTGCCGGCCGGGCTCGATGCCGAGGTGCTGCGCGCGGATGCGCTCTTCGCAGCCCATTCCGAGGCGATCGTTCGTCAGGAACGCGAGCACGTGACACCCTTCATCTACAATCACCCGGAGCGCTTCGCCTGCCGGATGCTGCGGCACGAGCCTCCGATCGAGGGGCAACGCTGGACCGTCGACCAGCCGGAGGATTTCGAGCTGGTGCGGCGCATCCTCGAGGCGCTCTATCCGCAGAACCCGGCCTTCACCTACCGGGACGTTCTGGCGCTCCTCGAGGCGCACCCCGACTGGACCGAGATCAACCGCACGGTTTCCGCCAAGCCGAAACCGGTCAAGAGTAACGACGGCGCCTACCCGGAACAGGCTTAGGCATCGAACGAGAGATCAGGAGACGACCCGATGAGCGACACTTACCGCACCGAACAGGAAGCCTTCTGGGCCGGTGCGTTCGGCAATGCCTATATCGATCGCAACCGCGACGCGGCGATCCTCGCCTCGCGGACCGCGATGTTCACCCGCATCCTCTCACGCGCCGCGGCGGTCGGCTCCGTGGTCGAATTCGGCGCCAATATCGGCCTCAACATGCTGGCGCTGCGCACCCTCTTGCCCGAAGCGAAGCTGTCGGCCATCGAAATCAATCCGGAAGCGGTGAAGGCGCTCGAGACCCAGCCGGGGCTGAACGTCCATCACGGCTCAATCCTCGAGCCACAGGTGGACGCGCCGCATGATCTATCCTTCACCTCCGGCGTGCTCATCCACATCAATCCAGATGCGCTGCCGCAGGTCTACGACAACCTTTACGCGGCAAGCGGGCGCTACATCGCGGTCTCGGAATACTACAACCCGGCTCCGGTCGCGATCCCCTACCGGGGCCACGAGGACCGGCTCTTCAAGCGCGACTTCGCGGGCGACCTGCTGGACCGGTTCCCGGATCTCGTGCTGGTCGATTACGGCTTCTGCTACCATCGGGACCCGAACTTCCCTGCAGACGACATGACCTGGTTCCTGCTCGAGAAGCGGGGATAGAAAAACGGCCCCTGGAAAGGGGCCGTTTCCTGTTCGTGAGGGCGTCGGTTATTCCGCAGCCTCGATCCGTACTTCCTCTTCCGGTGCGGAGGGCTTGCCGTTGATGATCAGGCGGCCATCCTCGGCCGTCACCGTCACCCTGGCGCCGTCGTGGACGGCGCCCTCGAGGATCTGGTTCGCCAGCGGGTTCTGCAGCGAGCGCTGGATCACCCGTTTCAGCGGCCGGGCGCCGTAGACCGGGTCGTAGCCGGTATCGGCGAGCCATTTCAGCGCGGCATCGTCCAGCTCCAGCGCGATGTTCCGGTCCTCCAGCAGTTTACGCAGCCGGCCGAGCTGGATGTCGACGATGCTGGTCATGTTCACGCGGTCGAGCCGCGAGAACAGCAGCACCTCGTCCAGCCGGTTGAGGAATTCCGGCCGGAAGGCCCGGCGCACAACCTCCATCACCTGCTCGCGCACCTCGTCGACTGATTCTCCTTCGCCCTGGGCGGCCAGGAACTCGGAGCCGAGGTTGGAGGTCAGGATGATCAGCGTGTTGCGGAAATCCACGGTGCGGCCCTGACCGTCGGTCAGTCGGCCGTCGTCGAGCACCTGCAGCAGCACGTTGAAAATGTCCGGATGCGCCTTTTCGACCTCGTCGAACAGCACGACCTGGTAGGGTCGTCGCCGCACGGCCTCGGTCAGCGCACCGCCCTCCTCGTGTCCGACATAGCCCGGAGGGGCACCGATCAGACGGCTGACCGAATGCTTCTCCATGTATTCTGACATGTCGAGCCGGACCATCGCCTGCTCATCGTCGAACAGGAACTCGGCCAGTGCCTTGGTGAGTTCGGTCTTGCCGACGCCGGTCGGGCCGAGGAACAGGAAGGAGCCGATCGGACGGTTCGGATCCTGCAGCCCGGCACGGGCCCGCCGTACGGCATTGGCAACGGCGCTGACCGCCTCGTCCTGGCCGATCACCCGGCGATGCAGGTTGTCCTCCATCTGGATCAGCTTCTCGCGCTCGCCCTCCAGCATCTTGTCGACGGGCACGCCGGTCCAGCGGGAGACGACCGAGGCGATGTCGCGCTCCGTCACCTCTTCCTTGACCATCTTCTCAGCGGAGGCGTGCTCGGCCTTGCCGATGGTGGCTTCCAGATCCGGGATCACGCCGTACATCAGCTCGCCGGCCTTCTCGAAATTACCTTCGCGCTTGGCCGCCTCGAGCTCCATGCGCGCCTTGTCGAGCTTCTCCTGCACCTTCTGGACGCCGACCACGACCTCCTTCTCGGACTGCCAGCGCTTGGTCAGTTCCTCGGAACTCTTCTCGAGATCCGCGAGTTCGCCCTCGAGCTTCTTCAGCCGGTCCTTGGACGCGCTGTCGGTCTCCTTCTTCAGCGCTTCCTGCTCGATCTTGAGCTGGATGATCTTGCGGTCGAGCTCGTCGATCTGCTCCGGCTTGGAATCCACTTCCATGCGCCGTCGCGAGGCCGCCTCGTCGACCAGGTCGATCGCCTTGTCGGGCAGGAAGCGGTCGGTGATATAGCGATTGGAAAGGTTCGCGGCCGAGACCAGCGCGCTGTCGGTGATGCGCACGCCGTGGTGCAGCTCGTACTTCTCCTTCAGGCCGCGCAGGATCGACACCGTGTCGATCACGCTCGGCTCCTCGACGAAGACCGGCTGGAAGCGCCGCGCGAGCGCCGCGTCCTTCTCGATATGCTTACGGTACTCGTCCAGCGTTGTCGCGCCGACGCAGTGCAGCTCGCCGCGGGCCAGGGCCGGTTTCAGCATGTTGGAGGCGTCCATCGCGCCTTCCGCAGCCCCGGCGCCGACCAGCGTGTGCAGCTCGTCGATGAAGAGGATGATGTCGCCCTCGGAGTGGGAGACGTCCTGCAACACCGATTTCAACCGCTCCTCGAACTCGCCGCGGAACTTCGCTCCGGCGATCAGCGCGCCGAGATCGAGCGTGAGCAGGCGCTTCTGCTTCAGCGGCTCCGGCACGTCGCCGTTGACGATGCGCTGCGCGAGGCCTTCGATGATCGCGGTCTTGCCGACGCCGGGCTCGCCGATCAGCACAGGGTTGTTCTTGGTGCGGCGGGAGAGGACCTGAATGGTGCGGCGGATCTCCTCGTCGCGGCCGATCACCGGGTCGAGTTTGCCCGACCGCGCCGCCTCGGTCATGTCCTGAGTATATTTCTCCAACGCCTCGTAAGCGTTTTCCGCCGTCGCGCTATCCGCCTTGCGGCCCTTGCGGACCTCGTTGATGACCTGGTTGAGGGCCTGCGCCGTCACGCCGGCATTCTTCAGGATGCGGCACGCGGCGGTGCCTTCGGCCATCACCATGGCGAGCAGCATGCGCTCGACGGTGACAAAACTGTCGCCGGCCTTCTCGGCGATTTCTTCGGACTGGGTCAGCAGGCGGGCGAATTCGGGGGCGAGATATACCTGCCCCGCGCCGCTGCCCTCGACCTTCGGCAGCTTGTCGAGTTCGGCCGCGACCGCCGTGCGCGCAGCCTTCGCGTCGCCGCCGGCGCGCTCGATCAGGTTGGCGCACATGCCTTCCTTGTCGTCGAGCAGGACTTTCAGAAGATGTTCGGGTGTGAGGCGCTGGTGTCCAGCGCCGAGAGCCTGGGTCTGCGCCGATTGCAGGAAGCCGCGCATCCGCTCCGAGAGTTTTTCGAAATCCAACGGATATCTCCTTCGTACCGCAAGGTTTGCCGATACGGCCCCGAACACCCCGATCTGGCGGTGCTGAAGCCAATTTTCAGAAAGTCCGGGCGACCCTTGAGCATCGCCGATTACTCTCCGACTTGGAAGGTTCCATGACCCGAAAGCGGCGTCCGGAACCCGCATCACAGATATGGGAAGCCGCCTGCAGGTCGCAAGAGGCGGCGATCCGTGTTGACAGCCTTCCGAAGCCATTTATGGTGCGGTGCACTATGGGAAAAGTCAGCGCGATTTACAGATTCCCCGTCAAGGGCATGACCGGAGAATCCCTGGAGAGCGTTCCGCTCGAGGCGGGGCGCATGCTCCCCAATGACCGTCGTTTCGGAATCCTGCATGGCGGGGCGGCACGGCGTGCCGAGGCGGGAGACCGCGACTGGAAGCCGAAAGCCAATTTCATGCAACTCGCCCAGGTCGAGAAACTCGCCCAGCTTGAGGCCCGCTTCGAAGATGCGAGCGAGATCCTGCAGATCTGGCGCAAGGGCCGGAACGTCTCCAGCGGCAAACTCACCGACGTCAATGGGCGGACGGTCCTGGAACAGTTCTTCGCTGCCTTCATGGCGAAGGAAAGCCGGGGCCAGCCGCGCATTGTCGAGAGCGGTGAGCAGCCCTATTCCGACGTGAAGGTGCCGTTCGTCTCCATCATCAATCTGGAAAGCGTCCGCGATCTGGAACGCGTCGTCGGCCGCAAGGTCGATCCGCTGCGTTTCCGGGGCAACCTCCTGATCGAGGGCGTACCCGCCTGGGAGGAATTCACCTGGGTCGGCAAGAAAGTGCGAATCGGCGAGGCGGAAGTCAGCGTGGCGGAACGGATCGGCCGCTGCGCGGCGACCAATGTCGACCCGTCGACGGCGGAACGCGATCTCGCTATCCCGCGCGACCTGCAGAACGGATTCGGCCATACTGATTGCGGTATCTATGTCGAAGTCACCGGCGGCGGCGCCGTGACGGTCGGGGACGCGGTCGAGCCGGTCTGACCCGCCTGGCCGGCGCCGGGGCGGATAGTCAATGGAAACGGTCCTGATCCTGCGGAGCCTGGGCACCGGAGACGCGCCGGCGGTGGCCCGTCTGACGGAGCAGCTCGGATACGCGCTTGATCCCGGAGCAGCCGAAGCGCGGATCGCGTCGGTCTTCAACGCCGCGGGACACTACACCGTCGGCGCCTTCGCTGGCGGCTCACTCGTCGGTTTTCTCCATTGTTTCGACCGGCCTTCGATCGAGAAGGGGCGTGCGCTTGTGGTACAGGCGCTGGTTGTCGACAAGAAAGTCCGGGGAACCGGAGCGGGGCGCCGCCTGATGGCGGAGGCGGAGAGACTGGCGCGTGTCCTGGAGTGCACCGCTGTCTCCTTGTCCTCCAGGGACAGCCGCACCGGCGCGCATGCCTTCTACGAGCGGCTCGGCTATCGCATGAGCGCAGGGGACCGTATCTTCACCAAACAGCTTTGATCGCGGCAGGCCCCTGATCAGGGCAAAGAAAAACCGGCCAGCGGTGCCGCTGGCCGGTCTTCTCTGACATTGCTTTCCGGGGCCCGGTCTCAGTCCTCGCCCGCGGGCGGCAGGGCCTGCTCCTCGGGAGGTGCGGCCTTGCGCGGACGACCGCGGCGCCGGACCGGCTTGGCCTCCTCGGCCTGCTCGCCGGCCCCGGCCGACTCGCCGCCGCTTGCTTTCGGCAGGCCGGCTTCGCCAGCGCCGAGCATGGCGCGAAGCGCGGCGTCGTTGTCCGTCTTGCCGGCGCCACCCTCGGAAACGCTGTTGCCCGAAGCGCCGTTGCCGTTACGGCGCCGGCGCGGCGGCCGCGCGGGACGATCCGGTTGGTCGCCCTGTTCGGCGGCTTCGGCATCCTGCCGACGCTCGCTGCGGGTCCGGCGAGGACCCGCCTGCTCGTCATCTGACTGTGGCCGCTGATTGTCGCTGCCGCCTTGCGCATCGCTGTTGCCGTCGCCGTCGTCATCACGCGATTGGACGTCCGGCTGCGCAGCATTGTCCTGCTGCGCGGCAGCTGCCCGGCGCGCCTCGTTCTCTTCGTTGAACATGCTGTAGATGCGGAAATAGTGGTCCGCATGCTGGAAGAGGCTTTCCGCCAGCACGCGATCGCCCGCCGTTGAGGCGTCGCGGGCCAGTGTCAGGTATTTCTCGTAGACCTGATGCGCATTGCCGCGGATCCGGACGTCGGGTCCGTTGCTGTCGAAAGTTTGATTCCTGTTGGGGACATTCGGGCGACGATTGTTGCCGCGACCCCGCCCACGCTTTGAATGGGGACCTTGTCTCATGGTCTGATTCTTTGCCGTTATGTAGGGGAGCCAAATATGGCGCCCGAGCCAAAACACCGATCCACACCGCGTGTGTGATCGAAACATCCGGTCGTCATCGGACGGATAGTTTCCTAGCCGATGCGCTGATCTCTTACCGGGATGGTTTCCCGCAACAGCGTCTGCCCCCTCGGCACCTGTTGCATGACAGGGAGACTAACGGTTCAAGTCGGCCATTCCAAGTTCTAAATCCCGCAATAGAAGAGGGCATATTATCGCGATGGGTTAGGTTCTCCGCACCAAAATGCATCTCTGAATGCCGGCGAGGTCGTTCCGAAATCCGTAAACGGTGAGCCCGGCCGTCCGCATGATGCGTGCTACATCCTGACCCTGACCTTCCCCGAATTCGAGCAAGGCAATACCGTTTTCGGCAAGCAGGAAATCCAAGCTTTCCGATATGTTACGGTAAGCATCCAGTCCGTCTACGCCGCCGTCCAGCGCCCCCATCGGGTCATGAATTCGCACCTCCGGTTGCAGGGACTCAATCTCCGATGTCGGGATGTAGGGAGGGTTTGAAACGACGATGTCGAACAGACCGTTCACCTCGGAAGCCCATGAGGAACAGATCATTCGTGCGCGGTCGGAAAGACATAGTTTCTCGGCATTTCGGGCGGCGACGGAGATGCACTCGGGATCGATATCCACGCCCGTGCCCGACGCATTCGGAAATTCGCTGAGGGCGGCGAGGAGCAGGCAGCCGGTGCCCGTTCCGAGGTCGAGGATACGAAGCGGGGCGGACCGGTCCGGGAAGATCTCCCGGAGCGCGTCGATCAGGGTCTCGCTGTCCGGGCGGGGATCGAGCGTCGCCGGGGACAGCTCGAACTCGAGACTCCAGAACTCGCGGCTGCCGAGGATGCGCGAGACCGGTTCGCCGGCACATCGGCGCCCCAGCAGGGCCTCGAAACGGGCAGCCTGCGCAGCCGGAATAACCTCGTCCTCGCGCCCATGCAGCCGTCCGCTCTCGCCCAATGCGAAGGCGAGCAGCAGGCGGGCGTCGAGGCGCGGCGAGTCGGCGCCGGAATCGGCGAGACGGCGTGTCGCGGCGGTGATCAGCGCACCGACATTGTGGGCGAGCTTGGATGGCATCAGGAGAGGGCGGCGAGGCGGGCCGCTTCGTCCTCGGCGGTCAGCGCGTCGATCAGTTCGTCCAGCGCCTCGCCCGCGATCACCTTGTCGATCTTGTAGAGTGTCAGGTTGATGCGGTGGTCGGTGACCCGTCCCTGGGGAAAGTTGTAGGTGCGGATACGCTCCGAACGATCGCCGCTGCCGACCTGGCCCTTGCGGTCGGCCGCGCGTTCATCCGCAAGGCGCTGGCGCTCGTGATCGTAGAGCCGGGCACGGAGAATCTTCATCGCCTTCGCGCGGTTCTTGTGCTGCGACTTCTCGTCCTGCTGCGAGACCACGATGCCGGACGGCAGGTGGGTGATGCGCACCGCGCTCTCTGTCGTGTTCACGTGCTGGCCGCCGGCGCCGCTGGCGCGGAATACGTCGATCCGCAGATCCTTTTCCTCGATGTCGAGGTCGACATCCTCGGCTTCGGGAAGAACGGCCACGGTCGCGGCCGAGGTGTGAATGCGTCCGCCGGATTCCGTCACCGGTACGCGCTGCACCCGGTGCACGCCGGACTCGAACTTGAGGCGGGCGAAGACAGAACGCCCGCTGATCTCGGCGATCGCTTCCTTGTAGCCGCCGATATCGTTCTCCGAAATCTCCATAATCTCGAACTTCCAGCCGTTCTGGGCGGCGTAGCGCTGGTACATGCCGAATAGGTCGCTGGCGAACAGCGCGGCCTCGTCGCCGCCGGTGCCGGCGCGGACTTCGAGGATCGCGTTCTTCTCGTCGGCCTCGTCCTTCGGCAGCAGCAGGATCTGGACCTCGCGCTCCAGCGCCGGAAGTTCCTTCTCCAGGCGTTCGATCTCCTCGGTCGCCATGTCCTCCATGTCGGGGTCCCCGAGCAGACCGCGCGCATCCTCGAGCTCCCTGCGCATATCCTTGAGCATGGTGACCTTCTCCGCCACGGGAGCGAGTTCGGACAACTCCCGGGAGAGTTTCGCGATATCCTGCGAGGCAACGCCGTCGCCTGAAGCCAGGATCGCTTCCAGTTCCCTGTGTCGGGCGAGCACCCGTTCGAGATTGGCCTGCAGGCTCACTCGTCTTCTCCTTGTTCCTCATCGAGACCGAACAGTTCCACCAGGATGGCGATCGTCCGGTCGTCAAGTGTCTCGGTCGCGGCGAGGCGCCGCAGATGTTCCGACGGCGCGTGCAGGATACGCTTCAGGAGCAGCCGCGTAGCGTCTTCCGCGGTCAGATTCGGCTGGTCCTCGTGCAGAGCCGCCCGCATCGCTTCGAGATGCTCGCGGAGGCGCACGATGGCCGGCGCCGCGGTCCGCCCGCTCTGCGCCGAAAGGAAACGTGCGACGGCCGCATCCACCAGCGCGCGTGCCCGGTCGGCTTCAGCCCGGCGGGCGTTCTTGCCCTCGGTGGCCGTGCGCTCCAGGTCTTCCAGGTCGAAGAGAAACGCCTCGTCGATCCGGTTGACGGCCGGATCGATATCCGGCGGTACCGACAGATCGACCAGGAACATCGGGCGGTAGCGGCGCTTCTGCAAGGCGTTTTCGACCATTTCCGCGCTCAGCACGGTCCGGCCCTCGCCAGCCGCTGCGATGACGATATCGGCATCGGTAAGCGCTGCGGACAATTCTCCGAACGGGCGGTGGTGCGCCTCGAGAAGCTTTGCAGTCGCCTGTGCCCGCCGGTCGATCCGGTCGATGACGGTGACCGGTGTGCCGTGTCCGTCATGCAGTTGTCCGGCGAGAATCAGCCCGAGTTCTCCGGACCCGAGCAGTAGCGACCGTGTTCGCTCGAGTGCGCCGTGAACGTCTCTCGCGACGGCGAGCGCGGCGGCGGCGATGGAGACTGGACCTTCGGCGATCCGTGTTTCCCGCCGGACCTGCCGCGCCGCCTCGAATGCGGCGCTCATGGTCGCGTCGATCAGTGGACCGGAGGATTTCAGGCTGCGGGCAAGACGGTGACCGGCCCGCATCTGCCCGAGGATCTGCGGTTCTCCGATCACCTGGCTGTCAAGCGAGGCGGCAACCCGGAAGAGATGGGCGACGGCGTCGCCGCCGACATGGCGATAGAGCAGCGGCTCCAGCAGGGCCGGATCGAGCCCGACGGGTGCGCAGAGGATCTTCGCGATCACGCTGCGCGCTTCCTCGGGGTTGGGAAACACGCCCGCGACTTCGACCCGGTCGCAGGTCGAGAGCGGCATGGCCTCCTCGACCCCGAAGACCCTGAGCGAACGCAGCACAACCGGCAATTCCTCGTCGGCGACGAAGAGCTGTTCGCGGATTGCGTCGGGGCACGTCCGGTGGTTGACGCCGACGACGGCGAAACGGTGCAGGTCCTGAAAGAGCGGGAAAGCGGTGCGATCCGCCAAAGCCGGGCCTCGCTAGACCTCGGCTTTGAGATGGTCCCCGATTTTGTCCAGCGCGATTTCGGTCTGGGTCCCTGAATCCAGGTCCCGGACGGTCGCGACGCCGCTTTCGAGTTCCGTCTCGCCGAGTATGACGGCGTGGCTGGCACCGAGTCTGTTGGCCCGCTTCATGCGTTTTCCAAGATTGCCCGAATAGCCCATTTCGACAGTAAGGCCGGCTTTGCGCAAGTCATGGCTGAGCTTGATGGCCGCGATCGAGGCCTCTTCACCGACCGGGATCACGGCAATCGGGCGCGCCGGAGCCGCCGGTGCCTCGATCATCATCGCAATCCGCTCGATACCGGCAGCCCAGCCGACACCGGGGGTCGAGGGACCGCCCATGGTCTCGACGAGCCCGTCATAGCGTCCGCCGGCCATCACGGTACCCTGGGCGCCGAGGCGGTCGGTCACGAACTCGTAGGCGGTGTGGCAGTAATAGTCGAGACCGCGCACCAGCCGGTCGTTCTGCCGATAGGGAATGCCGACGGCATCGAGCCCGGCCTTTACCGTTCCGTAGAAATCCCGACTAGCGGAATTCAGGTAGTCTCCGAAGGAGGGAGCGTTCGCAACGATCGCACGGTCGCCCTCGTCCTTGCTGTCGAGGATGCGCAGCGGGTTGACCTCGAGGCGGCGCAGGCTGTCCTCGGAAAGACCGTCCTTGTGGTCCATCAGATACCCGACCAGGGCCGCGCGGTAGGCCGCCCGGCTCTCGGTGTCCCCGAGCGTGTTCAGTTCCAGCACGACGCCTTCAAAGATCCCGAGCGCATCCAGAATGTCGGCGCCGACGGTGACGACCTCGATATCGGCCTGCGGCGCAGGGACGCCAAGCAGCTCGACGCCGATCTGGTGGAACTGCCGCTGGCGGCCCTTCTGCGGGCGCTCGTAGCGGAACATCGGGCCCTGATAGAAGAGCTTCAGCGGCAGATCCTGGCTGAGGCCGCCGGAAATCAGCGCGCGCGCCACCCCGGCGGTGCCTTCCGGACGCAGGGTGATGGTCTCCCCGCCGCGGTCGGTGAAGCTGTACATTTCCTTCGAGACCACGTCCGAGGTTTCCCCGAGCGTGCGCGCAAACACTTCTGTGAACTCGAAAATCGGCGTCTGTATCTCGTTGAAACCGTAGCGCGCTGCCGTCGCGAGGGCGGTCTCGACCACATGGCGATGCCGCCGCGCGTCCTCGCCGAGAAGGTCGTGGGTGCCGCGAACGGGTTGCAACTTCGCCATGGGTTCAGTCCTTTCAAACGCGCCCGCGGCGTGATGCGCGCGGGCGGCTCGGTTTATGCCGCGAAATCGTCTCGGATTCAAACGGATGCGGTGTCTTCAGACGCTGAAACCGGATACCCGGGTCAGGACGCGGCCGGCGAAACCGCGATGGGGTCCTTTTCGGCGGCCAGTTCTTTCTCGATTTCCGCCGCCTTTTCCTCAACCAGCGAGACCAGGTGGTCGACGATGCTCTCGTCCTTCAGCCGGTGGTGGGGCAGGCCGGCGATATAGACCTGATGCGTGCCCTTGCCGCCGCCGGTGAAGCCGATATCCGTTTCCCGCGCCTCGCCCGGGCCGTTCACCACGCAGCCGATCACCGAGAGGGTCATCGGCGTGGTGATGTGCGAGAGCCGCTGCTCCAGGACTTCGACCGTCTTGATGACGTCGAACTGCTGGCGCGCGCAGGACGGGCAGGAGATCACATTCACGCCGCGGTGCCGCAGGTTGAGCGACTTCAGGATATCGAAGCCCACCTTCACCTCGTCCACCGGGTCGGACGAGAGGGAAACGCGGATCGTGTCGCCGATCCCGCTCCAGAGCAGCATGCCCATGCCGATGGAGCTCTTGACCGAGCCGATGCGGAATCCGCCGGCCTCGGTGATGCCAAGGTGCAGGGGGTAGTCGCAGGCATCGGCCAGCCCCTGATAGGCGGCGACGGCGAGGAAGACATCGGACGCCTTGACGCTGATCTTGGTCTCAAAGAAATCGTTGTCCTCGAGGATCTTCAGATGATCGAGCGCGCTCTCCACCATGGCCTCGGGACAGGGCTCGCCGTATTTCTCCAGAAGATGCTTCTCGAGGCTGCCGGCATTCACGCCGACGCGGATCGAACAGCCGTGATCCTTGGCCGCCTTCACCACCTCGCGGACCCGGTCGGCGCTGCCGATATTACCGGGATTGATTCGCAGGCAGGCGGCGCCGGCTTCCGCCGCTTCGATGGCGCGTTTGTAGTGGAAATGGATGTCGGCCACGATCGGCACCGGACTCGCCCTGACGATTTCCGGCATCGCGGCGGTCGAGTCCTCGTCCGGGCAGGAGACCCGCACGATGTCGGCGCCGGCATCGGCGCAGGCCTGGATCTGCGCGATCGTCGCCCTGGCATCGGCGGTCAGGGTGTTCGTCATGGTCTGCACGGTGATCGGGGCATCGCCGCCGACCGGCACGTTGCCGACGCGGATCCGGCGGGATTTGCGCCGGTGGATGTCGCGGTAGGGCCGCACGCTCATGGGATCTTCCGCTCGCTTTCTGAGGCTCTCTGCGAGATGGCGTTTGGGGTCTTATAAAGCAAGGAGGCGCCGCGGGTAAACGGCGCCTTCATGACGATTGCAGCAGGATCGAGGATCAGTCCGATGCCGTATAGCTCAGCAGAGATTCGTCGAGCGGGATGTTGCGGGCGATCTTTCCGAACGGGCCGAGGCTCGGGGCTTCGGCGCCGTTGATCGAAATCTTCAGGGCGCCGGCATTGCCTGTGAACAGCTTCAGTCCATTGCGCACCGGGACCTCGTAGGCCTCGCCCTTTCGCAGGATCCGGGTCAGAAGAGGGGCCGCGTCCTCGCCGCGTACCTGCACCCAGCTGTCATCCGTCGCGCTGATGACGATACGCGGACCTTCATTCGATGCGGCGGGCACCGGCTCCGGTTTGGAAACGATGGCAGCGGCTTCCGCATCGACGGCGGATTGTGACGTGCTGCGCGAGACTTCGGGAACGGCCGGAATGTCGCTCGCGGGCGCGGCGGAGGCCGCCGCCGGGGCGCTGGCCAACTCGGTCGGCGCGTTGACCTCGGGCTCGGCCGGTGCTGCCGTTTCAACGGCCGCCGCCGTATCCGTCACCGGATCGGCGACCGGGACCGACGGTTGGTTCTCCGTCTTCACGCCTACCGGTGCCGCGGGTGCTGCCGACGCCGCTTGCGTCGTGCCGTCGGTTGCTGCCGCGCCATTGTCAATCGCGGGTGTGGGAGTCTCAGGCGTCTCGACCCGGACCGGTTCGTTTGCCGCGGCGGTTACCGCCCGGGTTTCCGCTTCTGTCGCTTCGGTCGCGGACGGCGCCGCGGGCTCGGGCACGGCGGCGACCTGCGGCTGTTCCGCCGGCATTTCGGCCGTTTTAACTCCCGCCGGCGGCGTGGTGTCCGGCAAACGTGTCGTGCGCGTCGTGTCCGGCGTCGTTTCGGTCATGGGCTCCGGAGCGTTGATCGCCGGTTCCTCGAGCAGGAAGGCGAGACGGTCCGGGATGGTCGGCGTCAGGTCGGAAACCGTGGTTTCCGAGGTCGAGAAATAATACCAGCCGCCATAGCTGAGAGCCGCAAGCAGGACACCGACGAACATCAGGGCTCCGCCGGGGACTTTCCCTTCCGGAGCGGGCGACGGGAAGGTTAGCTGGGTCGGTTCCTGGAGCTTCTTCGCCTCGGCCTTGAATTCTGTGATCAGTTTTTCGGCATCGAGGCCGACGAGCTGGCTGTAGCTCCGCACGTAGCCGATCGCATAGGTCAGGCCGGGCAGATTGTCGAAATCGCCGGTTTCCAGCGCTTCAAGGTAGCTGAGCTGAATACGCAACTGCTGAGAGACGTCCCGCAGGGTGAGGTCTCGCTCCATGCGGCCGCGTCGCAGCAGCATTCCGACCGCGGAACCGGGCTCACCTTCGGCCATCGGTTCAAAGTCGGAGTTCAATGCTTTGATTCTACTGTCGTCTGAGACAAGAGGTTTCGACGCGACGAGTTTCGGCGCCACCGGCTCGGGCGTGACGCTCACGGCTTTTGACTTGTCGGCATCTTCGATATGCCGGAGTCTCAACTTCGCCTTTGTGCTCATCTCATCCACGACCTAATTGCCCGCGAATATTTCATCCGCCTGACCGCGCTATTTCTGGAGCGACTACTGAGTAAAACTCGCAGAGGCACCACGGAGTAACCAGGCTCTGAGAGCCAAGGTAGATTAAATTGTCTAATGAATCAACGTTCTATTCGAATTTTTCGAACTTAAGACTTAGGCGGGTATCTGATGATCTCGCGCAAACGCCTTGAGATGCTCCACAAGACGGCCTTCCCGTGATTTCAATAAATTAGACACAAATGTTTGCAGTTCAGTGTAATTGACTGCTCTTACTGTCTCTTTTACGGGGCCAATAGAGGCCGAAGCCATGGAAAGCCGGCGGTAGCCTATCCCCATCAGGGCAAGCGCGCCGATTCTCGATCCCGCCATCTCCCCGCAAAGAGTCAAAGGCTTATCCATTTCATCGCAGGCGTCGGCGATCTGTTTCAGCAGCCGCAGAAACGGTACGGAAACAGCATCGTATCGATGTGTCACCCGCTGGTCGCCACGGTCTGCCGCGAAGAAGAACTGCTGCAGGTCGTTGCTGCCGACTGAAAGGAAATCGACCCGTTTCAAGATCTCGGGAAGTTGCCATGCAAGGGACGGTACTTCGAGCATGCTGCCGAGGCGCAGGTCTTGCGGCAGGGGCTCGCCGTGACGGGTCGCCCGCTCAAGCTCGCGATCGAGGATCGCCCGCGCGGCGTCGAATTCGGCGACGGTCGAAACCATCGGGAACATGAGGTCGACAGGGGCGCCGGCCGCGGCCCGGAAAATGGCGCGCAGCTGATTCCTGAGCAGGCTGGGATGGTCGACCGAGATCCGGAGCGAGCGCCAGCCGAGCGCGGGGTTGTCTCCCGGATCGTGGTCGAAGGCCTGGATATGCTTGTCCCCTCCGGCATCCAGAGTGCGGAACGTGACCTGGCGTCCGCTCGCCACGTCCAGCACCCGCCGGTAGACGTCCGTCTGCTGCTCGACATCCGGAATGTCACGGCGAACCATGAACGGGATCTCGGTCCGGTAGAGTCCGATCCCGGCTGCGCCGGTGACCTCGAGTTGCTGCAGGTCGAACATCAGCCCGACATTGAGCAGGAGCGAGACATCGACGCCGTCCAGGGTGCGCGCCGGGAGGTCGCGCAGGGCCTGATAGCGGGCCTTGGTCTCGGCACGGGCTCTCAGGCCGGCATGAAAATACTCCTGCACGTCCTCCGTCGGCCGCAGCAGGACCTGGTTGTTGTCGGCGTCGACAATCAGGCGGTCCCCGGGATTGGCCTCGCTGAGCAGGCCGGGGATGCTTCCGAGAACCGGGATGTCGAGCGCGCGGGCCACGATCGCCACATGGGCGGTCGCGGAGCCTTCCTCGAGCACGAGGCCGGTCAGGTTGTGACGGTCGTATTCCAGAAGTTCGGCCGGGCCCATGGAGCGGGCAACGACGACATAGGGCTGATCCTCGGCGATCGCCGCCGCGTCTCCGTTTTCTTCCTCTCCCGCGAGCTTTGCGAGCAGTCGGTTCGCGAGGTCCTCGAAGTCCGCGAGGCGCTCGCGGAGATAGGGATTCTGCACCGATCCGAGCCGTGCCCGCATGTCCGCGCGGGCCCGTTGCACCGCCGCTTCTGCGGTCAGCCCGTTATCGATGGCGTCGTTCATCCGCGTGAGCCAGCCCCGGTCATGCGCGATCATGCGGAAGGTCTCAAGTACGTCCCGGTGTTCGCCGACCTCGGCGAGGTCGGGCGCCGCGAGCAGCGTGTCGATGCGATCGCGGACTTCGCGCATGGCGGTTTCGAGCCGCTCTTTCTCGACCGCCGGGTTATCGGCGACGACGCGGCGGATGGCCGCGCTCTGCTGGTGGAAATAGGCGACGCCGATCCCGATCCCGGGAGCCACCGTCTGGCCGGCAAGGCGAAGTGGCGCGTCATGCCTGGCGTCCTGTTCGCCGAACACGCCGTTGGCGAGCAGTTCGGCCAGCACCATGGCGAAGGTTTCGAGGGTCTCGATCTCTTCGTCGGAATATTGCCGCCGGGACCGGTTCTGGACCACGAGCACGCCCAGGACCCGGTCCGCGCGCATCACGGGCACGCCGGCAAGCGACTGGTATATCTCCTCGCCGGTTTCCGGCCGGTAGGCGAATTTCGGGTGCGACTGTGCGTCCGAGAGGGCGATCGACTGCGCCCGCGCGGCGATATCGCCGACGAGACCTTCGCCGAAATGCATCAGGGTGCGATGGACGGCGTCCTTGTTGAGGCCCTCGGTCGCGCAGAGTTCGAGCAGATTGTCGGCGCGGCGGACATAGATCGAGCACACCTCCGCCGCCATGTCGGCGGCGATGATGGAGGTGATGCTGTCGAGGCGGTCCTGCGGCGCGCGTGCCTCCGCCATCACGTCGCGCAGGCGGCGCAACATGGAGCGGGAGTTGCGGCCGAAGCCGCTATGCTCGACCGCCGCCGTCATGGGTCAGCTTGCCGGCGGGCCGTCGAGGCCGTAGGCGGTATGAAGGGCGCGGACTGCAAGCTCGGTATATTCGGCGGCGATCAGGACGCTGACCTTGATTTCCGAAGTCGAGATCACCTGGATGTTGATTCCCTTGTCGGAAAGCGTCCGGAACATGGTCTTGGCGATGCCCGGCTGCGAGCGCATCCCGACGCCGACGACGGAGACCTTGGCGACGTTCGGGTCGGCGTTGATTTCCCGGAAACCGAGTTCGTCGCGCAGTTTCTCCAGCACCTGGCTGGCGCGCTCCAGATCGGCTTTTCCGATCGTGAAGGTCATGTCGGTGGTATTGCCGTCTTCGGTCACGTTCTGGACGATCATGTCCACGTTGACCGCCGCATCGGCAAGGCTGCCGAAGATGGAAGCGGCGACGCCCGGGCGGTCCGGCACGTGACGCACGGTGACTTTGGCCTCTTCCGGGCTATAGGCGATGCCGCTGACGACTTGATGTTCCACGATCTCATCCTCATCACAGACCAGGGTGCCCGGAGCGTCGACGAAGCTCGAAAGCACCTGCAGCCTGACATTGTTCCGCATGGCGAGCGCGACGGAGCGCGTCTCCAGTACCTTGGCCCCCTGCGAGGCCAGTTCCAGCATTTCCTCGTAGGTGATCTTCTCGATCTTGCGCGCGGAGGGCACGATCCGCGGGTTTGTCGTGTAGACTCCGTCCACGTCGGTATAGATGTCGCAGCGGTCCGCGTTCAACGCCGCCGCGACGGCGACCGCCGTCGTGTCGGAACCGCCACGGCCCAGCGTGGTGATCCTGTTGTCCGGGCCGATACCCTGGAAACCGGCCAGCACCGCGACCTGATCCTGTCCGAAGCGCTTCACGATCTCGGCGGTCTCGATACCCTCGATGCGTGCCTTGCTGTGCACGCCGTCCGTCTTGAACGGCAATTGCCAGCCGAGCCAGGAGCGGGCGTTGATGCCGAGATTCTGCAGCGCCATGGCGAGCAGACCGCTCGTCACCTGCTCGCCGGTCGCGACGATGGTGTCGTATTCCCGCGCGTCATGCAGCACACTCATCTCGCGGGCATAGCCGACGAGCTGGTTTGTGACGCCGGCCATGGCCGAGACGACGACCGCAACCTCGTTGCCCGCGTCGACTTCCTTTTTCACCCGGAGCGCCACATTTCTGATGCGCTCAATGTCGGCGACCGACGTGCCGCCGAACTTTTGCACGATACGCGCCATTTCGTTCCGCTTTTCAGGAGTGTACCCCAATGCCCAATACCGGAACGCGAACATTCCTAACGGCCCCGGGCGAGGCTATACATACCGATACGCCGCATCCCGGGCAAGCGCGGGTTCCGGCAAGGTATCGGAGCATCCATGATTGAAAAGAATATGGCCAGGAGCACGATAGACCCTGAAGATGTCCGAAGGTTCTCCGCGGTGGCGGAGGAATGGTGGGACATGCGCGGGCCGTTCGCGCCTTTGCACAAGTTCACGCCGGTCCGCCTCGAACTTATTCGCGAATGGATGGGCGATCACTTCGCGCGGGAGGACAGCGCCGCGACTCCGTTCGCCGGCCTGGACATGCTGGATATCGGCTGCGGCGGCGGATTGCTGTCCGAGCCGCTCACGAGGCTGGGCGCGGCGATGACCGGGATTGACGCGGAAGAGAAAACCATCCGCACCGCGGCGCTGCATGCGGCCGAGGGCGGACTTGACATCGATTACCGTGTCTCGCTCGCGGAATCGCTGGCTGGAGAAATGCCGGAGGCCTTCGATGCGGTTGTCGCGTCGGAAGTGATCGAGCATGTCGCGGATCCGGCGCTGTTCGCCGCCTCGCTCGCCAGGCTCGTCAGGCCGGGCGGCGCGGTCTTCGTCACCACTCTGAACCGGACCGGAAAGTCGTTGCTCTTCGGAAAGTTCGCAGCCGAATATCTCCTGCGCTGGGTGCCGCCGGGGACCCATGACTGGCGGCAATTCCTGACGCCGGACGAACTGCGCGGCCTGCTGATCGATGCGGGGCTGACGGTGGTGGAGCAAACCGGCATTCGGTTCGACCCGTTGGCCGACAGCTTTTCCAGGTCGTCCGATCTCTCGATCAATTATGCGATGTTCGCTGTGAAACCGGCGATCGCCGGTTAGGCGTCGCCCTTCGGCACCCAGGGGATCGGCGCGAACTCGATGCCCTCTTCCCGCAGGGCCTGCGCCTCGGACGGAGTGGTCTCCCCGTAGATGCCGTGTGAGTCCGTCTCGCCGTAGTGGATCTTGCGCGCCTCTTCGGCGAATTCCTTGCCGACATAGTCGAACTTGCTTTCGACTTCCTTGCGCAGCGCGATGAGCTTTTCACGCATGGCCGCCATTTCCGGAGTCATCTGGCTGGCTGCCGTCATCTCCGGTTCCGCGGCCACGCTCTTCTTCTTCGAACTCGTGACATTGGGGGCCATCAGCGCCTTGGCGACGGAGGTGGAGCCGCAGGTCGGGCAGGCCAGAAGACCCGCCTCCGCCTGCTTGTCGTAGGCGGCACTGTCCGGGAACCAGGCATCGAAACTGTGGTCGGTGTCGCAGCGCAGTCGGTATTTGATCATCCAACAGATCCAGTCATGTCCTGTCAGTATGAAATAGCATGTGGTCGAAATAGTGTAATAATTGCTAATTGGCCAGTGTGTCGTTGCGCGGGAGACACATTATGAGCGAGACGGACGGCAGGACGCTGGGGCAACGTGATGCCGCGCATCACCTGCATCCCTTCACCGACAACCGGGAACTCGAAGCCTCGGGCGGCGCCACCGTGATCGACCGAGGCGAAGGCTGCTATCTCTGGGACGATCAGGGGCACCGCTATCTCGACGCGCTTGCAGGTCTCTGGTGCGTCAATGTCGGCTACGGCCGCAAGGAACTCGCCGAAGTGGCCGCCCGGCAGATGGAACGGCTGGCCTATTACAACACCTTCTTCAACACGACCACCGGCCCGACCGCAGAGCTCGCGGAATTCCTGGCGGCGCTGATGCCGGGACATCTCAACACGGCGCTTTTCGCCAATTCGGGCTCGGAGGTCTGCGACAGCGCGATCCGTCTCGCCCGCTATTACTGGCAGCAGGCCGGCAAGCCGCGAAAGCGGATCGTGATCGGCCGGGAGGAGGGATACCACGGCTCGACTCTTGCCGCGCTCAGTGCCGGCGGGATCGGCGTCATGCATGCCCAGGGGGGAACCGGCCTCCCCGATTTCGCCCATATCGAGGCTCCCTATCAGTTTCTGCACGGTCACGGCCTGCCGGAAACGGCGTTCGCTACGCAGGCGGCGCAGGCGCTTGAGCGGAAGATCGGGGAACTCGGCGCGGAGAATGTCGCGCTTTTCATCTGCGAGCCGATCCAGGGTGCGGGCGGGCTGATCTTTCCGCCGGAAGGCTATCTCGCCGAGGTGCAGCGGATCTGCCAGCGCCATGACGTGCTGTTTGCGCTGGACGAGGTGATCAGTGCCTTCGGCAGGCTCGGCGCCTGGTCGGCGGCCGAGCTGTACGGCCTCAGCCCGGATTTCATCACTTTGGCAAAAGGGCTTTCCTCGGGATACCAGCCGATTTCCGCGCTGATGGTCTCCGATCCGGTCGCCGAGGTGTTGCGGGATGCTGAGGGCGGCCTCGCGCACGGTTTCACCTATTCGGGGCATCCCGTCGCTGCGGCCGTCGCGCTGGAAAACCTGGCGATCCTGAAGCGCGAAGGGCTGGTCGAGCGGGTGCGCGACGATATCGGTCCCTATTTCTGCTCCGCGCTGGCCCGGCTCGCGGATCACCCGCTGGTCGGGGAGGTGCGCGGGCGCGGGCTGCTCGGCGCCGTGGAACTCATCCAGGACAAGGCGGGGCATCAATTCTTCGACCCGCCGGGCGTTGTCGCGGCGGTCTGCCGGGAGAATCTACGGGCGCGCGGGATTATCGTGCGCGCCGTGCGGGACACGCTGCTGCTCGCGCCGCCCTTTATCGTCACCAGGAAGCAGGTCGACGACATCGTCGATACGCTGGAGGCGGCGCTCGAGGACATCCGGAACGAACTCGGCATTATCGCCGAGGACCAGAAACTGGCCGAGGCGGTACAGGAGGCCGACAAGCCGCTTGCCGGGCGGGTCGCGCTGGTGACCGGTGCCTCGCGCGGGATCGGTGCCGAGGTCGCGAGAACCTTCGCCCGGGCCGGGGCGACCGTCCTGACCGTCGCCAGGGACGCCGCGGCGCTGGAATCCCGGCGGACGGAGATCGAGGCCGAGGGCGGTCGTGCCGTACCGGTGGCCGCGGATCTGGCACGGCGGGACGGCACGGCGGAAGCGGCCCTGATGGCCGAGATCGAGCGGCAGGGCGGACGGCTCGACATTCTGGTTCTGAATGCGGCGCTGCTCGGCGAACTCGAACCGCTCGCGACTCTCGAATCCGCGGTCTGGGACGAGGTGACGGCGGTCAATCTGACGGCGCCGTTCCGGCTTCTGCGGCTGTTTCACCCCTTCCTCGCCTTCTCCGATGCGGGGCGCTGCATCTTCGTCACCTCCGGCGCGGCGCGCGGCGCGCATGGCGACTGGAGCGCCTACGCGGCGAGCAAGGCGGGGCTGGAGGCGATGATGCGGGCCTATGCCGCCGAGAACCGGAAATTCGGACTCAGAGTCAACACGGTCGATCCGGGGGCGATGCAGACCGGGATGCGGGCTTCGGCCTTTCCCGACGAAGACCCCGGCTCCGTCACGCCGGTCGCGGCCGCCGGCCCGGTCTTCCTCCGTCTCGCGGTGCCGGAGTGCGGTTTCTCAGGGGCGATCGTTCCGGTGGTGACGTCCGCCGAGGCCGCGCAATGACCTCTGTCGGTTCAACCGTGGAGCCGACGGCCAGGCCGTCCGAATGGGTCATGCGTTTCGCTGAACGGGTATCGCGGGATGCCGAGGTGCTGGATGTGGCCTGTGGCGCCGGCCGGCACGGCCGCTTTTTCCGGGCACGCGGAAACCCGGTGGTGATGCTCGATAAGGATATTTCGCGCGTCGCCGACATGGCGGCGGATGCGAAAGTGGAACTCGTGGCCTCGGATCTCGAGACCGGACGTCCCTGGCCGCTGAAGACCCGGACCTTCGGGTGCGTGGTCGTGACCAACTACCTTCACCGTCCTGCCATGCGCGACATCATCGGTGCGGTCGAGCCGGGCGGTATCCTGATCTACGAGACATTCGCCGTGGGGAACGAGGCCTACGGGAAGCCGTCGAATCCGGATTATCTCCTGCATCGCGAAGAACTGCTGATCCTGTGTCGCCCGGAACTGAGGGTCGTGGCGTTCGAGGACCTGACGGTCAGCGCGCCGCGCCCCGCCTGCGTCCAGAGGATCGCAGCCGTCAGGGATGCGGTCGAGAAAGCGACTCTCTAGCGCGGACGCATCCGGCCGACCGGCCGGGACGACATCCATAATTGAAAAACTTCCGGTGACCGGGAGTCGGATTGCAGTCGCGTTTCTTGTCACATACGATCTGGTGCGGCGTCTCAATGGAAGCCGCCGGATCCGTGGCTCTGAAATCGTCGTCACGGCGGTCGGTCCGCGGTGTGAAAAAGAGCAGGGGAGTTGGCCAGCGACGGTCCGTTGTAGCGAAAAATCGTCTTCGACCGTCCATAGCCACGGCGCATGGCAACGCCGAAGGAGGGGGTCATGATCTTGGATTTCAGGCCAGAACGGCGTGCAGGATCGGGTGAACGAGTGGACACGGTATTGCGGGGGTTGAGAGCCTACTGGGAGTTCTCGCGTACAGACGCGCCGCTGCCGCTATCGGAACATCTTTTCCTGTCTGATCTGGTCGATGAGATGCCTCACGTGGTTCTCGCGTATCACGACAATCAACGCTTTCAGGTTGAATTTGCAGGTGAAGCTGCGGCCGATCTGCTCGGCGGTAGCCCGATCGGCGCAACGACAGGTCCCAACGGTGGTCTGCCACCGGCCTTGGCCCGTTGCATCAGGCGGTCCGCGGAGCGTCGCGAACCGGTGGTCTCGACGGCGGCGGGGTTTCGGATCATCTGCCTCCCGTTCGGCGCGGTCAGCGGCGACGTCGACCTGGTCCTGGCCGGCCTCGCCGAAGTGGCGATGCTGGAAACCGGCGGAACGGTCGTCTCGCTGATGCGCTGACGCCGGGGCGAGAGGCCCCTGGCATCGGGCTCACTTCAGATCTTGCCGTGGCACTGCTTGTATTTTTTCCCGGATCCGCACGGGCAGGGCGCGTTGCGCGGAACCTTGCCCCAGGTGGCGGGGTCGTTGGGATCGATCGTTGCGGCGCTTTGCCGGCTGCGCACCATGGTCTCGCCGTCTTCGCCGTCCGAAGCGCCGCCCGCGGAGAGTGCCGGGTCTTCACGGCCCTCGTGCATCTCCCGCTCCGCCCGTTCGGAGGCCATGCGCGCTTCGATCTCTTCCGGTGATGCCTGCACGCGGATTTCGAGATGCGAGAGCACGCCGGTCACGGACTGCCTTAGACCGGTCAGCATGCCGTCGAACAGGTTGAAGGCCTCGCGCTTGTATTCGTTCAGCGGATCCTTCTGCGCGTAGGCCCGCAGGTTGATGCCCTGGCGCAGGTGATCGAGCGAGAGCAGGTGCTCCTTCCACTGTTGGTCCAGGATCTGCAGCAGCAGGCTCTTCTCGGCCATCCGCATGACCTCGGGACCGTAATTGGCCGCCTTCTGCGCCATCGCATTGTCGGAGGCCTTGGTGATGCGCTCGAGGATCTCCTGGTCCGCGATGCCTTCCTCTTCGGCCCAGTCCTTCACCGGAAGGTCGAGGGCGAGAAGCCTGAGGCACTCCTCGTGCAGCGCCGGGATGTCCCACTGTTCGGAATAGGCGCCTTCCGGGATGCAGCGCGACACGACATCCTCGATCACCTCGTGGCGCATGTCGGCGATCGTCGCGGCGACTTCCGGCGCGCGCATGATGTCCTTGCGCTGCTCGAAGATCACCTTGCGCTGGTCGTTCATGACATCGTCATACTTGAGCAGCTGTTTGCGGATCTCGAAGTTCCGAGCCTCGACCTTCTGCTGCGCCTTCTCCAGCGCCTTGTTGATCCAGCTGTGGACGATCGCCTCGCCCTTCTCCAGGCCGAGCTTCTGCAGCATGCCGTCCATGCGCTCGGAGCCGAAGATGCGCATCAGATCGTCTTCCAGCGAGAGGAAGAACTTGGACGCGCCCGGGTCGCCCTGGCGACCGGAGCGGCCGCGCAGCTGGTTGTCGATCCGGCGGCTCTCGTGCCGTTCGGTGCCGATGACGTACAGACCGCCGGCATCCAGCGCCTGTTTCCTTGCGGTCTCGACTTCGCCGCGGATGGTCTCGGCCTTGGCCGGATCCGGATCCTCGCCGAGCTCCAGCAGGATCCGCATGTCGGCATTGCCGCCGAGCTGGATGTCGGTGCCGCGGCCCGCCATGTTGGTGGCGATGGTCACCGCGCCCGGCTGGCCGGCCTGGGCGATGATGGTGGCTTCCTGCTCGTGGAAGCGCGCGTTCAGCACCTGGTGCGGGATCTTGCGCTTCTGCATCAGCTCGGCGAGCAGTTCCGACTTCTCGATCGAGACGGTGCCGACCAGCACCGGCTGGCCTTTCGCGCGGCACTCCCCGATCGTGTCGATGATCGCCTCCCACTTCTCTTCCGCGGTCCGGTAGACCTCGTCGTCGTGGTCCTTGCGGGCGATGTCCACATTGGTCGGGATCTCGACGACCTCGAGCTTGTAGATCTCGGCGAACTCGGTCGCCTCGGTCATCGCCGTGCCGGTCATGCCGGCGAGCTTCGGATAGAGGCGGAAATAGTTCTGGAAGGTGATCGAGGCCAGGGTCTGGTTCTCGTTCTGGATCGTCACGCCTTCCTTGGCTTCGAGCGCCTGGTGCAGGCCCTCGGAATAGCGCCGGCCTTCCATCGCACGCCCGGTGAACTCGTCGATGATGACGACCTTGTCGTCCTTGACGATGTAGTCCGTGTCCCTGGAGAAGAGATGATGCGCGCGCAGGGCCTGGTTGGCGTGATGCACGAGCGAGACGTTGCCGATGTCGTAGAGCCCGCCTTCCTGCAGCATGCCCGCCTCGCGCAGCAGGGTCTCGATATGTTCCTGGCCCGCCTCGGTGAAGGCGACGGTGCGCTGCTTCTCGTCTTTCTCGTAGTCTTCGGGGACGAGACCGGGGATCACGGCATTCATGGCGGTGTAGATCGCGGAGCTGTCCTCGGCCGGACCCGAGATGATCAGCGGCGTGCGCGCCTCGTCGATCAGAATGGAGTCGACCTCGTCCACGATCGCGAAATTGAAGTCGCGCTGGACCATGTCTTCCAGGCGGAACTTCATGTTGTCGCGCAGATAGTCGAAGCCGAATTCGTTGTTGGTGCCGTAAGTGACGTCGGCGGCGTAGGCCGCCTTGCGTTCGGCATCCGTCAGCCCGTGCACGATGCAGCCGGTCGTGAGGCCGAGGAACTCGTAGACCTGTCCCATCCAGGCGGCGTCGCGCTTGGCGAGGTAGTCGTTCACGGTGACGACGTGGACGCCCTTGCCTTCGATCGCGTTCAGATAGACCGCGAGGGTGGCGACGAGGGTCTTGCCCTCGCCGGTCTTCATCTCGGAGATGCGGCCCTGGTGCAGCACCATGCCGCCGAGCAGCTGGACGTCGAAATGCCGCTGTCCGAGCGTGCGCTTGGCGGCTTCACGGACAGTCGCGAAGGCTTCCGGCAGGATGTCGTCGAGGGTCTCTCCGGCCTTCAGCCGCTCCCGGAACATGTCGGTCCTGGCCGCGAGCGCCGCGTCGTCGAGCGCCGCGACGTCCGGCTCGAGGGCGTTGATCTCGTCAACGGTCTTCTGCAGGCGTTTGAGTGTCCGCTCGTTTTCCGAGCCGAAGATGGCCTTGGCGAGTGCGCCGAACATGCCGACCTCTGATATGGAAACAGGTGTCCGGTCTCGGACCGGGTGGCTGACAGATAGGGGGTCGCGCAATTCCTGTCAACGCAGGCGAGCCACTCCGGGGCATGTGGAACCTGGCCCTTGAAACGCTCGGGTGAAACTCGTTCTGCAATCTCATGAAGGATTGAAACTATCATTAATTTCGATTAAAATTTTGTGTGTCGCGTAGATGACAATGAACGTACGTTACCTAGAAAGGGTGGACGGATGGTTGACCGGATCACCGGATATACGTCCGGGGTGGTCGCGCCGACGACAGTGCGGACAAACCGCCCGGTCGTGGGAGAGGCGCTGAACCAGCGCGTCACGCCCCGCCGCGAGGAGCGGCGCCCGGGCGATGAAGGCTCCCGGCGGGACAAGAAGCATCCGGAAGACGAGAGCGTCGAGGTCCGCCTGTCGGGCGCCACGCCGGACACGCAGGCTTCCTATGCCGCCCGGGCCTATGGCGGCGGGACGCAGACCGCCACGCCGCAAAGCAGCGACGACGTCCTGATTTCCCGTTCCACCGCCGTCTTGCTGGCGGAAGACCTGAGCAGCCTGATCCGGCGGGCCGTCACCAATGTCGGGCTGGTGGTGCACGGCCTCATGCAGGTGCCGGACAATGCCGCGCATGACGTCGAGCGCCGGTTCCACATCGCCGCGCTCAGCGCGGTCCGCCCGGCGCGGGAGCGATATGTCCGCTTGGGAGGGGCGCCCGACCGGCTGCCGCTCGGGCTTGCCTTCAAGAACATCTCCGCACGATACGACGAGCTGCGCGGGGCGGCGGAGATTTCCATCGGCGAGGCGGAATTTCTCGATCGCATCGATTTCGGCGCTACCGGCGTGGTGTTCGACGTTCGCGGCGAGGCCGCGGTGCATGAGCCGAAACCCGGTGTTTTCGTCGATACCGGAGATCACGGCGCCCTCATTGCCAGCCGTATCATCGAGACCGTGCGCCGGGATCTGCCCCTGTTCGGCGGCAGCGACGATACGCAAGGCGCGACCGTCGTGATCCGGGCGGACAACAGCGATTTCAGCGATCATCGCTCTCCGGCGGAGTGGCTGGGGTTCGACCTGATCCTTCCTTTCCAAAAGACCTGATCCGTCCGGCCGCGAAAGGCGCCTTGCTGCTCCACAGGCGATCTGATAGGCCTGCTGCTGACCGTGCGGCGGGTGCGCGCCGCGCCCGAATTTCACCGAGAGCGCGGGCGGTGCCCGGCGAAAGGCGCAGACATGAAACCGACTTGCTTCCCGCATGCAGCGAGCGTCGCGAAGGCGGCGTTTATTCCGGCCGCCATTGCGGTTCTGGCCATCCTCGTCCAACCGGCCGCAGCGCAACAATCCAGTGCCGCGGCCAAGACTGTTCCGGCGGAGCAGGCGGCGATCGACCCGGCGACGACGGTCGTCGCCACGATCAACGGTGAGTCGGTCTATCTCGCCGAGATCCTGGCGCAGATCCAGCAGTTGCCACAGCAATATCAGCAGGCGCCGATGGAGCAGATCTACCCGCCGATGCTCGACCGCGCGATCGACGCGCGTCTCATCGCCAACGCGGCGCGGGAGGCCGGCCTGCAGGATCGCGACGACGTGAAGGCACGCGTCGCGCAGGCGGAAGCCGAGATCATTTCGGAAGTCTTCCTGACCGAGAAAGTGTCCGGACAGATGGACGAGGCGGCACTTCGCAAGCGCTATGAGGAGTCGCTCGCCGATTCAACGGAGCAGGGCGAGGAAGTGAAAGCGCGTCACATCCTTCTGACCACGGAAAGCGAAGCCCGCGAGGTGATCGCGGAACTGAAGAAGGGCGCCGACTTTGCCGAACTGGCGAAAGAGAAATCCACCGGCCCGTCCGGCAGCAATGGCGGCGATCTCGGATATTTCGCCAAGGACTCCATGGTCGCGCCCTTTTCGGAGGCCGCGTTCGCGCTGAAACCGGGCGAGACGACGGAGGATCCGGTCAAGACCCAGTTCGGCTGGCACGTGATCATGGTCGAAGACCGCCGTGCAATCGAGCCGCCGAGCTTCGAGCAGATGCAGCCCCAGATCGCGCAGGAAATGACACGCGAGATCCTTACTGAGACGGTTCAGGCGCTCCGCGAAGGCGTCGAGATCGAGCGCTTCGGGCCGGACGGCTCCAAACTCCAGTAACAGTCGCGTCGCAAGGGATCTTCGCGCCATGTCCGATCAGGTTTCACCGCTCGCGCCGGAGGGTTTTCCGGAGCTCCCCGCAATCGACGGCGTCCGGACCGCGGCGGTCATGGCCGGGGTCAAATACAGGAACCGCCCCGATGTCCTGGTGGCGGAACTGGCGGAAGGCACCACGGTTGCCGGAACGCTGACCCGGTCGACGACGCCGGGAGCTCCCGTTACCTGGTGCCGCGAGATCCTGTCGAAGGGCGCCGGGCGCGGGCTCGTGGTCAATGCCGGGAACGCGAATGTCTTCACCGGCGCGGCGGGGCACGCCGCGGTCCGGGAGACCGCGTCCGCGGCGGCGGCGATCCTGTCCTGCGCACCGGACGAGGTCTTCGTCGCCTCGACGGGCGTGATCGGCGAAATCCTGGCGCACGACAAGATCATCGCCAAGCTGCCGGAGGCGAAGGAAACGCTTCGGGCGGGTGCCTGGGATGCGGCGGCCACGGCGATCCGCACGACCGATACCTTTGCCAAGGGCGCGGGCGCGACAGCCGAGATCGGCGGCAAGACGGTGAAGATCGCCGGCATCGCCAAGGGCTCGGGGATGGTGCAGCCGAACATGGCGACCATGTTGAGTTTCGTCTTCACCGACGCGGCGATCCCGGCGGACATTCTGCAGGCCGTGCTGACACCGGTCGTCGACCGGACCTTCAACTCGATCACCGTCGACAGCGACACCTCGACCAGCGACACGCTGCTGCTGTTCGCAACCGGCAAGGCCGGCAATGCCGCCCCGTCCGCGGCGGACGATCCGGCGCTCGACGGTTTCAAGACTGCGCTGGAAGAGGTGCTGAAGGAACTTGCGCTGCTCGTGGTGCGTGACGGCGAAGGGGCGCAGAAGCTGATCGAGGTGCGGGTCACCGGCGCCGAGAGCGACCTCTCGGCGCGCAAGATCGCCCTCGCGATCGCCAACTCGCCGCTGGTCAAGACGGCGGTTGCGGGCGAGGACGCGAACTGGGGCCGTGTCGTGATGGCGGTCGGGAAGTCCGAGCAGCCGATCGACGTCTCGAAGATCCGCATCGGCTTCGGCGGGATCGATATCGCGGTCGGCGGCATGCGCGACCCGGATTACGACGAGGCGCCGGTCGCGGCGCATCTGAAGGGCCGTGAGGTCGGGATCGACGTTGATGTCGGGATCGGGGCCGGCAAATCCACGGTCTGGACCTGCGATCTCACGCACGGCTATATCAGCATCAACGCGGACTACCGCAGCTGAGGCCTGCTTCATGGAATCGGTGACAACGGACCGGCTGGCCTTCAGGGCGCCAGCCCTCTCGGACGGCGATGCGCTTTATGCGCAGATGAACGATTTCGACATCATCAAGTATCTGACCTCGGTTCCCTGGCCCTACAAGCGCGCGGATGCGGACGTCTACATAGAGCGCGCCCGCTCCGGCCGCGCCGAGGGCAAAGGGCATTACTTTCTGGTGATCGAAAGGGCGTCGGAGACCATTGTCGGCACGATCGATCTGCGTTTCGATCCCGAGAAGACGGCGCATTTCGGATACTGGTTCGCCAAACCGGCCTGGGGGCGCGGCTATGCCAGCGAGGCTCTCGCCGCGATACTGGATTTCGGTTTCTGCACGTTGGGGCTGGAGAACATCTGGGGCGCCGCGATGCCGGAGAACCCGGCCTCGATCCGGGTGATGGAGAAATGCGGGCTGAGGCACGCGGGCACGATCGAGGTGCCGAGGCCCAATTTCGGAGACAGGGTGAAGATGGTGAAGCTCGACATGCGGCGCGCGGATTGGCTGGCCCGTTCCGGCCAGGTGCAGGCATGAGCGACGGTTCGGCGAAGCCGGTTGTCTTCGTGGTCGCCGCGGCCCTGGTCGACGCGGACGGACGCGTGTTGCTGGCGCAGCGCCCTGAAGGCAAGTCGATGGCCGGCCTCTGGGAGTTTCCCGGCGGCAAGGTTGATTCCGGCGAGAGTCCGGAAGCTGCTCTGATCCGGGAACTGCAGGAAGAGCTCTCGATCGACACGAAGGAGAGTTGCCTGGCGCCCTTCACCTTCGCCTCGCACGCCTATGACGATTTCCACCTCATGATGCCGCTCTATCTCTGCCGGCGCTGGTGGGGCGACGTGCGGCCGCGCGAGGGGCAGGCGGTCAAATGGGTCCGGCCGATGCGTCTGGCCGACTACCCGATGCCGCCTGCCGACGTTCCGCTGGTGGCGATGCTGCGCGATTTCCTCTGAGGCGTCTCAGCCGCGGCCGACGAACGGCATCTTGGTCGCCATCACGGTCATGAACTGCACGTTCGCCTCGAGCGGCAGGCCTGCCATGTGGAGCACCGAGCTGGCGACATGGGCGACGTCCATCCGCGGCTCGATCTTCATCGACCCGTCGGCCTGCGGCACGCCTTCGCCTTCCACCATGCGCTCGGTCATCGGGGTGACGGCATTGCCGATATCGATCTGGCTGCAGACGATGTCGAAGGGCCGCCCGTCGAGCGAGATCGACTTGGTGAGACCGGTGATCGCGTGCTTGGTCGAGGTATAGGGGGCCGAATGCGGGCGCGGCGCGTGGGCCGAGATCGAGCCGTTATTGATGATCCGCCCGCCCTGCGGCGTCTGCTGCTTCATCATCTTCATGGCGCGCTGGGCGCAGAGGAACGAGCCGGTCAGGTTGACGTCGACGACGGCCTGCCACTGTTCGGTCGTCAGTTCGTCCATCGGGACCGCGGGCGTGCCCATACCGGCATTGTTGAACAGCACGTCCAGCCGCCCGAAGGTCTCTTTCACCGTGTCGAAAAGCGCGTCCGCCTCGGCCGCCTTGCCGACGTCGGTCGGCACCGCGAGCATGGCGCCGCCGCCGGTCTTTGCCATGGCAGCCGTCTCTTCAAGCGCGTCCAGCCGCCGGCCCGCGAGCGCCACGTTGTAACCCGCACCCTGCAGTGCCAAAGCGACGGCCCGGCCGACGCCCGATCCAGCGCCGGTCACGATTGCGGTCTTGCCGTTTCCCGACATTGTAGTCCTCCCCTCTGAATTCCGTTCGTGCCGGGGAGTGTGTCGTGCCGCCGCCATATTGGCACGCGGAAAATCGACACGAGAGCCGTTTCAGCTCGGATCGGGTTCGCGCTGGTCGCTCGGGACTTCCGGCAGGAAGGGACTGACCTGCAGCGTCGGGTCCTGCCTGATCCGCCCGGAGGTCGAGAGATCAGCCTCCCGGTAGAGCCGGTTACGGGTCTCGTCGATCTTTTTCGCGAGATAGCGGGCGTCCGCGTCCGTCATCTCCAGTCGCCGGTTCTGCAGTTCGGTCCATATATTGTGAATTTCCTCGATCGATTCCTTGTTCGCCGGCAGCTTGTCGAGCTGCTCCGAGGTCTGTTCTATCCACTCGATCGACTTGGTCCTGGTCGCCTGAGCTTCAAGGATCAGGACTGCCAGCCGATCGATGATATAGTTGGTCTGCTCCGTCGGCTGCTCTCGGCAATAGGGGATCAGCCGTTTCAGGTAGTCGAAATCCCGCTTCGTCAACTGGAACAACTTCTTGTCGAAGTAGGTGAATTCGAGATTCTCGACCGCCATCCCGCCTTCGATGCGGGCCAGGATGTTCACCGGCGCATTGCCGCCGGGAATCTTGGCGCAGTCCGCGTCGTTGAGCCCTTCGGGCGGTTGGTTCTCGTTGTCGTCCGTCCGGGCCTGACCGGATACGGGCAGCGGCTGAAGCGCCGCCGTCGCCAGTGCGACGAGCAGCGCGAACGGCGCCACGGCCTTCGGAAACGCGCACCGTTTCATTGGAACGTCACCCTTTCTGACACGCGGAATTGATTTCTGCACATGCTACCCATCACACTCGACTTGTCGCAGCTTCTTGCGGCCATGCAATCCCCATGCCCGGAGTGTTCCAATGAGCCTTCCCGCTTCCGTCACCGCCACCGAGCGGGTCTATGAGACATGGCGCGCCGAAAAGCCCGCGGCAACCGGGAAGCGCGGCGCGGTCGCTTCACAGAATGTCGAGGCGGCCGCCGTCGGACAGGCAATGCTGCAGGCTGGCGGGAATGCCATGGACGCGGCGATCGCCACCGCCTTCGCGCTCACCGTCGCCGAACCCTGGATGAGCGGCCTCGGCGGCGGCGGGTTCATCACGCTCTATTCGGCGAAGGAGAAGGCGGCCCGAGTCGTCGATTTCGCCATGAAATCGCCGAAAGGGCTCGATCCGGCGAGCTATCCGCTGGCCGAGGGTACCGGCGCCGACCTGTTCGGTTGGCCGGCGGTGGTCGGGGACCGCAATGTGAACGGGCCGCTTTCCATCGCCGTGCCGGGAACGGTCGCCGGATATGCGCTCGCGCTCGAGAAATACGGCAGCAAGAGCTTCTCCGAGGTCGTGACGCCGGCGGCGGCGCTGGCGCGGCGCGGGCACAGGGTCACCTGGTGGACGACGCTGATGTGCGGTGCCGACATGCCGGCGCTCCGGCAATATCCGAGCAGCGCGGAAATCTGGCTGCCGAACGGCTGTCCGCCGGCGATGAATGCCGACCCCGCACCGAAATTCATTCCGATGGGCAAGCTCGCCGAGACGCTCGAAGAACTGGCGCGGGACGGGGCGGACAGCTTCTATCGCGGCAAGATCGCGGAACGCATCGCGCGGGACGCGGCGCGCTTTGGCTCGACCCTCTCGACGGCGGATCTCGAAACCTACGAAGCGGAGATCCAGGAGCCGATCTCGATGACGAGGGGCGAGGCGACCTATCACGTTCCGGCAGGCCTGACCGCCGGGCCGAGTTTTGCCGACGCGCTGAAGGACCTGCCGGAATTCGCCGGAAAGGCCCCGGACGCGGCGACCTATGCGGCCTATGCGAAGACCCTGAAGGCCGCCTACGAGTACCGGATGGAGAATCTCGGCCATGCGGGCGACCACGGCGACCGCAGCTGCACCAGCCACATCGCGGCGGCGGATGCCGAGGGCAATATCGTGATGATCACGACGACCCTGCTTTCCCGTTTCGGCAGCCGCCTCCTGTTCCCGGAGACCGGGATCATGATGAATAACGGCATCAACTGGTTCGATCCGCGCCCGGGCCGGCCGAACTCGCTCAAGCCGGACACCAAACCGCTCTGCAACATGGTTCCGGCGGTGGTCACGCGGGACGGCAAGCCCTGGTTCGGCTTCGGCGCGTCCGGCGGACGCAAGATCATGCCGGCGGTTTTCCAGCTCTGCTCCTTCGTGAACGATTTCGGCATGGACCTCGCGGCCGCTCTGGACGTGCCGCGGGTCGATCTGGGTGCGATCGACACGATCTACGCGGATGCCCGTCTCGACGCGGCGACCATGACCGCGTTGCAGCAGGTGGCGCCGGTGGAAGGCTGGCCGCCGACGACTTATCCGATCATGTATGCCTGCCCGCTCGGCGCGATGGTCGGCCCGGGTGGTCCCTCCGCGGCGGCGCATCCGATGACGCCGCTCGCGGGCGCGCTTGCGGTCTAGGGCTCCAATCGCCACATCCCCTCCTCGAGGTGCATCCCGCACTTCCGTCGGAGACCGGGAAATGGCTGATCGCAAGGCACTGGCGCGCCTCAGGATCGCGGAGCGGCAGGGACTGAAGCTGGCCATCCTGTGCCGGACCGCGGCAGTCGCCGCCGGTATGGTCTGGCTGATCGTCGGCTGGAATCTTGCGGGGGCCAGTCCGAGCCCACTCTCGATGGCTGCGCTTGGATTGTTTGCCGCTATCGGGATCGCGAGCTACGCGGTGATCGGAACCCGCCATGAGCGCTGGTGGCTGAAATATGTACTCTATGCCGCCGATATCCTCGGAATCTGCGCCTTTTTCATCCTCATCCCGGTCAGTTATTCCGCGCCGGAACTGCCCCAGATCCTCGCCTTCCGGTCCTTCGGGATCTATTTCCTCTTCCCGATGGTCGCGATGGCCTCGCTGACATTGTCCTGGCGCCTGGTCGCCTGGTCGGGGCTGGTGGGCGTTGCCGGCTGGTGGAGCGCTTTCGGGATTGCCATCGCCGGCATGGAGCGGCGGTTGTCCTGGGGCGACCTGCCGGCCGAAGAGACGGCCGAACAATTTCTTTCGGTGTTCCTCTCGCCGGACTTCGTCGGTTACGGCAACCGGATCCAGGAGACCGGCCTGCTGCTGATCGCCTCGCTCATCCTCGCCCTTGCCGTGTTCCGCGCCCGCCGGGTCTTCCTGGCGCAGGTGACCGCGGAGATCGCCCGCGAACAGATGGTGCGGACCTTCGGCCGCTTTGTCCCTGAGACCATCGCCGAGCGGCTTGCCGCGGATCGCGGCGTGCTCAAGCCGCAGGTCCGTCACGGCGTGGCGCTGGTGCTCGATATACAGGATTTCACGGATTACGCCGACGGGCGCGATCCGGCGGACGTGATCAAGACGCTCGGCACGTTCCTTGCCGATGCCTCGGACGTGATCTCGGCCCGCGAGGGCGTGGTCATCAGCTTCACCGGCGATGGTTTGCTGGCTGCTTTCAACACGCCGCTTGAGATCAAGGATCCGGAACGGGCGGCACTCGACGCGGCCTCGAACCTGCTCGCGGCAGCGGAGGAGAACGGCTTCAGCGTCCGCATCGGGCTCGCCGCAGGGCCGATCGCGACAGGTCGGGTCGGTTCGGACCGCCGCCAGGCCTTCACGATCTACGGCGACACGGTGAACCGTGCGGCCCGCTTCGAGATGCTGGCCAAGGACCTTGGCGCGACGGTGCTCGCAGATGCCGGCATTGCCCGGAAATCGACGCCGGAAGACAGGCTGAAGCCGCTCGGCGAATATCGGGTCAGAGGCTTCGAAGCGCCGCTGCCTGTCTGGTCGAAGGAACTCGTCGCCCTGCCGGGAGCGCCGGACTAGAAGCCGGTCAGGCTTTCGCCGAGACCGGCGTTTCCGCTGCCGCCGCAAACGGTGCGCCGAACGCTTCCGTCGTGTAGCGGAAGACCCGGATGCCGTCGGACCAGTAATCCATCGGCAGGCCCGCCTTGCGTTTCAGGTTGCGGATGAAGTCCTCCGATTTCGGCAGGCTTTCCCAGACGCTCGGCAGGAAAAGGCCGCGCCTGTTGCCCTCCTGCAGGATCAGCCCGTCGACATCCGGCCGCGCCCTGGCGATCAGGTCCTTCTCGCCGTTGAAGGTGAGCGGGCGCGGGGTGGAGAGGATGGAAACGTGGATCTCCGCGCTCTGCAGCTCTTCCATCGTCAGTGGCGGGAAACGGGGATCGCCGAAGCCTGCCTTGTAGGCGTTGGTGATGACGTCGAGCAGCAAGGGCTGATGCGCGATCACGCTGCCGATGCAGCCGCGCAGCTTCCCGGCGACGTTCACCGTGACGAAGCTGGCCCGCATCGCCGTCAGGCTGGGCGAGAGGTTCTGGCCGAGCTGGGCTTCCGGCGGGCGCCCATTCTCGGCGCCGAAGCGGAGCGAGAAGCGCGCCGCCTCGATCAGCTGCTCGCGGTCGGAGGCCGGGAGGCGGGCGCTGCCGGCAAATTCCATCGCCGCCGCGCCGTAGCCGACCACCCGGTCCTTGCCGCCGCGCGTGTCGCCTGAGTTACGCGTGTCGAGCCCGGTGATCCGCAGGTCGTGCCGCCGCGCGAGGGTGAGGGCGCCGGCGATGGCGCGATGACCGCAGGCGCCCTTGCCGTCGATCTCTTCCAGCTTCAGCAGTTCGACGCGCCGCATGGTCTCGCGGTCGAGCTTGCGGGCACTGTCATAGTCGAGAAAATGCGAGAGGTCGGAGGAGACCGAGATGAGCGTCTCCGGCCCGCCCCAGACCGCGTCCAGAGCGCGCGCCACTTTCGCCGGCGTGGTCTCGCCGACGAGGATCGGCACGATCTCGAAATCGCCCAGCACCTGCTGCAGGAAGGGGACATGGACCTCAAGGCTGTGCTCGCCCTCGAATACCCGGTCGGAGATGTGGAAGTTTGGTTGGGTGAGCAGCTCGCGGAGCGCGTCCCAGGCGACCGGGACGGTGCCGAGCGGCGTCGCCCAGGCATCGGCGCTGGTGGTCGCGAGGCCGCGGAAACCGACGCGATGCGCGGGGCCGACGACGACCACGCGACGGATCGTCCCTTTGCGTTTGGCGAGCGGCTTGAAGGCGGTGCCGGCAATGGGGCCGGAGAAAACGTAGCCCGCATGAGGCGCGATCACGATCTTGGCCTCCGGCACCGGGGTGTCGGAGGCGGTCGTCAGGCAGTTGGCGACGATGTTCTCCAGCGCGTCCGGCCTGTCCGGATAGAAGGCGCCCGCGACATGCGGCGTCCGCACGTTACCGGCGATTTCGGTCATCTGTTCCATTCTTCGAATATAGGCATTGCCCGGCCCGAGCGGGAGAGCTAATGCACAAGCATGTACTGAGCCAGCAACAGGGTCGCCGGCATCGAGACGAAGGCGATCGCGGTCTGGATCGTCACGATCCCCGCCATCGCCGGCGCGTCGCCGTCCATGGCCCGGGCGAGCGTATAGGCGGAGGCCGCCGTCGGCGAGGCGCCGAACAGCATTGCGGCTAGGAACAGGTCCGGCTCCAGTCCGATGGCAAGCCCGGCAAGCGCGATTCCGGCCGGGAAGACCACCATCTTGCCGAAGACGGCGACGAAGGTGCTGCGAATCTCCGCCGCCATCGCCCTTATGCGGATATTCGCGCCGACGCAGAGCAGCACGATGGGCAGGGCCGCCGCGCCGAGGATCGTCGTCATCTTCGTCACCACCGGAATGGTCTCGAGCCCGAGACCGTTGCAGAGAAAACCGAGGCCGACGGCGATCAGCAGCGGGTTGCGCGCGAGATCCTTCAGCACCGCGGCGAAGAGATTGCCACCGTCCCGTTTCGCCAGCGTCACAGCCATGATGCTGACCACGGCGATGTTGGTCACCGGGATCAGCAGCGCCGTCACCAGCGTCGCCTTGCCCAGCACCTCGCCGCCAAACACCTGCTCGCCGACGGCGAGCGCGATGAAGGTGTTGTGCCGGGCGCAGCCTTGCAGGATCGAGGTCCAGAGCGGCTTTTCCGTGCGGAAGAGCGGCTGCACCAGGAGCGAAAATAGGATCGCCGCGCCGAAACCGGCATAGATCGCGATCGCCAGCTCGCCGAGTTCGCCGCCGGAAAAGTCGAGGGTCGCGATCTTGTTGAACAAGAGGCAGGGGAACAGCACCCAGTAGACCAGCTTGTCGTTCAGGTTCCAGAACTCGAAGCTCGGAATGCCGCCGCGGCGGAGCAGATGGCCGAGCACGATCAGCAGGAAGATCGGCGCGATGGGCAGGATCAGGGTGGCGAACAAGCGGGCCTCGAGAGTTTCGCGGGACGGGCGGGATCGGAGTATAGTCGGGCAGGAAGACGGGCGCGAACCCGCCGGGAGAGAGCTGGTGAACGAGACTGTGACGGATGCGGCGCCAAGCCTTGCCGAGAGCGCGCCGCCCGAACTAATCGGCAAGGGCCCGGTTGTCGAGACCGAATTCTGGAGCCTGCTCCCCGACGGGCGGGTGCAGTGCGAGCTCTGCCCGCGCTATTGCAAGCTGAAGGAGGGCGCGCGCGGGCTCTGCTTCGTGCGGGCGCGGCAGAATGACCGCATCGTGCTCACCACCTACGGCCGCTCCTCCGGTTTCTGCGTCGATCCGATCGAGAAGAAACCGCTCAATCATTTCCTGCCGGGCACGCCGGTGCTGTCCTTCGGGACGGCGGGCTGCAATCTCGCCTGCAATTTCTGCCAGAACCACGACATTTCGAAGAGCCGCGAGATGGACGCGATGCAGGCCGAGGCGCAGCCGGAAACCATCGCCCGTGCCGCCGCCAAGCTCGGCTGCCGCTCCGTCGCCTTCACCTATAACGATCCGATCATCTTCCACGAATATGCGGACGACGTCGCCATCGCCTGCCGGGAAGCGGGGGTGAAGAACGTGGCGGTGACGGCGGGCTACCTCACCGACAAGGCGCGCCCGGCCTTCTTCCGCCACATGGACGCTGCCAATGTCGACCTGAAGGCCTTTACGGAAGACTTCTACAGACAGGTCACCAAGAGCGAACTCGGCCCGGTGCTCGACACGCTGGTCTATCTCCGCGAGGAGACCGACATCTGGTTCGAGATCACCAACCTGATCATCCCGGGCGAGAACGACAGCGAGCGGGAGCTGGACGAGATGACCGGTTGGGTGGTCGAGAAGCTCGGCCCCGACGTGCCGATGCATTTCTCCGCCTTCCATCCCGACTACCGGATGCTGGACAAGGAACGCACGCCCTTCGATACGCTCGCCCGCGCGCGGCGGATCGCGCTCCGCAACGGGGTGCGTTACGCCTATACCGGCAATGTCCACGATCTCGGGCGGCAGAGCACCTATTGCAGCGGCTGCGGCGAGCGGGTGATCGGCCGCGACTGGTACGTGCTCTCGGACTGGAAGCTCGACGCGCGGGGGTGCTGCACAAGTTGCGGCACGAAGCTCGCCGGCGTGATCGAGGATAAGCCGGGCAGCTGGGGGCAGAAGCGCCTGCCGGTGGATATCGGGGCCTTCGCCTAACCGATCAGCTGGCGCGCGGTATCCGTCAGTTTCGCGAGGCTCGTCTCCAGCGTTTCGCCCGCCGTATCGACGCTCGCCTCGGCGCGGTCATAGAGCGGGGCGCGGGCCTCCAGGATGGCGCGGAGGTCGGTCATCGCCTCGCGGTTCTGTTCCATCGGCCGCATGTCGCCCTGCTCGACGACCCGCTGCATGTGCTCCTCCGGGCTCGCCTGCAGCCAGATCGTGTGCGCCCGGCGCAGCAGCATGGTGTAGGTCTCGGGATTGGCGACGATGCCGCCGCCGGTGGAGATCACCGCCTCGTCATGGTCGGAGAGGATCTGGTTCAGGCAGCGGTTTTCGTAGCGCCGGAAGGCCGGCTGGCCGGACAGCGACAGCAGTTCGCCGATACTGGCGCCGTAATCCTGTTCGATCACCCGGTTAAGTTCGATGAAGGGCACGCCGAGCTTTTCCGCGAGGGCGCGGCCGAGCGTGGTCTTGCCGGCACCGCGCAGGCCGATCAGGGCGATACGGCGGCCACGGGTGCTGCTACCGGCGAAGCGCCGTTCTAGCAGCCGGGCGGCTTCGGTGAGTTCGTCGCTGTCGAGCGGCGCGAGGAGGGAGAGCACTTCCGTCATGGCCGGGTCGGCCCCGCCGTGCGGGTCGGCGAGTTCCATCACGGCCATGTCCATCGCGTCGGCGATCTGGTGCAGTACGGCGACCGAGGGATTGCCGCGCCCGCTCTCGAGCTGGGCGAGATAGCGTTCGGACACGCCCGAATCGCGTGCGAGGATCTTGCGCGACATGCCGCGCCGGGCCCGGGCCGCGCGCACGCGGTCGCCGAGACGGGTGAGATAATCCTCGATCCCGAGGGCGCTGCGGCGCGGTGGAACTGTCTCGCTATGCTGTCTCTGCCTCATGGGCTGCGGATCGGCCTTTGCTCGTCACTCTCGGGCGTGTCACAAACGGATATTAACTGAATTATCATTCTTTGCTCCACGTCATAACATGAATTATAGTGCGTGTCTGATTTAGGTCACTTTATCGATCCGCGGACCAGGCAAGAAGGAGCGGTGCAGGCATGACGGTGAAAATTCTCGTTGCCACGCAAGGCGGTACGGCGGATCTCTGCGCGCAGGAAATCGTCGATACCCTGGCGGATCGCGGCATCGATGCCGAAACGACGCTGATGGGCGATTTCGGTCCGGAAGTGTTCGACGAGGGCGGGCAGTTCATCATCTGCACCTCGACCTACGGATATGGCGAGATCCCGGACAACGGCACGGATTTCTACGAAGCCCTGGTCGCCGGCAAGCCGGATCTGTCCCGCGTCAGCTTCGCGGTCTTCGGGCTCGGCGACATGACCTACGAGGACACCTTCAATTTCGCCGGCCAGAAGTTCGACGCGATCCTCGCCGAATGTGGCGCCGAGCGGATGATCGAACGGCATATCCACGACGCGAATTCCGGCAATCTTGCCGAGGACGAGGCGATCGAGTGGATCGAGGGCTGGATCTCCGCCATGGAGGCCAGGGCGGCCGCCTGATCTCCTCGGGCGGCATTCAAGAGTTTCAAGAAACGGAGCGCCGGGAAACGGCGCCCAGCATGTCATGGCCTCGAGGAAGGCCGAACCGGGAGGGACATATGGCGCAGGACGCCGGGGCGGCGCGTTTCTACAACGCGGCCGAGGATCTGATCGGCCGCAATCTGAGGGCCGGGCGCGGGAACAAGGTCGCCGTCATCGACGGCAGCGGCAGCCACACCTATCAGCAGCTCTCGGACCGGGTTGACCGGTTCGCCAATGCGCTCCGGGCCGCCGGCATCCGGCGCGAGCAGCGCGTTGTTCTCGCCCTGCACGACACGATCGATTTTCCGACCGCCTTTCTCGGCGCGATCAGGGCCGGGGTGATCCCGGTACCGGTGAATACCCGGCTCTCGCCGCGCGACTATGCCTTCATTCTCTCGGATTCCCGCGCCGAAGCCCTGTTCGTTTCCGCCAATCTGAAGGACGGCGTTCTGGCCGAGGCGAACGCTCCGCGCCATGTCGTCGTCTCGGGCGCCGATGCCGACGGGCAGATTTCCTTCGCCGACTTCCTCGCCACCCCCGGCGACGACACTGCACCGGCCGAGACGGTGCCGGACGACATGTGCTTCTGGCTCTATACCTCCGGCACGACGGGGATGCCGAAAGGTGCCGTGCACCTGCACTCGCACCTGATCGAGACGGCCGATCTCTATGCCATCCCGACTCTCGGGATCTCGGAGAGCGACACGGTCTATTCCGCCGCGAAATTGTTTTTCGCCTACGGACTTGGCAATGCATTGACCTTTCCCTTCGCCGTCGGGGCGACGACGATCCTGCTCGAAGGACCGCCGGACCCGGCCTCGGTCTCGCGCATCCTGCGGGAGCGCAAGCCGACCATCTTCTTCGGCGTCCCGACGCTTTACGGCATGCTGCTGGCCTCCAATGACCTGCCAGGGCAGGGCGAACATGCGCTGCGGCTCTGCGTGTCGGCGGGAGAGGCGTTGCCGGAGGAATTGCTGAACCGCTGGCGCAAGCGTGTCGGGCCGGAGATTCTCGACGGGCTCGGCAGCACCGAGATGCTGCACATCTTCCTCTCGAACCGGATCGGCGAGGTTTATCCGGGAAGCTCGGGCAAGGCGGTGCCGGGATACGAACTCCGGCTTGTCAATGACGAGGGCGGGCTCTGCAAACCAGGCGAATTGGGGATTCTGGAGGTCGCTGGACCGACCTCGGCGATCATGTACTGGAACCAGCGCGCCAAGAGCGTCGATACCTTCCGCGGACCCTGGACGCGGACCGGCGACAAGTATGTCGCGGACAAGAACGGCGTCTATACCTATTGCGGCCGCAATGACGACATGATGAAGGTCGGCGGGATCTACGTGTCGCCCTTCGAGGTCGAGGGGGCGCTGCTCAAGCACGAAGCGGTACTGGAAGCGGCTGTTGTCGGCCATCCCGACCATGACGGCCTGATCAAGCCAAAGGCCTTCGTGGTGCTGGCCGAAGGGGTGGTCGCAAGCGATTCCCTGGCGGAAAGCCTGACAGCCTTCGTGAAGGCCGATCTGGCAGCCTACAAGTATCCGCGATGGATCATCTTTACCGATACCCTGCCGAAGACGGCGACGGGAAAGATCCAGCGCTTCAAGCTCCGGGAAACCGCCTGATCCGGCGGTTCCCCGGGCCGGTGTCCCAGGTCAGTGCTTCGGAGCGACCTTGACGGTCGGCTCGAAGCTGACTTTTTTCTGCATTGCGGCATGCAGGTCGAACAGTGTCGCGATCCCGCGGCCAACGGCCTTCAGGGCATTGTGGACAGCCTTGGACCGTTCGGCCCGGCCGGCGGCCATGTACCGTTCGATTTCGAGTGGATCGATGGATTGGCGTAGAATAATTGGGCTCTTCGCAGTCATCTCTGTGCTCCTATCTAAAGGCGCCCGGATTATTGTTCCTGCTTGGCTTCTGCGTTTCCCACGATCGGAAACTATCCGATGCGGCTCCCGGCATCCATATTGCGTTGCAGCAAATGTGGCATGCAAAATCGGAATGTTTCAGGTATAAAGCATTCTTGATTCGCATGGGTGCTCGAGGCGTTATCGACACCTAGCAACTGCAGTCCGGGCAGCGTCCGTTTATTGCGAGCCGGCTCATGTTTTCGCGCCATTCGAAGTGTTTCCGGACGTGTGCGACAAGACCGGAGAATGCCGCCCAGAATGCATCGGAGCGCTCGCGCTTGCCGGCGGCAATACCGGCGGCGATTTCGGCGTCAGTCGGAGTTCTTAGCTGGGATCGGGTCATCTCTCATCTCCATGAACCGGTGATGATGCGAAGATAATCGTTCCTTTGGCGAAGTGAATTAACGAATTAATCATCAAATTAATTCCTAAACGGACGCAATAAATTCGGAAAGAGAATTTTTCTGGCGGTGCAGGCGTTGTGTCACGGAACAATTGGTCAGTTCATTCCTGAAATGCGAACAGTCGTTGCGCGACGGAATTCGCCATGGCGGACCGCCATTGCGTGATGGAACGAATTCCGGACGGCGATCGGCCGCATTGCAGCCATCCGGAGGTGCGTTTTGCATCGACAAGATGCACCAAAAGCCCTAAGAACCGCCGCACTGTTCGGCCGGTGAGGCTTCCCGCACCGGCAGGACCACTCGGGCCGGCATGGCTTCCTGTGCCGGCAGGAACAGAAAAGGAGCTCATTCATGAGCACTTCCGAACGCGCCCTGTTCAGCCGCGCCGGCTTGATAGCGGGCATGAGCGCCATGGGCATCGTCGTCCTGGTCTCCAATATCGCGGTCAACTATCCGATCAATGACTGGCTGACCTGGGGCGCGCTGACCTACCCGATCGCCTTTCTGGTCACCGACCTCGTGAACCGCGTCTTCGGTCCGGGGCCTGCCCGCAGCGTCGTCTATACCGGGTTCGCGCTCGGCGTTGCCCTGTCGCTCTGGTTCGCCGACCAACGCATCGCGCTCGCCTCCGGCACCGCCTTCCTGACCGCGCAGCTGCTCGACATCTGGGTGTTCGACAAATTGCGGCGGCAGAGCTGGTGGAAGGCGCCGCTGATTTCCTCGCTGCTGTCGTCCGCACTCGATACCGCGCTGTTCTTCTCGCTCGCCTTCTATGCGACCGGGCTCCCCTGGGTGACATGGGCGGTCGGCGATTACGGTGCGAAGCTTGCCATGGCGGCCGTGTTGCTGGCGCCGTTCCGCGCCTTCATCGCCGTCCTGCCGCAGCGTTTCCAGCGGGACGAGCCGGCTGCGGATGCCGCCGGGTAACGGGGGCCATGCACGTCGATCTTTTCGATTACGCGTTGCCGCAGCATTTCATCGCGACCCGCCCCGCAGAGCCGCGGGACAGTGCGCGGCTGCTCGACCTTTCGGGCGACGGGATCGCCGATCGTTCGGTCGCCGACTTCCCGGACCTGCTGCGGCCGGGCGACATTCTCGTCTACAACGACACCCGCGTGATCCCGGCCCGGTTGGTCGGCCGCCGTGGGGAAGCACGGATCGAGGCGACACTGCACAAGGCGGAACTGGACGGCTCCTGGGCCGCCTTCGTACGCCCGGCGAAGCGCTGTCGCGTTGGTGACAAGGTCCTCTTCGAAGGGGAGCTGGATGCCGAGGTGATCGAGAAGCGCGACGGCGGCGAGACCGTCTTCCGCTTCCCCGAGACCGGTGCCGCGCTGATCGAGACCCTGAAACGGGTCGGCTCCATGCCCTTGCCGCCCTACATCAAGCGGGACGAGGAGGAGAGCGTCGACGACGATGCCTCCTATCAGACCATGTTCGCCGCCCGCGATGGCGCGGTCGCGGCCCCGACCGCCGGACTGCATTTCACCGACCGGCTGATCCGGCGGATCGACGCCGCCGGTGTCGAGCGTTGTTCCCTGACCCTGCATGTCGGTGCCGGTACCTTCATGCCGGTGAAGGTAGAGGATACCGACGATCACAAGATGCATTTCGAGTGGGGCGAGATCTCCGCCGAGGCGGCGGAGCGGATCAACCGGGCGCGCGCCGCGGGCGGCCGCGTGATCGCCGTCGGTACCACCAGTCTCCGCCTGCTCGAAAGCGCGGCGCGGGAAGACGGGACGCTCCCGGCCTTTTCCGGCGAGACCGGCCTCTTCATCACTCCGGGTTACCGCTTCAAGATCGTCGACATGCTGCTGACCAACTTCCACCTGCCGAAATCGACCTTGCTGATGCTGGTCTCGGCGCTGGCCGGGCGGGAGCGGATCCTCGATGCCTACGAACATGCCAAGGAGGCGGGGTACCGCTTCTTCTCCTACGGCGATGCCTGTCTTCTGAAACGCACGGACGGCGCGACATGACACTCGGATACGAGCTTATCACCAAGGACGGGCGGGCGCGGCGCGGGCGCCTGACGACGGCGCATGGCACGATCGAGACGCCGGCCTTCATGCCGGTAGGGACCGCCGCGACCGTCAAGTGCATGCTGCCGGACTCGGTGAAGGCGACGGGGGCGGAGATCCTGCTCGGTAACACCTACCACCTGATGCTGCGCCCGGGCGCGGAGCGGGTGGAAAGGCTGGGCGGGCTGCACAAGTTCATGAACTGGGACGGGCCGATCCTGACGGATTCCGGCGGTTTCCAGGTCATGTCGCTTTCCAAGCTGCGCAAGATCACCGAGCAGGGCGTCACCTTCCAGAGCCATGTCGACGGCAAGTCGCACGAGCTGACGCCGGAAAGTTCGATGAAGATCCAGCACCAGCTCGATGCCAACATCACCATGTGCTTCGACGAATGCACGCCCTACCCGGTGGAGAAGGCGGAGTCGGCGGACTCGATGCGGCTCTCGATGCGCTGGGCGCAGCGCTCCCGCGATGCCTTTGTCGACCGGGACGGCTACGGCCTGTTCGGCATTGTCCAGGGAAGCGTCTTCGAAGACCTGCGCCACGAATCCATCGAGGCGCTGACGAATATCGGCTTCGACGGCTACGCGGTCGGCGGGCTCGCGGTCGGCGAGGGTCAGGAGATGATGTTCTCCACCCTCGACTTCACCACGCCGTCGATGCCCGAGGACAAGCCGCGCTACCTCATGGGAGTCGGCAAACCGGACGATCTTGTCGGTGCGGTCGAGCGCGGCATCGACATGTTCGACTGCGTGCTGCCGACCCGCTGCGGGCGCACCGGACAGGCCTTCACACGGCGCGGCACGGTGAATATCCGCAACGCCCGTCACGCCGAGGATCCGCGCCCACTCGACCCGGGATGCTCCTGCCCCTGCTGCAAGGGTTATTCCCGGGCCTACCTGCACCATCTCTTCAAGGCAGGCGAGGTCTTGGGCCTGATGCTTCTGACATGGCACAATCTCGCCTACTTCCAGGAAGTGATGGCCGGGCTCCGCTCCGCCATCGAGGCCGGAAGGCTGGAGGATCACGCGGCCGCCTTCCGGGCCGAACAGGCACTGGGCGATATCGAGCCTCTCTGACGGAGCGCGTATGGAGCCGGAACAGCGGATCAAGGACGAGGCGATTGCCATCGGGTTTTCCGCGGTCGGCATCACCCGCGCCGAGGTCGGGACGCGCGAACAGGAGCGTCTGCGCGAGTTCATCTCCAAGGGTGAACACGGCGACATGGGATGGATGGAAACCCATCTCGAGCGCCGCATCGCGCCAAAGGCGATCTGGCAGGAGGCGCGCTCGGTCGTCGTGCTGACGCAGAATTACGGCCCTGATCACGACCCGATGGAAAACCTCGCCGCGGCCGACCGGGCCAATATTTCCGTCTATGCCCGCAACAAGGACTATCACGACCTGATCAAGAAGCGCCTGAAGCGGCTCGCCCGCTGGATGGTCGAGCAGTATGGCTGCGAGGTAAAGGTCTTCGTCGATACCGCGCCGGTTCTGGAAAAGCCGCTCGCCGCCAATGCTGGGCTCGGCTGGCAGGGCAAGCACACCAACATGGTCTCGCGCGAGCACGGCTCCTGGGTCTTTCTCGGGGAGGTCTTCACCGACATGGCGCTGGCGCCGGACGCTCCCGAGAGCGATCATTGCGGCAACTGCACCCGCTGTCTCGAGATCTGCCCGACCGATGCCTTCCCGCGTCCCTATGCACTCGACGCGCGGCGCTGCATCTCCTATCTGACGATCGAGCACAAGGGCCACATCCCGGAGGAGCTCCGGGAAGCGATGGGCAACCGGATCTATGGCTGCGACGATTGTCTCGCGGTCTGTCCCTGGAACAAGTTCGCGGAAGCATCGTCGGAAGCCGCTCTCGCTGCCCGTCACGATCTGGCACTGCCACCGCTCGCGGAGTTTCTCGGTCTCGATGACACAGCATTCCGAGCGAGATTCAGCGGTTCGCCGGTCAAGCGGATCGGCCGCGACCGTTTCCTGCGGAACGTGCTGATCGCCTGCGGGAACAGCGGAGACGTCTCCCTGCTTCCGGATATCGAAGCGCTGATGCACGACGGGGCGCCGATCGTTCGCGCGATGGCGGTCTGGGCGTCCGGGCGTCTGATGGAGCCACGAGCGTTCCACGCCCTCGGGGAGAAGATGCGCGGCAGTGAAGAGGATCCGGCTGTGCTTCGGGAGTGGGAGACGCGGACGTCTCGTCCCTAGTCGGGGGCGAGGAGACGGAAGTTGTTGCGAAGAGGCGTCCGTGTCACCAGTTCGGGAACATCGCGAGGAACACCTGGTCGGCGTTGCGGCGCTCGTTTTCCGCGATCGGCATGAGCACTTTCGTCGCGGTACGGTATTTCTTCTGATAGATCCGCACGCTGTCGATCGACGGCGTGGCGGCCGCGCGGATCTCCTCCAGCTCTTCCAGGAAGGTCGATCCGAACGACCGGTCGACGTCCGACGCCCATCGCCCGGTCCAGTCCTGCCCGGTCATATCGGTGATGAGGGTGCCTTCGAGCCTGTTGATGAAATCGCTGCGCGCAGGGACATACTCGTAGATGCTGATATGGCCCAGCCATTTCTGTAGGGCATCGGGGCTGAATGCGATCCGGTCCGGGACGAGGTTGTTCCGGCGGCTCGAATACCAGTAGGCGAGGAGACTGATCGCGCTGGAGTTTATCTGCTCGTGAAGAGTCCTGGAGGCGGTCTCTAGAAAGGCGGTGTTCAACATGCTGGCTCTGCCTTTCCAAAGTGGCCCCGGACAGGAGATGGAGGCCTCGGCAATCGGACGGTTCAAGCGCCACTCTGCGCGGTCGTTTTCCTCATGCGCGAGCATTTTGATGGACAGCCCGCTTGATGGACAGCCCGCTTGATGGACAGCCCGCCGTTCGAACCCCGTTTTAGGGGCGTTTTGCTAAAATATTATTAACTTGCCCGATCAGCGGTATCTCGGGGGATGGTGGCGCGACGCTGCCGTCGGGGCTAGTGTTCCGGAATCCGAAATCTGCGTTTGTCCGTGTGATGTCTCCTGAAGAATTCCGCCGCCACGCCCACAGCTTTGTCGACTGGATGGCCGACTACATGGAATCGGTCGAGCAGTACCCCGTCCGGGCGCAGACCGCGCCGGGCGAAGTTGCGGCCACGCTTCCCGACGCCCCTCCCGAAGACGGCGAGGCGATGGAGCGAATCTTCGAGGATTTCAAAGCCGACGTGGTTCCCGGAATCACGCACTGGCAGCATCCGCGCTTTTTTGCCTATTTCCCCGCCAACAGCTCGCCGCCATCGGTGCTGGCGGAAATGCTGACCGCGACCCTCGGGGCGCAATGCATGCTCTGGCAGACCAGTCCTGCCGCGACCGAGATGGAAACCAGGGTTCTTGACTGGCTCAGGCAGATGACCGGGCTGCCGGGCGGGCTCACCGGTGTGATCCAGGACTCGGCCTCTGGAGCCATTCTTTGCGCGCTGCTGACAGCGCGGGAACGCGCGACGGACTGGCAAGCGAACGAAAAGGGGCTTGCGACGCAGCCGCTTCTGACGGTCTACACGTCGAACCAGACTCACTCCGCGACCGAAAAGAACGTGAAAATCATCGGCCTCGGACGGGAGAATCTCCGGTCGATCGATGTCGACGAGAATTTCTCGCTTCGCCCGGATCTGCTGGAAGCGCAGATCGAGGCCGATATCGCAGCAGGTTGCGTGCCGATCTGCGTGGTCGCGTCCATCGGCGCGACGGGCGTCGGTGCGATAGATCCCCTGCGCGCGATCGGAGAGATTTGCGAGCGACACGGGATCTTCCTGCATGTCGACGCGGCCTGGGCGGGTACCGCCTGGATCTTGCCCGAACAGCGCTGGATGCTGGATGGAATCGAGTATGCCGACAGCTTGGTCTTCAATCCGCACAAATGGATGCTGACCAATTTCGATTGCTCGGCGCATTTCGTGAAGGATCCGGATGCGTTGGTCCGCACGCTGTCGATATTGCCGGAGTTCCTGAAAAGCCGGGAGCAGGGCCAGGTCATCGACTACCGCGACTGGAGCGTGCCGCTCGGCCGACGGTTCCGGGCTCTGAAGCTCTGGATGGTGATCCGCTCCTACGGCGCCAGCGGATTGCGCGAGATCGTCAGGCGGCACATCGAACTTGCCGCCGAACTGGAGGGATGGATTTCCACCGAGCCCGATTTCGAGATTGTCGCGCCGCGTTCTCTCGCATTGATCAATTTCCGCTACCGGCCGGATCGCATGGCGGAAGGCGAGGAGCTTGATCGTCTGAATGCGACGCTGCTGCAGCGGATCAACGACGACGGTCGGATTTATCTCACGCAGAACAGGGTACGGGGCAGGGCCGCGATCCGCTTCTCCATCGGTCAGACCAATACGGAGCGCCGTCATGTGGCGGAAGGATGGGACGTCGTCAAGGAAATCGCCCGCAATCTGCGTTGCTGAAACAGGGAGCCAAGACTGATGGCATTGTACGGAACCGGCATGCTGATGACCTTCACCGAGGTCTCTCCGGAAGACGAGGCGGAGTTCAACGAGTGGTACAATCGCGAGCATATCGACGAGCGGGTCTGGATGCCGGGGTTCCATCGGGCGCGGCGCTATGTGGCGGTCGATCCCGATGCGCGGGTGAAGTATTTCGCCAGTTACGAAACCGGCAAGGTCGCTGATCTCGCGGATCCCGACTACATGGCGCGGCTGGCGGAGCAGACCGCCTGGAGCCAGAAGGTCATGGCGGGTTTCACCAAGTTCGATCGCCTGACCGCTTCGATCACCGTGGACAAGACGCACGGCTTCAGCGGCTGGCTCGGCGTGACCCGGTTCTTTCCGGACACCTTGCTGATGGACCGGCTCCGCGGTGTGCTGGAAGAGGAGGTGCTGCCATCGCTCGGCGCGCGCCCGGAAATGCTGGGCGGATGTCTCGCGGAGAACGATATCGAGGTTTCCAATGCAGGCTTGAAGGCGCAGGGCAAGCCGATACCGCCCGGGCAGACTCCTGAATGGGTGGTTCTGCTCGACGGGGCCACCGAAGCGGCGGTGCGCGATGCGAACGAACGATTGTCCGAAATTCTCGGCGAGGCCGGGATTTCCGCACCGGGCCTCGATCAGACCGTCTACAGTTTTCTCTTTGGGAACAACCGTTAAGCAGAGGGTGTCTTTGCTTGAGCCTGTCTCGACGGACGCGTAACGTGGGATTATGAAGAGGCCCGCGATTCTTTCCACCGCTGCCGCCGGGATGTCCGGCGGGCTCGCCGTCCGGGTTTCGGAAGCGCGTGCAGCGGGATCTGTGGTCGAGAGTCTCTCCGACGGCATATCCATGATCCCGCTCACATCGGTCACCATTGCGTTCTTGCTGGCGCTTGCCGTCGGGCTTGCCGCGATGCGGTTCATCTGCCGGCGGCGGATCAACGGTTTGCGGGCGGAACTTGATAATCTCTCCAATCAGATAGACGGTCGCGACACCGCCCTGCAGAGCCCGCAGGTGGGGCTCATTGGTCTGGTCGCGTCGGACTCCTCGGACGAGGGATCGGTGCTGCGCCATGTGAGCCCTCCGGTAGCTTCCCTGCTGCGGGCCGAAGCCGACAGCCTGAATTCGATCGACGCGATCGCCGCGATGTTGTCGGACGGTTCCGGTTCCAGGCTGGTGACAGCGGTTTCCAGGCTCATGGCGAATGGTAAGGCCTTCAGCTTTGAGAGCGGAATCCGCAACGGGGCCCGCATTGTGCGCATTACCGGGGTTCCGATCGATGCAGGGTTCGGAGCGCAACCGCGCGCGGCGGTCTCGATCGTCGATGTTTCCGAGTTGGCCGGCGAGCGCTCTGCGGCGGAAGACGAGGCCCGCAAATGGCGCCGCAAGACAGAGGATCTGCTCGCCGCCGTCAACCTGCAGACGATTCCGTTCTGGCAGCGGGACGAGGACATGCGAATCCGTTTCGCCAACATTGCCGCCGACGTGATCGACCTCGATTCCGAGCCGGCGCGCGACACATCGCGCCGGGCCCGCAGACTGGGCGCGCCGTTCTCGGAAAGCCGCTTCATTGTCGTCGACGGTGAGCGCCGCCTGTTCGAGGTGACCGAGGCGCCCAGCGCCGGCGGGCGCGGCACGGTCGGCTGGGGCATCGACGTCACGGCGCTTGAAGAGTCGCAGGCGGAGATCGCCCGGCATATCGCGGCTCATGAAGACGTGCTCGAGGGGCTCTCGACCGCGATCGCGATCTTTGGACCGGACAAGCGGCTGAAATTCTTCAACAGTGCCTTCGCCAATCTCTGGGAGGTCGAACCGGCTAAACTCGATGCCGACCCGACGATAACGGAATTCCTGGAACTGCTTCGGGAATTGCGGCGGCTTCCCGAACAGTCGGACTTCCGTGCCTATCGGGATCACTGGAATGGACTCTTCACGCGCCTGATCGATCCGCTCGAGGACTTTTTCTTCCTGCCCGACGACCGCACCTTGCGCATGGTCGTCATGCCGCATCCCTTCGGCGGTCTCTTCCTGACCTTCGAGGATGTGACCGACCGCCTGGCGCTGGAGCGGAGCTACAACACTCTGAACGAGGTGCAGCGGGAGACCATCGACAACCTCGCCGAGGGGGTCGTGGTGCTCGGCGCGGACGGGCGGATGACGCTTTCAAATCCGACCTTCATCCGGATGTGGGATCTCGACGAGGATTTTCACGAGCAGTCGCTGCACGTCTCTGATGTCCTGGAGGCGATGCGGCCCCTGTTCCCGACGGTGGAGGAAGCCGTCTGGGAGGACTACAAGCAGGAATTCGCCGCCCGTTTCGCTGACCGGTCCGTCGAACATGGCCGCACCGAGCGGCCGGACGGAACGGCACTCGAATACTCCTTTGTCCCCCTGCCGGACGGCGCCACCCTGGTGAACTTCCTGGATGTCACCGACACGCTCAATGTGCAACGGGCCCTGCAGGACCGGAACGAGGCTCTGGAAACGGCCGATCGCCTCAAGAGCGAGTTCATCGCCAATGTGTCCTACGAGTTGCGCACACCGCTCAACGCGATCATCGGGTTCGCCGAAATGCTCGTCAGCGGTTATGTCGGCGAGGTCAGCGAACGGCAGAGCGAGTATATCAAGGCCATTCTCGAGTCTTCCGGTCGACTGTCGTCGCTGATCGGCAACATCATCGACCTTGCCTCGATCGAGGCCGGCTATCTCACGCTTGACCCGAAGGAGCTCGATGTCCGAGAGGTGGCGACGGCGGCCGTGTCCCTGATCGAGGAACGGGCCCGGTCCCAGAATATCCAGATCCATGTCGACATCGACGACAGCGTCGACACGATAGAGGCGGACGACCGCCGGTTGCGGCAGATCCTGTTCAATCTCGTTTCCAGTGCCGTGCAATTTACCGAGGCCGAAGGCCGGATCACGCTGAAGGTGCGCGCGGATGCCGAGAACGTGGAGTTTGTGATTCTGGAAGGCGGCGCCGGGGTGCCGGAGGAAATGCGCAGCATGCTGTTCGAGGTCTTCTCCGGTGTGGAGCGCGGCGGCCGGGCTCAAGGGCCGGATCTCGCCCTTCCGCTCGTCCGGCGACTCGTCGAACTGCATGGCGGTAGCCTGTCGCTCGAGCCGGTGGACGGAGACGGCCTGTCCATCAAATGCCGGATGCCGCGCTATGCCGTGGTGCCGGACGCCAATCCGACCTTTGCCAACGAGCTCTCCCTGTGACCGAAGCACACGTTGCCGCCGGCCTCCATCTCGACGGGCTGGAAAACACCGAGGCACTCGCCTGGATCTGTGCCGATCTCGCCATGCCCGGCTGCTGTTTCCTTCTCTCGGGCGGGCTCGGCGCCGGTAAGTCCACCTTCGCCCGCGCCTTCATCCGCTATCTCCTCGGACAGGATGAAGAGGTGCCAAGCCCGACCTTTACCCTGGTGCAGCAATACGGTCCCGTCGATAAGGGCGGGCAGGAGGTCGAGATTTGGCATGCCGATCTCTACCGGATCGGCGACCCGGACGAGGTCCTCGAACTCGGCCTGGACGAGGCGTTCGAGACCGCCATATGCCTTGTCGAATGGCCGGAACGTCTCGGAACCTTCGCTCCGCCGGAAGCGGTGGCGCTCCATTTCGAGATATGCGAAGGAGGTCCGGCGGAAGACGGCGATCGCCTGGTCGCGCTCTCGCTTCCCGAGCGCATGCGGCCGGGATTTGCGGATGCCTTTGCGGAAGCCGGGTTTGAGGTCGTTTGGACGAATGAGTGACACTATCGTATCGGGGCCCCGGGCCCGCGCGCGCCGGGCTTTCTGGGACGAGGCCGGCTGGTCCGGCGCAATGGAGTCCGCCCTCGCAGCCGATGCCTCCTTCCGGCGCTATTTCCGCCTTAGCAGGCCGGACGGGCAGCGCGCGATCGTCATGGATGCACCGCCCGAGAAAGAGGACGTTCGCCCCTTCGTCGAGGTTGCGGAGATCCTGGAAGACTTCGGCTATAGCGTTCCCGGGATCCTTGCCAGCGACAGGGAATCGGGATTCCTGCTGCTCGAGGATCTCGGCGACATGACCTACACACGCGCACTCACCGCCGGCTACCAGGAACGCGCGCTTTATAGCCTGGCGGGAGACCTGCTCGCAGATCTGGCAAGCCGCGACGTCAGACCGATCCGAGACCGGCTGCCGTCCTACGATGATGCGAAGCTGCTGCAGGAGACCCTGCTCTTCGTCGACTGGTATCTCCGGCCAGGTGTCGGTCTCCCCGTCGACGACGATGCTCGTGAGGCCTATATCGCCGCCTGGCGCGAGGTTCTGCCCTCCGCCCGCTGCGGCCGGGACGTGCTCGTCCTGCGCGATTTCCATGTCGACAACATGATGGTGCTGGAGGGTCGGCACGGGATTGCGGCCTGCGGACTGCTCGATTTCCAGGACGCGGTGACCGGACCGGCCAGTTATGACCTCGTTTCCCTGCTTCAGGACAGCCGGCGGGATATTCCGCCGGAAATCGTCAGCGAGGTCATGGAGCGCTATCTCGAAGCCGTGCCGGAAATCGGTGACAGGGACGCATTCATGCGGTCCTACCGCGTCCTTGGAACGCAGAGGGCGTTGAAGGTGTTCGGAATCTTCGCACGGCAGTCCGTGCTTTACGGAAACCACGGCTACCTCGGGCATATTCCGCGTCTCTGGCGTCTCACGATGGAGAATTTCTCCGATGACGCTCTTGCGCCGGTGCGGGATTGGATCGAAAAACACGTGCCAGACGATTATCGCGTGACGCCGCCGCCCGGCGGTCGCGCGCCTTGAGGAACACCCGACCGACATGCTGCTCACCAGATTGAAGACGAAGAAGGTAACGATCCCTGAGACCGCCATGATCCTCGCGGCGGGAAAGGGGACGCGCCTGGCGCCGCTGACCGACGAGACGCCGAAACCGCTTGTCGAGGTCGATGGCAAGGCGCTGATCGATCACATCCTCGACCGGCTGGTCGCCGTGGGGGTTAGGAAGGCGGTGGTGAACACCTTCCATCTTGGCGAGCAGATCGAGAAACATCTCGATGACCGCAAGGATGTCGAGCTTGTCTTCAGCCGGGAAGAAGAGTTGCTGGAGACCGGGGGTGGGGTTCTCAAGGCCCTGCCGCTGCTCGGCGATGCGCCGTTCTTCGTGATCAACGGTGACAGTCTCTGGGTCGATGCCATGAAGCCGACCCTGGCGCGGCTGGCCGAAGCCTGGGACGGAAAGGCGATGGATGCGCTGCTGCTGATGCATCCCTTTTCGCGCGTGCCCGGCTGGCATGGCTATGGCGACTTCACCATGGATCCGGAAGGCCGCCTGATGCGGCGCGAGGAGCGCCGCGTGGCGCCCTACGCCTATATGGGCGCCTCCATCCTGCAGCCGCGGCTCTTCGAAGGAGCACCGGAAGGAGCCTTCTCGCTCAACCGGCTCTACGACAAGGCCGAGGAAGCCGGACGGCTCTACGGTGCCCTGCATGACGGGCTCTGGTATCATATCAGTACCAAAGAGGATCTCGAGACGGCGCGGCATCTCTATGCCCAGGGCCACGTCCCGGACGTGCCCTTCTTCTGAGATCCGCCACCAGGGGAGGCTCCATGGGGATCGGCGGGCTCTATGCCATCGCGGCGACGGACGGCTTCGCCGATACGCTGGCGCGGGGCCTCTGGCAGGAGGCCGGCGAGGACCCGATGGTGCTGGTACGGATGTCCGTGCTGCTGCCGACCCGCCGTGCCGTCCGCACCCTGCGCGACAGTTTTCTGCGCCTCGGCAACGGACGGCCGATGCTGCTTCCATCGCTGCGCCCGGTCGGCGATATCGACGATGACGAAGGTGCCTTCGGCGGGCTCGACGGCGCCGCCGCTGCGGGCGATCTTCCGCCGGCCGTTCCGGGGCTTCGTCGTCAACTGCTCCTGACCCAGCTCGTTCAGCGCTTCCTCGACCGCAAGGACGGCGGGGCGGCGATTCATGCCGCCGGGGTCGATCACGCGGCGTTGCTGGCGGGCGAACTCGCCCGCTTCCTCGACCAGGTCCATACCGAACAGGTCAGCTACGAGGGGCTCGCGGGCCTCGCGCGCGAACGCTATGCGGCGCACTGGCAGGAGGTATTGGAATTCCTCTCCATTGCGACCGAGTTCTGGCCGGCCATGCTGGCGGAGGAGGGCGCGATGGAAGCGCCGCTCCGACACGCGGCGCTGGTTGACCGCCTGGCCGCGCTCTGGGCCGCTAGTCCGCCGGAGGATCCGGTGATCGTCGCCGGCTCCACCGGCAGCATCCCGGCGACGGCGCGTCTGATGGGCGCCGTGCTCGACCTGCCGCGCGGTTCCGTCGTCCTGCCTGGCCTCGACCGGGAGGCCGATGCCGCGACATGGAATGCGATCGAGGGCGATAGCGGCCATGCCCAGCACAATCTCGCGCTCCTGTTGCGGCGTCTCGGCAAGACGCGGGAGGATGTCCAGCATTGGCCCGCCGCCGGCGCCCGGTCGACCCGCGCCGCCCGTGCCCGGCTTATCCAGGAGGTGCTGCGCCCGGCCGAGACAACGGAAGCCTGGCGGCGCCTCGCGGAGACCGATCAGGATCTACTGACGCTTGGCACTGAAGGCCTCTCGGTGCTGAGCTGTCCGAGCCATCACGAGGAGGCGGAGACCATCGCCCTGCTGCTGCGCGCGGCGCTGGAGGACCAGACCCGCACCGCCGCGCTGGTCACGCCGGACCGGGTGCTCGCCCGCCGGGTGAAGGCGGCGCTCCGGCGCTGGGAGGTCGAGGTCGACGATTCCGCTGGCCAGCCGCTCGCCGCAACCCTGCCGATGACCTTCTGGTTGGCAACGGCGGACATGGCGGCCGAGGCCTGCGCCCCGGTGCCGCTGCTCGCCGCCCTGAAACATCCGCTGGCTGCCGGCGGCATGACGCAGCCGCGGTTCCGACGGAGGGTCCGCACGCTCGAACGGACGGTGTTGCGTGGACCCCGTCCGGCGCCGGGGCCCGACGGCCTGCTTGCCGCGGCCGGCGTGGCCTTCGCGGGTGACGAACTGAACGACATGCGGGCCTGGATCGAACGGCTTGCGGAGCCGGTCGAGGCGTTTTCCGCCCTGCTGCGGAGCGACGGGATCTCGCTGATCGACCTGCTCTCCGCCCACAACGCTCTGGCGGAAACTCTGGCCGCAACCGACGAGGAATGCGGCGACAAGCGGCTCTGGGCCGGGGAGGCGGGCGAGGACGCCGCCAACTTCCTTGCAGAGCTTGCCGAATCCGCCCGCGACTTCCCGGCCATCGAGGGGCGTGACTATCTCTCCCTGCTCGAGGCTTTGCTGGCCGGCCGGGTGCATCGGCCGCGCTACGGCGCCCATCCGCGCCTCGCCATTCTCGGCCCCCTGGAAGGCCGTTTGCAACAATATGACCTGATGATCCTCGGCGGACTGAACGAGGGTACCTGGCCGCCAGATCCGGGCGCGGACCCCTGGATGAGCAGGCCGATGCGCGCCGAGTTCGGCCTGCCGGCGCCGGAGCGCCGGATCGGGCTTTCCGCGCACGATTTCCAGATGGCGGCGTCGGCACCCGAGGTGGTCCTGACCCGGGCGGAACGGGTCGAGGGTGCGCCGACCGTCGCCTCGCGCTGGTGGCTGCGGCTGGAGACGGTGCTCCGGGCGCTGAAGCTGACCGACAAGGTGCGACTGTCCGTGGCGGACTATCCGTACTGGCAGCAGGCGCTTGATATGCCGCGCAAGGTCGAACCGGTGAAACCGCCGACCCCGCGTCCGCCGCTCGTCGCCCGTCCGCGGCGCTTCTCCGTCACCGAGATCGAGACCTGGGTCCGGGATCCCTACGCGATCTACGCCAAACGCATCCTCGGTCTGCGGGCGCTCGACCCGCTCGACGCCGATCCGGGCGCGGCGGACCGGGGGACGATGATCCACCGGGCGCTGGAGCTTTTCACCGAGGAGTTCCCAAGGGACATCCCGCCCGGAGCAGTGCGGCGCCTGATCGAGATCGGGCGCGCCGAGTTTGCGCGGGAGATGGCGCATCCCTCCGTGCAGGCCTTCTGGTGGCCGCGATTCGAGCGCATCGCCGAATGGTTCGTCGCGACCGAACAGGGCCGCCGTGCGGGCCTTGCCGAGATCTGGACGGAGAAGAAGGGGAACGTCACCGTGCGCGGGCTGGGGGACCCGGTGGATCTGAATTGCGAGGCGGACCGGATCGAGCGGCTGGCGGATGGCGGTTTCGCGATCATTGATTTCAAGACCGGCACGCCGCCGACGGAAAGCCAGGTCACGGCCGGGTACTCGCCGCAGCTTCCGCTAGAGGCTCTCATCCTCTCCATGGGCGGGTTTGAGGGCGTGCCGGAAGGCGCGGTCGAGGCGCTCGAGTACTGGCGGCTCAGCGGCGGCGATCCGGCGGGCGAGCGCAAGGGGATCAAGACGGCCGTCGAGACACTCGTCAGCGAGGCCGAGGACGGTCTGCTCAATCTCATCAGAACCTTCGACGATCCGGAAACGCCCTACCGATCCCGCCCGGCGCCGGATTATGCGCCGCGATATTCCGACTACGAACATCTGGCGCGGGTGAAGGAATGGTCCGCCGGCGGGGAGCCTGACTGAGATGGCGGAGCACGATCCGAAAGCGGTGGTCCTGGAGGCGGACCGGGCGCAGCGGCGGGCGGCGGATCCCGCCGCCTCGGTCTGGGTCGCGGCGTCGGCCGGCACCGGCAAGACCAAGGTGCTGACCGACCGGGTGCTGAACCTGCTGCTCGCGGGCGCCGATCCGGGACGGATCCTCTGCCTTACCTTTACCAAGGCGGCGGCGGCGGAAATGTCGGCGCGCATCTCCGGCAAGCTCTCGGAATGGGCGGTGACGGGCGAAACGGAGCTGAGCGGACAGCTGGGAAAATTGCTGGGCCGGCAACCGGCGCAGGAACAGATTGCGCTCGCCCGGCGACTATTCGCCCGCACGCTTGACACGCCCGGCGGCCTCAAGATCCAGACCATTCACGCTTTCTGCCAGGCGGTGCTGAAACGTTTCCCGCTCGAGGCGGGGCTGCCGCCGCATTTCCAGGTCATGGACGACCGTACCGCCGCCGAGCGGCTCTGGGATGCGCGCGACCGGGTGCTGAACATGGCCGCTGCCGATCCCGAGAGCGGACTCGGCCAGGCCCTCCGGCTGATCAATCGCCGCTTTGCCGAGGAGACCTTCGACGGGCTGGTCTCCGAGCTGCTGCAGGAACGTGCCCGGCTCGCGCGTTTCGTCGCGGCGGTCGGCGGCAGGGAACGGATCGATGCGGCACTGCGAATGCATCTCGATCTGGCGGAAGACGAGACTGCCGATACCGTGCTGCGTGACGGTCTTGCGGATGGTGCCTTCGATCCGGTCGGGCTGCGGCGGGCGACGGAAGCTTTGCTCGAAAGCAGCAAGACGGACGTAAAACGCGGCGAGGCGCTGGCGGATTTCCTCGCTGCGGAAGGCGAGCGTCGGGTGGAGCTCTTCGAGAGCTATTGCGGCGTATTCCTCACTGGAACGGGCGAACTCCGCAAACGGCTGGCGACGAAGGCGGCGGTCGAGTTTTTCGCCGACACAGAAACCGTGCTGAGCCGCGAAGGCGAACGCCTGATCGCGCTGAAGGAACGTCTCAACGCTCACGGCCTCGCCGAGCGGACCTCGGCGGTCCTGCGCATCGCCGCCGCCGTGCTGGACGGCTACCACGCAGGAAAGAGGCGCGGGGCGCTGGTCGATTTCGAGGATCTCGTCGCCACGGTCTGCGATCTTCTGAGGCGACCCGGTGTCGCCGCCTGGGTGCTGTTTAAGCTCGACGGCGGGCTCGACCACATCCTGATCGACGAGGCGCAGGACACCAATCCGGAGCAATGGGAGGTGGTGCGGGCGCTGACCGAGGAATTTTTCGCCGGCGAGGGGGCCGACGAGGACGCCCGCGATGCCGGGCGCAGCATCTTCGCCGTCGGCGACGTGAAGCAGTCGATCTTCTCCTTCCAGCGCGCCGATCCGGAGGGCTTCCTGCGGATGCGCCGGCATTTCGCCGCGCGGGTCGAAGCGGCCTCGGGGGCCTGGGCCTCGGTCGATCTCGAGGTTTCCTTCCGGTCGGGCGCCGCAGTGCTTGGCCTCGTCGACCGGTTGTTCAACAGCCGTCCGGCGGGCGAGGGCGTGCTCGAGGCGGATGCGGACGGTGAACTGCAGTCCATCCGTCACGGTGTCTCGCGCAGCGGCGATGCGAGCCTGGTCGAGATCTGGCCGCCTTTTCTGCCGGCCGAGAGCGAGGAGGAAGTCAGCTGGGCACTGCCGCTCGCCCAGCGCGGGCTCGATAGCCCGGCCTCCCGTCTTGCCGGCGCGATCGCCGGGCGCATCCGCTCGTGGATGGACAGGGGAGAGATCCTGCCGTCGAAGGGACGCCCCATCGGCCCCGGCGACATCATGGTTCTGGTGCGAAGGCGCGGCGGTTTCGTGCACGAGATGGTGCGCGCCCTGAAAGAGCGGGATATCGATGTCGCCGGTGTCGACCGTATGGTGCTGAGCGACCAGATCGCCGTGATGGACCTGATCGCGCTCGGCCGTTTCCTGCTGCTGCCGGAGGACGACCTGACACTCGCGACGGTGCTGAAGAGCCCGTTGATCGGGCTCGCGGAGGACGACCTTTTCGAGTTGGCCTGGAACCGCAAGGAAAAGCGGCTCTGGCGCGAATTGCGCCGCCGCGCACCGGAGACCGCAGCCTTTGCCCGGGCCGACGAGCTGCTTGCCTCCTATCTCGCGCGCGCCGACACCATGCCGCCCTATGAGCTCTTCGCCGGCATCCTCGCCGAGGGCGAACCGAGCGGGCGGCGGCGGATCCTGGAGCGGCTCGGCATCGAGGCCGCCGATCCGCTCGACGAGTTCCTCGCCCAGGCCCTGGAATACGAGCGCGGCCATGTGCCCTCGCTGCAGGGTTTCCTGCACTGGCTCGCAGCCTCCGAGAGCGACATCAAGCGCGACATGGAAGGCGGCGACGGAGGGCGCGTGCGCGTCATGACCGTGCATGGCTCCAAGGGCCTGCAGGCGCCGATCGTCTTCATGCCGGACACCATGCAGGTGCCGCGCGGCACGGCGAAAATCCTCTGGAGCGAGTCGGACGATGGCGTTCCGGTGCCGCTCTGTTCTCCGGCGAAGGCGGAGGATGCGGCGGCCAGCAGCGGCGCGAAGGAGGCTGCCGAGCGCAAACGGAACGAGGAATACCGTCGCCTGCTCTATGTCGCGATGACCCGGGCAGAGGACCGGCTCTATGTCGCCGGCTGGGCGACCAGGCAGCGGGCGCCGGAGGGCAACTGGTACGACCTCGTGCGGGCTGCGATGGGTGAACTGGCGTCCGAGATCGAGGACCCCGCGATCAGTGCCGCGTCCGGTTCGGACCTGCCGCTGCTGCGGCACGAAACGCCGCAGGAGAGGGACGTGACGCCACCGTCCGGAGCTGCTGTCGCCGCGACCGGAATGAAGCACCCGGTGCCCGGCTGGGCGCTGTCTCAACCGGCGCCGGAGCCCGTTCCGCCGCGTCCTCTGATGCCGTCGCGGCCAAGCGACCCGGAGCCGGCGCTGCGCTCGCCGCTATCTCCTGCCGACCAGGGGCGCTTCCAACGCGGCCAGCTCATCCACCGCATGCTGCAGGTTCTCCCTGACCTGCCCGCGGAGCGCCGCAGGGACGCGGGCGCCGCGTTCCTTGCGCGGCCGCTGCACGCGCTTCAGCCGGAGGTCGCGGAGCGCTATCTGGACGAGGTCATGACGGTGCTGGAACATCCGGATTGGGCCGCGCTATTCGATTCTGGCTCGCGCGCCGAAGTGCCGATCGTGGGACAGGTCGCGACCGGCGACGGCGGGATCACCGTCGTGTCCGGCCAGATCGACAGGTTGCTCGTCGGGGAGAACCGGGTGACGGTCGTCGATTTCAAGACCAACCGGCCACCTCCGCAGCGGCTGGAGGACGTGCCGGCGATCTATCTGCGCCAGATGGCCGCCTACCGGGCCCTGCTCACTGGCATGTTCGACGGACGCGAGGTGCGCTGTCTGCTGCTCTGGACCGACGGACCGTTCCTGACCGAACTGCCTCCGAAAATGCTCGACTCATACGGCCCGGGCTCAAGAGCCGGCTGACACAGAGGCTGTCTGCCCCGCGGAAACGCTGGGCCGGGCCTGGCCGCCTTGACGGGGATGCCGCCGCTTCCTAGATTCACTGTTCATGCGAGGGTAAGAACCCGGCATGTGAGACAAGGCAAACGAGGAAGCCCCCATGTCGACGGTTACGGTTACCGACTCAAGTTTCTCCGACAGCGTTCTGAATTCCGACAAGCCGGTTCTGGTCGATTTCTGGGCCGAATGGTGCGGACCGTGCAAGGCCATCGCCCCGGCGCTCGAGGAAATGGCGCAGTCGATGGGCGAACGGGTTACCGTCGCCAAGATCAATATCGACGAGAATCCGCAGACCCCGCAGCAATATGGCGTGCGCGGCATCCCGACCTTGATCCTGTTCAAGGACGGACAGGTTGCCGCGACCAAGATGGGCGCGATGCCGAAGGCTCAGTTGCAGCAGTGGGTGGACGAGGCGCTCTGAGCGGCGCCGCGACTTCATCGGAATGAGTAAGGACAGGCGCCGTCGGGCGCCTGTTTTTTGAGCTGAGGCGGTTAGCGCTCGCGCTTCCCGCCGAAGACGGAAAAACTGCCCTGCTGTTTCTTCGGCGAGTCCTGCTCGACGACGACGATCAGCAGCACGAACTGGTCGATCGACGATCCGTCCGAACTGTAGGGCAGGATAAGCCGGTCATATCGCAGGTTTCCGCCGTCCTCTCCGATCGGGAAGACCCGCTGGGAGAAATGCGCCTCGCCTGAGCCGGAGATCTCGCAATAGGTCCGGTTTGCCGTTTCGAGATAGTGTCCCTCGTAGAGTTCCTTGAAGCTCTTTCCGGTCGGATCGCGGCCCGCACGCTCGGCGATCTCGGTTCCGGCGAGGCGATAGCGGAAGGTCGGTTCCTCCAGGGTCCCGCTGCGCTCGATGATCGCCATACGCGGCATCGAACGATGGAACTGCAGCGGGTCGAAACTGCTGCGCAACGGGACACCCTCGCCGCGCCGGTTCGCCATCCAATGGTCGAACAGCGCACGGTGCTCCGGATGAGACAGGCCCACAGCGTCTGCAACCGTACCGGCATAGTGTTTGTCGTTGTGCGGCATGTACGCGCCAATAAGGACCAAGGTTACTCGTAAAGTTCCTTCGAAAAGCTAGTCGGCGGGCATCGCTCGGCAAGTCTTATTTGTTAAAATACGCCGTAATATTAATAGGTTATGATTTTCTAAAATTGATTCTGAATCCACGATATCGCGAGAATCGGAAGAAAATCGATCGTTTTCGATCAAGGGTCTGTTTGTTGAGCTGGTTTGGCGGCGTATAAAGGTATTCAAGAGATGCATCTGATGGGCCAGGTCCCCTGCACCGGCTCTGTCCCGGGGCGACGACTATACGAGCCCGCCAGCTGACGTTAAACATGAAGGCCGCACCTCACCGCCCACCATTGCCGCTTCGGTCCATGAGCAACAGAACCGATATTCTCGACCGGCCGGACAAGGCCGAAGCCTATATCGAACTGTTTTGCGCGCTTGCCGGCGAGCAGGGAGAGGAAATCTGGAAGACGCGATTCCTCAGTGATGCGCCGGCGCGCCTTCTGGCGGTGAACGCGAAGGTCGTACGCACTCTGGTGAGAGGGCATACGGGGTTCCGGGACGCGCTCAATTTCCAGGCCTCGTGCTTTTTCGAGCCTTTGCTCGATGCCGTTCTGGCCGAGCAGTTGCGGCGCGGCGGCAAGGTCTTCGAGTCCCCGCTCTCCGTTCTCGAGCGCCGGGACGATCCGGAAACGGCGCTTGCCGTCGCCACGGCAACGATGAGCGCGGCCGCGCCGCCGGACCTTCGGCCTCGACCGGAATGGAACTGGCGCGGCGAGCGGCGCCTGCGCATCGGCTATGTCTGCTCGGACCTCAGAATGCATCCGGTGGGGTTTTCCGTCCGCAGCATGCTGGTACATCACGATCGCAGGCTGTTCGAGGTCTTTGTCTACGACCGGACGGAAGATCCGGCGCGGCCCGTTCAGGGCCCCGTGCGCCATGCCGCCGATCGTTTCCGGGAGGTGCGGGATCTTGCGCCGGCCGCCCTCGCGGAGAGAATCCGTGCCGACGGGATCGACATTCTGGTTGACCTGAGCGGCACGCCACTGACACCGCAAGAGGATGTTTTCCGCCTGGGGCCGGCCCCTGTCCGGGTGGCGATGATCGGGTACCCGGGAGCCACGGGGGCGGAGACCGTGGATTATACGGTCGCCGACCGGGTCGTCGTGCCCGTCGCGGAGCGCCCCGGCTTTTCCGAACGCCTGATCCTGATGCCGGGAAGCTTCCTGCCCGTCGACGATCAGGCCGAAAACGATCCCGTACCGCCCCGCGCCGACCTCGGTCTTCCGGAGGATGCCTTCGTCATGGCCGCCTTCAACCGCCTCAACAAGGTCGACATGGCGACACTGCGGCTCTGGTTCGCCTGCCTGAGACGCATTCCGCACGCTCTGCTCTGGGTCGCGACGCAGTCGGCGGACGCGGCGGAAACTCTTTGCCGGTTCGCAGCGCAGGCGGGACTTGCCCCGGAGCGGATCCGTTTCGCCGAGCCGACCGGTATCCGCGATCACCGGGCCCGCGTCGCGGCCGCCGATATCGCGCTCGACCCGCTCGGCTATAACGGTGGACATACAACGGCCCTCGCACTTGCACGGGGCGTTCCCGCCGTCACCTTGCCCGGCCGCTGCTTCGCCTGGCGCATGTCGGCCAGCATCCTGACCGCGGCGGGCGTGCCGGAGGGCATCGCAGACAGTCCGTCGGACTATCTCGCCCGTGTCGAACGGTTTGCCGCCGACGCGCCACTGCTCGCCCGCTGCCGTGCCCGCTTGAGACATCCGGAGCCGGGCGGTTTCTTTTCGACAAAGGCCTATGTCGCGGCGCTTGAGGCGGCATTCCGGGAGATCGCGGCGATCCGCTCCGCCGGCGACCGGGACCGGGATATCGAGGTCCGGGCCGCCGGCTGATCAGGCGCCCTCGTCGAGAAACCGGTTCGGCTTGTGGAACATGCTCAGCATCAGTGCGCCCTCCGGGGCTCGCGCGACATGGCGGCTGCCGGCCGGACGCCAGACATATTCACCGGGGCCGATCGAGCCCTGTTCGTCCTCGAGCCGCCCTTCGAGCACGAAGGTCTGTTCGATGTCGGTATGCTCGTGAAACGGCAGAACAGCGCCGGGTTGCCAGCGAAAGAGGGCCGTCATCAGCCCGGTCTCCTTGTCTTCCATCAGCACTTTCACATCCACGCCCTCGAAAGGGGTCGGGCTCCAGTCGAGCTTGTCCGGGTCGACCGGGCGCGAGTCGAGCGCCCCGAGCGCTGCGTGATCCGGATAGTTCGGCGTCTCGATTGCCATCTTGTCATCCTCCCTCCGGGCCATCGTATCGCGGTCCTCGGAAGCGAGCATAACCCGGCCGAGGACCTACGTCAGATCCCGAGATTGTCGATCAGGCGGCAGGTCCCGAGCCGGGCCGCGGCGAAGATGCGGAGATTCTCGCCAGGGGCGATGGCGGGGATGAAGCTGTCCTGATCGCGGATGTCGATATAGTCGACCTCCTGGAAGCCGGCCGCGAGCGCCGCTTCCCGCGCCTGCGCCGCCGCCACGTCCGGGGCGGTGCCGTTGCGCACGGTGGCGGCGGCAGCGACCATCGCCGCATAGAGCGCTGGCGCGATCCGCCGCTCGTCCGCGCTCAGATAGGCATTGCGCGAGGACAGCGCCAATCCGTCCGCTTTCCGGACCGTCGGGGCGCCGAGGATCTCCATCGGCAGGTCGAGATCGCGGGCCATGGTCCTTATGACGGCGAGCTGCTGGAAGTCCTTCTCGCCGAAGATCGCGATGTCCGGCATCGCCTGGATGAGAAGTTTCGAAACCACGGTGGCGACGCCGGTAAAAAAGCCGGGCCGGCTGGCACCTTCCATCACATCGGAAATCTCGCGTACCACGACTTCGGTCTTGTAGCCCGAACCGTAGATTTCCTCCGGCGCCGGCGCGTAGACCGCGCTGCATCCGGCGGCTGCGAACTTGGCGAAATCGCCGTCCTCGTCGCGGGGATAGGTCGCGAAATCCTCGTTCGGCCCGAACTGCCGCGGATTGATGAAGATCGTCCCGACGCAGCGGTCCGCGCGCTCGAGACCGAGCCGGACGAGCGAGAGATGGCCTTCGTGGATCGCGCCCATTGTCGGTGTCAGGGCGACGGTCTCGCCGGTACTCCGCCAGCTGTTCACGCGTTTGCGCAGGTCGGCCTTGGTGCGGATGATATCCATGGAACTCCCTCCTCTTCGCCCGGGCTTAGCGCGGGATGAGACCGGAGCCAATTGCTATGCTGCGATGCGGAAAACCCGCGCGGCGACGCGGAAGCAATTAATTCGCCGCCGCAGCGCTGCAAACCGGATGCATTGGGAAGGGAAAGTGGTGCCCAGGGGCGGATTCGAACCACCGACACGCGGATTTTCAATCCGCTGCTCTACCAACTGAGCTACCTGGGCACGCCATCGACATAACTGCGCGAGGCGCCGCCATGTCGATGGGAGGCAGCTGTATAAAAGATATCAGGGAGGCTGTCCAGCGCCCAATCCGTGCTTTTTTTCCGGGCCGCTTGATGGGCCGGGATATCGGCGCTATCCAAGAGCGGGCTTGCCGGGGAGGGACCCGAGAGATGCAATTGTCCGAGGCCTTGTCGCTCGCGATTCAACACCAGAATGCCGGCCGCACCGCGGCGGCGGCGGAGATCTACGACCGGATTCTCGAAGTGGCGCCGGGCAATCCGCCCGCGGCGACGCTCCGGGCCCGGATCCATCTGAAGGAAGGCCGTCTGGAGGAGGCCGACCGCCTGACCGTGGCCGCCACCCGTGCCGCCCCCGATTACATGCAGGCCTGGAACGCGCGCGGCGACGTGCTGGACGCCCGAAATCAGCCTGAGGCGGCCGGCGCCGCCTGGCGCCGATCCCTCCTCGCCGGGCCGGAGAATACCGGGCCGTTTGTCGGTCTCGGGAACCGGTTCCAGCTCGACAAGGACTACGGCGCGGCGGAGACCGCCTACCGGCGGGCGCTCGCGGGGCAGCCGGGAAACGTTCCGGCGGCCAACAATCTGGCGCAGGCGCTGTTGATCGAGGGCGATGCGGAGGGCGCGCTCGCCGCGACCGGCCGGGTGCTGGCGCGCGACCCGAACCATGTCCGCGCGACCGCCTACCGCTCCGTCGCGCTGGAGGAACTCGGCCGCCATGACGAGGTCGACCGCCTGATCGCGCACGGCACCGCGACGCGGCCGATCCGCTTCGAGGTGCCTGACGGTTACAGGGACCATGCGGAGTTCAACGCCGCGCTCTCGGACGAAATCCGCAACCACCCGAATCTCTCCGGCGATCTCGATCCGCTGCGACGGGCGATCCGTGGCGGCGCCTTCGTGCCCCAGCTGTTCGATCACAAGGGCCCCGCAATCGCCGCTTTCGAGAGCATGCTGAGCGCCGGGCTGGACCGGTATATCGCCGGACTGAAGAAGGACCCCTCGCACCCCTTCTTCGCCCGTATCCCGAAAGGCTACGCGGTGAACATCTGGGCCAACATCCTCGGCGACGAGGGGCACCAGAGCGCGCATATCCACAATGCCGGCTGGCTGAGCGGGACCTATTACGCCGCCGTCCCCGAGACGGTCCGGCCGGACGACCCGGACCGCGCGGGCTGGCTCGAGTTCAACCGGCCGGGCTACGGCATTCCCTATCGCGGCAGCCGCAGGCTGGAAGCGGTCTGTCCGGAGCTCGGCATGGCGGTGGTCTTCCCCTCCTATGTCTGGCACAGCACGATCCCGTTCCGCGGCGGCGGGGAGCGGATCAGCATCGCCTTCGACCTGCATGTCGACGGCTGATCGGTGATTGCGCCCGATCCCATGGCACGGCTGCGCGACGCTTCGCAGCTGATGCGTCAAGGCCGCGCCGCGGAGGCGGCGGCGATCTTTGCGGCGGCGGCAAAGGCAAATCCGCGCCAGCCCGAGTTGCAGAACAATCTCGGCGTTGCCATGAAGGCGGCGGGAAAGCCGAAGGAGGCGGTGCAGGCCTATCGCCGGGCCTTGAAGCTCGCGCCGGGCTATGCCGTCGCCGAAGCCAATCTCGCGCGCGCACTGCTGCAGCTCGGGGAGGGAGCAACGGCCGTCCGGCACTTCGAGAGTGCACACCGCAAGACTCCCGACGCGGGCTATTTCAGCGAGATGCTCGATGCGCTTGCCGGGCTTCGTTTCGAAAAGCCGGACGCGGCACTCCGCGCGCTGTTGCTGGCTGTCTTCCAACGGCGCGATATCGACCTCCAGCGTCTGGTCCCGGCGGCGCTGTCGCTCGTTCTGGCCAACCGCGCGGTGGCGAGAGGCGCCGATGCGGCGTGGCACTGGTACCGGGAGGGCGGCGCTCCGCCGCCGCCATTGCCGGAGGACGGTCTGCTTTCCGCTCTGCTGACCTGGACCACGCTGCCGGATCCGAGGCTGGAAGCCTGGATGATTGCGGAGCGCCGGCGGCTGTTGCTCGCCGGCGGGATGAAACTTTCTACCGCCGTGCCTCTGGCGCTGCAGGCGATGGCGTCGGAATTCGCCTGGATCGAGACCAAGGAAGAGCGCGATGCGCTCGCACCGTTGCTGGCGGCGGAGAGGCTTGCCCCGGAAGAGGGGCTGCTGGTCGCGCTCTACCGGGATCTCGCAGTGTTCCCGGCTGCCCTGGAGGCACTCCGGGGAAACGACGTCTGCCGTCTGATACGCGAACGCGCGGTCGTCGAGCCGGAAGAGGAGCGGGCGCTCGGCGCGGCACTGCCGTCGCTGACGCCGATCGCCGACGCGACCTCGGAGAAGGTCCGGGAGCAGTACGAGCTCCATCCCTATCCGCGCTGGCGCAGCGTCGACGGGCAGATTCGCCGCAAGAAGCTGGACGCGCATCTCCGGGACCGCTTCCCCGCCATGCGCTTCGACGGCATCGACCTTGAAGCACCAAGGCTTCTGGTCGCGGGGTGCGGCACCGGCCGGCACGCGATCCAGACCGCGGCGCGCTACGAGGGGGTCGAGGTCACCGCGGTCGATCTCAGCCGTCGCTCGCTCGGCTATGCGGCGCGGATGGCACAGGCGCTCGGGCGGACGAATATCCGATTCGCGCAGGCGGACATTCTCGGCCTCGGCGCACTGGAGGAGCGGTTCGACGTCATCGAGTGCTCCGGCGTGCTGCACCATATGGCGGACCCGATGGCGGGCTGGCAGGTGCTGCGCGGGCTGCTGAAGCCGGGCGGTCTGATGCGGGTCGCGCTCTACAGCGAGATCGCACGGGAGCGGTTCGCAAAGCTCCGGGCGGAGATCGCGGCGCAGGCGGATGAGGACATCGCCGCCGAAATCCGCGCCCGACGGCGCGATGTGCTGCTTCTGGAAGAGGACGATCCGGCGGCGATCGTCTGGCAGACGGGGGACTTCTATTCCCTCAGCGGGTGTCGCGATCTGCTGTTCCATCGCCGCGAGGTCCGGTTCAACTGGCCGGAAATCGGCGCGGCGGCAGCGGAGCTTAGCCTGAAACTGGTCGGTGTCGAGACGGCGTCTCCGACGCTGCGCGAGGTCTATCTGAAGCGCTTTCCGGACGATCCCTCGGCGACCGATCCGGCAAACTGGGACGCGCTGGAGCGGGACAATCCCGATAGCTTCCTCGCCATGTACCAGTTCTGGTGCCAGGCAGCCTAGCGCTCCTGCCGTTCTTCCAGCGCCTTCGCCAGATCGAGAAGTTCCGCCTCGTCCGGTACCTCATTGGTCTGCAGGCGGTAGTCGCCGCCGAGCCAGCGGCCGAGATCGATGGTTTTGCAGCGCTCGGAGCAAAAGGGCCGGAAGGCCGTGTCGACCGGCTTGCCGCAGATCGCGCAGCCGGGCTTGCGCTTGCGCTTCTTCTTGTCGAATTCGCTGATCTCGCCCATCGCTCCCTCCGGTTCTAACGCCGCGCCGGACCGATCTCGATCCGCTCCAAGGCATAGTCCGTTTGCGGGGTGACCCGCAAGGCGCCGCCGAGCCGCCGGTTGGTCTCTTCCAGTGCGGTTGCGCCGGGACCGGCCAGCCAGTCCGCGATGTCGGGAGCGCAGATCATTTCCGGATGCGCGATTCCATCTGTCTCGGCAAGCAGGCGGCGCAGCGCCGCGAGCGCGATCGTCGCAGCGCGCGGGCGCTGTTCGACCGGACGGAGATAGTCTTCCGCGAGACTCCGGCCATTGCGCTGCACGGTGATCTCCAGCACGCCGCTGCGGGTCCAGCCCAGCACCTGTGGCGGTTGCGCGTTGTCGCCGCCGCCGAGCGGCCGGCCCTGGAAGGCGGCCTGCATCGCCGCCGCGACGCGCTCCCTGTCGGCCTTCCGGGAGAGCCTGGGGAAATCGATGAGAATGAGACCGGAGAGCCTGCGCAGGCGGATTTCCGCCGCAATGGCCGGCGCCATCTCCTCGAAGAGCTGCGCCCAGCCGTCCGGCGCCCGTCCGGCGCCTGCAAGATCGATATCGATGGCGACCAGCGCCTCGGTCTCGTCGAAGGTGAGGGCGGCGCCGCTCGAGAGTTGCAGGCGCCGGGCGAGGGCCCGCTCGATCTGTCCGTCCACATCGTCGTTCACGAAGCCTGCGCCGTTGCTGCATTCCTCGACCGCCAGGTCGGGAAAGCGCGCGCGGGCGCTCTCCTCTGCCGTCGGCGCCGGGCGGATCGTCTTCGGGCCGTCTCCGGCCGTGATCGCCCCCTCGACAGCTTTCCACTCCTTCAGAAGCGCAGCGAGGTCGGAAAGCAATCCTATCTTCTCCGCATCGACGGCATTTTCATGCACCAGAAGCCCGATATTGTCCGGCCGCCCCGGTTCCAGGAGTTCCTTCAGCGCATCCCGCTTGCCCTTGGCCTTGATCGCGCCGGCGATCGAAAGATCGGTTTCCGTCGGCCGAAGGCTCATATAGCGGCCGCTCAGCACGACCTGCCGAGAGGCCTGTGCCTGCTTGCGGCCGGCGGGGTCTGCGGTGACCGTCACCGCAATCAGGGCGCCTTCCGCCGGGGCCTTGCGCTTGCCGAGATTGAGGAAGGCTTCGCCGCGGCCGATATCGAGGAAGGCAGCGTTCAGTTCCGGGCGGACGGCGGTCACCCGGGCGAGGACGATCTCGTCGGCGCGGCGCGGCGGGGTGCCGTCGCGCTCGATCCAGAGATCGGTCAGATCTCCTTCGGAGAGACAGGCGATCCGGGTCTCCCCCGGAGATCGGTCGATGATCAGACGGTCCGGGTCACGCATCGCCCTCACCATAGCGGAAACCGCATCCGGCGAGGAGGGCACGGGTCTCGTAGAGATCGAGACCGACGACATTGGAATGGGAGCCGGAGAGGAAGCGGATGAAGATCGCCGCGAGGCCCTGTATGGCGTAGCCGCCGGCCTTGCCGTCCCACTCGCCGGCGGCGATGTAGGTCTCGATCTCCTCCCTTGTCAGCCGCTTGAAGGTGACCACGGTCTCGGAAATCCGGCTGCGGGTGTGGTCTCCGGGCCCGATCAGGCGGATCGCGCCGATCACCCGGTGCCGGCGGCCGGAGAGGTGCTTCAGGCAGGCGCGCGCCTCCGTCTCGCTCTCGGCCTTGGGCAGAATGCGGCGTCCGCTCGCGACCACCGTATCGGCGGCGAGCACCCAGGCTTCCGGATGCGCCAGCGCGACCGTGTGCGCCTTCTCCCAGGCGACGCGTTCCGCGTAGGCGCTCGGCAACTCGCCCTTTTTCGGGGTCTCGTCGATATCGGCAGGGCTGACAAGATCTGGTTTCAGCCCGATCCGGCCGAGCAGATCCAGCCTGCGCGGCGAGGCCGAGGCCAAAACGAAATGCGCGCCTGAAGGGGCGCGCAATCGTAGGGGGCCAGTCATGGCCGTCACCTCGGAAGAGTTATTTGAAGCGGAAGGTGATACGACCCTTGGTCAGATCGTACGGGGTCATTTCCACGTTCACCCGGTCGCCCGCGAGCACGCGGATCCGGTTCTTGCGCATCTTGCCGCTGGTATGGGCGAGCACTTCGTGGTCATTGTCCAGCTTCACCCGGAACATGGCGTTCGGAAGCAGTTCCGACACGGTCCCGGAAAATTCGATAACGTCTTCTTTGGCCATTCCTACTCCTTACAGGTCTGCGAAGAACGCGCAAATAAGTGCTCCGGGAGGTCTCCCGGGTCAAGGTCTTTTCTCCTCGTGGCGGGACTGCGGAACTTTCAGCCGGGTGTTCCGTTTTTCTCCAGCAAGGCAGAAAATCTCTGTTTTATCCGCCGCATGAGTTCATCCCGCACCTGCCTGTAGGCGTCCAGCCGGATTTCGCGGGAGCCCTCGATGATGGTGGCGTCCAACATCGGCCAGTACTCGATGTCGCAGGCCATGGTCCGGGTCATTTCGATGGCGCGGTGCTGCGCTTCCGGCGAGAGCGAGACGATGACGTCGAAGAAATCGTCTTCCATTTGCTCGAAACTCTTCGGTGCGTGGCGCGAGATATCTATGCCGATCTCGTTCAGCACCTCGACGGCGAAGGGGTCAAGGTCGCCATTGCGCACGCCGCAGGAATCCACATAGGCCTGCATGCCGATCAGATGTTTCATGATCGCCTCGGCCATCGGCGAACGTACGGCGTTCTGTGTGCAGGCGAACAGGACGGCGCTTGGCTCACGGATCGGTTCGCCGAGGGGCGACTGGATGTCAGGGGGCGCGACGCGATCCGTCATGATCGGCCTAACCCCGGATATGGAGGACGCAGATGAGGGTAAAGAGGCGGCGGGCGGTGTCGAAATCGATATCCACCTTGCCGGCGAGGCGCTCCTTCAGGAGCGTAGAGCCTTCGTTGTGCAACCCGCGCCGGCCCATGTCGATGGCCTCGATCTGCGACGGATTCAGATGCTTGATGGCATCGTAATAGCTCTCGCAGATCTTGAAATAGTCCCGCACCACACGGCGGAACGGCGTCATGGCGAGCCAGATCTGGTAAGTTCCGCCGCGCTCCGGATCGGAGACGTCGAAGAGCAGGCGGTTTTCCTCGATCCGGAGCTTCAGTTCGTAGGGACCGCCTTCCGCGTCGCCCGCCGGGGCGAAGCAGTTCTCCTCCAGCAGATCGTAGATCGCGACCGCGCGCTCGTGCTCGACTTCGGGGCTGCGGCGGACGACGGTGCGCTCGTCGAGTTCGATCTTGGAGATGCGGGCATTGGCACGGCCCTCCTCCTCGTCATCCTGGATCGGGCCGTCGCCGAAATCGCGCACCATGCTCCTCTCCCGCCTACTCGGCGGCGGCTCCGAGGCGGATCGCAACGGAGCGGGCATGGGCGCCGAGTCCTTCCGCCTCCGCCAGCGTCACCGCGGCCGGGCCGATGACCGCAAGGCTCGCCGGGTCGCATTTCACCCAGGTGGTGCGCTTGAGGAAGTCGAGCACGCCGAGCCCGGAGGAGAAGCGCGCGGTGCGCGCCGTCGGCAGCACATGGTTCGGCCCCGCGACATAATCGCCGATCGCCTCGGGCGTGTGCCGTCCGAGGAAGATCGCGCCGGCATGACGGATCTCGGCCGCCAGTGCGTCCGGATCTTCCACCGCCAGCTCCAGATGCTCTGGCGCCAGCCGGTCCACCAGGGCGGGTGCGGCCGCGAGATCGTCGACGACGACGACCGCGCCGTGATTGTTCCAGCTTGCGCCGGCGATGTTGGCGCGCGGCAGGGTGGCAAGATGATCGGCAACCGCCGCCTCGACCTTGTCCGCGAACCCCGCGTCGTCGGTGATCAGGATCGCCTGCGCGACCTCGTCATGTTCGGCCTGGGAGAGCAGGTCGATGGCGATCCAGGATGGATCGTTGTCCGCATCCGCGACCACGAGGATCTCGGACGGTCCGGCGATCGAATCGATGCCGACCTTGCCGAAGACCTGGCGCTTGGCGGCGGCGACATAGGCGTTGCCCGGGCCGATGATCTTGTCGACCGGCCGGATGGTCTCGGTACCGTAGGCGAGCGCGGCGACGGCCTGCGCGCCGCCGACCCGGTAGATCTCGGTGATCCCGGCGATCTCGGCCGCGGCGAGCACCAGCGGGTTGATCTCGTTGCCCGGCGTCGGCACCACCATGACCCGGCGCGGGACGCCTGCGACCCTTGCCGGAATGGCGTTCATCAGCACCGAGCTCGGATAGGCGGCCTTGCCTCCCGGCACATAAAGCCCGACCGCATCGACCGGGGTGTGCCGTAGGCCGAGCCCGACGCCATCGGCATCGGAATAATCGATCGAAGAGGGGACCTGCGCCTTGTGGAACGCCTCGATCCGGGTGGCGGCCGTTTCCAGCGCGGCGAGTGTCTCGGCCGAGCAGGCGGAACGGGCGGCGGCGATCTCCTCGGCCGAGATCGCGATCCCGGTTTCGGCGAGGTCGATATTGTCGAACTTCCGGCTGAGCTCGGTCAGTGCCGCGTCGCCTCGGGCAATCACATCGGCGATGATTGCCGCGACGGTGTCGCTGACGTCGCTGTCGGTCTCGCGCTTGGAATTGATCAGCGCTTCGAATTCCTGTCCGAACCCGGGGGCTCCGGATATCAGCTTACGCGGCAAGGGCGGCCTCCCCGATCCGGTCGATCAGGTCCTTCACAGGGCCCGGTCTTGTCTTCATCGCGGCGCGATTGACGGCAAGACGGGAGCTCACGGCGGCGATCTGCTCGACCTCGACGAGGCCGTTCGCCTTCAGGGTCGAGCCAGTCTCCACCAGATCGACGATGCGGCGGCAGAGCCCGAGGCCGGGCGCCAGCTCGAGGGCGCCGTTGAGCTTGATGCATTCCGCCTGCACGCCGCGGGCGGCGAAGTGCCGGCGGGTGACGTTCGGGTACTTGGTCGCGATGCGGAGATGGCTCCAGTGCTGCGGGTTTTCCTTCGCCGCGAGTTCCGCCGGTTCGGCCACCGCGAGACGGCAATGCCCGACATTGAGGTCCACCGGGGCGTAGATCTCCGGATGGTCGAACTCCATCAGAACGTCGCTGCCGGCGATCGCGAGATGGGCGGCGCCGAAGGCGAGGAAGGTCGCCGTGTCGAAACTGCGCACGCGGATGATTTCAAGATCGGCCTCGTTGGTATGGAACTGCAGGCGCCGCGAGGACTCGTTGAAGAAGTCGTCTTCCGGCTCGATCCCGGCCCGTTCCAATATGGGCGTGATCGCCTTCAGGATCCGGCCCTTCGGCAGGGCGAGGATCAATGGCTGGTTCGCGCTCACCGCGTCTCTCCTGTCTTTTCCGTCTGCCGCGACCGTGCCCGGCGGCAGCCCGATCAGGCGCCCGAGGCCTCGTCCGCCGGCGCCGGTTCCGCTTCCTCTTCGGGATGGGACGGCGTGAAGACGGTCGGCCATGGCTCGCCAAGGTCCTCGATATGGCACAGGATGCGGTCGACTGCGAGTCGAATGGTCACGTTGTCGGCGAAGGCGATGTCGATATGTCCGTCCGACGGATGCACGGTGAGGAGGTTGAGGATTCGCTCCCGTTTGCCCCTGTCGAAACCGTGCGTCTGCACACGGGTGACGCCCTCGAACCGGATGCCGCAATGAACCCGCTCCGCATAGAGCGTGTCGCCGTCGGCCGGAATCGTGCCCGCGCCAGGCGCGGTTTCCCAGCGGAAGCGTTGCACCAGCATGACGAAACGCTTGGTGTCCGGCTCGTATGTCATGCCGGAGACCGGAAGCAGGGCGTCCTGCAGGAATGCGGCCACGACGGCCAGGTCCTCGGCATCTTCCGCCCGGACCCGGAACGGGCGGTCGCCCGCCTGAAGTAGGGATACGTCTCGCGATGCCATGGCCCCCGCCACTCAGACTGTCGCTTCCTCGCCTGCCTCGGCCGCGACGCGATTGATGTCTGCGCCGCAGGCGCGCAGCTTCTCGACCAGATTCTCATAGCCGCGGTCGAGATGATAGATGCGGTTCACTTCGGTAACGCCGTCCGCCGCGAGACCGGCGAGCACCAGGCTGACGGACGCGCGCAGATCGGTCGCCATGACCGGGGCGCCGATCAGCCGGTCCGTGCCCCGGATCAGCGCCGAGGCATGGTGAACGTTGATGTTCGCGCCCATGCGGCTGAGTTCGGGCACATGCATGAAACGGTTCTCGAAGATCGTCTCGGTGACCATGGAGGCGCCGCGGGCGACACACATCAGGGTCATGAACTGGGCCTGCAGGTCGGTCGGGAATCCCGGGAAAGGCTCGGTCATGACGTCGACGCCGCGCAGCTTCCTGCGGTCCGCGGAGACGCGGATCGAGCGGTCGCTTTCCTCGATCGTTACTCCGGCTTCCCGCAAGACGCCGAAGACGTTCTCCAGCAGGCCCGGGCTGGTGCCGGTCAATTCGACCGCGCCGCCGGTGATGGCCGCCGCCATGGCATAGGTCCCGGTCTCGATCCTGTCGGCGACCACCTTGTGGGTCGCGCCGCCGAGCCTGTCCTTGCCCTGGATGTGAATGGTGTCGGTGCCGTGGCCCTCGATCTCCGCTCCCATGGCTTTCAGGCATTCGGCGAGATCGCTGATCTCCGGTTCCCGCGCCGCGTTGACCAGGACGGTTTCGCCGTCCGCGAGGCTGGCCGCCATCATCAGGTTCTCGGTTGCGCCGACGGAGACCAGCGGAAACACAACGCGCCCGCCATGCAGCCGGCCCGATGGCACCTCGGCCTTCACATAGCCGCCCTCGAGCGCGACTTCGGCACCGAGTTCGGCGAGGCCCTTCAGGTGCAGATCGACCGGCCGGTTGCCGATCGCACAGCCACCCGGCAGGGACACGGTCGCCTCGCCGGCGCGGGCAAGCAGCGGGCCGAGCACCAGCACCGAGGCGCGCATTTTGCGCACGAGATCGTAGGGGGCCGTCGTACTCTCTATGGTTCCGGCATGGAAATCGACAGTCTGTCCGCCGCCGGCCTCGTCCTGGACGCTGCGCGCCACGCCGTGCTGATCAAGCAGCGCGGCCATGGAGCGGATATCGGCCAGCTTGGGCATGTTCGTAAGGGTGACCGGCTGGTCGGTCAGCAACGTCGCGGCCATCAGCGGCAAGGCGGCGTTCTTCGCCCCACTGATCGGAATCTGTCCCGTGAGCGGAGCGCCGCCGCGAATCACCAACTTGTCCATTGAGGTCCCCAGTTCATCAGGGAGCCCGCGCCGAGACGCGCCGGACCCCATATCTTTCTACCGTATCGAGTTGAGGTCTCTCAACCCCGTGAGCGGAGAGAATTTCCCGAGAATACGGCAGGTTTTGGGCGTTGAGCCGCCGCAGACTCGAAATCGGCGATCACGAATCGGCGGCCGAGTCCTTCTCGCTTTTCCCGGCAGGATCATCGGTACGTTGCCGCGCCTGCGCCTTGCGGCGGTGCAGATTGGCACGCAGGGCGGCCGCCCGGCGCTCCGCGCGCAGTTCCGCCTCGCTCCTGGCACCGCTGGAATCCGTTTCTTTCGAGGCTTTCACCATGGCCGGAGAGTGCCCGCAAGTCGCGCTGATTTCCAGCCAAGAAACATGCTTGCGCCACGGGGGAGCCTATGGCATGTTCCGCCGCGCTTCGCGAGGGGCCTCCCTCGCCGCCCGGCTTTATTGCCGAAAAATGCTGCCGTAGCTCAGGGGTAGAGCACTCCCTTGGTAAGGGAGAGGTCGAGTGTTCAAATCACTCCGGCAGCACCAGTTTCCCGCATAACACCGACCGCGCCATTTCATGTTGTTCCGGCTGTGCCGGACCGCTTCGTGTCTTTCGACGATCAGGCGTCCGTCGAATGGAACGGTTCGGCCGTCGGGCGGGCCAAGCGCGCTGACCGGCAGTCTGAACCGCCGCCTGCGCGACGCATTCGCGTCCGCAGGGCCCCTGCGGTGCGCACAGGGCCAATAGTATCCGGGCGAGACCCGGCGTGCCGGTCTTCCGCCGCTAGAGCCGTGACGAGGGCGTCAGGTCCGGACCAGAGCGTCAAGCATTACAACACCCGCGCCGTCTTCCAGGACGAGGACCGGGTTCACCTCCGCTTCCTCGACCCGCGGATCGCCGGCGAGGAGGGACAGCGCGCTGACGGCTCGGGCCAGCGCTTCGAGGTCGCCTTCCGGTCGGCCGCGGAACCCGCGCAGAAGCGCAAAGCCTTTCACTTCGCCGACCATCTTCCGTGCCTCCTCGACGCCGACCGGCGCCGGACGGACCGCGCTGTCGCGATAGATCTCCGTCATGACACCGCCCATCGCGACGGTGACGACCGGACCGGCGACAGGATCCCGGGAGAGACCGATCAGGGCCTCGCCGAGACCTTTGGCCTGCTCCTGAACGAGAATGCCGGTCAGGCGAAAACCGGGAAGGTGGCGCTCCGCAGAAGCGCGCATTTCCGCGACTGCCGTCTCGAGACCTGTCCTGTCGGCGATCCCGATCTTGATCGCCCCGGCATCCGTCTTGTGCGGCAAGTCCGGGGAAACGAGCTTTGCCACGACAGGATAGGCAAAGGGGAGGTCATCCGGGAGCGGGAGGTCCGGGGCAAGAACGAGTTGCCGTGGCCCGCGCAACCCGAGGGCATGGAAGATGGCGGCCGACGTCACTTCGTCGGTCGTGCCCGGCGCGAGTTTGTCGATCAATGCGGCGGCAGGCGCCGGTACACTCGCCGTCGGGGCCATCGCCGGCGCTGCACCGCCCATCAGCATCGCCACGGTTTCGGCACAGCTTTCCACCGTCCGGAAGGTCGCCACGCCGCCCGCTTCAAGCAGTCGCATGCTGTCCGGGGCATGCGGCAGCGGGAACGCGAGCACCGGCGCCGCATCCGCCGGTGCCTCGGCCACGGCATCGACGATGGGTTTCACCGCGAGCTCGGGGTCGAATTGTGCCGAGGAACCGATGGCGACGATCAGCACGCCCGTTTCCGGATCCCGGATCAAGGTCGAGACCGCCTCCTTCATGACCTCGTAGCGCGCGCCGGCCAGGGTCACGTCGACCAGCTTGCCATGGCCGCTCGGTATCCCGCGGTCGGCGAAATGCGTCTTCGTCGCGGCGCTGGCGCCGGCGATCTCGACACCGCGCGCACTCAACTGGTCGACCACCATGGCGCCGCCGCCGCCGGTCGTGGCGATGACGGTCGCGGTCTTCGGGCGGTGCGGTCGCAGGCGGGCCTTGGCAAGCGCGCCGGGGGCCTCGAGCAGGGTCTCGAGCTGTTCCGCCTTGCGGATCCCGATGCTGCGGAGCAGGGCCGCGACCGCATCCGCCGAGCCGGTCAGCGCGCCGGTATGGGAGACGGAGAGCGCCTGTCCCTCTTCCGATTTGCCGATCATGTAAGCGACCACCGGCTTGCCCGCCGCATGGGCCTTCGCCGCGAACGCCGCCAGGGCGTCCCGGTTACGGATCGTCTCCATGAAAAGCAGAAAGCCGTCGATCCCGTCATGGTCGACCAGGATTTCGCCGATCTCGCCGACTCCTGCCGCGGCCTCGTTGCCGACGGAAACAAAGGTCGAGAAAGCGATATCGCGCGCCGCGCCCCGGCTGAGCAGGGTGCCGATCACGCTGCCGCTCTGGGAGATCACCGCCAGCCGGCCGCGCCCAATCTCCGCCGCGCCAAATGCGGCGTTGGTGGTGGCGGCGAATCCGGAGGCGGCGTGGACCACACCCATGGAATTGGGGCCGATCAGCAGCATGCCGGCCTCTTCCGCGATGCGGCGCACCTCCCGCTGTCTGCGTTCGCCTTCCTCTCCGGCCTCGGCGAAACCGTCCGCGAGGATGACTGCGATCCTGACGCCGGCCGCCGCGCAGTCCCTGAGTGCTTCGATCGCCGGGGCGGCGTCGAGCAGGATGTAGGCGAAATCCACCCGCTCCGGAATGGCCGAGACTGAAGGCCAGGCCTTTTCGCCGAGCACCGTGTCGCGCGCCGGATTGACCGGATAGATCCGGCCCTGATAGCCATGCCGTTTCAGAAAGCGCATCGGCCGCGCCGTCAGCTTTGTCTCCGTATTCGATGCGCCGATGATGGCGACGGAAGCAGGGGAGACGAGGGCGTCGAGCAGAGAGGCGCGCATGGCGAGAAGATCCGTAGGTCCGAAACAGGGAAGGGCGGGTCGGGAAAGACGGATCATGCCGTTCCGCGAAGCGGTCTGACAAGTCGTGCTCCCGCAAGGCAAAATCCTTCTGCTAACCTGCCTCATGGCGCGCTAGAACATGAAGCGCAGACGCGGGCCCGAACAAGGGGGCAATCTCGGGTGGATCTACAGGCACTAGTCAACGACGCTTTCGCGCGGCACCAGTCGGGGCAACTCGTGGAGGCGCTCCGGCTCTATCGCACGGTGCTTGCCGCGCATCCGCCGATCGCACTCGTGCTTTCGCTCGCCGGCGATGCCGCGACCACGTCCGGCGATCCCGCGTCCGGCAGGACCCTGCTGCGCCGTGCCCTCGCGCTGGAGCCGCGCAAGAGTTCGTTCCGCCAGCTTCTCGCCTTCGCCGAGGCCACGCTGGGGAATATCGGGGCGGCCGAAGAGAGCTATGCGGCTGCGGTGGAGTGCGATCCCGGCAACCTCTCTGCCATGAGCGATTGGGCCAACCTGATCCGCGTCCGCCAACCGGAGAAAGCGCACGCATTGGTGCGGAAATGCGTTCTGGCGGAACCCGGAAACGCGTCCCGGTTGAGGCATCTGGCCGAACTGACCGTGCCTGCAAGCCGCGGGTCCGGCAGGCGCATGCTGTCTCACGTGACCGTTCTGGACCCGTCGGACGAGATTGCCTGGAAGCAAATTGGGCTGGTCGAACTTGCGGAGCAGGACGACCTGTCCGCTGGAACGTCCCTCAAACGGAGTCTTGCGCTCGCGCCGGCGGATGCGACCACCTATGTCAGGCTGGCGAGCTCGGGCGGAGACAATCCGGATAGCCGGGAGTGCCTGAAGATTCTTCGACGGGCATTGACGATCAACTGGCAGAATGCGGATGCATGGCTTTCGCTCTCGAACATTTTGCATGGCGAGGACCTTAAAGAGGAGGCCGGTCGCGGCTTCCGCCGGTCGATCCTCCTTAACCCGGGAAACCCAATCGCCCTTGGCAATCTGCTCGTCCTGACTGCCGAGAGCCTCAGCTGCGGCGCAGCGGAGATACGTGCCGGCTACAGACGGGCCCGCTGCCTCAACCCCGTCGAGATCACGACGCTGGTGAACTATACCAAGTTTCTTGTAGAGGAGGGCGCGCTCGGCGAGGCGATCAGGGCCGCGCGCAGCGCGATGATCGCCGGGGACGCGGGATTGGACATGTTCATCGGCCTCGCCAACGGACACCGCCAGTCCCGGCAGCATGCCGCGACCGAGCGGTATCTCAGATGGGCGTCCGCTGTCTTCCCCGATGCCGGGAACGTCCAGTCCGGCCTGATCATGGGACCCAATTACGAATCCGGCGTCAGCGCGCAATCCCTGTTCCGGCGTCACCGCGAGTGGGCCGAACGGTGGGCGCCGGCGGAAGAGGCGTTGTCTTATGACGTCGATCGCCGGCCGGACCGGCCCCTTCATCTCGGCTTTCTGTCTCCGGACCTGAAGCGTCATCCCGTCGGGTTCTTCATGCTCCCGGTTCTCGAGCATCTCGACCGCAGCCGGTTCCGGATCTCCGTCTATTCGGATCTGGCCTCGGGCGACCTCTTCACCGGTGAACTGCGCAGGCATGCGGAGACCTGGCACGATACCGGACGCATACCGGACCGGGAGCTGCGGCAGCGGATCATGGAAGACCGCGTCGATATCCTGTTCGATCTGGCGGGACACTCTGCCGGAAACCGGATGAAGTTGTTCGCCCGGAGGGCGGCACCCTTGCAGATGACCTGGATGGGTTACGTCGGAACGACCGGATTGCCGACGATGGACTATCTTGTCACCGACCGCTTTCAGACCGCGCCGGGGACCGAACAATTCTACACCGAGAAATGGCTCGTTCTTCCGGATGACTATATCTGTTTCGCCCCCTCGCCGACGACACCGCCCGTGGCGCCGGCGCCGGTGCTGGCGAACGGATATGTCACGTTCGGCAGTTTCAATAACCCGGCGAAACTGACGGATGAGGCCCTTTCGCTCTGGTGCGATGTGCTGGAGGCAGTCCCGGACGCCCGGCTGCTCTTGTCCTACCGCGGCTTCGACGATCCCGGAATTCAGGAAGGAATTCGAGGTTTCCTCGCCGCGCGGGGGATCTCGCCGAAGCGGGTTTCCTTCGAGACGAACCGGTTTCACGAAGAGTTTCTTGGCGGCTACGGTGAAATGGACATCGCGCTCGACACCTTGCCGTACTCAGGCGGCCTGACGACGTGCGAGGCACTCTGGATGGGGGTTCCGGTCGTGACCTTGGCCACGCAGGACCATTTCGCCGGCAGGCATTCGCTCAGTCATCTCAGCAATGCCGGATTTCCGGAGTGGGCGGTCCGTACCCGGAAGGACTTCGTGGATCTGTCGAAGGCGCTGGCCTTCGATCACCGGCGCCTGGCGCAGATTCGTCAATCCCTGCGCAATGCGGTCGCCGCATCTCCGCTCTGCGACCGTGAGCGGTATGCACGCGGCGTCGAGACGCAATTGAAAGCCGCCTGGACGGATTATTGTGCGGCGAGCGAGAGTGCGGCGCGTTAATCGTTAATTCAGTATTTGCCGGTATTCCTGCAAGAGACGGGTTCCCGGAGCAGAACAGTCGGGAAACGGACCATTCGGTGGGAGGACCGGCATCGTGCCGTCGGGTGCGGGCTGTGCATGGGAGCGAGATGCCGCAAGAAGATCTGAATATTCTCGACTTCATCGTTGACGAACCGGCGATCGCCGGCAGTTGCGCGGAGCCGTGGAAAGTTCTCATCGTTGATGACGACCATGATGTCGCGGCGACCACATCGCTTGTCCTGCGCGATGTCGAAGTCGAGGGACGTCCGCTCAATCTGTTGTCCGCCTATTCCGCCGCGGAAGCAAAAAAGGTTCTTTCGCAGCATCCGGACGTCGGTCTCGCTTTGATCGATGTGGTGATGGAGACGCCGAATGCCGGGCTCGATCTCATTCGCTATATCCGCGAGGACATGGGCAACAAGCTGATCCGTCTTGTCGTCCGCACCGGTCAGCCCGGTCACGCTCCGGAACAGAGCGTCATCACCGACTACGATATCAGCGACTACAAGGAAAAGACCGAGCTGAGTGCGCAGAAACTGTTCTCGCTGGCCTATGCGGGTCTGCGTTCCTACCAGCAGTTTCTGGCGATGGAACAGAGCCGGCGCGGATTGATGAAGGTTCTGCAGGCCTCGACGGCCCTGTTCGAGGAACCGACCCTGGACGGCTTCGCCGGCGGAATTCTGGAAAATCTTGAATCCCTCGCCAATCTGCACCGCGGCACAGGGGAGAAGATCGGCTCGTCTGCGGTGCTCGCTGTGGCCGATGAAAACAGCGGTTCGGCCGAGAACTTCAATGTCGTTGCGGGGCACGGTGCCGGTGCTCGCGCCCGTACCCTCTCTGAAATGACGCTGGGGCCGACCGACAAGGCGTTGATCCAAGAGCTGGCGACGCGCGGGCCCGGCATTCACACCAGCCGCAGCGAGGATGCGCTTCTTGCCGGTATCGTCGGCCGCGCGGGCCAGACCAGCCTGCTCTTCCTGCCGGAGCTGCAAGATCTCGACGGTCCGGACGCGCAGATCGTCGAAGTGTTCATCGGCCAGGTTCTGACCGCTTTCGAAAATCTGCGTCTGCACGATCAGACCGAGCGGGCACAGCGCGAAATCGTGCTGCGCCTGGGCGAGGCGGTCGAGACACGGTCCGGCGAGACCGGACGGCACGTCTCGCGTGTCGCGCTCTACGCTCGGGAGATCGCGGATAACATCGGACTGTCCCCCTCGCGCTCGGAGCTGCTGTTCAGGGCCGCCCCGCTGCACGATATCGGCAAGATCGGGATTCCCGATGCCATTCTTTGCAAACCGGGAAAACTCGACGATGACGAGTGGACGGCGATGAAGGCGCATACGACCATCGGGTACGAGATGCTGCGGAGCTCGGACATGCCGATCCTGCGGCTCGCGGCGCGCATCGCTCTCGAGCATCATGAGAAATGGGCCGGCGGCGGCTACCCGAACAACCTGGTAGGCGAGGATATCTCGGTGGAAGGGCGGATTGTCGGACTGGTCGACGTGTTTGATGCGCTGACGTCGGAGCGTGTCTACAAGAAGGCCTGGACCGTCGAGCGCGCGGTGCAGTTGATCCGCGACGAACGCGGAAAGCATTTCGATCCTCGTATCGTCGACGCATTCATGGATAATCTGGAAACCATGATAGATATCAGGAAAACGTATTCGGACGCCGTCTCGCTCTAGGCCGTCTTCGACGGCGCCTCCCTCGTCGATTGTGAATTCATGACGACAAGGAACCACTCGTTTTGAATCAGTCATCGACATCCGAGCTTGTTTTCGAATGGAAAGCGGACGCCTCGGGCGCGCCGTTCTCGCTCTCTTCGTCTTTTGGAGAAATCACCGGCCTTGCTCCCGAAGGCGTTATTGGCGCGCTGTGTTTTGGAGACGAGGATGCCGACCGCAAGAGGCAATTCGAGCGCGCGGTGCGCGAATGCCTGAAGACGGGAACGCATTTTCACGATGTTCATCTGGTTGCAAGAAGCGGTCCGGACAGTGTCGAGCTTGTCTTGAGCGGTCGGCCCGATGACTGGCCGGATGCCAGCACTGTCGCCGGATCGGGATTCCGGCTGACGACCCGCATTGTTCCGGGAGTGAGATCCGAAGACCTCCGCCGGCCCGATATCGGCTTTCTTCTCAAGAGAGCGCAGGAACTCGGACAATGCGGATATACCTATCTTGATGGTGCAAGCGACAGAATCTTCGTGGATGGGCCGTTCCGCGAAATCCTGGGCCTTGAAGGCAACCACACCACGCCCGCTCATATCCGTGCCTGTATGGTGGCTGAGGACATACCCGGATACGAAAAGGCCAAGAAGAAAGCTTTGGACGGGCATGGTCCCGCGCAGGTCGAATGCCGGTTCAAATCGGCCGATCGAGATCTGCGCTATGTCCTGATTCAATTCGAGATCCTCGTCGGGAATCAGGGTGAAGTGACGAACATCGTTACTTCGAACCAGGATATTACCGATCAGCGGCGTACCGAGGCCGCGTTGCTGGAATCCCAGCGGGTCTCGCGGGTTGGGCATTGGCGCCGCAGCCTGATCGAAGACAAGACCGCCTGGTCGCCTTCCATGCGGGAGATACTCGGTGTCGGCGCCGCAGAAGCGGCGGACACCCGGGTCCCCAGCATCGCCGAGGACATGATCCATCCCGAGGACCGGCAGAAATTCATCGCGGAGCGGGATCAAGCGATAGCCGAGCATCGGGACTATGACACTGTTGTCCGGATGATCCGGCTGGATGGCAGGATCATCTGGACCCGCATCCGCGGGCGTCCGAGCTACGGCGAAAACGGCAACCTCATCGGCACGCTTGGCACGATACAGGATGTCACGGACATCAAGCAGCTCGAGTTCGAGCTTCTGCGGAGCGAGCGCGATTTCCGCCGCGCGCAGAGACTCGCACGCATCGGGCACTGGACCTTCGATCCCCTCGAACATCGTGTGCGGCTCTCCGAAACCGCGCAGCAGATCTTCGAGGTGCCGGGGCGCAACGTCGTGGAGTTCGACGAGGTCCTGCAGCGAGTCCACCCGATGGATCGTGCGTTCTTCGAGCATATGAGGAATATGGTCAAAGACCTGGATCCAGGGTTTGACAAGGAAATCAGGACCATACGGGATGACGGATCGGTCGGTTATCTGCAGGTTTCCGCCGAGTTCGATTACGACCGGACCGGTCGCTTGGTGCGGACCTTTGGCGTGATCGTGGACGTCACCACGCGGATCAAGGCGGAGGCCGCGCGCCGCGACGTGGAAGCGGTGATGACCGATGTGCTCGAGAACGCAGATTCCGGAATCCTGGTTCGGGATCTGTCTGGCCGTTTCCTGCGTGTCAACACGCGCGCGGCAATTCAGCTCGGGCTCCGGGTCGACGATATCCTTGGACACACCGTTGAAGAGGTCCTCGCCAAGAGCGACCGTATGGAACCCGCCGAAATGCTTCAAGATGCGGCGCGCCGCGTCTCGGTCACGCGCGGGGCTGCAGCCTACGATTACAGCTACACCGCTGACCCGGGTGGTCCCGCGACGGAGTTTCGCGTCGTGAGTTTCCCGGTCTTGGGCCCGGATGGAGACGTACGGGCCATCGCAAGCATGCGCTATGACATCACGGAATTCGTGCAAGCCCAGGCGGCGTTGAAGAATCTCAACGAGAGCCTGGAGCAGACGGTTCGCGAGCGAACGCAGGAGCTGCGCAAGAGCGAGGGACGGTTCCGCAATATCGCCTCGGCCACAGCCGACTGGTTCTGGGAACTGGACGCGGATCTCAATTTGGTATGGTGCTCGGAGAATTTTTTCGAGCAAACGGGACGCAAGGCTGAAGATCACATAGGAAAACCGATCACTTCGCTTTTTTCGGAGCAGGAACGCCAGGTCGAGCAGAAAGATGTCTGGGACACGTTCGAGGAAAAGCTCCGGTCTCGTGCCTCTATCAGGGGGATCGAGATCGAACGCAAACATCCGCTTGGCGCGCGCGTGGTCAGGATAAATGCCAAGCCTCTCTGGGCCGATGGCGTGTTCGTTGGTTTTCACGGCTCCACGACGGACATCACGGAGCTGAAGCGCGCCCAAGGGCAGTTGATGGAATCCGAGCGACTTGCCTCGCTCGGGGGGCTGGTCGCCGGAATTTCCCATGAGATCAATACACCCGTCGGCGCGAGCTACACTGTCGTGACCAAGCTCGCGCGCTCGCTCGAAGAGCTCAGGAGCGCCTATGAAGCGCAGAAGATCAGCCGGGCCATGTTCGACAATGTCATGACCGAGCTTGGCGAGGGCCTCGGAATTATCCAGAGAGGGCTGGAGCGTACCTCTGAACTGATCTCCCGCTTCAAGCAGGTAGCGGTCGACCAGACGAGTCTGAAGCGCCGGTCATTCAGCCTTGCGGAGATGACCCGGGATATCGTGGCCACGATGGAAGCGACGATCGGCGGACACAACCTGACCTTCGAATCCAGCGTGCCCGAGACTTACGAGCTCGACTCCTATCCGGGGCCGCTCGGCCAGGTGATGATCAACCTGATTCAGAATGCCATCGTACACGGGTTCGACAATGAGCCCGATCCTGGGGGACGCATCGAAATTCGCGCCGATCAGGTCGATACTGGGACGGTGTCTCTGACCATCTCCGACAACGGCAAGGGGATGCCGTCCAATGTCGTCCGCCGGGTGTTCGAGCCGTTCTTCACCACGCGGTTTGGCAGCGGAGGAAGCGGGCTCGGCATGCATCTGGTCTATTCGATCGTGCACAGTGTGCTGGGCGGTTCGGTGTCTCTTTCTTCAGAGCCCGGAAAAGGCACCAGAGTGGTTGTCTTGATACCGATTGTTGCCCCGGAAACCCCGGAGCAGGAGCGCGCCGCCGAAGCTTGATTATTTTAAGCTTCAAATATTTTTTGACCGCGATTACTCTCTGAATTTGCGATCCGTCATTTTCGGGAGCCGTTTGGCCGTCCGAGGATCAGGATTGCCAAGGACGCAAGTATAATGCAACTTCGTAAGAAGGTGTGCACTATGTTGCATATCGGGGGCTGTGGCATCGTTGCCGCTTCACACTGGGAGGCTTTGTGAAATGTACAAGAAAATAACGGCCCTTGCGGCCCTGGGGGCATTGCTGGCCGCGCCGGCGATGGCGGCCGACAAGGTCAAGATCGGTTTCGTTACCACGATCACGACGCCGGCCGGTGTCATCGGTCAGGACATGGTCGATGCGGTCAATCTGGCGATGGACGATATCGGCGGCAAGATGGCCGGTCTGGATGTCGAGCTTCTTATCGAGGACGACGCCTTCAATCCGCCGATCGGCAAGCAGAAGGTCGACAAGCTGGTGAAGCGGGACGACGTCGATTTCGTCGCCGGCTTCATCTGGTCCCACGTCCTGCTGGCCTCCAAGAAGTCGGCGCTGGATGCGGGCAAGTTCCTGATCAGCTCGAACGCCGGGCCGTCGCAGCTCGCCGGCAAGCAGTGCGACAAGAACTTCTTCTCCACCTCCTGGCAGAACGATCAGACGCCGATGGCGATGGGCGAGGTGCTGAACCAGAACGGCATCAAGTCCGTCTACGTGATGGCGCCAAACTATGCCGCCGGCAAGAACATGATCGCCGGCGTCGAGCGGACCTTCAAAGGCAAGATCGTCGGCCGGGATCTCACCAAGTGGGGCAAGGACGCGCAGCTCGATTTCTCCGCCGAACTTGCCAAGGCGAAAGCCTCCGGCGCCGAAGCCCTCTGGGTTTTCTACCCGGGCAAGGCCGGCGGCGCGCTGATCAAGCAGTACGAGCAGGCCGGATTGCTCGGCCAGCTGCCGCTCTACACGGTCTTCACCGTGGATTCGATCGCCCTGCCGAAACTCCAGGAAGGCAACCTGAAAGGCGTGATGGGATCGCTCAATACCCAGCACTGGGGCCCGGATCTGGACAATGCGCAGAACAAGAAGTTCGTCGAGGGCTTCAAGAAGAAGTATGGCCGCTATCCGTCCTTCTATGCGGCCCAGTCCTACGACACGATTTTCCTGATCAAGAGCGCGGTCGAGGCGGTGAACGGGAATCTGGACGACATGGACGGCATGCGGGCCGCCATGAAGAAGGCCGACTTCCCGTCGACCCGCGGCGAGTTCAGCTACGGGAACAACCACTTCCCGATCCAGAATTTCTATCTGCGTGAAGTCGTGGCGGACGCGGACGGCGTCTGGAGCACCAAGATCGTCAAGACGGTTCTTGAGAACCATCAGGATCCGTACGCGAAAGACTGCAAGATGTAATCACCCCCTCGGGTGATGCAGGAACCGGCGGAGCGCATGCTTCGCCGGTTTCGGTTTCAAGTCTGGAAACGGGCAGCGCAAGACTGCCGGCAAATATGAGAACAGGGGCGTCCTGGTGGACTGGGGACTTTTTACTATACAGATGCTGAACGGGCTTCAGCTGGGGGTGTTGCTGTTTCTGCTCGCCGCCGGCCTGACCCTGGTCTTCGGCATCATGGACTTCGTCAATCTGGCGCACGGCTCGCTCTACATGATGGGAGCCTATTTCTGCGCCACGCTGACGCAACTGACGGATTCCTTCCTCCTCGGTGTGGTCCTCGCGCTGCCGTTGACCGCGTTGCTCGGCTGGCTGGTCGAGTTGATCGTGGTCCGCGCGCTCTATACCCATGACCATCTCGATCATGTCCTCGCGACCTTCGGTTTGATCCTCTGCTTCGACACGGCCGTCGATTTCATCTGGGGGCCGACCGGCATGGCGATCCCGCTTCCGGAGTTTCTCAACGGACAGGTCACGCTGTTCGGCGGGCTGGATTTCCCGGTTTTCCGCCTCGTGATCATTTCGTCCGGGCTGATCGTCGCCGCACTGCTCTATTTCATGGTCGCGCACACGCGCCTCGGCATGCTGATCCGGGCCGGTGCCTCCAACCGGACCATGGTGATGGCTCTCGGGGTCGATATCGGAAAACTGTTCGCACTGGTCTTCGCGGTGGGCGCCGCATTCGCCGGATTTGCCGGCATGCTGATCGCGCCGATCACCGAAGCCAGCATCGGCATGGGCAACGACATCATCATCGTCGCCTTCGTCGTGATCATCATCGGCGGCATCGGCTCGATCAAGGGCGCTTTCGTTGCCGCCATGATCGTCGGTCTGATCGACACGATGGGTCGCTCCTTCCTCGACCAGCTGCTGAAAGTCTTCATGTCGGCGCAGAACGCGGAGACTTCCGCGCCCGCCCTTTCCGCCATGGCGATCTACATCCTGATGGCGGTGGTTCTTGCATTCCGGCCGCAGGGCCTGTTCCCGCCGAAGGTGCGCTAAGTCATGACGTCACTGTTCCGCACCGGGCTTCCCGCCTACGCCATGGTCGCCGCTCTGCTGTTTCTTGCCGGGCTACCGTTCCTGGCCGAGTGGGTCGACAACATCTTTCTGATCGACCTGTTCCTGCGCCTGATGATTCTCTCGATTGCCGCGGTCAGTCTGAACCTGATCCTCGGCTATGGCGGCATGGTCAGCTTCGGTCATGCGGCCTACCTGGTGATCGGCGCCTATGCCGTCGGCATTCCGGCCTATTACGGAATCTATGACGGCTTCTTCCAGTTCGCCATCGCCATCCTCGCCTCGGCTGCCATTGCACTTGCCACGGGAGCGATCGCACTCAGGACCAAGGGCGTCTATTTCATCATGATCACCATGGCCTTCGCGCAGATGGTGTTCTTCACCTTCGTCTCGATCGAGGAATATGGCGGTGACGACGGGCTGGTAATCGACACGCGAAGCGAGTTCGCCGGGCTGTTCGATATCAACGACACCGTGACGCTTTACTACTTCGTCCTCGTCTCCCTCCTGCTGTCGCTCGGCCTCGTTCACCGGATCGTACGGTCGCGTTTCGGCATGGTAATCGCGGGCTCGAAGGGGAATGACCGCAGGATGCAGGCGATCGGGTTCCCGACCTACCGCTACCGCCTCGCGAGCTATGTGATCTCCGGTGCGATCTGCGGCTATGCGGGCGCGCTGCTCGGTAATTTCACCAACTTCATCACGCCGGAGATGGGTGACTGGGTGCGGTCCGGCGAGCTTATTTTCATGGTCGTGCTCGGCGGGGCCGGCAGCCTCTTCGGTCCGGTGCTCGGCACGGCGGTGTTCGTGCTTCTGGAGGAATATCTCTCGCGCCTTACCCAGTACTGGCACTTTCCCTTCGGTGCGATGCTGATCCTGGTCGTCATCTTCACCCGCGGCGGGATCAACGGGATGTTCCGCTGGCTCGGCGAGCGGATCGGAATGGGAGCGGGGTCATGAGCGGCGCCTTCCTCGAGGTCCGGAACCTCTACAAGAACTACGGCGGGATCGCCGCGACCGACCATGTCGATCTGGATGTGCGGGAGTCTGAACTGCACGCCATCATCGGCCCGAACGGCGCGGGCAAGACGACGCTGATCGCGCAGCTTTCGGGCGAGGTGCCGCCGGACGGCGGCAGGATCCGTTTCGCCGGCCGGGACATCACCTCGACACCGGCCTACAGGCGTTCCCTGCTCGGCCTTGCGCGCTCGTTCCAGATCACCAGCCTGATGCTCGACATGACGGTGCTGGAAAACGTCGCACTCGCAGTGCAGGCCCATGCCGGGCATTCCTTCCGTTTCTGGACCCCGGCCCGCTCCGAGCCGGAACTGGTGGAGCCGGCCATGGAAGCGCTGAAGTCCGTAGGCCTCGCCGACCGGGCGCACGATGTCGCGCGGGCCATGTCCCATGGCGAGCACCGGCAGCTCGAGATCGCGATGGCGTTGGCGACCCGGCCGAAACTGCTGCTGCTGGACGAACCGATGGCTGGTATGGGCGTCGAGGAAAGCCAGCGCATGGTGGAAATTCTCCGTGGTCTCAAGGGCGGTAAGACGATGCTGCTGATCGAGCACGACATGGATGTCGTCTTTACCCTGGCGGACCGGATCTCGGTACTGGTCTACGGGCGCGTCATCGCGACCGGGGCTCCGGAAGAGATCCGCAACGACGAGGCCGTGCGCCAGGCCTATCTCGGCGACGAGGTGGCGTGATGTTGCGAGTCGAATCCATCGAGACCTACTACGGCGCGAGCCAGGCCCTTTTCGGCATGAGCCTCGAGGTCGGCGCCAACGAGGTGGTGACGCTCATGGGCCGCAACGGTATGGGCAAGACCACGACGGTCAATTCCATCATGGGCATCGTCCGTCCGGCTGCCGGCCGAATCAGCTTCGAGACTGACGAGATCACCGACGCGCCCGCGCATCGCATCGCCCAGCACGGCCTCGGTCTGGTGCCGGAGGGCCGGCAGGTGTTCCCGAACCTCTCCGTGCGGGAAAATCTCGTCGCGACGGCGGCGAACCGGTTCGCCGCACGCGATCCCTGGACGGTGGAGCGGGTGCTCGCCATGTTCCCGGAACTGGAGGCGCGCATCACATCGATGGCCAACCTGCTCTCCGGCGGCGAGCAGCAGATGCTGGCGATCGGCCGGGCCCTGATGACCAATCCGAAGCTGCTGATTCTCGACGAGGCGACCGAGGGGCTGGCACCGCTGATCCGCAAGGAGATCTGGCACTGCCTCGAGCGGTTGAAGGAGGAAGGGCAGGCGATCCTCGTCATCGACAAGAATATCGACGACCTGAAACGCATCGCCGACCGCCACTATATCGTCGAGAAAGGGCAGGTTGTCTGGTCCGGTACGAGCGCCGAGCTCGACTCGAATGCCGACCTGGTGCAGGAAAAGCTCGGGGTTTGAACCGACTCCCCTGATCGTCATCCCGGCCACCGAGCCGGCACCTTCCGGATCGAAGGTCTCGACGAAATCGTCGCAAGGTCCCGGGTCAAGCCCGGGATGACGACCCTGTTCGGGGCAAGACCGCTATGCCCGCTTCCGGATCCCCGCTTCCGCGAACATCGGCACCAGGATATCCACCAGTTCCGCGATCATCGCGTCCGTGTGGCGCGGGGTTGGCGTGAAGCGCAGGCGCTCCGTGCCCTTGTCGACGGTCGGATAGTTGATCGCGGTCACGTAGATATTGTGGTCGTAGAGCAGCCGGTTGGAGAAGTCGCGCGCCTTGGCCGGGTCGCCGACCAGGAGCGGCACGATATGGCTCTCCGACGGCATTACCGGCAGGCCGGCATCGGTGAACGCCTGTTTCAGGCGGGCCGCCTGGCGCTGCTGCATTGCCCGTTCCTGCCCGCTCACCTTCAGGTGCCGGATGCTGGCCGCGGCGGCAGCCGCGGTGATCGGGGGCAGGGAGGTGGTGAAGATGAACCCGGGGGCGACGCTGCGGACATAATCCAGCACATGCGCCGGGCCGGCGAGATAGCCGCCATGCACGCCGACCGCCTTGCCCAGCGTACCCTCGATCAGGTCGACCTTGTCGAGCACGCCGTCCCGCTCCGCGATCCCGGCGCCGCGAGGACCGTACATCCCGACCGCATGCACCTCGTCGAGATAGGTGATGGCATTGAACTCGTGCGCGAGGTCGCAGATCTCCTCGATCCTGCCGATATCGCCGTCCATCGAATAGACGCTCTCGAAGGCGACCAGCTTGTGGCTCTCGGGATCGGCCGCTTCCAGCAGCTCGCGCAGATGCTCGACGTCGTTGTGCCGGAAGATATGCCGGCGCGCCGTACCCTTGCGGATGCCCTGGATCATCGAGGCATGGTTTTTCTGGTCGGAAAACACGTCCATGTTCGGCGAGGCGCTGAGCAGTGTCGAAAGACTCGCCTCGTTGGCGATATAGCCGGAGGTGAAGAGCAGGGCCGCCTCTTTCCGGTGCCAGTCGGCAAGCTCCGCCTCGAGCTCGACATGGAAATGACTGGTGCCGGAAATGTTGCGCGTTCCGCCGGCGCCGACACCGGTCTGATCGACCGCCTCGTGAACAGCCTTCACCAGCACGTCGCTGCCGCCCATCGCCAGATAGTCGTTCGAGCACCAGACCAGGACCTGCTCCACGCGGCCGTCGCGATAGTGTTTGTAGTACGGATATTTGTCCGCCTGCTTTTCCAGATCGGCGAACACGCGATAGCGGTCCTCGGCCTTGATCCGGTTGAGCTTGTCCTGACAGATATCGAAGAGGTTCACGGCCTCTCTCTCCCATTTTCTGTGCGGTTCGGTCATCTCGCGTTTTCGGACCCGGATTAATTATCCAGGTCAATCCGCACGTTCACAGCTTGACTGATACACCAGAGTCTGACTAGTTTCGCGCGTTATGTTGACGCACACGGAACTCGGCCTCGCGCTGCGACTTACGATCCCGGCTCTCTAGAGAGACCGGGTCACGTCGCTCGTGTATGCTTGAACCGTGCTGATGCGCTGAGGATGGGTCCCCATCCGGACATCACATTTTCAAGACAAATCATGGCCTTCCCGCCCCGTTTCAGGGTAGAGGTTCCGGCATCGGGCGCATTCAGGAACGAATTTTGAATGTAACCGCGAGCAGGCGCCGCCAGGAATGCGCGCCGCTCCGAGGGAGTTGAAGTGATGAACCAGATGCATATCGAGAAATATCAGGCCTATCCGCCGGTCAATTTGCCGGACCGTACCTGGCCGTCGAAAGTGATCGACCACGCGCCGACATGGTGCAGCGTCGACCTGCGGGACGGCAACCAGGCGCTGGTCGACCCGATGGACAGCGCGCGCAAGCACCGCATGTTCAAGACCCTGGTGGAAATGGGTTTCAAGGAGATCGAGGTCGGATTCCCGAGCGCGTCCGATACCGATTTCAATTTCGTTCGCGAGATCATCGAGGGCGGCCTGATCCCGGACGACGTGACGATCCAGGTCCTGACCCAGGCGCGCGAACACCTGATCGACCGCACCATCGAGAGTCTGATGGGCGCGAAGAGCGTGATTGTCCATCTCTACAACTCGACCTCGGAACTGCAGCGCCGGGTGGTCTTCCAGCAGGACCGTGAGGGCGTGAAACAGATCGCCGTCGAGGGCGCGAAAATGGTGAAGGAGCGGCTGACCCGTCTGGAGGAGGCCGGCACCAATGTTCGCCTGCAATATTCCCCGGAGAGCTTCACCGGCACGGAACTGGACTACGCGCTGGAGGTTTGCGAGGCGGTGATGGATGTCTGGCAGCCAACGCCGGAAAACCCCGTCATCATCAACCTGCCTTCGACGGTCGAGATGTCGACGCCGAACGTCTATGCCGACCAGATCGAATGGATGCTGCGGAATTTCAGCCGCCGAGAGTCGATCATTCTCTCCGTGCATCCGCATAACGACCGGGGGACCGGCGTCGCGGCGACGGAACTGGCGGTCATGGCCGGTGCGGACCGGGTGGAAGGCACCCTGTTCGGCAATGGCGAGCGGACCGGCAATGTCGATATCGTCACTCTCGGCCTGAACCTCTTCACCCAGGGTGTCGATCCCGAGCTGGACTTCTCCAACATCAACGAACTGATGGAAGTGGCGGAATACTGCAACCAGCTGCCGATCCATCCGCGCCATCCCTATGCGGGCGAACTGGTGCACACCGCCTTCTCCGGCTCGCACCAGGACGCGATCAACAAGGGCATGCAGGCGATCCGCAAGAGCAACGAGCCGCACTGGGAAGTGCCCTACCTGCCGATCGACCCGCAGGATATCGGCCGCAATTACGAGGCCATCATCCGGGTCAACAGCCAGTCCGGGAAGGGCGGCGTCGCCTACCTGCTCGAGACCGACCACAAGATCAAGCTGCCGAAGCCGGCGCAGGCCGATTTCAGCCAGGTGGTGCAGAAGATCACCGACGCCACCGGCAAGGAGATCAACAGCGAGACGATCTGGAGCACCTTCATGGCCGAGTATATCGACCAGCCGGAGGGGCCCTTCAAACTGGTTTCCTTCTCCTCGAGCCCGATCGAGGGCTCGAACGAGCGCGAGCACATCAAGGCGGTCGTGACGCGCAACGGCGAGACGCACACGATCGAGTCCGACGGCAACGGCCCGATCTCGGCCTTCGTGAATGCGATGCGCCGGGAATTCGGTCTCAACTTCCGGCTCAAGGATTATACCGAGCATACTCGCTCGGTCGGCTCCCGTGCCGAGGCGGCGGCCTATATCGAGCTGACCGTGCCGGACGACAAGGGGCAGAGCGTTTTCGGGGTCGGGATCGACACCTCGATCACCATGGCGCCGATTCGCGCGGTGATGAGCGCCGTGAACCGGATCTGACGCCTCAGACAAGCACCCAGCCGAGCGCGGTCAGCAACATGACCGCGCCGGCATTCATCCAGAGCCCGGCCCGTGCCATGTCGGCGACGCGCAGGCCGCCGGCGGCGAAGACGATGGCGTTCGGCGGCGTTGCGACCGGCATCATGAAGGCGCAGCTCGCCGCCAGCGTCACCGGTGCCAGCATCGCCAGCAGGGGCAGGCCGATCGGCTCGGCGAGTTCGGCCGCGATCGGCAGGAAAGCGGCGGCCGAGGCGGTGTTGCTGGCAAGCTCGGTGGCGGACAGGACGATGCCGGCGCCGAAGCCGGCCGCGAGTTCGACCGGCAGATAGCCGACCAGCGTGGAAAGGCTCCCGGCCAGCGCGGCCGCGAGCCCGCTCTCGGTGAGAGCCCCCGCGAGCGACAGCCCGCCTCCGAACAGCAGCAGAATGCCCCAGTGGATCGCGCGCGCCTCGTCCCAGGTCAGAAGCGCACGTTTCTCCGATCCGGCGGGGACGGCAAAGAGGAGAAGTCCCGCCGCGATCGCGATCGCCGTATCGCTGACCGCTGGGAACCAGACAGCGAGAAAAGGCCGGAAGACCCAGGCAAGCGCGGCGGCGGCGAGCAGCAGGGCGACCCGTTTCTCGCGCGCGCTCATCGGCCCCGGATGCGGCAGCGTCTCCGACTGCAGGGCTTCCAGTGGGCCGAAGGCGAGCCGGGTCAGCACGAGCCAGGCAAGCGCGAGCATCGCGGCCGAGACGGGCAAACCGATCGCCAGCCAGCTGGCGAAGCCGAGCGCCGTGCCGTAATTGCTGTCGAGAAAGGCCGCAAGCATGGCGTTCGGAGGGGTGCCGATCAGGGTCGCGAGCCCGCCGATCGAACAGCCATAGGCGACCGACAGCAGCAGTGCCTTGCGCAGCCTCGTGGGCGCTCCGTCCATCACCCACCGGGCGACGGGCAGCAGCATGATCGCGCTCGCCGTGTTGCTGATCCACATGGAGGGCAGGGCGCCGGCGATGAGGAAGCCTGCGACCAGTTGCCGGCTGCCCGTTCCCGTGCAGTGCAGGATGACGGCGGAGAGTCGGGCATGCAGACCCGAAGCGGTGATCGCCGCGCCGAGGAGGAAGCCGCCGAGAAAGAGGAACACCACCGGATGCGCGTAGGGCGACGCTGCCTGATGGAGCTCCGCGATTCCGAGCAACGGGAAGAGCAGGATCGGCAGCAGCGCCGTCGCCGGGAGCGGTAGCGCCTCACCGATCCACCAGACCGCCATCAGCACCGCGACCGCGACGGTGCGCCAGGCCGGGAGAGGGAGGTCGCCCGGAGGCGGCAAAAGGAGCAGAACTGTGAATAGCGCGGCGCCGAGGAGCAGGGGGCGCGGGCTGACGTTGTTCGGGTCGGGTAGCTGCATGGCGGCAAATTGATCCCTAGACAGAGAATCCGCATTGTTGCCCAATGGACAGTCGCGTGGCGCCGGCCCGGATGACGGCGCCGATCATAACCTGCAGGAGCGGCTTCTGAACCCGCAATCTGAAATCCACCGCTACGAATGGCGCGAAGTGCCGCGCCCCGTCGCCAACGGCCACATGGTGATCGCCATCGGCGACGTGCACGGACGGGCCGATCTGCTGACCGCACTCTTCGAGGCCGTCGCGGAGGATATCGCGCGGCTGAAGCCGGAGCAGGTCACGGCGATCCTGATCGGCGACCTGATCGACCGGGGACCGAACAGTCTCGAAGTGCTCGGTCTCGCGATGGGCGGTCTCGGCGCCTTCACGAAGCGGCCGGTGAAGGATGTCTGCCTGATCGGCAACCACGATTACTGGCTGCGGCAGGCGGTAGACGGCAGTCTCGATGATGACGACCTGCGCTTCTGGGGCGCCAATGGCGGCGAGGCGACCTGGCGCAGTTTCGGCATCACCCGGGTCGTCGGAGCGCGCGACATGATCCTGCAGACGCGGCGGCGCCTGCCGGACCCGGTGCTCGAGTTCATCCTGTCCATGTCGGTGACCTATCGGGTCGACGACTACCTCTTCGTCCATGCGGGGATCGATCCGCGCCAGCCGTTGAACAACCAGACCCTGAAGACTCTGTGCTGGATCCGCGATCCGTTTCTCAATCCCGAAATCTGGCCGTTCGAACTGACCGTGGTGCACGGCCACACGGTGGAATGGAACCATGGCGAGCCGCTGGTGCACGATCACAGGATCGGCATCGATACCGGCGCGGTGAACACCGGGGTGCTGACCGCGCTCGAGATCAATTCGGGCCAGATGCGCTTCGTCCAGGCCTGGGATGCGCGTGCGCTGGAAGAAGAACGCCGCCGCTCCGGCTAGCGCCGCAGAACCAGCACGTTGCCGGTCAGGATCATTGCCGCCCCTGCGATCATCAGAGGGCCGAGCGCGACGTCCTCGAACAGGACCGACATGACCAGCGCCACAACGGGAACCGTGGTGAAAGTATAGGCAGCCCGTCCGGGACCGACCCGCGCCACCAGCGCGAAGAAGATCAGGAAGGCGCCTGCCGAGGCGACGACGCCGAGATAGGCGAGCGAACCGAGATACCGCAGGGTCGGTTCGATGATGATCTCCATGCCGCCAGCGAGCGCGATGGCGAAACAGATCCCCGCACCGCCGATCCCGCCCCAGAAATTCACGGTGTAGGCGGACAGGCCCCGGCGGTGATTGCGAGCGCCGATGATGGTGCCGATCGCGGTGCCGAGCGACGCGCCGAGCGCCCAGAGCATGCCCCGGATCACCGCGCCGCCGGCATCGAGCCGGGCAATATCCGGAGCGACGATCAGGGCGAGGCCGGCCATTCCGAGCACCATCCCGGCGATGGCGCGCAGGGGGATGGCATCGCGGAACAGCAGGAAAGAGAGGATGGTCGCGAAGATCGGAGAGGTGGAGAGTGCGAGCGTCGCAACCCCGCTCGGGATGTAGTGTGTCGAGGTGTAGAAACAGATGAAATTAAGCGCGAAGAAGGTCGCGGCGTGGGCCGCGATCCAGGGTATGTGCTCTCTTTCGATGCTGAGCCTTGTCCGCGTGGCCAGGATGACGACGAGCATGCAGACCGCCAGCAGCAGCATGCGGTAGGCGACGGAAACCGGGACCGGAACCGGCCCGGCCTGGAGCGTCGTCACATAGGCCCCGGTGCCCCAGATCAGGGCGGAGAGCGCGAACAGGATGAAATGCACGGGGCCGGTCCAATCGGCGGCGTATGGGTCAGTACCCTACCCTAGCGCCTCACCGGGGGATCACCGCAAGCGCAACCGAGACCAGCAGCAGGACCGCCATGGTGATGTTGAAGGCGCGTCCGATCTTCGGCGAGCGGATCAGGTTGGCGAAGAGCCCGCCGAAAACGAGCCAGGATCCGTTCACGAACAGCATGACGCAGGTGAGGAACGCGAGCTTGGCCAGCGTGTCCCGGATCGGGTCGGCCTCGATCAGGACATTGCCGGCATAGAGTGCGGTGAAGACCGTGTAGGCCTTCACATTGATCAGCGCGACGAGGACACCGGCGCCAAAGCCCGGCGGATCCCGGTCGTCCGTCCCGTGCATGCCGGGGGGCGGCGCGGTGGCGATCCGGTAGGCGAGATAGACCATGTAGAGTACCGCGGCCATCACCAGGACCGGGGCGACGCCGGGCAGGGCGAGGAGGAGTCCGGTCACGCCGCTTGCGGTGAGGCAGAGCACGACGAAGACGCCGGCATAGATACCGGACAGGAAGGGCAGGCTGGAGCGAATCCCGAAAGCGGCGCCGTTTGCGGTGATCGCGACGATGGCCGGGCCCGGGCTGCCCATCAGCGGAAAGGCCATGGCGAGCATGGCGAGCACGCCGTCGAGCGTCGGAAACATTTGGGCAGTCCTCCCAAACTGCGGGATTTCTTGCTATTCTGGATCGTGAGACACACATGAGAGAAGCGTGGCCGGCCGAAACACACTCGCGCCGGTTTGCCGTCAGTCTCCGGATATGGCGGGCCCCCGGCAGAGACGTCGGGGAGCGACGTTGCAATCCCTTGTAAGCTTGTGTGGCCGTAGAGGGCCGCCGAAGCCAGCGGAGTTCGTTTTGACCGTTTTCAACCTGCATCGCCAGGCAGCCGCAATCTTTGCTTTTTCATTCCTGCTTTTCATCCCCGTGGCCGCGCAGGCCGTGTCGCCCGACCCCTCCGGATACAATGCCATTTCGACCGCCGAGAGATTGTGTCTGCAGCAGCCGGGTTACGATCTGGAGAAGATCTCCGCCGCCGTGGACGAGATCGCGGGCCGGCACATCAAGCCGGAGGTCGGGCCGGAAACGACGCGCTGGACGATGTTCGGTCCCGAAGGACGGAAACTGATACTTCTCCGCGATTCCCGTCCGGGACGGCTGAAATGCGCCTTCCAGGCGGAACGCGTGGATTTCGGCGCCGCCGAAGAATGGCTCGACCGCGTCTCCGCCGGCTTCGCGGCCTCGGTCAACGGACAGCGTCAGGACATCGCGACCAAGAACGAACCCGGCAAGGGCTCCGCCGCGATCACGACCGTCACCACCGAACTCGGGCCGATGTTCTTCGGGATCTGGAGCACGCCGGACGGCGGCGCGGTCACCAGCATGGGGCCGCTGAAGGAGTTCGTGGAGAAGAAGTGAGCATAAGGGCCGTCACCCCAACCGTCACACCGGCAGGACCGCGCTTTCCTTCGGCGATTTCAGCGCGATCACCGTCTGGCTGCGGGTCACGCCCGGCAGCAGCTTGATGCGATTGGAGATCACGTCCTCCAGCGCGTCGTTGGAGCGGGTGCGGATCTTCAGCAGGTAGGACCAGTCGCCGGTCACGTGGTGGCATTCGAGCACCTCCGGCATCGCCAGCACGGCTTCGAGGAAGGAGGCGTTGTGCGCGCTCCAGTCGATCAGCACCGAGACATAGGCGAGCACCTCGAGCCCGACCGCGGTCGGTTCCAGCACCGCGCCGTAGCCGCGGATCGCGCCGGCGGCCTGCAGCTTCTTAAGCCGCTCGTTCACGGCCGATACGGAGAGGCCGGCATGGGCGCCGATCTCGGCATAGCCGGCGCGCCCGTGGCGCTGGATGTAGTCGAGGATCGCGCGGTCGGTCTCGTCGAGGCGGGGGTCGGTCATTCGGCGGCTTTCACGGGATCTGCGGGAGCGTAGAGCGCGCGTTCGCCCTTCACGCCGCGCAGCTCGGTGCGGGTCAGCAGCCGGGTGCGTCCCGGCAGCAGCCTGGCGATGGTCTCGGAGAGGATGATGTCGGTGCCGAGCGAGCGGCACAGGCTCTCCATCCGGCTCGCCTCGTTCACCGCCGGGCCGATCACGGTGAAGTCGAGCCGGTTGCGCGAGCCGACATTGCCGAACATGACCTCGCCCAGATGCAGCGCCACGTTGAGCCCCATGGCGGGGCGCTCCAGATCGGCCTCCGTCTCGGCAAGCTCGTCGACCGCCGCCAGCGCGGCCTTCGCCGCGCCAAGCGCCTTGCCGGCGGTCTCCGCCTCCCGCCCGGGTTCCAGGGGGAAAATGGCGAGGAAGCCATCGCCGAGGAATTTCAGCACCTGGCCGCCGGCGTCGTGCACCGGCTCCAGCATGACGTCGAAATAGCGGTTGAGGGCGGAGACCATCGCCTCCTTCGAGACGATGTCGCTGACGCTGGTGAAGTCGGTCAGGTCGGCGATCATCAGGGCGGCATTGATGCTTTCCGCCATGCCGCGCCGGATCTCGCCCTTCAGGATCCGTCCGCCGACCAGCGGGCCGACATAGGCGTCCAGCAGGTTGCGGGCGATCTCCTGGTCGAGATGGGCCTGTATCGCCGAGGTGAGGGCAGGGACGATGGCGTCGATCAGTTCGATGTCGCGCTCGGAGAAACCGTCGGGGTGCCGGCTCGACCAGCGCAGGATGGCGCCGCAACTGCGCTCGCCCTCGCGGATCAGACGCAGGGCTTCCCTGCCGCCGAACATGCAGGCGTAATAATCCGTGAACCCCTCGTCGCGGAACTCGGCGAGCGCGGTGAAGTCGAGCTGAGCGTCCGGTCCGGTCAGCCGCCGCCGCATCCTCAGCGTGCCGGTCGCCATCATGTGGCGCAGCGGGCTCGCCTTCCACTCCTCCGATTCGTCCTTCGAATAGGCGATCTCGTGGCGCAGGCCCGCGTCGGGCCGGTTGTCCGCGCGGTCCCAGTCGAACATCAGCGATCCGGTTTCGGGATGCAGCGTGTACATCGCGACCCGGCAGCGGTCGAGCGGCAGACCTGCCGCAACGAGGCGTTCCGCGGTTGCCGCGACAAGCTGTTCGTTCGACACTTTCTCCCAGGACTGGTGGACCAGCCACTGGATCAGCTCCATGGCTCTCGCATCCGTCACCGGCCTGTTCTCTTGCATTCGTCGTCCTCGCCTCGCCCGGCGACAGAATGCAGGCTCCACGCACTTCTGGCAAACCCGCCGCCGCCTTGATAAAGGGTGGGGATGACCGTCCCCGAACGCCAGATCCGCCTGCCCGACCTGCCGAGCCTCGTGCTCGCGCCCCGCGTCGCAGTCTGGCTCGGCGTGGACGGCGATCTCGAAGAGATTTCGCACGACGAGGCCGCGCTCCGCCTGCGCGCCGGTCCCTGCCTCGTCGCCCATGCCCGCGCGATCGTGCGCCGCCTGCGGCTCGACGGATTCGCCGCGGTGGACGTATTGGAGCTCTTCGCCTTCGTGCGCCCCGCCGCCTTCTGCCTGCCGACGCCGCGCGGGCTTGCCGAGGCCCTGCATCTCGCCCCGCCGAAGGATCACGAGGATGAGGCGTTGGTGCTGCGCGATGCGGCGGCGGCTCTGCTTGCCGAACTCGCCGGGCGGGAGCGCGATCCGAGCGCGCGGCCGATCGCCGAAACGATGCGCAATTGCGGCTGGGCCTGGGGCGAGGCGGTGCTGCACGCGCTCGGCGCCGGAGACCTGCCGCCGCCGGGACCGGTCCGGCCGAGCGGGCTGCAGGTCTGGCGCCGGCTGGAGGAATGGTCGGAGCACGCGCCGGAACCGCCGGCGGGCAACAGACCGGTGCTGGAGGACGAGGCGCGGGCGCGGCTGAAGGATCTGCTTGGCGGCGGTGCGGAAGCCCGGCCGAGCCAGGCGGATTACGCTTCCGCCGCCGCCTTCGCCTTCACCCCGCGCGACGAGGAGCGGCGCCCGAATGTGGTGCTTGCCGAGGCCGGAACCGGCGTCGGCAAGACCCTCGGTTATATCGCGCCGGCCAGTGTCTGGGCGGAGAAGAACGAGGGCGCCGTCTGGGTCTCGACCTATACCCGCAACCTGCAGCACCAGATCGACAGCGAGCTCGACCGGCTCTATCCCGATCCGGTGCGCAAGGCGCTGAAGGCGGTGGTGCGCAAGGGGCGGGAGAATTACCTTTGTCTGCTCAATCTGGAAGAGGCGGTGAACACGCTGCCGACCATGCCGCAATACGGCACCGCGCTCGGCCTGATGGCGCGCTGGGCCGAGGCGACGCGGGACGGCGACGTGCAGGGCGGCGACTTCCCGGCCTGGCTCGCCGACCTGCTCGGGCGCGGGCGGACTGTCGGGCTCGCGGACCGGCGCGGCGAGTGCATCTATTCCGCCTGCCCGCATTATTCCAAATGCTACATCGAGAAATCCATCCGCCGCGCCCGCCGCGCCGAGATCGTGGTGGCGAACCACGCGCTGGTGATGATCCAGGCGGCGCTCGGCGGGACCGACGACGGCGCGCTGCCGACCCGCTATGTGTTCGACGAGGGCCATCACGTGTTCGACGCCGCGGACAGCGCTTTCTCGGCGCATCTGACGGCGATCGAGACAGTGGAGCTCCGGCGCTGGCTGATCGGCGCCGAGGGCCGTCGCTCGGGCCGGGCGCGGGGCCTGAAGAAGCGGGTCGAGGACCTGATCGCCGACGACGAGGACGCGCTGGAGGCGCTTGAAGCCGCGCTTCAAGCCGCCCGGGTGCTGCCGGGCGAGGGCTGGATGGCGCGGATCGCGGAGGGCGAGAGCAGGGGCGAGACGGAACGGTTTCTGACCCTGGTGAGAACCCAGGTCTATGCCCGCACCGACCATCCCGACAGTCCCTATTCGATGCAGACCGGGACCCACCCGCCGGTGGACGGTTTGCTGGAGGCGGCCGAGGCGCTGGATGCCGCGCTGGCGCGCATCCTGACGCCGATCAAGCAGCTGAAGAAGCGGCTAGAGGACCGGCTGGACGAGGATGCGGACGAGCTGGAGAGCGCGATCCGGCTGCGCATCGAGGCGGTCGCGCGCTCCCTGCAGCGGCGCGGCGAGATGACCCTCGGCGCGTGGCGCGACATGCTGAAGGCGCTGGCGCACGAGACGCCGGAGGCCTTCGTCGACTGGTTCGAGATCGAGCGGAGCGACGGCCGCGACATGGATATCGGCTTGCACCGGCACTGGATTGATCCGGGCAGGCCGTTCGCCGAGACCGTCGTGAAGCAGGCCCAGGGCGTGCTGATGACCTCCGCCACCCTGCGTGACGGTACCGGCGAGGAGCACCGCGACTGGCAGGCGGCCGAGGAGCGCACCGGCGCCATCTGGCTCGAGGCGCCGCCGGTCCGTGCAGCGGTCGTCTCGCCCTTCGACTATCCGGCCCAGACCCGGGTCTTCATCGTCAACGATGTGCGCAAGGACGACATGGCGCAGGTCGCGGCGGCCTACCGGGAGCTTTTCCTCGCCTCCGGCGGCGGCGCGCTCGGCCTGTTCACCGCGATCCAGCGGCTGCGCGAGGTGCACCGGCGGATCGGCGGCGAGATCGACGAAGCCGACCTGCCGCTCTATGCCCAGCATGTCGACGGACTCGACCTCACCACCCTGATCGATATTTTCCGCGCCGAGGAGAATGCCTGCCTGCTCGGCACCGACGCGGTGCGCGACGGGGTCGACGTGCCGGGCAACTCGCTCCGCCTCATCGTCTTCGACCGGGTGCCCTGGCCACGCCCGGACATCCTCTACAAGGCGCGGCGTTCGGCCTTCGGCGGCGGCGCCTATACCGATATGCTGACGCGCCTGAAGCTGAAGCAGGCCTTCGGCCGTCTGGTGCGCCGGGCGGACGATCGCGGCGTCTTCGTGCTGCTCGATCCGATGATGCCCTCGCGGCTGCTGGGGGCCTTTCCCGAGGGCGTCGAGGTCCGGCGCTGCGGGCTCGCCGAAGCGGTCGCCGAGACCCGTGGCTTTTTCGGGACGGCACCCGTTCCGGCCGAGCCGATTGACGCGGACGAGGTGCCGTTCTAACCCCATACATTGCAATCAAGATCGTCATCCCGGACCTGATCCGGGATCTCCTGATCGTAGGGCGCGTCAGAGAGTCGAAAGATCCCGGTTCATCGGCCGGGATGCGGGCGATCGGGGAGAAGAAGGCAGGAGGAAACGCGTGAGCGAAGCGGTAGATGCGGTGGTGGTCGGAGCGGGTGTGGTCGGGCTCGCGGCAGCACGGGCGCTGGCGATGGCCGGGCGCGACGTCATCGTACTGGAGCAGCACGATCTGATCGGCTCCGAGACCAGCTCGCGCCATTCCGAGGTCATCCATGCCGGGATCTACTACCCGCCGGGCAGCCTGAAGGCCGAGGTCTGCGTGCGCGGCAAGCACCTGCTCTACGACTATGTCGAGAGCCACGGCGTGCCCTACAGCAGGATGGGCAAGCTGATCGTCGCCACGTCGGAAGACCAGATCCCCGCGCTGCAGCAGATCAAGGAACGCGCCGAGCAGAACGGCGTGTACGATTTGGAATTCCTCTCCCATAACGAGGTGACGGCGCGCGAGCCGGAGCTGCGCTGCGTCACCGCGCTCTGGTCGCCCTCGACCGGAGTGATCGACAGCCATGCCTATATGCTCGCCCTGCAGGGCGATCTCGAGGAACATGGCGGCATGATCGCCTTCATGGCGCCGCTCGAGGGCGGCAAGGTGACGGAAGATGGCATCGAGCTGCATGTCGGCGGCCTGCACGGCATGAACATGCTGGCGAAGACCGTGGTGGTGGCCGGCGGTCTGCACAGCCAGACCATCATGCGCCATCTCGCGGGGTTCCCGGCGGACAGGATCCCGCCGCAGCATTTCTGCAAGGGCAACTACTACCAGCTCACCGGCTGCTCGGCGCCGTTCAAGAGCCTGATCTATCCGGCGCCGGAAGCGGCCGGGCTCGGCGTGCACCTGACGCTCGATCTCGGCGGACAGGCCCGCTTCGGCCCCGATGTCGAATGGATCGATGAAATCGACTACGACGTCGATCCACGCCGCTCCGACAGTTTCTACACCGCCGTGCGCAAATACTGGCCTGGCCTGCCGGACGACAGCCTGACGCCCGCCTATTCAGGAATCCGTCCGAAGATCCAGGCTCCCGGCGAGCCCGCCGCCGATTACATGATCCAGGGCCCGGCGGAGCACGGCGTCGCGGGGCTGGTCAATCTCTACGGCATCGAGTCTCCCGGCCTCACCTCCTCGCTGGCGATCGCGGAGAAGGTGATGGAAAAGCTCGGTTAGAGAGGTTCTTCCGGTGGATGCCGCCGTCATCGTGCCGGCGACGACCATGCGACCGCGTCGTGCGGATGCAGGCTCTCGACATGCCACACACGGACCTGCGGCTGACGGTAGTCTCCGAGCGCGGCCTCGATCCGCCGGGCGGCATCCTCGACGAACATCAGGTTCTGCCCGTTGAGCGCGGCGAAGGCTTGTTCGTCCGCGCGTTTCACCGCAGTCTGGAGAGGCGTGCCCACGGCGGCCTCGACCCGATCAATGAGATCCATGAGGCCCATGCGGGGGGCGCTGTCCGGAAGTTCGACCGTGACCCGTGCCTCGCTGCGCTGGCTGTGCGGTGTGGCCATCGACGCGTTCTGGCGAAGCCATCCTGCCACGTCCGCCGGTGATACGCTGTCATGAGCGCCGAACGCGTCGAGGAAGCCGCGTTCCACCACCTGGCGTGACAATGCGGCCGAGCAGGGACATGTCGACGAGTAGCCGACCTTTACCTCGACCCGACAGCGATAGACGTCCCCGAGCAGAGCCGCGTCGATCCGCACGGGGTAGGATTTCCAGCCGGAGAGGCCTTCCGTCACCAGTGCCGGACGGCGGATAAGCAGTTCGAAGGCAATGCGGATCCGCGCGTTCCGCGTGGCGCAGTCGCGGTGGCTCTCGATCATGCGGCCGAGCAGGTCCTTCAGTCGATCTGGCGCGAGTGCTCCTTCCTCCGACAGTGTGTCGAGCAGGCGATAGAGCCTCGACACGTGAATGCCCTTGGCGTCCGGCACGGGAAGGTCGACCTGGGTGTCGACCCGCGCATGGACTTCGCGGCGGCATTCGGGTTCGTTCACCGGGATGGGCAAATCGATGCCCTGCATGCCCACCCATTCCAGGTGGCCGTGAACGGCGGCGGTGTCCGTGCGAGAGACATCGGGAAGGGCTGCAGTCATGTCCGGTTCCGTCAGGTTTGGCGATTTTCAGGCCGAGTGTCCGGGAGGACCGTTCGTCCGGTGGAGGCATCCAAGGGATGTGCGTTTCCAGCTCCGTCGCCGGGTCAGGCGGCGTCGGCCTTCTCCCAGCGCGGAAACGGATCGGGCAGGGCGGCGAGCGCGCGCAAGTCTCCGCATTGTTCGTCCGGCACCAGGCAGGCGTCGAGCTGGTCCTTCAGCATCGCCCAGTCGATGCCGGCGCCGATGAAGACGATCTCCTGTCGCCGGTCACCGAAGGGCTCGGCCCAGTTGTCCCGCATGTAGCTCCGGAACTGCGCGTGCTCCGGCCAGCGCTCCTTCGGCACGGCGGCCCACCAGGTGCCAAGCGGACTGGTGCTGGTCAGCGCGCCCGCGAGGGAGAACTCGGCCACCCATTCCGGCCGGGTGGCGATCCAGAAATGCCCCTTGGCGCGGATCACGCCGGGCAGCGGACCGTTCAGAAGCTCGTGGATCTCCGCCGGATCGAACGGCCGTCGCGCCCGGTAGACGAAGGAAGCGATACCGTATTCCTCCGTCTCCGGCACATGATCGCCGAACCCGTAGAGCTCCTTCAGCCAGAGCGGATGTTCGTGCGCCTTGTCGAAATCGAAGCGGCCGGTATCGAGGATCGCGTCGGCCGGTACCTCCGCGAAATCGGTCTCGATGATCTCGGCATCGCCGTTCAGACTGCGCACGATCTGCCGCGCGGCACGAAGCCCCTGCGGCCCGGCATCGCCCGCCTTGTTGATGACGACGAGGTCGGCGAACTCGATCTGGTCGGTCAGAAGATGGACGAGGGTGCGCTCGTCCTCTTCGCCGAGGGTCTCGCCCCGGTCGGCGAGCGCGTCGTGGCTGGCGAAATCCTTCGGCAGGTTCACCGCATCGACCACGGTCACCATGCTGTCCAGCCGGGCGAGGTCGGAGAGGCTGCGGCCCTCCTCGTCGCGGAACTCGAAGGTCGCGGCGACCGGCAGCGGTTCTGCGATGCCGGTCGACTCTATCAGCAGATAGTCGAAGCGGCCTTCCTCGCAAAGCCGGCGAACCTCGACCAGGAGATCGTCGCGCAGCGTGCAGCAGATGCAGCCGTTCGACATTTCCACCAGCGTCTCGTCCGTATGGCTGAGTTCGGCCCCGCCGGCGCGCACCAGGTCCGCGTCGATGTTCACTTCCGACATGTCGTTGACGATCACGGCGACGCGGCGGCCCTCGCGATTGTTCAGGATGCGGTTCAGCAGGGTCGTCTTGCCGGCGCCGAGGAATCCGGACAGCACGGTCACGGGAAGGCGTTTGTCGGTCACGGGAGTCTCCGGATATAAAATGTTATAACATAACATATACGATTTACTGGCCCTCCGTCGCAACCCGACTCTCGCCGAGGCGTGAAATCGCCTTCCACCCGCGTTTACAGGATTCCCGGCGGGTCCTAGTCTTTTCGAAAAGTATAACGGGAGGATGTCGGATGAACCTGATGGCAGACGGTGCCGTCACGGCGGCGCTTGAAGACTGGCTGGCCGGCGTCAACGCGGCGCTGGCGGCCGGCGACGCAGGAAAGCTGGAAACACTCTTCGAGACGGACAGCTACTGGCGTGACATCCTTATCCTCTCCGGGCGTCAGAGGACGGTCTCCGGCGGCCCCGCGATCGCGGAACGGCTGGCCGCCGAAGCAACCGGTGAAGGCCTCGGGCCGCTCTCCGTCGCCGAGGGGCACGCGCCGCCGGGCATTGTCGACCGGGCGGGCTTGTCCGTGATCGAGGCGATCCTCTCTTTCGAGACCGTCAAGGGCGTCGGTCTCGGTCTCGTGCGCCTGAAATATCCGTCGGATACGCCGAAGGCCTGGGTCTTTGCGACCACGCTGGAAGACCTGAAGGGCTACGAGGAGGCCCGCATCTTCGAGGAGAAGGACGACCCTGCCTTCAATCCGAACTTCCACGGGCCCAACTGGGCGGACAAGCGAGCGACGGCGCGCGCCTATGCGGACCGCGACCCGGAAGTCCTCATCGTCGGCGGCGGCCATGCCGGGCTGACGGCGGCGGCTAGGTGCGTGCGGCTCGATATCGACACGCTGGTGGTCGACCGGATGAAGCGCGTCGGGGACAATTGGCGCCTGCGCTATCACGGCCTCCGGCTGCACAACTATATCCACAGCAACCACCTGCCCTACATGCGCTTCCCGGAGGGCTGGCCGACCTACATCCCGAAGGACCGCATCGCCAACTGGCTCGAGTCCTATGTCGATGCCATGGACATCAACTTCTGGACCGAGACCAGCTTCGAGGGCGCGGCGTGGGACGCGGCGGCGCAGTGCTGGACCGCGCGCCTGAAGCTCGCCGACGGTTCGGAGCGTGTCATGCGGCCGCGCCATATCGTCATGGCGACCAGCGTCAGCGGCGCGCCGAACGTACCCGAGATCCCGACCCTCGACCGTTTCGAGGGGCCGGTACTGCATTCGAGCCAGTTTTCCGCCGGCAGGGACTGGAAGGGCAAGCGCGTCTATATCTTCGGCACCGGCACCAGCGCGCACGACATCGCCCAGGACCTCGAGGGCAACGGGGCCGAGGTCACCATCATCCAGCGCAGCCCGACCCTGATCGTCAACATCGAGCCGAGCGCGCAGCTCTATGACGGGATCTACTGGGGCGCGGGGCCGAGCCACGAGGACCGCGACCTGATCAATGTCGCGACGCCCTTCCCGGTGGTCCGCATCGCCCACAAGATCATCACCGACAGGGTGAAGGAGATCGACAAGCCGCTGCTCGACGGGCTGGAGAAGGTCGGCTTCCGGCTCGATTTCGGCGAGGGCGGCACCGGCTGGCCGCTGAAATACAGGACGCGCGGCGGCGGCTACTATTTCAATGTCGGCGCCTCCGACCTGATGGCGGCGGGCCGCATCGGCCTGATCCAGTATGCCGATATCGATCGGTTCGAGGCGGCGGGCTTGCGCATGAAGGACGGGGCGCTGCGCGAGGCCGACCTGGTGGTGCTCGCGACCGGCTACAAGGGTCAGGACCACATGACCCGCGTCCTCTTTGGCGACGAGGTGGCGGACCGGGTCGGCAAGGTCTGGGACATCGACCCGGAGATCCAGGAGCTGAACAACATGTGGACCCCGACGCCGCAGCCCGGCCTCTGGTACACCGGCGGGTCATTCGCGCAGGGACGGATCTATTCGAAATATCTCGCCCGGGCGATTAAGGCTGAGCTGGTGGGACTGGCGCCGGAGCGCTCCGGCGCCAGCTAGGCGTCACGCCGCGAGGTTCTCGCCCGCCAGCGCTTTCTCGATCAGCGCCACCGTCTCCTCGACGCCATAGAGCGCGATGAAGGAGCCGAAGCGCGGGCCCTGATCCTGGCCGAGCAGGACCTGGTAGAGCGCCTTGAACCAGTCGCGCAGGTTCTCGAAGGCGTGCCGTTTCCCGACCTCGTAGACCTGGGTCTGGATGGTCTCCGCGTCGGCCTCCGCCGGCAGCGCCTTCAGCTCGGTGACGAGATCCTCGAAGGCGGCGCGTTCCGCCTCGCTCGGCGCGCGGTACTGCTTCGCCGGGCGGGCGAAGTCCTGATAGTAGTTCACGGCATAGCCGGCGAGCCGGTCCAGCGTCGGGTGGCTCTCCGGCGTCGCGCCCGGTGCGTAGCGGGCGATGAAGCCCCAGAGCACGTCCTTGTCCTCGGCATGGCAGACCGAGGCGAGATTCAGCAGCAGGCCGAAGCTGAGCGGGACCCGGTCGGCATTGCCGCGGCCCTTGCCCTCGGTGATGTGCCAGGTCGGGTTCTCGACCTTCTTGGCATCGTCCGTCTCCTCCTCGAGCTTGTCGAGGAACTGGAAATACTCGTCCGTGTTCTTCGGGATGACGTCGAAATAGAGCCGCTTGGCGCGCTTCGGATGCTGGAACATGAAGAGCGAGAGGCTTTCCGGCGAGCCGTAGCGCAGCCAGTCCTCGACCGAGAGACCGTTGCCCTTGGACTTGGAGATCTTCTCGCCGTTCTCGTCGAGGAAGAGCTCGTAGTTGAAGCCTTCCGGCGGAGCCGATCCGAGCGCACGGCAGATCTTCGAGGACTGCTTCACGCTGTCGATCAGGTCCTTGCCGGACATCTCGTAATCGACGCCGAGGGCGTGCCAGCGCATCGCCCAGTCGGCCTTCCACTGCAGCTTGCAGTTCCCGCCGGTGACCGGAACCTCGACCTTCCCGCCGCTTTCCGGATCCTCGTAGACCACGGTGCCGGCATCGGCATTGCGCTCCAGGATCGGCACCTGCAGGACGTTGCCGGTGGTCGGGCAGACCGGCAGGAAGGGCGAATAGGTCGCCTGCCGCTCCTTGCCGAGCGTCGGCAGCATGATCGCCATGATCTCGTCATAGCGCCGGAGCGTTTCCAGCAGCGCGGCGTCAAACATGCCGCTCCTGTAGCACTCGGTCGAGGACAGGAACTCGTACTGGAAGCCGAAACCGTCGAGGAAGGCCTGCAGCCGGGCGTTGTTGTGGGCGCCGAAGCTCTCATGTGTGCCGAACGGGTCCGGAACCTGGGTCAGCGGCTTGTTCAGATACTGCTTCAGCATCTCCTGGTTCGGCAGATTGGTCGGGACCTTGCGGAAACCGTCCATGTCGTCGGAGAAGGCGATCAGCCGGGTCGGCACGTCCGGACGCAGCAGTTCGAAGGCGCGCCGCACCATGGTGGTGCGGAAGACCTCGCCGAAGGTGCCGATATGGGGCAGGCCGGAGGGGCCGTAGCCGGTCTCAAGGATCACATGACCTTTCTCCGGTTTCTTGCCCCCGAGCCGCGCGGCGATTTTACGCGCTTCCTCGAACGGCCAGGCGCGGGCGTTCTCGGCGATCTCGGTGGAAATACGGGAGGTCATTGTTCGTGTCCTTGAATTTGTCTTGGTGCGGCGGAAGCTAGGGCCCAGCGGGGCCGAGGTCAACGATTCCGAATCGCGGTTTTCGATAAACCGAATCCGTCCGTTTCATTGAAATGAAGGCAATTTTCCTAAAAACTGATAAACAGTCAGGTCCAGTCTGATGAATTCGCGATAGCTTGACATTGGCAGGGGGCACGGCCGCCCGTGATCGACCCTAGAGACATCAAGGTCTGGTTCCCGGAAACGGAGCGGGGAAAGGTCGATCATGAACGCTCCGCGTCCTTCCTGTCCTATTGCCAGAAGAAGAAGCCGAAGGGCGCCTTCGCAGACCGCAGGGATTTCACCGGCGAGACGCTGAGGCCCTGGCTCGGCAACATCATGGTGCTGGAGCTCGACCGCGAGCGGGAGGATTTCCGCTACCGGCTCTACGGCAGCGAGATCGCGGCCAGATCCGGTTTCGACATGACAGGGAAGTGGGTTTCCGACTTCCGCTCCGAGATCGGGGACGTCTTCCATTCACAGTACCGGAAGGCGGTGCATGAGAAGCGGCTGATCGTCAGTCGCAATCCCTATCTTCATTCGCGCGCGCCCTGCGACTGGGAGCGGATCATCTGCCCGGTCGCCAGCGGGGAGCAAGTCCAGCTTGTGGTCGCCAATCATATGGTCGAGCTGACCGGGCAGCTGCGTGAACTGCGACTGGCCCGGGGGCAGGTCGCATCCGGGCGCGGCTGAGTCAGCCGTTCCTCCCGCAGTTTCTCCCGCGGTGCTCAGGCGACGGCTTTGCCGGAGGTCATTTCCCGCAGACGTGCCGCGACGGTGTTCAGGTCCGGTCCCGCCGCGGCGAACGGAAGAACTGTCAGTTCTTCGGTATTGATCGGCATTTCCAGCGTCTCGCGCACCAGGACCAGTGTCGGAACCCGCAGGCCGCCGGCAATTCCGAGTTCGTAATAGACATGCGGGCTTTGCGCCGTCACCAGAGCGACCATCGCGGCGCAGCGCTCGATCGCCGCCCAGATCGTCGAGGCGAGACGGTCCCCGTGCTCGATATCGTCCGAGCGCAGCACCAGAAGCCCGGCGGCATGGATCGCCGGCTCAAGCACGCTGTCCCTGAGATCATAGGCAAGCGGGTCGTGGGAAGTCACAGAGAAACAGAGGCGTTGTCCATCACTCGACGGGTCACGGGTAATCATGTTTCACCTCCAGAAAACGAGGAAACCCTCCCGGTTCCGATCATCTCACAAGGTCGGATCGCCGACAATCCGAGCGCGCGACGATCCTCTGGATCCGTTGCCTGCGGTTCTGTCATGCACAATTCCAATTTCCAGGGCGCGCTTCGGCTCGGATAGAGCGCTTGATTCTCCCGCGTCCGCTCTGTATAAACCCGCCTCCCCACGAGCGATCGCGGGGCAGCGCCGCGTCATGGCTTGTAGGGCATGCCTGGCCGGCAAGGGAAAACCGCGAAAAACGGAGATCGAAATGCCCAAGATGAAGACCAAGAGCGGCGCCAAGAAGCGGTTCCGGCTCACCGGCAGCGGCAAGGTGCGCGGCAACGTCGCCTACAAGCGCCACCAGCTGTCCAACAAGTCCCAGAAGATGAAGCGCAAGGCCCGGGGGACGATGATCCTCTCCGACGCCGATGCACGCATCGTCAAACAATTCCTTCCGTACGCTTAAGAGAGGGCAGCAGAGATGGCACGTGTAAAACGGGGCGTCACGGCTCACGCCCGCCACAAGAAGGTTACGGACAAGACCAAGGGCTATTACGGCCGCCGGAAGAACGTCTTCCGCGTCGCCGTGCAGGCGATGGAGAAGGCGGCGCAGTACGCCTACCGCGACCGCCGGGTCCGCAAGCGCGATTTCCGCGCGCTCTGGATCCAGCGCATCAACGCCGGCGTCCGCGCTCACGGTCTGACATATTCCAAGTTCATGAACGGTCTGAAGAAGGCCGGCGTCGAGCTCGACCGCAAGGTGCTCTCGGATCTCGCGATCCACGAGCCGGCGGCGTTTAAGAGCCTGGTCGACCAAGCCCAGGCCGCGCTCGCAAAAGCCGACTAACTCGGGGCAGCCGGACATGTCCGGCGACCCAATCGGCAAGAGAGTTGAAAAGGGGTCTGGCCTTTGCCAGGCCCCTTTTGCTTTAAGGAACCCGCGCCGGATCGGAGCAGTCTTCCAAGCGAGGTGAAAAGAGGATCATGCAGGACGTTGAAACACTGAGAGCGGAACTCGCCGGCGCCGTCGATGCGGCGGGCGATCTCGCCGCGCTCGAGGAGCTCAGGGTCAGTGCCCTCGGCAAGAAGGGACGCATCACCGGGCTGATGAAGCAGCTCGGCGGTCTCGATCCGGAGCAGCGCAGGGAAACCGGACAGGCCCTGAACCGGCTGAAGGACGAGATCCAGGGCGCGATCGAGGCGCGCAAGACCGCCTTCGAGGACGCGGAGCTGAACGCCAGGCTCGCGGCCGAGCGGATCGACGTTTCGCTGCCGCCGCGCCCGGAAGAGGCGGGGCGGGTGCATCCGCTGACCCAGACCACCGAGGAACTGGTCGCGATCTTCGCCGAGATGGGTTTCTCGGTCGCCGAGGGTCCGCATATCGAGAGCGACTACTACAACTTCACCGCCCTGAACATTCCGCCGGAGCATCCCGCCCGGCAGGAGCACGACACCTTCTACCTGCCGCCGGACGAGAGCGGCACGCCGCGCGTGCTGCGCACCCATACCTCGCCGGTGCAGATCCGCACGATGGAGAGCAAGACCCCGCCGATCCGCGTGATCTGCCCGGGCCGTACCTTCCGCTCCGACCACGATGCGACTCACTCGCCGATGTTCCATCAGGTCGAGGGTCTGGTGATCGACAAGGCGACCCACATGGGTCACCTGAAGGGATGCCTGATCGATTTCTGCCGGGCCTTCTTCGGCGTCGACGATCTGCCGGTGCGCTTCCGTCCGTCCTACTTCCCCTTCACCGAACCGTCGGCCGAGGTCGATATCGGCTGCACCCGCAAGGGCGGCGAGTTCAAGATCGGCGCCGGCGACGACTGGCTGGAGATCCTCGGCTGCGGCATGGTGCATCCGAAGGTGCTGCAGTATTGCGGCATCGACCCGAACGAGTATCAGGGCTTTGCCTTCGGCATGGGGATCGAGCGTATCGCCATGCTGAAATACGGCATTCCGGACCTGCGTCCGTTCTATGACAGCGACCTGCGCTGGCTGAAGCATTACGGCTTCATGCCGTTCGACGTTCCGTCCCTCGCCGGAGGCCTCAACCGATGAAGTTCACGCTGTCCTGGCTGAAAGAGCATCTCGAGACCGAGGCCAGCCTCGAGGAGATCTGCGACGCCCTGCCGATGCTCGGGCTCGAGGTCGAGGAACTGGTCAATCCGGCGGAGAAGCTGAAGCCTTTCACCATCGCCTACGTGACCGAGGCGGTGCAGCATCCGAATGCCGACCGGCTGCGCGTCTGCAAGGTCGATACCGGCAAGGAGGTCATCCAGGTGGTCTGCGGCGCGCCGAACGCGCGCACCGGCATGAAGGGGGTCTTCGCACCCTCCGGCAGCCACATTCCCGGCACCGGTATCGATCTGAAGAAAGGCGTCATCCGCGGCGAGGAGAGCAACGGCATGCTCTGCTCCGAGCGCGAGATGGGACTGTCCGACGAGCATGACGGTATCATCGACCTGCCGGAGGACGCGCCGGTCGGGGCGTCCTTCGCCGAATATGCCGGGCTCGACGATCCGGTGATCGACATCGCCATTACCCCGGACCGTGCCGACTGTCTCGGCGTCCGCGGCATTGCCCGCGACCTCGCCGCCGCCGGTCTCGGCAGGCTGAAGCCGCTCGATATTCCGGAGGTGAAGGGCACCTTCAAGAGCCCGATCCAGTGGGAGGTGGACGTGCCGGAGCCGTCGCTGGTTCCCTACGTCGTCGGCCGCTACTTCAGGGGTGTCAAGAACGGTCCGAGCCCGAAATGGATGCAGGACCGGCTTGCCGCGGTCGGGCTGCGCCCGATTTCCGGCCTCGTCGACATCACCAACTACATGATGCTCGATGTCGGCCGTCCGCTGCACGCCTATGACGCGGACAAGGTCTCCGGCAGCGCGATCCGCATCCGCCTTGCCAGGGAAGGCGAGAGCTACGAGGCGCTGAACGAGAAGACCTATACCTTCGAGGACGGCATGCTGGTGCTGGGCGACGAGCATGGCATCGACGACATGGCCGGCATCATGGGCGGCGAGCGCACCGGTTGCACCGACGAGACCGTGAACATGTATCTCGAGGTCGCGATTTTCGATCCGATTTCTGTCGCCATGACCGGCCGAAAGCTGAACGTGCTGAGCGACGCGCGCTATCGTTTCGAGCGCGGTCTCGATCCGACCGGCCCGACCTGGGGCGTGCATCTTGCCTCGAAACTGGTGCAGGAGATCTGCGGCGGCGAGGCGAGCGAGCTCGTGGTGCACGGCCAGGAAGAGGATTGGAAGCGCACGATAACGCTGCGTCATTCCCGGATCCGCTCCCTCGGCGGCATCGAGGTTCCGGAGGAGAAGGCGAAGCAGATCCTTGTGGATCTCGGTTTCGAGGTGTCCGGCGGCGGCGAGGCGATCAGCGCCGTGGTCCCGCCGTGGCGCCGCGACGTCGAGGGCGAGGCCTGCCTCGTCGAGGAGATCCTCCGGATCAACGGCTATGACGAGATCCCGGTGGTTTCCATGGAAACGGGTCATGTCGTGCCCGAGCCGGCGCTCTCCAGGGAGCAGGTCCGCGAGGGCCGCGCCAAGCGCGTGCTCGCGTCCCGCGGCATGCTGGAAGCGGTGACATTCTCTTTCCTCTCCCGCGGCGAAGCCGAACTCTTCGGCGGCGGCGCGGCGGAACTGACCCTGGTCAACCCGATCTCCAGCGAGCTCGACGTGATGCGTCCGTCGATCCTGCCGAACCTGCTCGCGGCCGCGGCGCGGAACGCGAATATGGGAAGCGGCGAGGCGGCGCTCTTCGAGGTCGGTCCGCAATATGCCGACGCGACGCCGAAGGGGCAGTCCAAGGTGATCGCGGGGATCCGCGTCGGCCGCACCGGCCCGAAGGACTGGGCCGGCTCTACGCGCGCCGTGGATGCCTTCGACGCCAAGGCGGACGTGGTGACGCTGCTGGAGGCGCTGGAGGCCCCGGCGGGCAACCTCCAGGTCTCGACCGATGCGCCCTCCTGGTATCATCCGGGCCGTTCCGGCGCGCTGCGCCTCGGACCGAACGTGCTGGCCTTCTTCGGCGAACTGCATCCGAAGGTGTTGAAGCAGATGGACGTAAAGGGGCCGGCGGTCGGTTTCGAGATCTTCCTCGGGAAGGTCCCGACGCCGAAGTCCAAGGGCGCAACGAAGAGCTTCCTGAAGCTTTCCCCGTTCCAGCCGCTGACCCGGGACTTCGCCTTCGTGGTGGAGAAGGACGTGCCGGCGGAGAAGCTGGTTCGCGCCGCGGCCGGGGCCGACAAGGCGCTGATCGCCGGTGTCCGTCTGTTCGACGAATACCAGGGCAAGGGGCTGGAAGAGAGCGAGAAGTCGCTTGCCATCCAGGTCACCCTGCAGCCGGTCGACGCGACCCTGACGGACGAGCAGATCGAGGCCGTCGGCCAGAAGATCGTCGCCCAGGTCGAGAAGGCCGTTGGCGGACGGATCCGGGGATAGGCTGGACCGGGCAACGAGACTGCAAGAGGCCGGGCACTAGCCCGGCCTTGTATTTGTTGATCGCGTCATCCCGCGAAGAGCAGGAACCTTGTCGAACGCAGAGTTGCGCCTCTTGAAAGGTTCCGGATCAGGTCGGGATGACAGCCGTGCAGAGGTTGTTCTTCAGGCCGACGCCTGCGGTTCCATGGCGGAGTAATCCGGTTTCGCGCGCGTCGGGCCCTTGGCACGAATACCGCCGGAGAAGAGGGCGGTCTCCAGCATGCGCTCGCATTTCCTTTGGAAATCCCTGGGCGCCTTGTAGCGGATCGCGCCGGCGAGTCTCTCGCGGGCCTCGCGGATCTTCATCGCGCGCCGCTCGATCTCGTCCTCAAGGCCGGCCTCGATGGCGGCCCTGGCGGCAACGGAGGTCGCCTTCATGAAGGCCTGCAGCATCAGGGCGTCGATCGCCGCGTTGGCTTCTTCGGTATAATCTTTCGGCAGCCTGGCGTTCCGGATCGCTTTCTTGAGGCTCTTCGCCGAGGCTTCGCAGCGGTCCATGTGGCCATGTTCCGCGCGCTGTTTTATCCGGGAAAGGGCGCCGTTCACCGCTGGCGCAAGTGCATGAATCCGGCTGAGTGCCGCATTGTCTTCGACCGTTCCGGTCTCCGTCTGTCCGTACATCTGCATCCCTCCAACTTTCTGTTGATGGTGCATGGTTAATGATGTGTAAATATTAAAACGCTTTTTATGTAATTTCTAGATAAAAATGCATCTGCTCGCGGAAATGTTGTGGCGACCGACCGCCGCGGCAGGTTCCATGCAGTTTCCATCGGAGATGGTCGTTGGTCATCCCGGCGGATGTCGGGACACAAAGGTCGTCGGACTACAGGAGTGGATCCAGTCTAGAACCAGACGACAGAAAAGGATGCCATCAGGGGGAGCCCGTGACCGAGTCTCAGGCCCCGACCGGCTTCTCGTAATCGTGCAGCGGCTTGACCTTGCGCTTCGCGGCCTTGCCCGGCTCCTTCGTCTTGTTCGAAGGCGGTGGTGCGGTATCGGCGGGCTTCGCCTTGTTCTCGACCTTCGGTGCGGTATCGAGCGGCTTGGCCTTGGTCGGGCCTTTCGCCTTCACGCCGCCGGACATCATCGCGACTTCCAGCATGCGCTCGCACTGCTGCTTGAAATCCTGCGGCGCCTTGTACTTCATCGCGCCGGAGAGCTTCTCGCGCGCTTCCTTGACCTTGGCGGAGCGTTTTTCAAGATCGTCCGACTTGCCGGCATCGATGGCATCCTTCGAGGCGAGTGCAGTCGCCTTCATGAAGGCGTGCAGCATCAACCGGTCGACGCCGTCGCGCGCCTGTTTGGCATAGTCCTTCGGAAGCTTCGGATTCTTCAGGGCCTCGGCAAGACGCTTGGCGCCGGCCTCGCAGCGGTCGGTCAGACCCGCCTCGGCCTGCTTCTTCATCTGAACGAGCGCACCCTCGATCGAGACCTTCATGGCCTCGACCCGGCGCTGTTCAGCTTCCTCCTCGGCAGTCTTTTCTTTTCCGAACCCGAACATCTACAGCTCCTCGCTTGGGATGATGACGGAATCGCCTATTGTTTCACTAATATGATAATGGATTTGTTAAGAAAAGCTATAGAAAAGGATAATAAGTCACTGATATTTTTCGCCAATTTTAAATCGCATTTGAGGTTTTGTTTTGTGGATTTGAAATAGTTAATGGTTGATTCTTGGTGTTTCTCGAGCGCAGGCGGTTGGCGCGCAGGCCGCGTGAGGCATGTGCGGCGGAAGCGGTTCGGAAACAATGGCCCACATGCAGCCAAGTGATGCGAGGTCCGGGGCGATTCGAATATGCCACCTCAGGCCCGGCGGTCTGCCGTCGCGAGCCCGAACGCTCAGATCCAGCCCGCCAGTTCCCCTTCCACCAGCGCCGCGATCACCTTCATCCCGTCGGCCGTATCGTTCAGGCACGGAATATAGGTGAAGTTCTCTCCGCCCGCCTCTTCGAACGTTTCGCGGATACCGATATTGATTTCCTCCAGCGTCTCGACGCAGTCGGCAGAGAAGCCGGGGCAGATGACGGCGAGGTTCTTCACACCCTTCGAGGGCAGGTCTTCGACGGTATCCTGGAGATAGGGCTTCAGCCATTCCTCCCGGCCGAAACGGGACTGGAAGGCGACCATCATCCGGTCCTCCGCCCAGCCGAGTTTCTCCCGCACCAGCCGTGTCGTCTTGAAGCAGTGGCAGTGATAGGGATCGCCGTTCCGGAAATAGCGTTCCGGCAGGCCGTGATAGGAGGTGATCACGAGGTCCGGCGTCCAGTCGAGGTCTCTCAGGTGGCTTTCGACGGAGTTGGCCAGCGCCTCGATATAGGCCGGGTGGTCGTGATAGGCGGGCGCGCTCCGGATCGCCGGCTGCCAGCGCAGCTTCATCAGTGCCTCGAAGGCCTTGTCATAGGCCGTGGCGGTCGTGCTGGCGCTGAACTGCGGATAGAGCGCGACCAGCAGGACGCGGCTGCAGCCTTGCTCCTGCAGCGCGCGGATCCGGCTTTCGGTGCTTGGATTGCCGTAGCGCATGCCCCAGTCGACGATGATGTTTGGATGCTTCGAGGAAAGCATCTCTCCGAGCTTTTCCGCCTGGTTGCGAGTGTAGAGCCGGAGTGGGGACTCGTCGGTCTCCTTCAGCCAGATCTGCTCATAGGCATGACCGGTCTTGAAGGGGCGGGTCGGCAGGATGAAGAGATTGAGAATGATCTGCCATTTCAGCGGATTCAGCTCGATCACCCGCCTGTCGGAGAGGAATTCCTTCAGATAGCGCCGGATCGACCAGTAGTCGGTCGCGTCCGGTGTGCCGAGATTGAGCAGCAGGACGCCGATCTTCTCGTCCGGGAGGGCGGGGTGGTCGGTGGGAAGGTGTCTCTCGGCGAAGGGCATGCGTGCTTTCCGGAAATCGCGATTTCAGAACGAGTTCAACATAGGACCGGAACGTCCCGGGACCAGTCCGAAAATGACCCGGAAATGCCAAGGCCCCGCGAGAGCGGGGCCTGTGGAACCAGTGGGCGACCGAATGTCGCGGAGCGTCCGGATCAGCGCGGTGCGATGACCATGATCATCTGGCGGCCTTCCATCTTCGGATAGGACTCGACCTTGGCGGCCTCTTCCATCTCGTCACGGACCCGGTTCAGGACGTCCATGCCAAGATCCTGGTGCGCCATCTCGCGGCCGCGGAACCGCATGGTGACCTTCACCTTGTCACCTTCGCCAATGAATTTGCGGACATTCTTCATCTTCACCTGGAAATCGTGCTCGTCGATATTCGGACGGAGCTTGATTTCCTTGATCTCGATGACCTTCTGCTTCTTCTTGGCTTCGTTCTTCTTTTTCTGCGCCTCGTACTTGTACTTGCCGTAGTCGAGGATCTTGCAGACCGGCGGATCCGCATTCGGAGAGACTTCGACCAGATCGAGGCCGAAATCCTCTGCGCGCCGGATGCCTTCCTGAACGGTCATCACGCCAAGCATTTCACCTTCGGGATCGATGCAGCGGACTTTGTCGACGGAAATGTCATGGTTCACCCGCGGGCCTTCCTTGGCCGGCGGCTGATTAAACGGTGGTCTGGCGATCTAACGCCTCCTTCATTCACTGTTTCTGTTACGGTTAAAGCATGAAAGCCCAGCCCGGATCAAAGATGATCCGGCGCCGAGGCCTCATCCTTAAGTCTAGTAACGGCTTCGTCAAGCGCAAGGACTTCTTGTGCCTGTCCGCCGAGCCGGCGCAACGCGACCTTGCCTTCTTCCGCCTCGCGGCGCCCGACGACGAGGATCGCCGGGATCTTGGCCTCGCTGTGTTCGCGGATCTTATAGTTGATCTTCTCGTTCCGGCGGTCCATGCCGACGCGCAGTCCGGCAGCCTTGCACTTCTCCATCACCTCGGCGGCGTAGTCGTCCGCGTCGTTGGTGATGGTCGCGACGACGCCCTGCACCGGAGCGAGCCAGAGCGGGAAACGGCCGGCATATTGCTCGATAAGGATGCCGATCCAGCGCTCCATGGAGCCGAAGATCGCCCGGTGCAGCATGACCGGGCGCTTGCGGCTGCTGTCCTCGGCGATATAGGAGGCGTCGAGCCGCTCCGGCAGCACGAAATCGACCTGCAGGGTGCCGCACTGCCAGTCGCGGCCGATGGCGTCGGTCAGCACGAATTCCAGCTTCGGGCCGTAGAAGGCGCCTTCGCCCGGGTTCAGCGTGGTCTCGAGACCGGCCGCATCGCAGGCATCGCTCAGCGACTTCTCCGCCTTGTCCCAGATCGCGTCATCGCCGGCGCGAACCTCCGGGCGGTCGGAGAATTTCACCCGCACGTCGGTGAAGCCGAAATCCTTGTAGACCGCCGACAGGAGTTCGCAGAACTTCACGCTTTCCTCGGTGATCTGCTCCTCGGTGCAGAAAATATGCGCGTCGTCCTGCGTGAAGGCGCGCACGCGCATGATGCCGTGCAGCGCGCCCGACGGCTCGTTGCGGTGGCACGAGCCGTATTCCGAGAGGCGCAGCGGCAGGTCGCGGTAGCTCTTGAGGCCCTGCTTGAAGATCTGCACATGGCCCGGGCAGTTCATCGGCTTCAGCGCGAGCACCTTGTCGTCCTCGGCATTGGCCGTGAACATGTTCTCGCGGAACTTTTCCCAGTGCCCCGAGGCTTCCCAGAGCGAACGGTCGATGAGCTGCGGCGTCTTCACTTCCTGGTAGCCGGCGCGGTCGAGCTTCTTGCGGAGATGGTTCTCGATCGTCCGGTAGAGCGTCCAGCCGTGCGGATGCCAGAACACGGAACCGACCGCTTCTTCCTGGATGTGGAAGAGGTTGAGCTCACGGCCGAGCTTGCGGTGGTCGCGCTTTTCCGCTTCTTCCAGCATATGCAGATAGGCGTCGAGCTGCTTCTGGTCGGGCCAGGCGGTGCCGTAGATCCGCTGCAGCTGCGGACGGTTGCTGTCGCCGCGCCAGTAGGCGCCGGCCACGCTCATCAATTTGAAGGCATGGCCGGTATATTTCGTCGACGGCATGTGCGGGCCGCGGCAGAGATCGAGGAAATCGCCTTGGCGGTAGAAGCTGATGGTTTCGCCCGAAGGGATGGTCTCGACCAGCTCGACCTTGAAGGGCTCGTGCACCTTCTTGTAGTGCAGCACGGCCTCGTCGCGGTCCCATTCCTCGCGGGTGATTTGCTCGTCCCGGTCGACGATCTCGTGCATCCGCCGCTCGATCTTCTCCAGATCCTCCGGCGTGAAATGCTCCTCGCGGTAGAAATCGTAGTAGAAACCGTTCTCGATCGCCGGGCCGATGGTGACCTGGGTCTCCGGATAAAGCTCCAGCACGGCCTCGGCCATGATGTGGGCGCAGTCGTGCCGGATCAGCTCGAGCGCTTCGTCATTCTTCTTGGTGATGATGGCGACCTCGCTGTCCTCCGGGATGGGACGCGAGAGGTCGGAGAGATTGCCGTTGATGCGGACGGCGATCGCGGCCTTGGCGAGGCCCGGTCCGATATCGGCGGCGATCTCCGCGCCGGTGACGGCAGCGTCGAACGAACGGACGGAGCCGTCGGGAAGCGTAATGGCAGGCATGGGTGTGGACCCTCTTAACGTGTTCGTGTCGTGACAAATCGGGGGGGGGAAGGCCATGGCGGGGGCAATGCCCCATATCCGTATGCCGTCTCGGCCGGCCAGGCCGAAACGGCTAACTAGTCACGATCGTCTGGGTCGGATGCCACATGGGTCCGTAATTCTGCCGTTATCCGTGATTGGGCTATGTAACGTCTGGGCTAAGAGACCGCAAGGGGAGACTGGGAATATCACCTATCCAGGCTATCGCTTGTTTGCCAGAATGCCTGGATCCATGAAAGCCTCCAGCACGTCGCCACCTCGATGGACGCAAAGAAAATATGCCCGACCTTACACCAAGGTTTGATCGATGCATGTGTACCGATACGCGTGTCGGGCGTGTCGCATTTCCGGCGAATGATCGTTATTTGCACGAAGCTCTGGCGGAGTGCGGCGACTATTGTCTGGAGGAAATGCAAACCTATTCCGCAATCGTGCCATCCGGCGCGACGGTTCTGGATATCGGTGCGAATATAGGCCTGATGAGCCTCCTGTTCTCCAAACTCGTCGGGGAGGCAGGCAAGGTTCACGCTTTCGAGCCGAGTGTTTTCACCAACGGATTGCTTGCGTACAACGTCAGTCTGAACGGATGTCGCAATGTCGTCAGGCATCGGAAAGCCGTTTCCGACAGCATCGGAGAAACAGATTTCGTCGATCCTGAAGCCTCGCTGATCGATGTGCTGAATTTCGGGAGTATCTCTCTCGATACCAGAGTGAGGAAAAACTATGGGCGAATGGTCCCGACGCCGGTCGTCACGATAGACTCTCTCGGTCTGGACCGCTGCGACTTCATCAAGATCGATGTCGAGGGATACGAGGCCGCGGTTGTCCGAGGCGGCGAAAAAACCATCGGAAAATACTTGCCCTTCATCAGCCTTGAGACTGGAAATCCGGCGGATGATCTGACATGGCTGCCCTGTCTGCTGGACTTGGGATACAGGGTGTTCGTTTCCATGTTCCACCTCTTCTCGGCATCGAATTTCAAGAACAGGGATATTTCCCACCTGGACTCCGTCGTGTGCCCGAACGCCATCGCGGTGCCACCGGGATATGATCACAAGCAGGTTCTCGGGAATTTGTACCGGGCCGAGGTGGATTCACTTGAGCGTTTGCAGGCTATCTGCGGCCGTATGAAGGTCCATCCGGTCTAGAGTCAAGGAGTGCGGTCGCTGCGTCTCGGACACTGGAGACAGGCAGTTCCGCCAGATTCTCGGACACCAGCAACCTGACATTCTCTCCTCTCGGTGCAGCCTTCTCCGGAAAGCTGGCTGTCGAGAAGATCGCAATGGTCGGGCAGCCGGCGAGGGCCGCCATGTGCATCGGGCCGGTATCGTTGCCGATCGCAAGGCGGGCGGCGCGCGCCAGCGCCGGGATATCGTGCAGTGTGGTCTGCCCTGACAAGTCTTGTGCCGACGGACAGAGTTCCAGAATGGTCGCGATGGCGGACGCGTCTTCCGGTCCGCCGATCAGCACCGGTGCAATGTCTTCCGAGGCCAGACTGTTCGCGACCGCGCCGTATTGCTCCGCCGGCCAGCGCTTCACCGCCATTTTCCGCGACGATCCCGGAATGAGCAGGGCGAACGCTTCCGGCAATCTGAAGCGGGCAATGTCGCTTTGCATGAAAGAGAGATCCGACGGCCGCACGTCCGTGATCCCGGCGATCTCGAGCTGCGTGCGCTGCCGGTCCTGGGTGTGGGTCAGTGTCGGCCGTTTATAGTTGTGATAGTGGCTGCAGCCGGGGACGATACCGGACCATTCGGGCGCCTTCCCCGGCCAGAACAGGCGGTAGTAGAAACCGGTCCGGTCGGAGGTCTGCAGATCGTAGATCCGATCGAAACCGCCACCGACGAGCTGAGCCCGGAGCGCGAGCAGTCCCGGCAGGTTCCAGAGCTTTGGCTCGCTGTCGGTCCAGACCGCGTCGAAGAGTCCTGTCTGCTCTCCGAGCTCGGCATAGGCCGGCCGGGTCAGCAGCGTGATCTCGGCCTCGGCATGATGGCGGCGGATCGCCTGCATCGGGCCGACGGCATAGATGAAATCGCCGAGCGCCCCGAGCTTGATGACCAGGATCCGGCCCTGTCGGTTACTTGCCGGCATTGGGCGAGAGCGGCAGGACTTCTTCATAGACCGAGAGGGTCCTGAGGCACATGTCCCGCGTCATGTAGTGTGCGCGGGCATGGGCGATGGCCTTCGCGGAGAGTGTGGCCCGCTCTTCCGACGTGAGCGACAGCGCCTGGCGGATTCCGGCGGCGAGCGCGTCCGGGTCGTTCGGCGTCACCAGGAAACCGGTTTCGCCGGGCAGCACGGACTCCCGGGCGCCGCCATGGTCGGTCGCGACGATCGGGCGCCCCATGGCCTGGGCCTCGATCATCACCCGCCCGAACGGTTCCGGATCGATCGACGCCGAGACCACAACGTCGGCGATCTTGTAGACGGAGGGCAGGTCATTGGCCGTGCCGGTGAACATCACCGAGGCGGTCAGACCGGCCCGGGCGATCTTTTCCTCCAGTTCCGCCTTGTAGCTTTCCTTGCCCTCGTAGGAGCCGACCATGATGCAATGCACCGGCTGGTCGCCGAGACGGGTAAGCGCCTCGATCAGCACCTCGTGGCCCTTCCAGCGGGTCACCCGGCCGGGCAGCACGATGACGGGCACGCCATCCGGCAGGCGCCACTCCCGGCTGAGCTTGATCATGCGCTCCGCCGACACGCCGTCGGGATCGAACAGGTCGGTGTTGACCCCGCGCGGGATGATGCGGAGCTTGTCGGCCCCGGTACCGAAACGGCGCTCGATCTCGCTGGCGATGAAATGCGAGATCGCGATCACCCGGTCGCCCCGCACCATGACGGAGTTGTAGAGCTTCTTCAGCGGGTTGGTGTCGGGAAAACGGCCATGGAAGGTGGTGACGAAGGGCACCCGGTTCTTTCGCGCCGCACGCCAGGCGATCCAGGCTGGCATGCGCGAGCGGGCATGGACGATATCGACATTCTCGTTGTGGATGACATCGACCAGCCAGTCGAAATTCTGCCGCCAGCAGAGCGGGTTCTTCGAGCCGAGCGGGTGCTCGATATGGCGCGCGCCCACGCGGGCCAGTTCATGCACCATCGGACCGCCGGCGGAGACGACCAGGGCATCCCAGCCGGCCTGTACCAGCGCGCTCGCAACATCGATCGTGCCGCGCTCCACGCCGCCGGAGACAAGGGCCGGCAGCACCTGCATGACAACAGGCTTCTTTTCATGGGCCGGGCGGCGAAACATCTCGAAATCGCCGCTCGATTGGCGAAGCTTCGGTATGTTAGGCCTCATGGACGGGCCGTCGTTCACCGGCGTTCCAAGCTTTCAGTTTTCATTGTCAAAAAGTTTACCACAATGACAGAGCAAACCCAGCAGCCGCAGACGCATTCTCCTCGATATGTCGAGAAGCCGGACGGCGCGCGTCTCGCTTATCACAAACTGGATGGGCTTGGACCCACAATCGTCTTTCTCGGCGGTTTCATGTCGGACATGACCGGGACCAAGGCGCTGGCGCTCGAGGATCTGGCGCGAGCACGCGGACAGGCCTTTCTGCGCCTCGACTACCAGGGCCATGGTCAGTCTTCCGGCCGGTTTTCGGACGGCAGCATCGGCCTCTGGCTGTCCGACGCGCTCTATCTGATCGACGAGGTGACGGAAGGCCCGCTGGTGCTGGTCGGCTCCTCCATGGGCGGTTGGATCATGCTGCAGACCGCCTTGCAGCGGCTGGAGCGAATCGCAGGCCTCGTCGGTATCGCGCCGGCGCCGGACTTCACCGAGGACCTGATGTGGGCCGGCTTCACCGACGAGATCAAGGAGACGCTGGAGAGGGACGGGGTCTACTACCAGCCGTCGGAATATGGCGACGAGCCCTATACCATCACCATGAAGCTGATCGAGGATGGGCGGGACCATCTGGTGATGCGGAAGAAAATGCCGATTTCGGTGCCCATCCGTCTGCTCCACGGCATGCGCGACGAATCGGTGCCTTACGAGCTGTCGCTCCGGATCGCCGACAATGTCGAGAGCGAGGACGTGCAGATCCGTTTCATCAAGGACGGCGATCACCGGCTGTCGACCGATCGCGACATCACGATCCTCAAAGACACCGTGGCCACGCTGTGCGACACGGCCGTCTGATTCCGCTTTGGGCGGCTTTGGTGCTGCCGCTGTTCGGCACGCCGGCTGGAAGCGCGGAAATCGATCACGAGCAGGAATATGCCGCCTGCATGCAACTCGCACGCGAGCGGCCGGAGGAGGCCTATCGCGCCGGGCTCGCCTGGCACAAGCTCGGTGGCGGCTTTGCGGCACGCCACTGCGTTGCCGTCGCCTTGCTGGAGCTGCGCCAGTACGACGAGGCGGCGGCCCGGCTCGAGCGGCTGGCGACCGATCTCGGGACAGCGCGTACCACGCTGCTGGCCGAGATCCTGATGCAGGCCGGGCAGGCCTGGTCCCTCGCGGGGCGGGTCGAAAAGGCCCTGAAGCTGCAGAGCAACCTGCTGGAAATCGCGCCGGGCGACCCGGAACTCTGGCTCGACCGCGCCGTCTCGCAGATGGATCTCGAGCGCTACGAGCCGGCGCTTTCGGACCTGGACGAGGCAATCCGCCTCGACCCCCATCTTGCCGAAGCCCGGATCTACCGTGCCGTCGCGCTCCGTCAACTCGACCGGCTGGACGACGCCTGGGCGGAGGTCGAGACTGTGCTCGCGCTCCTGCCGTTCCAGTCGGATGCTTTGCTGGAGCGCGGGATCCTGCGGCAATACCAGGGTGATTTCGACGGGGCCCGGACCGACTGGCTGCTGGTGATCCGGAACGATCCGGATTCCCGCGCCGCCGCCGCCGCACGGGCGCGGATCGAGGAGATGGACGTACAGGTGCGCTGAGTGCATCCGGGACGGGACCGCCGTAGCGGCGGAGACGATACGGGCCAGGCGTTCGGGTTCGCGTGACGCGCCGACAGGCGGACGCCGGATCGGTCGCGAAACTTCTTAACCTCCGTAAGCTCTCAGGCTGTCCGCAACGCTGGACAATACCGGGCCCCAGTCGCCGTCCGTCTCCTGACGAAAAGTCCTCGTTTCGGGATACCAGAGGGAATCGTCGCGATGGAGGCCCCACGGCCAATTGGGGCGCGCTGTCAGCATCACCCAGGTCGGTACTCCCGCGGCGCCGGCAAAATGGACCGTGTTGTTGGCCGGAGAGATGACCATGTCCATGGCGGCGATCAGCGCGGCGAGGCCGTCGAGATCGCCCAGTGTGTCGACGCCGTGGTCCGCGCTCACGTCAATGCGGGCATTCCGGAACGCCTGAATATCTTCTTCGCGCAAGCTGTATTGCAGTGAAATCAGGGCATTGCCGGGGATATGCGCGATTTCGCTCCACAGCTCGGGCCGCACCGTCCTTTGCTCACCGGTTTTCGGGGCCTCGGACCTCCAGGAAATTCCAATCAGTCTCTTTCCCGCATGGCGGGCCCGCAAATCCGACCGCAAGGAGGCCACGCGCGCGGGATCGGGAACGATCCAGGGTTCCGGCTTCGCCCGGCCGCCGCAGAACAGGTCCAGCCTGTGGGGCAGATCCCCCATCGCCAGATGCACGTCCGCGCCGTAGTGATCTTCCGTCTCACCGCTGGCGGGAGCGGCCTCGGGCACAACGACAGCGGGGAAACTCCGCCGGATCAGCGGCCGGAGGCGCGGTTCCGAGATGACCGTCACCTTCGGGCCTCGCCGGAGAACATGCTTCAATAGCGTGAGGTACTGTACTTCGTCGCCAATTCCTTGTTCGCCCCAGAGCAGAAGGTGTCGACCGTCAAGTTCTTCGCCCCGCCATTGCGGGATGGTGAAATGTCTCTGGATATCCCGTCCTTCGGCCGTTTCGAGCCGGCGCGTGAAAATCTGCCAGCCTTCCCTGAAACGCTCTTGGCTCAACAACGCGAACGCCGTGTTGTTGCGCGCCGATGCGTAATCGTCGGAGATGAAGGTTGCCCGGCGCCCGAACCGGACAACGGCATCGACATCGCTGGTGCGGCTTGATTCGCTCGAGAGTTTGAACCAGACCTCGGGATTCGCCGGGTTGGCGATTGCGCTCCGGTGCAGCCAGGGCCAGACACCGCTTCGCCCGGGGGACCGGGCCGCCGCGACGGCCATGGTATTGCAGAATTCGGTGGTATCGGGGCCGAGAGCCATGGCTCTCTTGGCCCAATCCCGGGTTTGCGTCAGTGCCGCCATGTCACCGCTGGCGGCCTGGTTTTCAGGTTCCATTACAAGGCCGCGTCGGCAGGGGGCCACCGCGTCCGCGTACCGCTCCAGTTTCGAGAGGGCGCGCGTCCAGTTCCGCCACGCCTCCGCCAGGCCGGGCGCCGCAGCTGAAGCCGAACGGAACCACTGTTCGGCGCTTTCGAACTCTTCTTTCTCGAAATCTATCAGGCCCAGATTGTTTCGGGCCGCCCCGCTGCCTGGCGCGATCCTGAGTGTCCTCAGGTAGAATTTCGCACCGCCGTCAATGTCCTGCAGATCCATCAGGGTGTTCGCAAGACGGAACGTCTGATCCGCGTCCGCCGGGTCGAGGGCGAGCACGCGCCGGAAACAGCGCGCAGCCGCCGCATATCTCCCGGCCTGCCTCAGATCCAGACCCTGCTGCAGATGCGTGTTTCTGTCCAAAGGCGAGAGAATGGAGCATCGCCGAAACAGGCGCTTTCGCTTGTTCGCGGGGGCCAGATCAGCCAATCCCCGAACCGTCGCGAACGCCCCCGGCATGAGCACCGCGGCTCGACGCAGGCAAAGAACCGCCATCGGGCTGCGTCCCAGCCTGCCGGTGGCGTCACCCAGTAATTTCCAGATGCGCGCCTTGTCCGGAAGCGCCCGGGCCGCCGCGCTCAGCAGCTCCGCCGCTTCGCGGTAGGCGCGCTCTTCGAGACGGATGGTGCCGAGCAGTTCCAGGGCGCGCGGGTAATAGGCATCGCCTTCGGGGATCCTGCGACAAATGCGCGCAGCCCGCGACCTCAACCCTGCCTGATAGCGGCGCCGTGCGTCTTCCAGGAGGCGCAAAGAGGCCTCGCTCATATCAGCTTCCCAACATTGACCAGGCTGAGCCGTACCGGATTTCCGCCAGGTCGGCTCAGTTTCTTTCGGTGTGACCTAGCGTAACAATATCGATTTGCAGATGGCGAAACAGATAAGTATAAAATTTTATTGGAAATTCAATATTTCTGCGCTATCGAAAAACCGGAAAGCGACTCGATCTTTACCAATGATAAAGGAATCAACAATAAGGTCACGACGATTGACCGCGTGAGTAGCGACGGTTATCGATACGCGGAGTGCAAGGGATCGGACAACCTCAAATCCGAACGGTTCAATTAATTCGAGAAAATACATCAAAATCAATGCATTTTTCGGTTTGTGAATTTTGTCGCCGGTTCGTTGAGCGGCATCCGCCTTTTGCACGTCCGAGCTGAACCTATGGGATCAGCGTCAAGCTAAAGACACCTGAAAGATCATCCTGAGTAATCTGGAGTTACCAATGTCGGTTGCTGCAACCCTTGCTTCGTCATTTTCGAGCCGCCTCGGGTATCTCATCGTGGATTCCGATGTGCGCGACTGCGATATCCTGCTCGCAGAGCGCGATCCGGCGGTTCGGGTGATCCGGCTGGAGAAGGATGGGGACCCGCTGGGGCAGATCGCTGTCGCCCTTGCCGGCGAGCGCGATGTTCCGAGCCTGCATGTCCTGTCCCACGGCGAGCCCGGCGCTCTGCTTCTGGCAAATGCGCGGGTCGATGCGGCGATGCTGGAGCGGTCGCCGCAACATCTCGACGCCATACGGTCGAGCCTCGCCTCGGACGCCGACATCGTCCTCTATGGTTGTTCCGTTGCGAGCGGAGAAACAGGCAGCGATTTCGTCGAGGCGCTGGAAGATTGCCTTGACGCCACCGTTCTCGCCTCCGCGCATCCGGTCGGGGCCGGTTGGGGCTGGGGGGCTTTCCCGGCGAACGCCCTGGCCTTTTCGCCGGAGAGCGCGGCGCGCTACCCCCATGCGCTGGCTCAAACGACGTTCGGGATCGTGACGACGATCCAGTCCACCACCACGCTGGTGGTCAATGACCCCGGCGTCACGATCAGCGTCGAGCGTTCGGACGGGACGGCGATGCAGGGTGTCTCTTCGGGGTTTCTGAATCCCGGCACGATTGCGAACACCACGACCTACACGCTTAGCTACTCGAGCCCGGTCACCATCACCCAGTTCCAGATCGGCGAATTCTCCAACCTTTCCGCCGGGGCGAACTATGTGTTCACGCCGAATACCGGATCCGCGGTCACTCTCGCCGACAATAGCCCAAGCATTTCCGGCGCGATGGCAACGCTGAATCCCGGCGACTGGTCCGGTATTTCATCCTTTACCGTTTCCTACGCGGGCGGTACCGACTGGCGGGTCGGGCTCGACAACATCATTTACTCGGTCTCCGGTCCGTCGGCCGGCAACGACGCCCTGACGGGGGACGGCACGGCCAATACGATCGACCTGCTGGCCGGCAATGACAGCTATTCCGGCCTCGCCGGCGCCGACACGATCACCGGCGGAGCCGGCAACGACACGATCCTCGGCGGCGCCGACGCGGACGTGGTGCTCGGCGGGGACGGCAACGATTCGATCTCCGGCGGCGCCGGCGCGGACAACCTGTCCGGGGATGCCGGCGACGACACCTTTGCCGCCACGTCCTCCGACATCACCGGTCTGGCGGAGACCATCAGCGGCGGTACCGGCACCGATGTGCTGCAGCTGAACGGCGGCGGCGCCTTCGATCTCACCGGCGCGACGCTCGACAGCATCGAGCTGATCTCCGGTTCCGCCTCGGCGGATTCCATTACCGGCACAAGTGCCGCGGACACGATTGCGGGCGGCGGTGGCGCCGATGTCATCAATGCCGGCAACGGCGCCAACGTGATCTCCGGCGGCGCGGCGGCCGACAACCTGATCGGCGGTACAGGCGCGGACACCTTCATCGCGACTTCGGCGGACATCACCGGCCTCGCGGAGACCGTCAGCGGCGGCGCCGGCACGGACGTGCTGCAGCTGAACGGCGGCGGCGCCTTCGATCTTTCCAGTGCCACCCTCAACAGCGTGGAGCTGATCTCCGGCAGCGCCTCTGCGGATTCCATCACCGGCACCAGCGCGGCCGATGTGATCAATGCCGGCGACGGCGCCAACGTGGTTTCCGGCGGCGCGGGTGCCGACAATCTGATCGGCGGCACCGGCGCGGATACCTTCATCGCCACCTCGTCGGACATCACCGGCCTTGCCGAGACCGTCAGCGGCGGTACCGGCACCGACGTGCTGCAGCTGAACGGCGGCGGCGCCTTCGACCTCTCCGGCGCGACGCTCAACAGCATCGAACTGATCTCCGGTTCCGCTTCGGCAGACTCCATCACCGGCACCAGCGCGGCAGATGCGATCAATGCCGGCGACGGCGCCAACGTGATCTCCGGCGGCGCGGCGGCGGACAACCTGATCGGCGGCACGGGGGCGGACACCTTCATCGCCACCTCGTCGGACATCACCGGCCTTGCCGAGACCGTCAGCGGCGGTACCGGCACCGACGTGCTGCAGCTGAACGGCGGCGGCGCCTTCGATCTCTCCGGCGCGACGATCAACAGCGTGGAGCTGATCTCCGGCAGCGCCTCGGCAGACTCCATCACCGGCACCAGCGGTGCCGATGCGATCAATGCCGGCGACGGCGCCAATGTCATCTCCGGCGGCGCGGGCGCCGACAACCTGATCGGCGGCACCGGCGCGGATACCTTCATCGCGACTTCGTCCGACATTACCGGCCTGGCGGAAACGGTCAGCGGCGGCACCGGCACCGACGTGCTGCAGCTGAACGGCGGCGGCGCCTTCGACCTCTCCGGCGCGACGCTCAACAGCATCGAGCTGATCTCCGGTTCCGCTTCGGCAGACTCCATCACCGGCACCAGCGCGGCAGATGCGATCAATGCCGGCGACGGCGCCAACGTGATCTCCGGCGGCGCGGCGGCGGACAATCTGATCGGCGGCACGGGGGCGGACACCTTCATCGCCACCTCGGCGGACATCACCGGGCTGGCTGAGACCGTCAGCGGCGGCGGCGGCAGCGACGTGCTGCAGCTGAACGGTGGCGGCGCCTTCGATCTCTCCGGCGCGACAATCAACGGCGTGGAGCTGATCTCCGGCAGCGCTTCGGCGGATTCCATCACGGGCACCAGCGCCGCGGACACGATCGCGGGCGGCGGTGGCGCCGACGTCATCAATGCCGGTAACGGCGCCAATGTCATCTCCGGCGGCGCGGGCGCCGACAACCTGATCGGCGGCACCGGCGCGGATACCTTCATCGCGACTTCGTCCGACATTACCGGCCTGGCGGAAACGGTCAGCGGCGGCACCGGCACCGACGTGCTGCAGCTGAACGGCGGCGGCGCCTTCGACCTCTCCGGCGCGACGCTCAACAGCGTGGAGCTGATCTCCGGCAGCGCTTCGGCGGATTCCATCACCGGCACCAGCGCGGCAGATGCGATCAATGCCGGCGACGGCGCCAACGTGATCTCCGGCGGCGCGGCGGCGGACAACCTGATCGGCGGCACGGGGGCGGACACCTTCATCGCGACTTCGTCCGACATCACCGGGCTGGCGGAGACCGTCAGCGGCGGCGGCGGCAGCGACGTGCTGCAGCTGAACGGTGGCGGCGCCTTCGATCTTTCCGGCGCGACCCTCAGCAGCGTGGAGCTGATCACCGGCTCTGCCTCGGCGGATTCCATCACCGGCACCGCTTCCGCCGATACCGTCAACGGAGGCGGCGGCGCGGATGTTCTTTCCGGTGGGGCCGGAGACGACAGCCTTGTCGGCGGCAGCGGTTCGGATGTGCTTGTCGGCGGCGCAGGTAACGATACCTTCTCCGGCGCCGCAACGGATATGAACAGCGATACCATTTCCGGTCTGGCGGCCGGCGATGTCATCGTCGTCAACAGCCAGGACCTGAGTGCCCTCAACGGGACGGCTCTCGGTGGTTCGATCTCGGTCACCGGCGGCGCGATCACGCTTGCCGACGCCGGTTCCAACCTCACCATTTCGACGAGCGTCAATGGCGGCAACACAACGCTCACCTTTGCCGCGGCCTCCAACAACGGCGGCTCATCGGGGGGAGGTTCCGATTCCGGCTCTTCAGGCTCGGTCTCCGTGTCTGACGATCCGAGCGATACTTCCACCGGCGGCGCACGGACGATCACGAACAACGGTTCGGAGGCCGGCAGCGCCGCGATCGTCCAGAATACCGGCAACAACGGCAACGTCGTCACCGCCACCTTGCCCGCGTCGGTCTCGCTGTCGTCTTCCGGTCCAGCGACGGCGCAATCCAGCACGGAAGCCCTGACCTCGCTGGTCAATGCGATCGATATCCGGGACGCCACGGGTGAAACGGGCCTCATCGGTGGAGCCCAGACCTTCCTGAACAACCTGGCTTCGACCAACACGCTGGATGTGCGCACGATCATCCCCACCTCGGCATCGACCAACGTGAGCGATCCGATCGTGATTTCCGGCAGCGGCAGTGCTGGTCAGGCCGAAGCCTTCGTCATCGATTTCAGGAGCATGCCGTCAGGGTCTTCCCTGCAGCTCGACAATATCGAGTTCGCCTCGATTATCGGCTCGGCGACGGTCACCGGAGGCGCGGGACAGAACTACGTCACCGGAGACGACGCGGTGCAGTTCATCTCGCTTGGCCCGGAGGACGACACGCTGGCCGGCGGCGGCGGCAACGACACCGTCGGCTCCGGTTGGGGGGAGGACATCGTCTACGGCAACCAGGGCGAGGACTCCATCTTCGGCGGCGGCGGCATGGATACGCTGTTCGGCGGCCAGGATGCCGACACGGTCAGAGGCGACAACGACAACGACTTCGTTTACGGCAACAAGGGCAACGACACCATTTTCGGCGGCGAGAACGAGGACATGGTGTATGGCGGCCAGAACGAGGACATCGTCTACGGCAATTCCGGCAATGACAGTCTGTTCGGCAATCTTGGCAACGACACGCTCTATGGCGGCCAGGGTAACGATCTGCTCTGGGGCAACAGCGGTGACGACTATCTCGCCGGAAACATGGGCGACGATACGCTCTCGGGCGGCGACGGAGCGGACATTTTCGTCTTCAGCTTCGGCGGCGGCAACGAGACGGTAAGCGACTTCGCGGCCGGGACCGATACGCTCGCGCTCGAGAGTGGGCTAGGGGTCACCGGGGGAACCGAGGTGGACGGGAACACCGTCGTCACCTTCTCCGACGGCGGCACCGTCACCCTCATCGGTGTGCAGAAGACCGAGATCGCCGCCGCGACCGGGTGGGAACTCGGCTAGCCGTTCCGCGAGAGTCATCCGGGCCGCTCGGCCCGGGTGTCATTCCGCTCGGGGACGTCCTTGGGCGCGGCGCTCAGAAATCCAGATTGGCGTAGTGCGCCGGCGGGCGTACGCCCGGAATGTGGTCGGAGAGCAGCGGACGGAAGCTCGGGCGGGACTTCACCCGGGCATACCATTCCTTGGCTTCCGGGTACTTTTCCCAGGGTACGTCGCCGATATAGTCGACGGCGGAAAGCTGGGCCGCCGCGGCGATGTCGGCGAGGCTGAAATGGTCGCCCGCGAGCCAGTTCCGCCGCTCCGACAGGAAGCCGATATAGGCGAGGTGCGTCGCGATATTGGTGTGCCCGGCGCGGATCGCCGCGCTCGAGGGCTCGCCGGTGCCGAGGAAGCGCTTCATCAGCTTCTCGCCGACCAGAAGTTCGGTCGCTTCCGCATTGAACTTGAGATCGAACCAGGCGACCAGCCGCCGGATCTCCGCCCGTGCCGCCGCGTCGCCGGGCAACAGCGGGATCTCAGGGCGTGTTTCCTCGAGATATTCCGAGATGGCCGCCGAGTTCGCCACCACGGTCCCGTCGTCATCGACGAAGACCGGCACGGTGCCGTCCGGGTTCATGGCGAGGAAGTCCGGACGCCGGTCCCAGACCTGCTCGACCTTGAGTTCGGCCTCGATCTTCTTCTCGCCCAGGAGGACGCGGATCTTCCGGCAGAAGGGGGAAATCCAGAGGTGATAGAGGGTCGGCATTGAATTCACCGGTAGGTCTGAGGATGCCGTACGGTTGGCGGCGCTAACCTATCAGAACCTTTCCGATCCCGACAATCGCCAGCAGCCCGAGCAGGAGGATTGCCGCTCGTTTCACGAGGTCCGGCCGGGTCACCCCGAAGAGTCTGTGTCCGATCGCGGTTCCGGCGGCCATGACCGGGACCAGCGCGGCACTGCGGATCAGCATGTCGGCATCGATCAGTCCCTTGTAGGCGGCAAGCGCCAGGGCGAGGATGTCGGTCGCGATGAAAAAGGCGATTCCCGTCGCCCGGGTGATCGAGACCGGGAGCGGCGAGGAGAGATAGAGCAGCACCATCGGCGGTCCCGGCACGCCGGCGGCGCCCGACATGAAACCGGAGACCACACCGGTCCCCGCCAGCATTCCGTTGCCGGGCACGGAGGCCAGCCTGAAGCCGCGTGCGATCAGCAGCACCGAGACGAGGATGCCGAGATAGATTGCGATCTTCATCGGCTCCGGTTCGACCAGCAGCAGGCAGGCGAAGCCGGCGGGCACGCCGATCACGGAACCGAGCACGAGTTGGCGGATGCCGGCCCAGTGCACCTCCCGGTAGTTCTGCGGCAGCAGGGTGAAGCCGGCGAGCAGATCGAGGATCAGCGCGAGCGGAACGACGGACACCGGATCGGCCACCAGCAGCAAGGCGCTGATGACGATCAGGGCGAAGCCGAATCCGGTGAAGCCGCGCACGATCCCGCCAAGCAATGTGGCCGCGACGGCGACGGCCCAGATAGGGGCGCCCCATCCGAAGAATTCGGTCTCGAACATGTACGGCAAGCCCCGACAGCGGCGAAGGATCAGGCGGCGTGGATGGAGCCGCCGATGTTTTCTACGCCACTTGCCCTTCCGCTCCAAGGCCGCACCGGGCGCGTCCTCGGCGTGGCGAGCAATGTTTCCAGAAGTTCCGGGGCGCCACGGACCTGGAAGCGGCGCTGGTCCACCGGTCCGGGCAGCTCGAAGCCGAAAGGCTCCGCCGGAACGAACCCGTAGGGCGCGTAATAGGACGGCTCGCCCACCACGAGGCAGAGGTTCCAGCCATCCTGGTCGGCTTCCTCGAGCGCGCGCGCGACCAGCGTCCGGCCAAGCCCCTTGCCCTGCAGCTCCGGATCGACGACCAGCGGGCCGAGGACGAGGGCGGGCAGCGTCGTCCCGCCGTCCTTGACGTCGATCGGCCAGTAGCGGATCGAGGCGCCCACGCGGGCCTCGAAGCCGGTCCGGGCGACCAGGCTGAGCTCCGGCAGCGACGGGCCCTGCCGGAGCTGGTAGACGGTCTTGCCCGTGCGGCCGGGGCCGAAGCCGATATCCAGCAGGGAGTCGATGGCAGCCGCGTCGGCGGCGGTTTCTTTTTCGATGACAATCATGGGGCGGATCTTCCGGCCTGGGGATGGCCGTTCCGCGGAGGATCCGGCCTAGAGCGTGATGACGGACAGCGCAAAACGCGCGGCGATACGTCGTCGTCGCGGGTTTGCTCGTCGCAGCTCTCTGGCCTTCGTGATCATCGTGATCCGTGTCCCATGTCGGACTTCGCAGATACTGTATATCTCTCGGACACTCCAGCGAAAAATGCGCTGCGGATAGATATCCGCAGCGCTGTTCCGCCATGAGCGTTGCTACCTCTTGATTTCCGCCAGCCGCGCCATGATCGCCGCGTTGGAGCGGATGCCGCGGTGGTAGCAGACCAGCTCGAACTTCTCGTTCGGACTGTGAACCCGGTCGTCCTCGAGCCCGAAACCGACCAGCAGGCTGTCGATGCCGAGCAGGTCCCTGATCGAGCCGACCGCCGGGATCGAGCCGCCGCAGCCGATCAGCAGCGCGTCGGTCTGATACTCGTCCTTGAGACCCGCGAGCGCGGACTGCAGATAGGGCGAGTCCGTCGGCACCCGGCGCGCCGGGAAGCCGCTCGCATGGACGATCTCCAGCGTGAAGTCCTCGGGCAGCCGTTCGGCGACGAAAGCCTTCAGGCCGGCGATGATCTTCTCCGGATCCTGGTCCGGCACGAGGCGGCAGGTGATCTTGGCCGAGGCCTCGGCCGCAATTACGGTCTTGCCGCCCGGCTCCTGGTAGCCGCCGGTGATGCCGTTGATGTCCAGCGTCGGTCGCGCCCAGAGCCGCTCCAGCGCCGAATAGCCTTTCTCGCCGCCCGGCGTCGAGAGACCGATCTCGCCGAGAAAGGCCTTCTCGTCGAAGCCGAGTCCTTCCCACTGCTTCAGCTCGTTATCCCCGACCGCGAGCACGTCGTCGTAGAAGCCTTCGATCCGGATCCGGCCGCTCTCGTCGTGGAAATCGCCGAGGATCCGGGCCAGGAGATTGATCGGGTTGATCACGCCGCCGCCATACATGCCGGAATGGAGGTCCCGGCTCGGGCCCTTGATCTTCACCTCGATGGAGACGATGCCGCGCAGCATGTAGGTGATCGCCGGCTGGTCGACGGACCACATGCCGGTATCGCAGACGACGCAGGCATCGGCCTTGAGTTCGTCTTTGTTGGCGATCATGAAGGGCTCGAGGCTCTCGCTGCCGCTTTCCTCCTCGCCCTCCAGCAACACGGTGACGCCGATCGGCAGGGCACCGTGGACGTCCATCCAGGCGCGGAAGGCCTCGATGAAGGTCATCACCTGGCCCTTGTCGTCCACCGCGCCGCGGGCGACGATCCGCTTGCCGCGTTCGGCCTCGACAATGGCGGGCTCGAACGGCTCGCTGTCCCAGAGCTCGTAGGGATCCGCCGGCTGCACGTCGTAGTGGCCGTAATAGAGGATATGCGGCGCGCCTTCCGGGCCCTTCATATGACCGACCACCATCGGGTGCTTTGCGGCGTCGCGCACGGCGGCGTCGAAACCGATCTCTTTCAGCTGCTGCGCCATCCACCCGGCGGCACGGCGAACGTCCGGGTCGTATTTCGGGTCGGTGCTGATGCTGGGGATGCGCAGGACGTCGACGAGACGTTCGACGGATTGATCGAGGCCGGCATCGATGCGGTCGAGTACGGGGGCGAGGAGATCCTTGGGCATGGGTCACCTTGGTTGAATTGAGGGCAATCCGCGCAGAGAGTTTTTTCCGTCAGTGGAAAGGGCGAGGATTGATCCTTGGCAGTCTGGCTCGCTATCGTGCGGCAAACAAGGGGTCGAACCCAGAGATCGAGAGGAGACGCCGTGACGCGGCTGATGGATCTGATTGCGCCGGGCAAGCTGCTGATTGCGCCGGGTATCTTCGACGGCATTTCCGCCCGCATCGCCGACGAGTTCGGTTTCGAGGCGCTCTACATGACGGGCTACGGCGCGGTCGGCTCTCATCTCGGTCTGCCGGATGCGGGGCTCGCCAGCTACACCGACATGGTCGGAAGGGTGAAGGTGCTGGCCGACACGGTCTCGGCGCCGCTGGTGGCGGACGGAGATACCGGGTATGGCGGGTTGCTCAACGTGCAGCACACGGTGCGCGGCTACGAGCGCGCGGGTGCCGCGGGGATCCAGCTCGAGGACCAGGAATTCCCCAAGAAGTGCGGCCATACGCCGAACCGCAGGGTGATCCCGCTGGAGGACATGGTCGAGAAGATCAAGGTCGCGGCGGAAAGCCGGGACAGCTCCGACTTTGCCATCGTCGCGCGCACCGACGCGCGGACCAATTACGGACTCGACGAGGCCCTGCGCCGTGGCGAGGCTTTCGCCAAGGCCGGCGCGGACGTGCTCTTCATCGAGGCGCCGGAATCGGTCGAGGAGATGGAGAAGATCTGTTCCAGCTTCGACAAGCCGCTGCTGGTCAACGTGGTCGAGGGCGGCAAGACGCCGGTCCTGAGCGCAGAGGAATATACCAAGCTCGGATATTCCATGGCGATCTATCCGGGCACCGGTTTCCTCGCCATGGGCGCCGCGCTCCGTTCCGTCTACGGCCGCCTGAAGGAGACCGGCTCCAGCCTCGGCGCGTCGCAGAAACTGGATGATTTCGGCGCCTTCTCCCGTACTATGGGTTTCGGCGACGTCTGGGATTTCGAGAAAGCCCACGCGCGCGACTGACAGTTCCGGCATGCTGCCGCATCGTGGAAGTCGATTTGTCATGGTGGAAATAGCCGCCAGACTTTGCGCATCGATGATTTCTGGAGCTAACGATGGCCGCCGTGTCGTCTCATGACGAGTCTCTGGCCGCGCGCCTGAACCGCGCACTCGAAGGGGAAGTGCTCTTCGACCGCTTCTCGCGCGGGCGTTATTCGACCGATGCCTCGATCTATCAGGTCGAGCCGGTCGGCGTCGTCGTGCCCCGGAGCCAGGAAGACCTGATCGCGGCGATGGAGATCGGCCGGGAGGCCGGTGTTTCCCTGCTGCCGCGCGGCGGCGGTACCAGTCAGTGCGGCCAGACCGTGAACCATTCGCTGGTCATGGATTGCTCGAGGCATCTGAACCGCATCATCGAGATCGATGCGGAGAACATGCGCGCCGTGGTCGAGCCGGGGATTGCGCTCGATCATCTGAATGCGGCGCTGAAGCCCTATGGTCTCTTCTTCCCGGTCGATGTCTCGACCGCGAGCCGCGCCACCATCGGCGGCATGACGGCGAACAATTCCTGCGGCGGGCGCTCGATCCATTACGGGATCATGGTCGACAACGTGCTCTCCATCGATGCCGTGCTGCCGACCGGCGAGCAACTCCATTTCGGCCCGGTTCCGGGCAATCTCGGCGCTTTCGAGGCGGAGCCGCGCTATCGCGACCTGGTGCAGGAGATGCGCGCCATCGCCGGCCGCGAGGCGGCCGAGATCGCGGCGAAGTTCCCCAAGCTGATGCGCCGGGTCGGCGGCTACAACATCAACACGGTCAATCCCGCCGGGCACAACATGGCGAGCCTGCTGGTCGGCTCCGAGGGCACGCTCGCTTCCTTCCGGCAGATCGAACTGAAGCTGCATCGCATCCCGACCCACCGGGTCATGGGCGTCTGCCATTTCCCGACTTTCTACAAGGCGATGGACGCGACCCAGCATATCGTGAAGCTGAAGCCGCACGCGGTCGAACTGATCGACCGCAACATGATCGAGCTTGCGCGCGAGATCCCGATCTTCAGGCCGATGATCGCCGAATTCGTGAAGGGCGAGCCGGACTCGGTACTGGTGGTCGAGTTTGCCGGGGAGGATCACGCCGCATGTGTCGCCCGGCTTCGCGAACTCGAGGTGCTGATGGCCGATCTCGGCTATCCGGACGCCGTGGTGGACGCGACCGATCCGAAGTTGCAGGCGACCATCGGCGAGGTGCGGCGCCAGGGTCTCAACATCATGATGTCGATGAAGCAGGCGGGGAAGCCGGTTTCCTTCATCGAGGATTGCGCGGTGCCGCTGGAGGATCTGGCAGAGTTTACCGACCGGTTGACGCAGGTCTTCGAGACGCACGGCACGCACGGGACCTGGTACGCCCATGCTTCGGTCGGCTGTCTGCATGTCCGCCCGGTGCTGAACATGAAGGACGAGGGCGACGTGAAGCGCATGCGCGCGATCGCCGAAGCCGCCTTCGACATGGTTCGGGACTACAAGGGGTCGCATTCCGGCGAGCATGGCGACGGCATCGTCCGCTCCGAGTTCCACGAGAAGATGTTCGGCAAGCGGCTGGTTCAGGCCTTCGGCGATGTGAAGACGGCGTTCGACCCGGCCTGCATCATGAATCCGGGCCGCATCGTTGACCCGCCGAGAATGGACGACCGCTCGCTCTTCCGCTTCAAGCCAGGTTACGCGCCGATCAAGCTCGACACGGCGCTCGACTGGTCCGAATGGGGCGGGTTCTCCGGTGCGGTCGAGATGTGCAACAACAACGGCGCCTGCCGCAAGCGCGATGCTGGCGTGATGTGCCCGAGCTTCCGCGCGACGGGGAACGAGAAAGACCTGACCCGCGGCCGTGCCAACACTCTGCGCCTCGCGCTCTCCGGGCAGCTTGGCCCAGAGGCGCTTGTTTCGGAAGAGATGAAGGAGACGATGGAACTCTGTGTCTCCTGCAAAGGCTGCAAGCGGGAATGCCCGACCGGCGTCGACATGGCGCGGATGAAGGTGGAGTTCCTGCATCACTTTACAAAGAAGCATGGTTTAGGCCTGAAGGACCGCTTGATCTCCTACCTGCCGCGCTATGCGGAGGCAGCCTCGCGGTTTTCCTATCTGGCCAATGCACGTGACGTGCTGCCGGGTCTGAAGGGCCTGTCCGAATGGCTGCTCGGCTTCAGCGCGAAACGCAGTCTGCCGGTCTGGAGCGACTCGCCGTTTTCCGGCGCCGAAACGGAGGACGCCGATCCGGACGAAGGCGAGGGGCGCGATGTGGTGCTGCTGAACGATACCTTCAGCACCTATTTCGAACCGGAGAACCTGCGCGCTGCGCTGCGCGTGCTTCAGCGCCTGGGCTACCGGGTCCACGTCGTCGATCCGCGCTCGGAGGGCGGGCGTCATCTCTGCTGCGGGCGCACCTTTCTCGCCTCGGGCCTCGTCGACGAGGCGAAGGCGGAGGCCCGCCGGATGATCGCGGCCTATCTGCCTTATGTCCGCCGCGGCATTCCGGTGGTCGGACTGGAACCGTCCTGCCTCTTTACCCTGCGGGACGAATTCAAGGCCATGCTGCCGGGCGCCGAGACCGATCTCGTCGCCGAGCACGCGCTGCTGTTCGAGGAATTCATCGCCCGCGAGCGGCAAGCCGGCAACATCGCCGCCAGCTTCAAGCCGGTCGCAAAGAAGGCGCTGGTGCATGGCCATTGCCACCAGAAGGCCTTCGCCGCCATGGGCGCGGTGGAGAGCGCGCTGCGCCTCGTGCCGGAGATGGAGGTCGAGGTGATCCAGTCGAGCTGCTGCGGCATGGCCGGCGCCTTCGGCTACGAGAAGAAGAACCAGGAGGTCTCCATGGCGATGGCGGAGCGTGATCTGCTTCCCGCCGTGCGCGCCGCCGACGGCGAGACCGTACTCGTCGCCGACGGCACCTCCTGCCGCCACCAGATCAAGGACGGTGCCGCCCGCGAGGCGGTGCATGTCGCCACCATCCTGGACCGCGCACTGGCGTGAGTCCGATTGAGGGAGAATTCGAATGACCTACAAGTCCGGCCCCCATTTCCTGCAGATTCCGGGTCCGAGCCATGTCCCCGGCCGGATCCTGCGCGCCATCGAGCAGCCGACCATCGATCATCGCGGTCCGGACTTCCAGGCGCTGGCGAAAGAGGTGCTGGCCAAGGTGAAGCCGATCTTCAAGACCGAAAGCCCGGTGGTGATCTTCCCCTCCTCGGGCACCGGCGCGTGGGAAGCGGCTCTGGTCAACACGCTCACGCCCGGCGACAAGGTGCTGATGTTCGAGACCGGTCAGTTCTCCACGCTCTGGTGCGAACTCGCGACCCGGATCGGCCTGGTTCCGGAACTGATCACTGGCGACTGGCGCCACGGCGTCGATGCGGCCGCCATCGAGGCGAAGCTGGTCGAGGACAAGAGCCACGAGATCAAGGCGGTATGTGTTGTCCATAACGAGACCTCGACCGGGGTCACCTCGAACATCGCCGCCGTGCGCAAGGCGATCGATGCGGCGAACCATCCGGCGCTCTTTCTGGTCGACACCATCTCCGGCCTGGCGTCGGCCGACTACCGGCACGACGAATGGGGCGTGGACGTAACCATCAGCGGCTCGCAGAAGGGCCTGATGCTGCCGCCGGGGCTCGGCTTCAACGCGGTCGGACCCAAGGCAATGAAGGCGGCGGAGAGTGGCGGCATCAACCGCTCCTACTGGGACTGGAACCACCAGGTCGGAATGAACCGGGACGGCTGGTTCCCCTATACGCCCGCCACTAACCTGCTCTATGGCCTGAAAGAAGCCTGCGACATGATCATGGAGGAGGGGCTGGACAACGTCTTCGCGCGCCACGAGCGCTGGTCCGAAGCGACCCGCCGCGCGGTCAAGACCTGGGGACTGGAGGTGCTCTGCCAGAATGCCGAGGAGCATAGCCCGGTGCTGACCGCCGTCGTCATGCCGGAGGGACATGACGCGGACAAGTATCGCGAGGTGGTGCTCGACAAGTTCGACATGTCGCTGGGCTCCGGTCTCGGCAAGGTGAAGGGACGGGTCTTCCGAATCGGCCATCTCGGTTACTTCAACGACCTGATGCTGATGGGAACCCTCTCCGGCGTCGAGATGGGCCTCGCGGTCGCGGGCGTGCCGCACACCAAGGGCGGCGCCCAGGCGGCGATGGACTACCTCACGGGGAACGCCTGACACGCCTGACCGGGCGCATTACGGCAGGGTCGTTACGTCCAGTACCCCGTCGGCGCGCATCCGCCAGTCCGGATGGGTGCCGGCAAGGGCGGCCGTGAATGTGTGATGATAGAGCGTGAGCCAGGGCGGGTCCTTGCGCAGGGCCGCGTAGCTTTGCCTGTGCAGGGCCTCGCGGGCGGCGGGATCGACCGTTGACCGCGACCGGTCCAGCAATGCCTCCACCGCTTCGTTCCGGTAGCCCTCCCACCAGGAGCCGCGGACCCGACTGTCGATCTTCTCGTAGAGCACCCGGAAGGTGCTCATCGGGCTGGAATCGAAGACGCACATGTCATGGATCTTCTTGTCCCTGACCTGCTCGGCATAGGCGACCCGGTCCGCGACCTCGTGAACGGTCACCGAGACCCCGACCTCTGCCAGCTGGCGCGCGAGTGCGGCCGTGAGCGCCTGCGCCTCGTCCGGAAGGCGAGTCGGGCAATCGATTTCGATGGCGAGGCCGTCACCGTACCCGGCATCCTTCAGCAGCTTTGCCGCGGTTTCCCGATCGGGCGCGATATCTTCCGGTTCCGGTGCAGCGCCGGCATGAAAGCGGCTGACGAACCCGCCGAGCGGACTGCCCGCGCCGCCGAGCACTTCGGCGATCAAGGCTCTCCGGTCGACGGCGAGATTGACCGCGCGTCTGACCGTCGGATCCGCGAACGGACCGCGCGCGGCATTCAGCAGATAGATGATCGAGGTCGGATCGATATAGTCGTGACAGGTGACGTCGCCGACGATTGCGGCCGCGTCCGGCGGCGAGAGCCGGGTAGCCACCTGCGCTTCTCCCAGTTCGAGTGCACGCGCCCGATCCGCCGCATGCGGAACCTGCCGCCAGATCAGCCGCCGTTCCGGCAGGGCACCACCCCGCCAGTCCGGGTTCGTAACCATCCGGATCTCATTTCCGCCGGTCCCGCTCTCGAAACGATAGGCGCCGCTACCGACCGGATGGTCGAGGAAACCGGCTTCGTCCGCGAGATGCGGCGGGAGTGCATAACCGGAGATCAGCACGTCGAGAAGGTCGGCGCAGGGCTCCCTGGTCTCGATAGTCAGGGTCATCGGGTCCGGGGCGGCGATCGTCGCGCCCCCGAGATACTGCCCCCAGACTGCCGGCGCCCCGAGCGTGGCGCCGATCTCCGGCCGCTGCATGCGCGTGATGGAGAAGCGCATGGCCTCGGCATCCAGTGGGCTGCCGTCGTGAAAGCGGAGGCCCGGCCGGAGCCGGAACCGCCACTGCCGTGCGTCCTCGGAGAGCTCCCAGCTTTCTGCAAGCGCCGGGATGTACCGGCCGTCCGGAGCTCTCCGGATCAGCGCATCGAACAGCGCTTCAAGCAGTGCCAGAGTATCGGAATTGTCGGTGCAGTCCTGCGGGTCGACCAGCTGGAGCCGGGATTGCAGGATCACGATTTCCTTGGTCATCGCATCTCTCCCTCCTGTCAGCATAGAAGCTTGTTCCGCCGTTGCGGAGAGGGAATGCCGAATATTGCGGCGTGCCCGTCAGGGTTCGCGGAAGCCGCGAAAGAGCTGCTGGGTCACCGGTCCAAGGACATAGTCTGCGGCCGTCCGTCCCTCGGTCAGGAGCGCGACGACGGCCGACATGCCGACCTTGAGATCCTCTCTTGGGCCGGCGCCGTCGAATCGAAGCCGGATTTCGTAATGCTGCTGCCTGGTGGCCGGATCCTGCAGCAGATCCGCAGAGACCCGTATGACGCGCGCGGGCAGCGGAGGGCGGTCGCGCCAGCGGAATGCGCCGATGCGGATCTCGGCGAGCTGGCCGCGAAAGACGGAGGCAATGTCTCCGGCCCGCACCCGGGCATCGACCACCAGTTCGTCCGCGCGCGGCACAATGCTGAGAACCGTCTCGCCCGGTGCGACCACGCCACCGATGGTGTGGAAGGCAAGATCGACCACTTCGCCCGCGACGGGTGCACGAAGCTCGGTGTTGCGCAGCTGGTCCCGCGCGCCCTTCAGTTGCTGGCGCAGGATGGCGATCTCGTTCGAGGCCTCCGTAAGGGCCTCGGCCTGACCGCTCTGCCACTGATGGCGGAAGGCGTCGAGATTGAGCTCGGCGGCGGCGAGATTTTCCTTGGCCTGCGCGATCCGGCGGCGCAGGGCGTTGCGCTCGCCGATCAGGCTCTCTCGCGCGCGCTTCAGGGCGAGCAGCCGCGGTTTTCGCTCCAGCCCTTTGCCAAGCAGGGTCTCGACGTCCGCGGTTTCCTCTTCGATCATCGGCAATTGCCGGTCGACGGAATGCAGTTCCTCGACCAGAGAACCGGCTTCTTCGCGAAGCTCGGCGATCCTGCGCTCCAGCACCCGTTCCTTGCCGGCGCGCTCGCGCTCCGAAGCGGCGAAGAGGGTCGCTTCGATTTCAATGACGCGGGCGCCTTCCGGCGCTGCGCCCGCGGCGGACAGGTCTTCCGGCCAGTCCGGGGTCTCGGCACCGCGCAGGCTGGCGGTGAGACGCGCCCGGCGCCCGAGGGACTGCAGCAGCCGGTCGCGGATGATGTCGTGTTCGCTCCATGCCTGGGCCGGATCGAGCCTGAGCAGGGGCTGTCCCGCCGTGACGTTCTCGCCTTCGGAAACAAGGATATGCGCGATGCGTCCGCCTTCGCGGGTCTGGATCTGCTTGCGGTAGGACTGCACCACGACCCGTCCGTCCGCGAGGACCGCGGCATTGATCGGGACCAGCCGGCTCCAGGACAGAGCACCTAGCAGGAAGAGAGCGACCGCCGCCAGCGCCCAGAGCGCGATGGGCCCGATCCGCGGGCCCGTAGCGTCGCCGGTTGCGGGTAGCGGGGTCATGGAGGTGCTGCCGCGACCGGTGTCCCCTCTGTCGCCGCCGCCAGCGATGCCGGCGTGGCGCGCGGTGCCACAACCCTCGCAACCGCCCCCTGGTCGAGCAGCGCCACCTGGTCAGCGGCTTCCAGCATCTCCATCCGATGGCTTGTCGCGACCACGAGGCGTCCGCGGTCCGCCAGCCATCTCAGCGTCGCGGTCAGCGAGCGGAGCGCCGTCCGGTCGAGACTGGCATCAGGTTCGTCGAGCAGGATCAGCGCGGGATCGCCATAGAAGGCGCGGGCGATGGCGAGCTGCTGGCGCTGGCCGCCGCTGAGCAGCGCGCCGCAGGTCGCGAGTTCGGTGTCGTAGCCCTTGGGCAGGCGGCCGATCGTCTTGTGGATGCCCGCAAGCTTCGCCGCCTTGATGACGGCATCCGGCGAGTCTTCCGCAAGTCTGGCGATGGCGCTGCGCACGGTCGGGCCGAAGAGTTCGAGCGATTGCGGCAGATAGCCGATGTGGCGGCCGAATTCCTCCCGGTTCCAGCTGTGCGTGTCGTGACCGTCGACCGTCACCGCGCCGGCCGTCGGCTGCCAGAGGCCGGCGATGAGCTGGAGCAGGGTCGTCTTTCCGGCCGCGGCCGCCCCTGCGATGCAGACGAACCTGCCGAACTCCAGATGCAGCGAAACGCCCCGAACCACGGGGTGATTGGCGCCCGGAGGAACGAAGAACACCCTCTCGAGATCGAGCGCTTCGCGGGGCTTCGGCAGGGAAACGGACGTCCGTTCCATCCGCGGCGGCGCCTCGAATGCGGCGGTCAGACGGCGCAGGGCGGATGCGGCGGCGATCCACTGCCGCCAGCGGTCCAGAATCTGTTCCAGCGGGGCGAGAGCGCGGACCAGGATGATGGATGCCGCAAGCAGGGACCCGATGCCGGCCGACTGCTCGATGACCAGCAGCATCCCGCCGCCGAATACCGCCAGTTGCAGACTCATGCGCATGCCCTTGGCGATACTGGTCGAAATCGCATGCCGGTGCGTGCCCTGCATCGCCGCCGCGATCATGGCGGCGTTTTGCCGGTGCCAGCGTCTGGCGAGGCGGCGCAGCATACCCATTGCCTCCAGGGATTCCCCGTACCGGAGCGCATTGCCGATTTCTCGGTAGGCCGCCGCGGCCCGCTCTCCGCTCTCCCGCGCCGGCTGCCGGGTCAGCAGATCGTTCGCGGCCGCCAGCAGCAGCAGGGCCGCACCGGCAGCGAGTCCGAGCCAACCGAAATAGGGATGAAGAAGGAAAAGCGCGAAGAAGAACATCGGCGCCCAGACAAGGTCGAGACCTGCTGTGAGCGCGCCGCCGGCGATGAAGTCGCGCAACTGCGCGATATCCTTGAGCAGTTCCGCCGGATCGGCGCGTCCGCCGAGGGACCGGGTCGCGATTGGCTCCAGCGCATGGTCGCCGAGCCTGACTGCGAGCCATGCCGAGAGACGCTGGTAGATGCAGCTCCTGAGATAGTCGAGCACGCAGAACAGCAGAACGGCGCCGAAGGCGAGAACGGACAGGCCGGCGACGGTCGCGACGCTCCCGCTCGTCGTCACGCCGGAGAACAGCTTCAGCATGTAGAGCGGCGGGATGAACATGGTGAGCGAGATGGCGAAGCTGAGCGCCAGGGCGAGCGTGAGCCCGGGCGCACATTTCGCAAGGATCGACCTGCAGTCCCATGCATGTCCGGGCGCGTCGCCGCTGCTCTCGATGCGCATCTGTCAGGTTACCGTGATGTAGGAGGAAATATCGCGGACCAGGTCCGTTGCGCTCAGACCGTCTATGGTGACGACATTGCCGTTTCCGAGGTCGATCACGGCATTTCCGGTTGCATCGCTGGAGATGCGCAGGGCGAGATCCGCCGCCTCCGTCACAGCGAGCCCGTTTATGTTCGCGGTGACGAGGATTCTGTCCGTACCTCCGACGAAATCGTAGATCACGTCCACCCCACTGTCGTTACGGAAGACGAACTGATCACCGCCGAGATTGCCGTGGAGCGCGTCATCGTCTTTGCCGCCCTCAAGGACATCTGCGTCTTGGCCGCCATAGAGCGTGTCGTTGCCGGCCCCGCCGAAGAGCGTGTCGTCCTGCTGGTTCCCGTAGACGACATCGGAGCCGATATTGCCATAGGCCACATCCGAGTCGCGGTTGCCCATCAGCATGTCGTCACCCGCACCGCCGGCGATCTCGTCGTTGCCCTGGCCGCCGAAGAAACTGTCGGCGCCGTCGTCCGAAGCGATGGTGTCGTCGCCGATATTGCCGTAGATGACGTCGTCGTGGGTGCCGCCGAAGATCGAGTCGTTGCCGCCGCCTCCGCGCAGCAGATCGTCCCCCACCCCGCCTGTCACTGTATCGTCGCCGCTGCCGCCCTGGATCTTGTCGCTTCCCCCGCCGCCCCGGATTCGCGCGTTGCCTTCACCCTGGATGATCAGGACCGAGCCCTCGGTCGCATCTGGATTGAGCAGGATCGAGACCTGCTGCCCGCCGGTAACATTCGCGGTCGCGAAGGGCATGGTGTCCGGAAGCAGGAACGGGGTCAGGCCATTGTTCCCCGCGTCGATGTCCGAAGCCGGAGCCTCGAAGCTCTCGATGGAGCGTTCCGCGACGCCGATATTGTCCAGGAAGTCCCGGATGAGCGTGCTCTGGTCCGCGTCGATATTGCTGTTCAGTACTGGGTCAAAGCCGCCCGGCAGCGATGCCATTTGTCCATCCCCCAATGCATTGCCGGTTCGTTGCCGGCTTTCATTGCCTGTGAGCCCCTCGAGGCGCCGCGAAATGCTGTGCCCCTGGTCTTGCTGTCCACGCGCCGCGATCTTTGCCGACGGTCGCGGGCCACGCCTTTCTGATCCGCGTGCTTCCCCGCGTCCCGGCATTGTCCGGGCAGCGGATGTCGGTGGTCCGTGCATACTCGTCCGCGAGGCCGGAGAGCTGGCGGATCATCTCCTCGACGCCGATCTGCAGCCCGCGCGAGGCGATCAGCTCGGAGACGACCATGTGCAGCAGCGTCCAGCGGTGATTGAGCTCGCGCCGCAGGTCTTTGAGATCGGTTCCCCGCGCGGCGGCTTCGCCCGAGCGGGGCGTCGCGGCCTCCGGAACGCCGGCCATCCGGTCGATCCGGGCTCTTGTGTCCTCATGCGCATAGGCCTGTCCCATGAGGGTCGCGAGCGTCCGGTATTTCGGATTGTTTTCCGCGGCCCGGAGATAGCGGTTCCGGATGACGGCATTGAAGGCGATATGCGGGTTGCGCGCAGCGATGTCGGAGTTCGCGTAGCTGTCCCCCGCAGTGGTATCCGAGCGGTGGTGATAGTTGGCGAGAGGCTTCGCCAGCACGCCGATATCGGCCTCCATCAGAAAGCGCAGATTGAAATCCCAGTCGCCGAGCACCGGCAGACTCTCGTCATAGCCGCCGAGTTTTTCCCACAGGGTGCGCCGGAAGAGAAAGGCGATCGGCGGAAACAGGTTGGCGACTGCCATTTCGGCGAGCTGGATGCTCGCGAGCCAGCCGTTGAACGGACGGCGCTCCTGTTCCCGCACCCGGCCGTCCCCGATCTCCTCGGCGATATAGGTGCTGTGCGTGACGACGCCGGCATATAGATCTTCGTGTTCAGAGAGAAAGGCGACGGCATCGGCAAGGAAATCGCACTCCCAGCTGTCGTCGTCGTCATGAATGACGATCAGATCCGAGCGGCTGGCGCGGATGCCGGCGTTGGAGGCGGCCTCCATGCCCTGGCTTTCCTCGAAGGAGCAGAAACGGATCCGGGCCGGATCGATGGCGGCATGCCCAAGGATTTCCCGCACCGGATCGGGGTCGCCGCCGTCATTGACGACGATCCAGTGGTAGTTCCGGTAGCTTTGTGACGCAACGCTGCGCGCAGCCCGCGCCAACAGCAGCGGGCGGTCCTTGGTTCGTGTCACGATGGCAACGGAGGGCTCCCGGTCCTTTACTGTCGGCGCACCTTTGCCGTGCAGCAGGCATTTCTGCGCGCGCTCCAGGCGCGTGCCGGAGAATTCCAGGGCAGCCTGACCGGCGGGCCAGAGCGCGTCTGCAACCCGTTGCGCCGCGCTGTCGCCGGGATGCCGGTTCTTCGCCGGTAGCAGGACCGCGACGGATCCCGCCCGTCCGAGGTCGAGCGATCGCGGTTTGTGGGCGAGCAGCGAGGCGGAGCTCCGGTCGGGGAACGCGATCATCCGCGACAGCTTTGTCAGGGATTTCTCGAAAGCGTCGCTGATATCCGATAGGCCGTCGCAAGCATGATCGCGGATATATTCGGCGACGCCGTCATAGACCGGATCCGCGAGCCGGCCTTCACTGATCCGGTTGTGCATGCCGTCGCGGACGGTCTTGATGTCTGCATTGTCGACGCGTTCGACAGACGGGAGGTTGGGTTCGAACAGACTCTCGATCAGATGCCGATGCCCGGCGAAGATCGATGACGGATCTCCGGGCCCCGGATACGGATTGTCGAAGATCAGGCCCGTCATCGCGGCGGCGCGCCTGCCGAGAATTTCAGCGCGGCCGATGCAGCCGAAATAAAGTCCGTGCCAGACCCGGTCGGTGAAGGTCTGCTCAAGCAGCAGTTGCTGGGTGCCGCGCCAGCCGGTATCGACGAGAATCAGACGGTCGGCCGATCCGGCAATGGTCTCGACATAGTCTCCAAAGATCCGCGCCTGCTGGCGGAGATGGCGGCGCATCCTCTCGGCAACCGGCGTGTCCGATTTGAGGAACTCGTGCAGCGGCTGCGACGGAACGCAGGGAATGGCGGACCCGGCACTGGCCGGGTGTTCGGCGCGGAGCACGGCGCGGACGATCGTGTCCAGGGATTCGCCGTCGAGTTCCGAGCCGAGAACTGTCATCGCCGCCGCCGGATCTACCCCGGAGGCGGCCTTGATCGCCATCAGGCGCGAGGAGCGGAACAGGTGCGCGTGCTTGGGCACTGCGGCGCCTCGTCGCCGGAGCCAGTTTTCATAGAGCGATTTCAGTCGCAGGCCGGCCCGCATCGCGAAGAGGATCCGGTCTGCGGCGGGATCCGTCTGGGACAGATGCGCATGCAGCTTCGCGAGATAGAGGTTGACGGGCGGGCCGAGCAGGCGGTGCCCGAGAGCCCGCAACTCCGCAGAGGTGATCCGGCGTTTTCTCATGGCACGAAAGCGATATCCCGGCGAAAACCGGCCGGCAGGCCGCGGCCTCCGCGGGAGATCTCCTCGAAGCTGTTGCGGCGGGCAGCCAGTTCCGCCGGGGGCAGGGGAACGTGCAGCGCCTGCCAGCCACGGCGTTTCGGACTGAGATAGTCGCTCTCGAGATTGTCGCCGATGTGAAGCGCGCGCTCCGGGGGGACACGGAAGGTCTGTTCGGCATGCGCGAAGAGGGTGCCGGCCGCCTTACTTCCGAAACCGTCCGCCGATGACAGGATCTTCGGCCGTCCGCCTGTTCGGCGGGTCGCACTGAAGATCCGGCGAACGCGATGACCTTCGAGGTAGGTGTCCGTCAGAAAAACCGTTCGCAAGGTCGGGAAACGGCGCCGGAGTGCCCCAAGCAGCGGGTTGACCTGCACGTCGGCGATTTCCGAGGCGAGTTCGTTCTCGATATAGGCCTTCTCAAGGTCGGGACGTTGAAGCAGGGCGCACACGGTCTTCGCGATTTCAGCGAATGTCGGGTCCCCGCCCTCCATATGAGGCCTGTTCATCCCGTAGGCGGCTCTTGCCGCTGCAATGCGTGCGAGAAATGCGTCGATGGCGGAGAAACCCGGATCGCCCTCCGTTTCGGAGACGATCCGGTGGAAGCGCGCGGCGGCGGTCCTGAACCGGGCCAGTTCCGATCTTTGTCTACGCAGGAGCGCCGTGTCGAAAATGTCGATCGACAGCAGCGAAATCCGGTGATCGGTCACGCATTCGGCGATTGTATCGAGAAGCGCGCCGCAGCCATTTGAAGCGGTGTAGAAGCTGCGCAATCCCGCGCTCTTCTCAAGTGCCTCAAGGTAAGGCGGCGGGCCCGCAATCAACGGTGTGGCCCGATTCCCCCCGATTTTCCCGTGCCCGTCCATCGTTCCCGGCTCCGTGCCGATGAGCCTTGCGGCTCAAGAGGAGCAGGAATGGTGCCACCATTCGATATGCAACGAAAGAGGGTAAATCGAATTTTGTTTTCTAAATAAGCCTGTACTCAGAAAGGGTTGCCTCAGTTCAGGAACTCGGGCTCTTCCTTTTCGAGCATGCGGCGGAGCGCCTTGAAATGGCGGTCGGCGACGCGGGCATTCTCGGTCGAGGCCTGCTGGCGGGTATGGGCGCGGGTCTCTTCCGGGATTGAGCGCAGTTTCTGGCCGGTCGATTTCGCCAGCACCTGGAATTTCGCCGCGCGTTCGAGATAGTAAAGATCGTTGAAGGTGTCCTGCACCGTCGGGCCGGTCGTGATCACGCCGTGGCAGGCGAGGAAGAGCACCGACTTGTTGCCGATTTTGCTCGCCATGCGCTTGCCCTCGTTCTCGTCGAGGGCGAGGCCGCCATACTCGTCGTCGTAGGCGATCCGGCCGTCGAACGCCAAGGCGTTCTGCTCGCACATCTCGAGCCGCCCACCCTCAAGCAGGGTGAGGGCGGTGGCATAGGGCTGATGCGTGTGCATGATGCAGACCGCGCTCGGCACCGCCTTGTGCATCTCGCTGTGAATGAAGAAGGCGGTGTCCTCGACGGTTTCCTCGCCTTCCAGGATGTTGCCCTCGCCGTCGCAGAGCACCATCGAGGAGGCGGTGACCTCCGACCAGTGCCAGCCGAACGGATTGATCAGGAAGCGGTTGCCGCGCATCACCCCGTCTTCGTCGGGCAGGGCGAGGGAAAAATGATTGTCGACGCCCTCGTTCAGGCCGTAACGGGCCGCCCAGCGCAGGGAACAGGCAAGATCGATGCGGGCTTGGCGGATGTCGGTGGTCATGCGGTCACTCCCTCGGCGTCGGCTTATCCGGAGATAAGAAATTGTTGTTTTGCCGACGATAGCCCGGCGGATAGGGTCGCGTGAAGTGTCTGGCTCGGCACGGGTTCAGGCCCGGCGCGGCGCCAATCGAATCATCTGACGGGGGCGGAATGTCCGGGAAAAGCTGCGCCGACGTGATCGTCGGGCTTATGGAGAGCTACGGGATCGACACGATTTTCGGAATCCCGGGTGTGCATACGGTCGAGTTCTACCGGGCACTGACCGCAAGCGGCGTGCGGCATGTGACGCCGCGGCACGAACAGGGCGCCGGGCTCATGGCCTATGGCTACGGCCTTGCGACCGGACGCCCCGCCGCGATTTCCGTCATCACCGGGCCGGGGCTGCTGAACGCGGCAACGGCGATCGGGCAGGCCTACTCGGATTCCGTGCCTATGCTGGTCGTCGCCGCGAGCAACCAGAGTCACGAGCTGGCGATGGGGCAGGGCTTTCTGCACGAGATGCCGAACCAGCACGACGCGGCGCGTACCGTGACGGCCTTCAATCATGTTCTGAGGACGCCGGAGAACCTGCCGGAGGTTTTTGCGCAGGCCTATGCCGTGTTCGATAGCGGGCGTCCGCGACCGGTCGGGCTCGAGGTGCCGCGTGATCTGTTCGGGAAGTCGTGCCGGGCCGAGGACGCGGCCTGGCCGAGGACGCCGAAACCGGCGCCGCATCCGGAAGCGGTCCGCCGCGCGGCGGTGCTGCTGAGCGAAGCATCGCGTCCGGTGCTGTTGCTCGGCGGCGGGGCCAAATGGGCGGGCCGGCAGGCTCTGGCACTCGCGGAAAAATTGGGCGCGCTCGTCGTCACCACGAATGCGGCCAAGGGCGTTATTCCCGAAACGCACCCGCAGAGTGCCGGTTCCTCCCTGGAACAGGCCGCCACCCAACGGGCGCTCGCCGCTGCCGATGTGGTGCTCGCGGTCGGCAGTGAACTTGCCGAGACATCGTTCTGGACCCCGGCTCCCGATCTGCGTCTGGGAGCGAACCTCATCCGGGTGGACATCGATCCCGGCCAGCTCGTACGCAGCTTCCGGCCGGACCTGGCCGTTCTCGGCGACGCCGCGTTGACCCTTTCCGCGCTCTGCGGAGCGATCGAGCGGGCCGAGCCCGCGCAGGGAACCGCGCTCGCCGCGGCGCTCTGGCCGGAGGTCCGGAATGCAAGCGACACACCGGGAACCTCGAACCGCTGCCGTCTGCTCGATTTGCTGATGGAATATCTTCCGAAGGACTGCTTCATCTCCCTCGATTCGACCCAGGTGGCCTATACCGGTGCCTCCTATTTCCGGATCGAGCATCCGAACGGCTGGCATTTCCCCAACGGTTTCGGGACGCTCGGCACCGGTGTGCCGACCGCGATCGGTGCGAAACTCGGAGCTCCGGAGCGTCCGGCGATGGCCATCGCCGGAGACGGCGGATTGCTGTTCACGGCGGAGGAACTGATCGTCGCCGCCGAACTCGGCCTGCCGTTGCCGGTTCTGATCTGGAACAATGGCGGCTACGGGGAGATCCGGGACTCCATGATAGAGGCCGGCGTCCAGCCGCTCGGGACCGATCTGCTGGTGCCGGATTTCTCGGCGCTGGCGAAGGGCTACCGCTGTGGATATGCCGCGCCGGACAGTGCCGAGGAACTCTCCCGGGCGCTGTCCGAGGCCTTTGCCTCATCCGGGCCGACCCTCATCGAAGTGAGGGCCGACGCGGCCTTTCTGAAAGACTGAACGCTCAGTTGCCGAGCAGGGCCCGCGCCCGCTCGAGGATGTCCTCGGGCAGACGGGTCGGCTTGCGCGCGTCGAGATCGAGGTGCACGCCGAACTGGCTCAGTTCCGCGAGCTGTTTGCCGCGGGTGGTGTCGAGCAGCCGGTGCACCATGCGGATCGAGGACGAACCGACATGCGCGACCGTGCTCTCGACATGGACGAGGTCGCCGCTTTCCGGCCAGTGATCCATCTCGATCTGGAACTCGAAGGTCGAGAAGCCCCGCCGGTTTTCCCTGAGATAGCTCGGGCTCATGCCGATCGTCGCAAGGGCGTGGAAGCCGGAGCCGGAGAACTGGTGGATCAAGCCGCCGAGACCGAGTTTTCCGGTCCAGTCGAGGTCGCTCGGCCGCACCACGTCCGTGCCGGCGCGGATCCATTTTGCCGACTTTGGCGCGGGCGCCCGCTCTTCTTTCGCCGGACCATCCCATTCTGCGGGCGAACCCTTGAGGGGCGCGCCGTCCAGGGTCTGCTCCATGGTGGTGCAGAGGGCGCCGGTATCGGAATTGAACAGCCGGTGCGCGATTACCGGCCTCAATCCGGTGTCGATGATGCCGGTCTCTATATGGAACAGATCGCCTTTTCTAAGTTCGGCGTGATAGCGCGTGTAGCAATCGGTCGTTCGCGCCGCGCGCGGATCGAGACCGTTTTCACGCAGGTAGCGCCACGCGGCAGCCTCGAATTTCTCGTAGTAGTAGGCCACGGTGAAATGCTCGACCACGTCGCATTCCCAGGCTTTCACATCGCCGCGGTAAGTCTCTTGGAATTCGGATGTCATTCTTTCTGTCCGCTATCGGGGAAATCGGCAGCGGAGAATAAACGGGCAACCGTGCGGGACGTCAATCGCCGAGCTTGATGTCATGCTCCGGCCTCCGACCAGTCGGATGCAAAAGTCCTATGCCGAAGTCTTTCTATATATTAGTTAGGGTTCGGCAGTGGGGAGCAAATATGTATGTAAAATTGGACCGGCTCGCCTTGGTCTCAATAGGTTGTTAAAAACTCAGGGCTTATAAGAGACTGTAAAGACGCCTTGATACTTCCTGGTGGGGGACCTTTTGGCCGCAGTGACGCAAGGGAAACGCATTGTTCGGCATGTGCGACGCGCATGGTACGTGCTCTTGCGCGCGTTGTCCGTCGAGGAGCCGAAATTCCAGGTCGACTACGAGCCGGAAGAAGAGGAAGTCGTCGAGGAAGAGGTCCTCGGTCCCTGGCACCCGAAAGCGATCGAGATGATCGAGACGATCTGGGGCAAGGGCTTCAACATGCCGGGCGGCCCGCAGCATGTCCTGACCCTCGCCAAACCGTTCGCGCTCGATAACCAGATGAACTTGCTCGATATCAGCAGCGGCATGGGGGGAGGCACCATTGCCGTTTCGAGTCAGTTCGGCTGCTACGCGACGCTCCTCGAGAATGTTCCCGAACTCGCTGAGATTTCCCAGCGCAACATCGACATGTCCGAAGTGCGCTCGAAGATCAAACTGCAGGAATTCGATCCCGCGAAGATTGCGCTGAAGGCGAACAGCTTCGATTGCATCCTCACCCGCGAGTTTCTGTTCCGCACCGAGGACAAGACCCGGATGCTGCGGACAATCAAGCGGGCGATGAGGATGTACGGCCAGCTATCGCTCACCGATTTCATGCTCGCTTCCGACAAGGAGCCGTCGCCGTCACTCAAGAAATGGATCGAGACGGACCCGTTCCCCATCCATCTCTGGAGTGTCGAGCGCTATGAAAACGAAATCGAGGCCCTCGGGCTCGACGTCCGTGTGTCCGAGGATATCAGCAAGGAATACCACGTCTACATGACGCGGGCTTTCCAGAGCTTTATCGACCGCTACCAAGAGGGAAAGATAAAGGCCTCCAAGAACCAGCTCCCCATCCTCATGGGGGAGGTGGAGCGTTGGGCCCGGCTCGCAGCCCTGCTGGAAGCGGGCGAGGTGAAACTGCATCGTTATTTCGCGCTGAAGCCGGTCAAAGCCTGATCTTCGGGCGCCGGGCGCACGGCCTGAAAAAAGCCGGGATTTTTCCGGGATCAGGCGTTGACATCCTCCATCCGCCACCATATGTTCCGCGCTTCCCGAGGGCCGGAAGGTTCTCCCGACAGGATTTTTTGGACTCGTGTCATGAAAATCGCGAATTCGATCAAGACGCTGAAGAAGCGGGACCGCAATTGTCGCGTCATCCGCCGTAAGGGCCGGACCTACGTGATCAACAAGCAGAATCCGCGCTTCAAGGCACGCCAGGGCTGATCGCCCCGGACTTATCCGATCAAGGCGGCCGTCCGCAAGGACCGCCGCCTTTTTCATGTCCGCATTTCGGTTTCCATATTGCGGGATTGAATCTTCTCATCCGGAAATTGAGCGCCAGATTGCTCCCCGGACACGACGGCCCTATTGTGGCCGGAAAAGACCGCAGGAGAGCAACATGCTGATGCCGGAACCGGACCGTTCGGTGATGGAGCGCCGCGAGGAAATCGCCGCCGCACTGCGCGGCATCGTGCCGGGCGAGGGCGTGATCACCGCCTCGGACGAAATGCGCGTCTACGAGACCGACGGGCTCTCGGTCTACCGCCAGCTTCCGATGATCGTCGTCCTGCCGGAAACGACGGAACAGGTCGCCGCGATCCTGCGCTACTGCAAGCAGCAAGGCGTCAAGGTCGTGCCGCGCGGGGCGGGGACCGGGCTTTCCGGCGGCGCCCTGCCGCTCGCCGACGGCGTCCTGCTCGGGCTCGGCAAATTCAACCGCATTCTCGAAATCGACTACGACAATCGCGCCGTGGTGACTCAGCCGGGAGTGACCAATCTCGGAATCACCCACGCGGTGCAGGACGATGGATTCTATTACGCGCCCGATCCCTCGAGCCAGATCGCCTGCTCGATCGGCGGCAACATCGCGGAGAATTCCGGCGGCGTGCACTGCCTGAAATACGGGTTGACCACCAACAATGTGCTCGGTGTCGAGTTCGTCACAATGGATGGCGAGATCCTGCGCTTCGGCGGCAAGCATCTGGAAGCCGACGGCTATGACTTCCTCGGCCTGATCACCGGTTCCGAGGGGCTGCTCGGCGTCGTAACCGAAGTCACGGTGCGCATCCTCAGGAAACCATCGACGGCACGTGCCCTGCTGGTCGGCTTTCCGACGCCGGAAGAGGCGGGCGCGTGCGTCGCTGCGGTGATCGCGAACGGTATCATCCCGGGCGGCATGGAGATGATGGACAATCCGGCGATCAACGCCGCCGAGGATTTTGTCCATGCCGGTTATCCACGCGATGCCGGTGCGCTGCTGATCGTCGAGCTGGACGGGCCCGAGGTCGAGGTCGACTACCTGATCGGCCGGGTCAAGGAGATCGCTGAAGCGAATGGCGCGTCCGAGGTGCGGATCAGCGAGAACGAGGAGGAGCGGAACACTTTCTGGGCCGGCCGCAAGGCGGCGTTCCCGGCGGTCGGCCGGATCTCGCCCGACTATATCTGCATGGACGGCACGATCCCGCGCAAGAAGCTGCCCGAGATACTGAGCCGCATGAGCGAGATGTCGAAGAAGCACCGGCTGCGTGTCGCCAACGTGTTCCATGCCGGGGACGGCAACCTGCATCCGCTGATCCTGTTCGATGCGAACCAGGAAGGCGAACTGGAGCGGGCGGAGGCGTTCGGCGCCGATATCCTGACTGCCTGCGTCGAGCTTGGCGGCGTGCTGACCGGCGAGCACGGGGTCGGCATCGAGAAGCGCGATCTGATGGGAGAGATGTTCACCGAAACCGATCTCAACCAGCAGCAGCGCGTGAAATGCGCCTTCGATCCCGACGGCCTGCTGAACCCGGGCAAGGTCTTCCCGCAACTGCATCGTTGTGCCGAACTCGGCCGCATGCACGTCTCGGGAGGGCAGCTGCCGTTCCCGGACATCCCCCGTTTTTGATCTTCATCAATGCCGGAACAGGGAAAAAGGATCTCTACTGCGCCTGGGGGCGGCCGACAAGGGAGATCAGCAATGACTGAACCAGCAAAACCGGCGACGGCAGCGGTCAAGGCGAATGGCGCGACGAGACGCAGGGCGCCCGCGAAAGTGAAGCCCGCGCCGAGTCCCGAATCCGGCAATCCCGTCCATGCCGAGGCTCAGGCGGCGCGGCCCTATCTGGCGGAGATGCGGCATTCGCCCGAAGAGATCCGGCGGATATTCGAGACCGGGGAATATCCCTATCGGGAGAAAATGAGGCGCGCAGTCTACGAGCGCCAGAAGGCAAAGCTGCAGGCCGAACTTCTCAAGGCACAGCGATGGATCCAGGAAACCGGACAGAAGGTCGTCATCCTGTTCGAGGGACGGGACGCCGCCGGCAAGGGCGGCACGATCAAGCGCTTCATGGAGCATCTGAACCCGAGGGGCGCGCATGTCGTTGCGCTCGACAAGCCGAGCGAGCGGGAGAAGAACCAATGGTTCTTCCAGCGCTATATCGAGCATCTGCCGACCGGCGGGGAACTCGTGCTGTTCGACCGATCCTGGTACAACCGTGCCGGCGTCGAGCGGGTCATGGGCTTCTGCAGCCCGACCGACTATCTCGAGTTCATGCGCCAGACCCCTGTTCTGGAGCAGATGCTGACCCGCTCCGGTATCCGGCTCTACAAGTACTGGTTTTCTGTCACCCAGGCCGAACAGCGCCGCCGCTTCAAGGCCAGGCAGACCGATCCCCTGAAGCAATGGAAACTGTCTCCGATCGACATGGCCTCACTCGACAAGTGGGACGATTACACCGAAGCCAAGGAGGCGATGTTCTTCTATACGGACACCGCCGACGCGCCCTGGACGATCGTCAAGTCCGACGACAAGAAGAGGGCGCGGCTGGCTTGCATGCAGCACTTTCTCTCGTCGCTGCCCTATGACAATAAGGACCGGAAGGTGGTCCGCGGGCCGGATCCGCTGATCGTCGGATCCAGTGCCCATGTCTTCGGCCAGGACGAGCATATTCTCGGCAAGTCCATGCACCCGGACCTCAAGCGTGGCCGGCCTGTCGATGATGCTGCCGAGGGCGAGACAACCAACTAGGGCCGGCGAAACGGCCTGTGCGTGAGCGTGGAGAGATATGGCGTCTACATTGAAGCCGGATGATGCACGGCAGGTCGAGGAAGCGATTGCCTGGGCGGTTGCGAACGGAGAGCCGCTCGAACTGATCGCGAGGGGAAGCAAGCGGGCACTGGGCCGTCCGTTCCAGGCCGAGACGGTGCTCGATCTCTCAGCTTTCTCGGGCTTGATCGACTATGAGCCGGCGGAACTGGTGCTCACCGCCGGCCCCGCCACCCCGATGGTCGAAATCGAGAAACTGCTTGCCGAGAACAACCAGATGCTCGCCTTCGAGCCGATGGACCTCACCGCCCTGCTCGGAGGTGCCGCGTCCGAGGGCAGCCTCGGCGGATCCCTGATGATCAACAGCGGCGGGCCGCGGCGGATCAAGGCCGGGGCGGCGCGGGACCATCTGCTCGGTTTCGATGCGGTGAGCGGCCGGGCCGAGAGCTTCAAATCCGGCGCCCGCGTGGTGAAGAACGTCACCGGCTACGATCTGCCGAAGGTGATCTGCGGCTCCTATGGCACGCTCGCGGCGCTGACCAGGATCGATGTGAAGGTGCTGCCCAGACCGGAGAAGATTTATACGGTCCTCGTGATCGGCCTCGACGCGAAGCGGGCGGTCGAAGCCATGAGCGTAGCCATGAACAGCGCACACGAGGTCTCTGCGGCGGCGCATGTGCCGGCCGGTCTCAGCGCCAAATCCGCCGTCTCCTACATCAGGGAAGCCGGTGCCTCCGTGACGGCGTTGCGCATCGAGGGCTTCGGTCCTTCCGTCGAGCGACGCTGTGCGGAACTTCGCGAGGAACTCGCCGCCTTCGGTGCCATCGAAGAACTTCACACGATGAACAGCCTCAGCTTCTGGCTCGAGGTGCGCGACGTGCATTACCTCGTCGCGCCGATGCAGCACCCGGTCTGGCGGATCTCCGTGCCGCCCGCAGACGGGGCTGCTGTCGCCGCAGACCTCTCCGGTCTGGAGGGGGCGGCCTGGTTCTCCGACTGGGCGGGCGGTCTGATCTGGCTCCAGCTTCCCGCCTCGAACGATGCCTCTGCCGAGACGGTGCGCGCCGCGGTTCAGAATGCCGGCGGCCATGCCACGCTGGTGCGTGCGGAGAGGGACGCCCGGGCCGCAGTCCCTGTCTTTCAGCCGCAGCCCGCGCCGATTGCCGCGCTCAGCCGCCGCGTGAAGGAGAGTTTCGATCCGAAACGGATCCTCAACCCCGGCCGCATGTATGCGGGGATCTGAGGGAGCGACGAGAGATGCAGACGAATTTCACCCTCGCCCAGCTTGCCGATCCCGCGGTGAAGGAATCCGAGTCGATCCTCCGCAAATGCGTGCATTGCGGCTTCTGTACCGCGACCTGCCCGACCTTCGTGCTGCTTGGCGACGAACTGGACAGTCCGCGCGGGCGGATCTACCTGATCAAGGACATGCTGGAGAACGACAAGCCGGCCAATGACGAGGTCGTGCGGCATGTCGATCGCTGCCTTTCCTGCCTCTCCTGCATGACGACCTGCCCCTCCGGCGTGAACTACATGCATCTGGTCGATCATGCTCGCGCCCATATCGAGGAAACCTACAGCCGCCCGCTGCTCGACCGCGGCCTGCGCACGCTGCTGGCGTTCCTGCTGCCCTATCCGAACCGCTTCCGCTTCGCCCTGCTCGGCGCGTCCATGGCACGGCCCTTCGCGGGCCTCTTTGGCGACGCGCTCGGCGGTCGGATCAAGGCGATGCTGTCTCTGGCGCCGGAGCGGTTCCCGGTCCGGAGCCCGCTGGACAAGCCGGGCACGCACCCCGCATCGGGCGCGCGCAGGATGCGGGTGGCAATGCTCGCGGGCTGCGCGCAGCGGGCGCTCGCACCCTCGATCAACGACGCGACGATCCGCTTGCTGACCCGGCTCGGGGTCGAGGTGGTGGTGCCGAAGAGTGCCGGCTGTTGCGGCGCGCTGACCCATCACATGGGCAAGGAGGAGAGCGCGATGGCCTCCGCCCGGGCCAATATCGACGCCTGGGAGGCGCTCGAGGCGGAGGAGGGCGGTCTCGATGCGGTGGTGATCAATGCCTCCGGCTGCGGCACCACGGTAAAGGATTACGGCTTCTTGCTGCGCGGGGACAAGGCCTATGCGGAGAAGGCTGCGCGGATCGCCGCCAAGGCCAAGGACGTGACCGAGATCCTGACCGAAATCGGTCTGCCGGAGACCGCGGCGGGCGACGGCATGCGGGTGACGTATCACTCCGCCTGCTCCATGCAGCACGGGCAGAAGATCAAGAGCCTGCCGCAGGCGCTGCTCAGAAAGGCCGGCTTCGCGGTCTCGGATGTGCCGGAAGGCCATCTCTGCTGTGGCTCCGCAGGGACCTACAACATGCTCCAGCCGAAGCTCGCGACCCGTCTCCGCGACCGCAAGCTGGCGAATATCGCAAAGACCAAGCCGGAGGTGATCGCGGCGGGGAATCTCGGCTGCATTACCCAGATCGCCTCCGGAACCGGGGTGCCGGTCATTCACACTGTCGAACTGCTGGACTGGGCGACGGGCGGGCCGAAACCGGAAGTGCTCGACCAGATTTGATCGTCTTGGACTTGGCGTCATTCGCGGATGCGCTACCATTGAAGCATGCGCAATCTGTTTCTTGCCGCGATCCTTGCCTTTCTGTCCGCCGCTCCGGCAGCGGCCGACCAGACCGACCCGCGTCTGGATCCTCTTTTCGCGGAGCTTAAGGCCGCGCCGTCCGACACCGAGGCTCGACATATAGAGCGCGAGATCTGGGTCATCTGGTCGGAGCACGGGGCCGATGTCGAGGCGGAGATGCGCTTTAACGAAGGGCTCCTGCTGATGAATGCGGGGCATCTCGAACAGGCGATCCGGCTGTTCAGCATCGTGATCGAGGTCGCCCCCGATTTCGCCGAGGCCTGGAACAAGCGCGCGACCCTGCTCTATTTCACCGGCGACTTCGCGGGCTCGGTACGGGACATCGAACGCACGCTGGCCCTCGAACCCCGCCATTTCGGCGCACTTTCAGGGCTCGGACTGATCTACCAGCAGCTGGAGAGCGTGGATGGCGCCATCAAGGCCTTTACCGCCGCGCTCGAGATCAATCCGCACATGCCGCATATCAAGGAGCGGCTTGCCATGCTCAAGGAGCAGATGGCGGGCAAGCCGCTCTAGTCCGTCCTGTCGCAGATCCGTTTCAGGATCAGCCAGTCCTCCGGCGTCAGCGCCTGCCGGGTCCCCGTTCCCTGCTCGCGAAAGAATACAGCCCGGCCGTCGCTGTTCGGGTGCGTGCTGAAGTAGTCCGGCAGGAGGCTCGAGATGTTGCCCTTTGCCTTCATGCGCTCGAAAAACTCGGCCCCGCCGGACGGGTCCAGATCGAGTCGGTTGAGCAGGCGCAGGGCGTAGCGGTCCGCGTCCTGTTCGCTGTCCCTGGAAAAAGACAGGGACAGTCCGGTCTCGAAGACCGTTTGCCCGATCGTGCTTGTGCCGTCGAAGCCGAAGAGCAGGATTGAAACCGCGCCGAGAGCGTTCTGCCGCATCCAACGCTCGGTGTGATCGCGATGCACGACATGGCCGATTTCGTGGCCGATCACGGCGGCCAACTCGTTCGGGCTTCGCGCCCTCTCGATCAGCCCGCGCAGCAGCACGATGCGTCCGCCGGCGAAGGTGAGAGCGTTGACCATTCTCGAGCTGGTGACATCGACCGTGATCGGGTGCGGGAACTCTGCCGTCCTCAGCAGGCCCCCGACGAGGCCGCGCAGGATCTCGTTCGGGCGCTCGGCCGTGCATCTCTCGCCGATCATGAACGCGAGCGCGTCCAGGTCCGGGCGGTCGGCGGCCTCGAACGACCAGGGCATTGCCCGGGCCAGGCGGTCCATTACCGGCGGCACGAAGAAGTAGAGCCCGGCGATCAGGGCGAGAATACCAGCGGCGACTGCTGCGCCGATGCCGGTCTGCCGCCAGCGCTCGCTGCCGCGGTCGATCAATTGCGGTGCATACCGGCCGATCGACTCGGTGGCCCATGTTTCCTCGATGATCAGCCGGCTGTCCTGGTGCCGCTTGTGGGTGAAGGCGAGATGCGCCGCCGGCCGGTAGTCCCAGAGCCGGATCAGGTCCCCGTAGCGCCAGGCAAGCGCGCCGCGTTCTGTCTCGAAGGCGATGCCGTCGGGGCCGATGTCAGGCTCGATATCGTGGCGCTTCGGATTGGCGCCGTCGAAAAAGTGCGATCCCATGCGTCTAGGCCAGATCGAAATCGCCGAGGAAGCCCTCGCCGGTGGTGCCGGTATCGAATTCGGCCTGCACCAGTTCGTCCTCGTCGAGCTCGCCGAGGATCACGAGATGCCTGGCGAGGAACTTGCCCTTGCGCAGCCAGGCGATCGGCAGCAGCAGCCAGAAGGTCAGGTTCACGATCAGCGCATTGCCAAGGAAGAGGCAGAAAACCTGCCAGCGGGTCGGCTGAAAACTGAAGCGGGCCCGGCCGAAGCGGATCTTGCCGACGACGTTTTTCCAGAACACGACCAGATAGTTCAGATAGGCGAGCCCGGCGCAGAGCGCGAAGACAAACGCAAGACCGAACGAAATGTCGATGGCGGCGTGATTGATATTCTTCGTATTCAACTCGAGGGTCGTCGTGTCCGGATTCCCGGAAAGGGATGCGGCAATGACCTCACCGAAGAGGGTGAGATAGGGAACCAGGAAGCAGCCAAGGAACCCGAGGTAGAAGGCGAGGAAGACGAGGTAGGGCAGCCAGAGGCCCCGCGCGGTCGCCTCGAAAGCAAGCGGGCGGCCGCCGAATTTCGTGTGCTCGATCCGGTACTGCTGGATCCTGATATCCGCCCAGGGTTTCAGAACACCCAGCGATATGAGGATCAGGAAATAACATACGAGCACCCGGACGCCGTAGAGATAGGCCGCCCCGCCGACGGAGCCGCGTATCCCGCGCCACTGGGTCCGGTTCACCCGGTAGCGGTAGGCGAGGAAGCGCGCGGCGGAGAGCAGAAACACGGCGCCGATGCCGAGCAGGAGGTAGAGCGCGAAGAAGGCCGGATCGAGGCCGAGTTGGGGATCCAGCACGTTCGCGTTGATCCAGTTCGACGCGAAGAGGTAGGGCAGCAGGATCAGGATGAAGACTTTCAGGAAGCCGAGGAAGATCTCCAGTCCGGTGCCGGCATATTCGAGCGGCGAGCCATCCAGACGCATGCGGGGCCAGACCGCCCGGCGCACGCGGGTCAGGGCCCAGAAGCGGTAGACCATCAGGGTCAGCGCCATGAAGATCAGGTTCACGACATGCAGACCGATCAGCCCGCCCGCGCCGGTGGTGTCGAAGCTCAGCTTGTGCGTGGCAAGTTCCTTCTCGCCGGTCGGCCCGAGACTGCCGGCCCCGCTGCTCTCAAACGTCATGGATCTCCCCCGAACGCAATTCGACCCTAGTGTCCCCGAAGAATGTCGTAGCCGCTTGTGCGTGGTTCGTCACTTGTCTTGTTCGCGTCGCCCCGCGCTTGTGTTCATGGCACCTTGGAGGGTATCGCTAGCACTTCCGCGCGCGAACCGTCCGAAAGGCCCGCCTCATGTCCCACTACGATCTGATCCTGAAGAACGGCACCGTCGCCACGCCCGGGGCGATCGAGGTGATGGATGTCGCGGTGAAGGATGGCAAGATCGCGGGACTCGGCAGCTTCGATCCGGACCTGGCGCCTGAGGTGTTCGACGCCACCGGCCTGCACATCCTGCCCGGTGTGATCGACACCCAGGTGCATTTCCGCGAGCCCGGCGCCGAGCACAAGGAAGACATCGCCCACGGCACCATGGCGGCGGCGAAAGGCGGGGTGACGGCGATTTTCGAGATGCCGAACACCAATCCGCTGACACTGACGCCGGAGACCCATGCGGACAAGATCGCGCGGGGCGAGCGGGGCGGCTGGGTCGATTTCGCCTTCTTCGTCGGCGGCTCGGCGGAGAATGTCGGCAAGCTTCACGAATACGAAAACCTGCCGGGTTGCCCGGGCATCAAGGTCTTCATGGGCTCCTCGACCGGTAACCTCTTGGCGAAGGACGACGAGACGCTGGCGAAGATTCTCGCCGACGGTCGCCGCCGCTTTGCGGTCCATGCCGAGGACGAGTACCGGCTGGAGGAGCGCAAGCATATTGCCGAGAAGGAAGGCCATCCCCGCGTGCACAATATCTGGCGCGACGAGGAGACCGCGGTCCGCGCGACCAACCGGATCCTGAAGCTTTCCCGAGACGCAGGCCGTCCCGTGCATATCCTTCATGTGACGACGGCGGAGGAGATGGACATCCTCGCCGCCAACAAGGACGTGGCCACGGTCGAGGTGACGCCGAACCACCTGACGCTGGTTGCACCGGACTGCTACGAGGAACTCGGCAGCCGCGCGCAGATGAACCCGCCGGTCCGCGAGGAGCGGCACCGCGCCGCGCTCTGGCGCGCGATCGAGGAAGGCGTGGTTGACGTCATCGGCTCCGATCATGCGCCGCACACCCTGGAGGAGAAGGCGAAGCCCTATCCGCAGACGCCGAGCGGCATGACCGGGGTGCAGACACTGCTGGTCAACATGCTGAATCATGTGCACGAGGGCCGGCTCTCGCTCCGCCGCCTCGTCGAACTCACCTCCGCCGGCCCGCAGCGGGTCTACAACATCGCCTGCAAAGGGCGCATCGCGCGCGGCTATGACGCCGATTTCGCGATTGTCGATCTGAAGGCGAAGCGCACCATTACCAACGACTGGATCGCCAGCAAATGCGGCTGGACCCCGTTCGACGGCAAGCAAGTCACCGGCTGGGTGATGGCCACGCTGGTGCGCGGCCGGTTCGTGATGCGCGAGGATGAACTGGTCGGTGATCCGTCCGGCAAGCCCGTCCGCTTCGTCGAAACGCAGTGACCGCCGCCAGTTCCGGAATGTCACCGCTCCCATCCTGCACTGCAGCATTGTAGTCTGGGACTCGTCTGACGATTTCTGCTAGGGAGATCGAAATCCGCGTCTTGCGCGACGCAGAAACTCAGGGAGAAAGTCTCATGACCGGATGTATCGTCGGCTGGTCCCATCTGCCGTTCGGCAAGCATGAGGACGAAGATGTCGAGAGCATGATCGTCAAGGTCGCGGCCGAGGCCGTCGCCGATGCCGGCTTCGAGCCGAAGGACGTCGATGCGGTCTATCTCGGCCATTTCAACGGCGGTTTCTCACCGCAAGACTTCACCGCGAGTCTCGTCTTCCAGAGCTCCGACGATTTCCGCTTCAAGCCGGCGACCCGGGTCGAGAATGCCTGTGCCACAGGTAGCGCCGCGGTGCATCAGGGGCTGAACCTGATCGCCGCGAGGAAGGCGCGCGTCGTGCTCTGCGTCGGCGTCGAGCAGATGACCAGGCTGCCGGGCAAGCAGATCGGCGAGACGCTGCTGAAGGCGAGCTATCTGAAGGAAGAGGCCGGTATCGAAGGCGGTTTCGCCGGCGTCTTCGGTCAGATCGCCCAGGCCTACTATCAGCGCCACGGCGACCAGTCCGACGCTCTGGCGATGATCGCCTCCAAGAACCATGCGAACGGCGTGCACAATCCCTATGCCCAGATGCGCAAGGATCTCGGCTACGAGTTCTGCCGCAACGAGTCGGAAAAGAACCCGTTCGTCGCAGGACCGCTGAAGCGGACCGACTGCTCGCTTGTCTCCGACGGCGCGGCGGCGCTGGTGCTGACCGACGTCGAGACGGCGCTCGGCCGCGACAAGGCGATTGCCTTCCGCGCGGCGGCGCAGGTCAACGACTTCCTGCCGATGTCGAAACGCGACATCATCAAGTTCGAGGGCTGCGGCCAGGCCTGGAAGCAGGCGCTCGGGGCGGCGAACCTCTCGCTCGACGATCTCAGCTTCGTCGAGACCCATGACTGCTTCACCATCGCCGAACTGCTGGAATACGAGGCCATGGGCCTGACCGCGCCGGGCGAAGGCGCGCGGGCGGTCAAGGAAGGCTGGACCTACAAGGACGGCAAGCTGCCGGTGAACCCGTCCGGCGGGTTGAAGGCCAAGGGCCACCCGATCGGCGCGACCGGCGTCTCCATGCATGTCATGACCTCGATGCAACTGCGCGGCGACGCAGGCGACATGCAGGTCAAGGGTGCCAAGGTCGGCGGTATCTTCAACATGGGCGGGGCCGCGGTGGCGAACTACGTCTCCATCCTCGAGCCGCTGCGCTAAGCGGCGTCTACCGTGACGGAGCTGCAAGGCGGTCCCTGCCGGCTGGCGCGCCCGGACGAAATCGAACGCGTCCGGGAGATCCAGCGGGCGGCGGGCCGCCGTTTTGTCGAGACACCCTATGCCGGCATTGTGGGCGACAGTGCCGACGATCCTGCCGACCTCGCCGCGGCGCAGGACAAGTGGCATCTCTGGGTGTCCGTCGATGATCGGGATCGGCCTGTCGGCGCGGCCCATCTCATGCTGCTGGGGGAAGCCCTGCATCTCCGCGAGCTGGACGTGCATCCGGACTTTGCGGGCGCCCGGCGCGGAGCCGCCATTCTAGATGCGATCGAAAGATTCTTCGCCGGTCGGGGCATCTCTTCCCTCAGTCTGACGACCTTGGTCGATGTTCCCTGGAATGCCCCCTATTATGAGCGCATCGGATTCGGCATCGTGCCGGAAGCGGAGCTTGGGCCCGCGCTCAGGCAAAGATGGATTGCGGAGGCCTCCGGGTTTCCGCTCGAGAAACGCGTGGCGATGCTTAGGCCGCTGAAAAGAGGGGGGCAATCATGACCGAGACTTTCAAAGCCGTTCTGTTGCGCGAAGCCGACAGGAAGGTGACTGCCGCCATCGAGCAGGTGCCGGTCGGGGACCTGCCGGAAGGCGATGTCACGGTCCGTGTCGCCTATACCACGCTGAACTACAAGGACGGCATGGTGATGAACGGCATCGGCCGGCTGGTACGCGAGTACCCGCACATCCCGGGCGTGGATTTCTCCGGCACGGTCGAGAACTCCGAGCATCCCGACTACAAGACGGGTGACAAGGTCGTTCTTACCGGCTGGCGGGTTGGCGAGGTTCATTGGGGCGGCTACGGCGAATTGGCGCGGGTGCGCGGCGACTGGCTGGTGAAGTTGCCGGACGGGATCGGGCTCGACGACGCGATGGCGATCGGCACAGCGGGATTCACCGCCATGCTGTCCGTCGATACGCTGGAGCGGCACGGGCTCGAGAAGGACCAGGGCGACGTGCTGGTCACCGGCGCCGCCGGCGGGGTCGGCAGCGTCGCGACCGCGATCCTCGCCAATCTTGGTTATTCCGTCGCAGGTTCCACAGGGCGCCCCGAGCAGGCTGATTATCTGACCGACCTCGGCGCCGCACTGGTGATCGACAGGGCCGAGCTGGCGCAGGCGCCCTCGCGTCCGCTCGCAGGGGAACGCTTCGCCGGATGCATCGACAATGTGGCAGGGGCGACGCTTTCGAACGTATTGACGCAGATGAAATACGGCAGCGCGGTCGCCGCCGTCGGACTGGCAGGAGGCAACGAACTGCACACCACGGTGCTGCCCTTCCTGCTCCGCGGCGTCAGCATTCTCGGCATCGACTCGGTGATGTGCCCGAAGGAGCGCCGACTCGATATCTGGAAACGGATCGCCTCGGACCTGCCAATGCAGAAGCTGCATCACATGATCGAGCGGCACACGCTCGAAGACTTGCCGGAACTCGCGAAGAGCATCCTCAAGGGCGGTGTGCGCGGTCGCACCGTGATCGAGGTCGGCGGGCGCTAGATCTCGAACCTGTCGAAGACCGCCTTCCAGTCCGGATGCCAGCGGGAGAGGGCGGGGCGGTCTTCGGTGATGTCGCCCGCACCCCAGAGAATACGGCGCCTGTCTTCGGCCTCCGAGGTCTCGTCGTCCGGGCAGATGATGTAGAAGCTCCCGGCATCGATCCCCTTCAGCATGTAGTCGACCACTTGCTCTGGCAGCCAGGCGCCGGGCCTGTGATCGTTCTTGCCTGTGGTGGTCCAGCCTGGCACCAGAAGATGCGTCGTCACCGATGACGGGCCGTTCGTCCGCAATTCGTGGGCGAGACTCTCCGTGTAGGACTTCACTGCCGCTTTGCTGAGATTGTAGACCGGATGGCCCGGCGGGTTGGTGATGCCCTGTTTGGAGCCGACATTGACGATTACCCCGGGCTTGCCGCCCGTGCCCATCTCCGGCAGGAAGCATCTGACGCCGTGGATCACCCCCCAGAGATTGACCTCCAGCAGCCGGCGCCAGTCGGAAAGCTCGGCGTCAAATCCACGTCCGGCCCGCGAGGCGGCATTGTTCAACAGAATGTCGACGCCGCCGAAATGGCTCCTGACCGAATCCCTCAGAACCTCCATCGCCGAGAGATCCGAGACATCGGTCGGAACCGCGGCGACCTCGTCCGATGCCGCCGAACTGACCGCTTCGAAGCTCGCGTCCAGATCCTCCGACGGCAGATCCACCATGCAGACCCGGAGACCCATCTCAGCGAATTTCAGTGCCGCGGCGCGGCCGATCCCGAGCGCGGCGCCCGTGACCAGCGCGACGTTTCCCGCTGCGCACGATGCATGTTCCATGGCGCCCCCTCCCTTCCGGCTCCGTTTGACGGAACTATGGCGCCTCGCGCCCCGGGCGGCAATGCGGGACCCTGTTCAAGTCTCCGCCGAGCTTGCTAGACTCGGCGCCGAAACGCATCGGACCGGACCGGAGAGCCCGGCCTGCGCCGGAGGAAATGAATGCTGCCAGGGAACATGATGGACCGTCCGCTGACGGTTCCGAGCATCCTCGATTTTGCCGCCGAGATACATGGCGACGCCTCCGTCGTCTCGGCGCGGGTGGAAGGGGACGTGCATCGCTACAGCTATGCCGAGGCCCATCGCCGGGTCAGCCGGCTTGCCCACGCGCTGAAGGAACTCGGGATCCGCGACGGCGACCGGGTGGCGACGCTGGCCTGGAACGGTTACCGGCATTTCGAGCTCTATTACGCGATCTCGGGAATCGGGGCGGTCTGCCACACGATCAATCCGCGGCTCTTCGAGGACCAGATCCTTTACATCGTCGGCCACGCCGCGGACCGGATCCTGTTCCTCGAGACGAGTTTCCTGCCGCTGATCGAGAAGCTTGCCGACAGGCTGCCGAAGGATCTTCTCTATGTCGTGCTCTGCGACCGGGAGGATCTGCCGGAGACCGGGCTCGACGTCCTCGTCTACGAGGAATTGCTGGGCGGTCAGCCGGACACGATCACCTGGCCGGAGCTGGACGAGCGGCAGGCCTCCGGCCTCTGCTACACCTCCGGAACCACGGGTAACCCCAAGGGCGTGCTCTATTCGCATCGTTCCACCCTTATCCACACCATGGGGCTGCTCGCGGTGGCGGAGAAGATCGGGCTCCGGCCGGAGCGCTCCCTCTTGCCGGTTGTGCCGCTCTTTCACGTCAATGCCTGGGGTCTGCCGTTCGCCGCGCCTTTGGTCGGAACGGATTTCATCCTTCCTGGCCCGCGGCTGGACGGACCCGGCCTCTTCGCCCTCATGGACGGGGAAAAGGTCAATACGAGCTGGGGCGTGCCGACGGTCTGGTTCGGCCTGTTGACGGAAATGCGCAGGCAGGGCCGCAAGCCGGAAGGTTTCGAGAACGTGCTGATCGGCGGTTCCGCCGCGCCGAAGCCGATGATCGAGGAGTTCGAACGCGATTTCGGCGTCAACGTCGTCCATGGCTGGGGCATGACGGAGATGAGCCCCGTCGGTGCTGTTGGTGCCTTCACACCGCGGCACCGTGCGCTGCCCGAGGCCGACCGGATGCATCTCAAGACCGCTCAGGGCCGCCGCATGTTCGGGGTCGAGTTCAAGATCGTCGATGCCGCCGGAGAGCGCCTCCCCCATGACGGCGTCGCCTTCGGCGAACTCCATGTCCGCGGCGCCGCGATTATGAACGCCTATTTCAACGACGAGGAGGCGAGTGACGGTGCCTTCGACGCGGAGGGCTGGCTGAAGACCGGGGACGTGGCGCGGATCGATCCGGAAGGCTTCCTCTTCCTCGTCGACCGGACCAAGGACGTGATCAAGTCCGGCGGCGAATGGATCAGCTCGATCGATCTCGAAAGCGCGGCGCTTGCGCATCCTGACGTCAGAGAATGCGCAGTGATCGCCGCCGCGCATCCGAAATGGGGGGAGCGGCCCCTGCTGGTCGCCGTGCTAGAGGACGGTGCCCGGCTGACCGCGGAGGAGGTGAAGACCTTCCTTGCCGACAAGGTCGCGAAACTCTGGCTGCCGGACGATGTCGTCTTTGTCGACGAGCTGCCGCATACCGCGACCGGCAAGCTCTCGAAGCGTGAGCTTCGAGAGCGGTTCCGTGACTACCAATTGCCGACGGTCTGACGCCTAGCCGATCTTGTCGGCAAACAACTCCAGCGTCCTTTCCCGCGCGATCTTGGCGCTGGTCGCATCGTAGCTGCCACGATGGTCGCAGTTGAAGCCGTGACCGGCCGGATAGAGATTGACCGCCAGCTCCGGGTGCGCGGCCTTGACCGTGTCCACGTCCTCCATCGGGATCGCGTGGTCCTGCTCACCGAAATGGAAGATCACGGGACATTTCGGCTTTTCCGTCGCCACCGAGCCGATTCCGCCGCCGTAGTAGCTCGCCCCGGCATCGAAACCGTCGAGCCGTGTCGTCGCCAGCCAGGCGAGATATCCGCCCCAGCAATAACCGACCACACCGACCTTGCCGGCGGCGGCGGCCGTTTCCTGCGCGGCCTGGATATCCAGCAATGCGGCGTCGTCCGCACAGCGGCCCTTGTAGTCCCGGCCCTTCTCGATGTCCTCGGCCTCGTAGCCAAGCTCGATCTTCGGTTCTATCCGGTCGAAGAGGGCCGGCGCGACGGCGAGATAGCCCTCTGCGGCGTAGTCGTCCGCGACGCTGCGGATATGTGCATTGATCCCGAAGATCTCCTGCACGACCACGACGCCGCCACGCGCCTTGCCGTTAGGCTGCGCCAGATAGGCATCGAACTTGTGACCGTCCGACGCCGTCAGTTGAATGAAATCGCCCATCAATCCCTCCCTCGATGAATCGCTCGGCGCGAACTCTAGTGTCCGATCGGGGAGGGCGCAAACCGGATTCCGCGTGACGGAGCGCTCCTGTCCGGGTAATCATGAGGCATGCATGCGCTGGTAAACAGGGCGGCGGCCGTGATGGCGCGCCGAGTTATTAGCGGCCCGGTCTGAAGGTTCAGGCCGGGTCGTCAGCAGTCCTGTTTCAACCCTGCGGGAACACCCGCATCCGGGCCGTGCCGCCCGGTCTCGGAAAAGCGCCATGTCCACCACACTGCATCTGTTCTGCGGCAAGATCGCCGCCGGCAAATCCACGCTCGCCAGGCGTCTCGCTCAACAATCGGGTGCCCTCCTGATTTCGGAGGACGACTGGATGAAGGGACTGTTCGGTCCCGAGATGAAGAGTTTCGACGATTACATCCGCTACTCCGCCCGTCTGCGGGCGACCCTCGCGCCGTATCTGGTGGCTCTGCTCCGGGCGGGCAATTCCGTCGCGCTCGACTTTCCCGCCAACACGCGGAAGCTGCGCACCTGGATGAGGAATATTGCGGACGAGGCGGGCGTCTCCGTGCTGCTGCATTATCTCGACCTGCCGGATGAGTCCTGCAAGGTGCGGCTCCGCGCACGCAACGCTGCCGGCGAACACGCTTTCGCGCCGGACGAAGCGCAATTCGAGCTGATCTCGGCGTATTTTGAAGCGCCGGAGGCGAGGGAAGATTTGCCGATCCTATTGCATGGCGGACCGTGACGGACCCGCCGCGCGGGGTCAGACGTTGAAGCGGAAGTGGAAAACGTCGCCGTCCTTCACAAGATATTCCGAGCCCTCGACCCGCATCTTGCCCGCTTCCTTGGCGCCGTTCTCGCCGCCGCAGGCGACAAAATCGTCGTAGGAAATGGTCTCGGCGCGGATGAAGCCGCGTTCAAAGTCGGTATGGATCACGCCGGCCGCCTGTGGGGCCTTGGCGCCGCGTCCGACGGTCCAGGCGCGGGCTTCCTTCGGGCCAACGGTGAAGAAGGTGAGCAGGTCGAGCAGGCTGTAGCCGGCGCGAATCACGCGGGCGAGGCCCGTTTCCTCGAGGCCGAGAGTCTCCAGGAATTCCTGCTTCTCCTCGGCGCTGCCGAGCTGGGCGATCTCGGATTCGATGGCGGCGGAGATGACGACCGCAACGGCGCCTTCACTCTCGGCCATCCTGAAGACCTCGGCGGAACTCGCGTTCCCCTCTGCGGAGTTCTCTTCCTCCACGTTGCAGACATAGAGCACCGGCTTGGTGGTCAGCAGCTGCAGCGTGTCGACAAGCTTCTGTTCCTCGGGGCTCCAGTCCTTGATGGAGCGGCCGGGCTTGCCGTCGCGCAGGGCGTCGAGGATCCGGGACATGATGGCGACCTGGACCTTCGCATCCTTGTCGCCGGACTTGGCTTTCTTCTCAAGCGGGGCGACCCGGCGCTCAAGACTGTCGAGGTCCGAGAGCATCAGTTCGGTCTCGATGGTCTCGGCGTCGCGCAACGGATCGACCGAGCCCTCGACATGGGTGATGTCGTCGGACGCAAAGCAGCGCAGGACATGCACGATGGCATCGACCTCGCGGATATTGGCGAGGAACTGGTTGCCGAGGCCCTCGCCCTTGCTGGCGCCGCGCACCAGACCGGCGATGTCGACGAATTCGAGCTGGGTCGGCAGGATCTGTTTCGAGCCGGCGAGTGCTGCCAGCTTGTCGAGACGCGGATCGGGCACCGCCACGCGGCCGGTATTGGGCTCGATGGTGCAGAAGGGATAATTGGCCGCTTCGGCCGCCGCCGTCTGCGTCAGGGCGTTGAAGAGGGTGGATTTTCCGACATTCGGCAGACCGACGATGCCGCACTTGAAGCCCATGACTAACGATCCTGGTTGTTGTCTTCGGTGCCGCCGGCCATCTCGGCCTTCGGCGGGTTTTTCGGTTGATCCGGTTTTGCCGGTTTCGGGCGCTGCGGGAAGACTGTCTGGCTGACCCGGCTCATGAAGCTGCTTTCCTCGCCGCGGACCAGCAGGTCCGCCTCGTCGGCGACAGCCGGAATGAGCTTGGAGAGCCAGCCTTCGCGCTCCGCCCTGGAGAAGTCGTGCAGCACGTAGTCCTTCACCCGGTTCTTGTCGCCCGGATGGCCGACGCCGAGACGCACCCGCCAGTATTCCTTGCCGACATGCGCGTCGATGCTGCGGATGCCGTTGTGGCCGCCGGCGCCTCCGCCACGCTTCACCCGCAACTTGCCCGGCGCAAGGTCGATCTCGTCGTAGAAAACGACAATCTTCTCGAGAGGGATCTTGAAGAACCGGACCGCCTCGCCGACCGCACGGCCGGACTCGTTCATGAAGGTGGTCGGTTTCATCAGAAGGACCTTCTCACCGCCGACGCTGCCGTCGGCGGTGAGGGCCTGGAAACGCGACCGGAAAGGGCCGAAGCCGTAGCTCGAGGCGATCTCGTCGGCGACGAGAAAGCCGATGTTGTGGCGCGTCAGCTCGTATTTCGGCCCCGGGTTGCCAAGGCCAACGAACAAAAACATCGCGCGGTCCCTTTCCGAAACGCCGCGCCGGGATCAGCGCGGCGTCATGAGGACGATCAGTCCTCGTTCTCTTCGGACTCTTCGGTCTCGGTCGCCTCTTCCTCGGCGCCCTCTTCACCTTCCTCCGCTTCGGAGGCGCCCTTCATGGCCGACGGCGCGGCAATGGTGACGACGGTGAAGTCGCGATCGGTGATGGTCGGCGTCACGCCTTCAGGCAGGTCGAAGGCGCTGATGTGGATGCTGTCGCCGACGTTCCAACCTTCGAGGTTGAGAGTCAGTGCCGACGGCATCTGGTCCGGACGGCAGCTCACCTCGACTTCGTGGCGCACGACGTTCAGCACGCCGCCGGCGCGCAGGCCCGGGCACTTGTCTTCGTTGATGAACTCGACCGGCACGGCGACGGTGATCGTGGAGCTCGCGCTGACCCGAAGGAAATCGACATGTTCCGGACGGTCGGTCACCGGATGAAGCTGCACGTCACGTGCGAGCACGCGGTGCTTCTTGCCGTCGACATCGAGGTCGATCAGGGTCGAGAAGAAACCGGCCTGGTGCAGCTGCTTCACCAGCGCCCGTTCTTCCAGGGTCACGGAAACCGGGTCTTTCTTGTCGCCGTAGACTACGGCCGGGACGAGCCCCGCGCGACGGGCGGCACGGGCGGACCCCTTACCGACCCGGTCACGCGTCTGGGCGCTCAGTTCGATCACGTCAGACATTGTGTATCTCCAATAGAAAAGTTCCACCCACGGCCGACCTCCAGGGGTGCCGACCCGTCAAGCGGAACGGATGAGCGGGGCGTTTTAGTGGCTTTCGCGGGAAAAAGCCAGCCTTTTGCGCCATGACGGATTCTGCGCGGATCGCAGGTCCGATCAGAAATTGAAGAGGCTTGAAACCGAGCGTTCTTCGGCGATGCGCCGGATCGACTCTCCGAGCAGCGGGGCGACGGAAATCTGCCGGATGTTCCGGGCGACCCGGACGGCTTCCGTCGTTGCGATGCTGTCGGTTGTGACCAGCGACTGCAGCGGCGAGGACGTAACGCGCGCGACCGCGCCCCCGGAAAGCACGCCGTGGGTGATGTAGGCGTCGACGGAGACCGCGCCGGCCTCTATCAGGGCCTCGGCCGCGTTGCAGAGCGTGCCGCCGCTGTCGACGATGTCGTCGACCAGGATGCAGCGCTTTTTCTTCACGTCGCCGATGATGTTCATCACCTCGGACACGCCGGCGCGCTCGCGCCGCTTGTCGATGATGGCGAGATCGGCATTGAGCGGCTTCGCAAGCGCCCGGGCCCGCACAACGCCGCCGACGTCCGGCGAGACGATGGTGATATGCTCGTCGCCGTAGCGGTCGGTGATGTCCTTGTGGAAGACCGGAGCGGCAAAGAGGTTGTCGGTCGGGATATCGAAGAAGCCCTGGATCTGACCGGCATGGAGATCGATGGTCAGCACCCGGTCCGCGCCCGCCGTGGTGATCAGGTTCGCGACCAGTTTGGCGGAAATCGGTGTGCGGGAGCCTGACTTCCGGTCCTGGCGGGCGTAGCCGTAGTAAGGAATGACGGCCGTGATTCGCCGGGCCGAAGCGCGTTTCAGCGCGTCGAGCGTAACCAGGAGTTCCATCAGGTTGTCGTTTGCCGGATAGGAGGTCGGCTGAATGACGAAGACATCCTCGCCGCGCACGTTTTCCTGGATCTCGACGAACACTTCCATGTCGGAGAAGCGCCGGACATCGGCTTTCGTCAACGGCATGTTCAGGTAGGCGGCGATCGTTTCCGCCAGCGGCCTGTTGCTGTTGCAGGCCAAGATCTTCATACGAACGTCTGACATTCGTGCCCTGTGGTCGCAAGTTGGGAAAGGAGGCGGCGAAGTCCCTATCAAGCTGAGCCGGATGCCCAGTAGCGCGGCGTCTCTGAAAGCGCGCGGACCATATCAGCGCGGGTTGAAAAGGTGCAAGGGTTATTGCCGCTTTGTGACAGCATTGGCGCCTATTCTTTGGCGCTCGTAGGCTTCCAGCAAAGGCAGCAGCCCTTCGAGCGCCCCGTCGGCGATCAGGGGAGCGGCACTGAGCCAGCTCTGCTCCATGCTTCCGGAAGGAACGGTATTGTTCTGATCGATCACGCCGATTTCGCGTTGGCTGCGATCGGCAAGCCGCCAGGAAATCGCGACGATGTCGGTTTTGACATCGAGCGGCCGGATGTCGATTCTGCCTTTCAGGGACAACGCACCGTCCGGTATCGCGCTGCTGTCAACGACCTCTATGCCGCGCGACTGCAACCTGAGGAGCATGGTCTGGCGCAGTATTGCGTTGCCGTCATCGTCGGGGCCTTCGATGAGGTCGAGCTGAACGGGCGGCAGGCCGGAGGCCAACCGGGTGCCGAGTTCCGGGACCAGCCAGGTGGCGACCTCCGGAGCCGTGGCTTCCGCGATCTCCGAAAAATGCCCGGCTTCCGGCTCTTCCCAGAATGCCGGCGGCGGGACGTATATCACGGTCCTCTCGCCAACGGTTTCCCCCTCCGGGGAGATTAGCGCCCAGTCCATCACCAGTTCCGCCGGCTCGTCGTTGCGCAGCTGCTGGTATCCCCGGCTCTTCAACAAGAAGCTGCGGCGGTTGCGGGTCTTGTCGCTGGCGACGACATTGTGTTTGACGAGCGCTCCGGCCATGGCCTCGGCCATCGCCTGGCCGACCCAAGGTACCGGGCCTTCCACAGGCTCGACATGGATGCCGGCCGTCTCCGGCACGAACAGGAACGGGTTGTGGGATTTCTGGTAGGTATCGCGGGCGAAGGGGCGGGGGATTTCGCCACAGGCCGCGAGTGCGAGTGCCATCAGGACGGCGAGCATCGCGCCCGGGACGGCGCGGCCGAAACTGGACCGGACAGTGTTTCTCATGGGCGCGGCTCTAAACGACGAGGATGCAGCTGACAAGCAACCCGACAAGGGTGGCCGCGAACAGGATATGAAGGTGAGGCATCTCGGCGGCGCTCCGCGTCTCCGCTTACCGGCAGACCAGATCGAGCGGGAGTCTCGAGAGCCGCTCGTTGCCGTCTTCGGTGACAATGAAGGTCTCGCCGAGATTCATTGCGAGGTCCTTCTGGCTGTCCATCAGGATCATATGCGCGAAGAACACCATGCCGGGCCTGATCTCCACAGGATTGCCGTGATAGAACATCGGGTAGTCCATCCAGATCGGCGCGAAGACGGCGCCGAGCGAATAGCCGCAGGCATTCATGCGGGCATGTTCGTAGCCCCGCCGGTCCATGACCGCCGCATGGGCATCGAACACCGCGCCGACAGCTTCTCCGGGACGGAGCGCATCGCGGCAGGCTTGGAGCGCCTCGGTGCAGGCGCTGTGCATGTCGACATGCGCGTCCCGGACCGGCCCGACCGGAATCGTGCGCATCATGCAGGCATGGTAGTGCCGGTAGGCCCCGGCGAACTCCAGCGTGAGTTGGTCCTGCGCGGCCAGCGTCCGCCGTCCGGTAAAGTAGCGGCAGAGCAGAGCGTCGGAGCCGGACCCGATGATGAATTCGTTCCCGGGATAATCGCCTCCGCCCTTGAAGACGGCGCCCTGCATCGCGGCGAGGATGTCTCCTTCGAAGACGCCGGGGCCGGTCAGCTCGTGCGCGGCCAGCAAGGCGTCGTCTGCCAGCTCCGCGGCGCGGCGCACATAGGCGAGTTCCGCCGGCGACTTCACCACGCGAAGGCCCGAGACCAGTTCCGACGCGTCTTCGAGATCGCAGAATCCGTCCAGCTCCGCATTCACCGCCATGCCGTTGCGGGCAGTGAGACCGTAGGCCTCGTACTCGATCCCGAGAGTCCTGCCGGCGCAGCCGAAATCGCTCAGCATTGCCTTGAGTTCGCCCGCCGGCGTTGCGCCCGCGCGGTCTACCCAGATCCTGATGTCGCCGATCATGCTGGTATTCTGCGCCTGCCGCAGGTCCGGCGCACGGGTGATCAGGGCGAGCCGCCCGTCGGCGCCGAGATAGAGGCACTGGAAGAAGCAGAACCCGAAAGTGTCGTAGCCGGTCAGGTAGAACATGCTCTCCTGGCGGAACATCAGCAGGCCGTCGAGCCGTCGCTCCTCCATCAGGGCGATGGCGCGCGCGCGGCGCTCCGCGAGTTCTTCTTCGGTGAAGTGCAGCAAGATGCTACTCCGCTATAACAATGGTCGACAGCTGACGCCCGTAGTCGGGCTCCTCGCGCAGACGGGAGCGCCGATAGCTGAAGAAGTTCGGCTCGTCGCGGCAGGTGTCGCAGTCGAGACGATATATCTCGCCGAGCCCGAGCCTCGAAAGACGCGAGGCGCAGTAGTTCGAAAGGTCGAACTGGAAATGTTCCTCGCGGTTGCCGGGTGAGAAGAACTCGGCGTTGGCGCGGTCCTGCTCAAGGAAAGGCTGCGGGAACTCGGGCCCGACCTCGTAGGAGGCCCTGCCGATGCAGGGACCGACGGCGGCCTGGATGTTGTCCGCGCGGGCGCCCAGTTCGATCATCGCCTCGACCGTTGCCTCGATGACGCCGTTCAGCGCGCCGCGCCAGCCTGCGTGACAGGCGCCGATGATCATGTCTCCGGGATCGGAGAACAGCACCGGTGCGCAGTCGGCGGTCAAGACTCCCAGCGCGACATTCCTGAGCGTTGTCACCATGCCGTCCGCGCGTGGCGGCTCGTCGGGGCGCTCGTCGCTGTCGATGACGTGAACGATGCTGGAATGGATCTGGTTGCAGGTGAAGAGGATTTCCGGCTCACAATCGAGGGCGGCCATGGTCCTGGCACGGTTGGCGGCAACCGACTTGCGCTGGTCGCCCGACCCGAACCCGCAATTGAGCGAGCGGTATATTCCCTGGCTGACGCCGCCCCGCCGGGTATAGAAGGCGTGGCGGATCTTGTCCGTGTTCAACTCGTCAAGCTGGATCACGCGCTCGCGGCTCCCTCAGGCCCTTGCCCGGTCTCTCGGCGGGCCGAATCCGGGCAATTCGGGGATTCCCGGGGCGGCTACCGCTATGACCTTGAACAGCGTGCCCATTTCGGCGGGTTCGATCAAGCGGCGTGCGCCGCTGCGGAGAGACGCGGCTTGTGTCGCCGTGGCATTCCGCTGGAGCTGTTCGACTCTGTGCTCTATCCCGAGCGCTGACAGGAAGGCGCCTTGGGTAACGGTTCCAAATGCGTTGCAGCCTTCGGCACCGATGCCGGAGAGCAGGGCGTCAAAATCGACATGGGCCGTCAGGTCCGCGCTGCCCGGCGCGGCGAGCGGGTCTGCCGGCTTGTGGCATTGCACGGCCTGGAAGGTGTCGCCGAATGCGCTCCGGCCATGTCCGTAATCGATGAAGAGTCCTGCGCCGCCATGCCGGCGAATATGCCGCGCGATCTCTGCCATGCTCGTGCGGGCGACGGTGGAGATCTCGAATATGTCGCCTTCCTCCGGCGGTCCGGCGGTCTCCGGGACAAGTTCGACGAGCTCCGGGCCGGCCCGTTTTTGAGTCCACGCCAATCGGTCCTCGGATCGGTCCCAACCGATGCTGCGCTCCCTCCAGGTGCCGGAAAGAAAGACGAGCTGGTGTATGGGCAGGGCGTCGAAAAACTCGTTGCCGATCATGAGCGCGGGACAGGGGGGAAGGGAGGCGGGCGAGTCGTGCCAGGTCACGTCGATGTCCGGAAGGGCCGCACGCTGGACCTCGCGCAGCCGGGGGCTGGCCTCGACCAGATGCAGCTCGGCCGCGTCTGTGAACCCGGGGACGATCCGGACCGCTCTCAAGGCATCCGCCATCAGGGTGCCGCGTCCGGGCCCGAACTCGACGAGGGCGATGCGCGACGGAGATCCCATCTGTTGCCAGACGGCGGCGCTCCAGAGCCCGATCAGCTCTCCGAAGACCTGGCAGATTTCCGGCGCGGTGATGAAGTCGCCGTCCGTGCCGAAAGGCTCACGGCGGGTGTAGTAGCCATGCGCCGGATGAAGCAGGGCTTCCTGCATGTAGCGCGCGACGCTCAGCGGTCCTTCGGCGGCGATCAGGTCTCTCAGGTATTGCGACAGCGGAGCGGGGGTCATGCGTCTTCGGTCATGCGCGGCCGGCGGCGGGCCCAAAGGACGATGGCGATCCCGGCGAGGATCATCGGCAGCGAGAGAAGCTGGCCCATGGTCGCGCCGGCAAAGACGTAGCCGAGCTGCGCATCCGGCTCGCGGAAGAATTCGACGGTGAAGCGCGCAATCCCGTAGCCGGCAAGAAACAGGCCGCCGACCGCGCCCGGGTAGCGCCGGATGTCCGTGCGCCAGATCAGCCAGGCAAGCAGACTGAAGAGCAGGGCGCCTTCGAGCACGGCTTCGTAGAGCTGGCTCGGATGCCGCGCCTCCGGCCCGCCGTTCGGAAACACCATGGCCCAGGGGACATCCCCCGGGCGGCCGAACAGCTCTCCGTTGATGAAGTTGGCGATGCGCCCGAAGAAGAGGCCGATCGGGGCCGCCGCCGCGACCATATCGCCGACGGCGAGGGGATTGATGCCTCGGCGGAGAGCGAAGACCACCAGCCCGAGGATGGTCCCGAGCATGCCGCCGTGGAACGCCATGCCGCCCTGCCAGACCTGGAGGATATGCGCCGGATTCTCGAAGTAGTAGGCGGGGTTGTAGAACAGCACGTAGCCGATCCGCCCGCCAAGCACGACGCCGAGCGTGGCATAGACCAGCAGATCGTCGAGCGCCTCCGGGTCCATGAAACGGGGGGCCTGCCGGCAGAGATGAACGCAGTAGCGCCAACCGAGAATCAGTCCGGCGATATAGGCGAGGGCGTACCAGCGGACCGCGAAGGGTCCGATGGAGAAGATCACCGGGTCGATGTTCGGGAACTGCAGGACGGCCTGCTCCATGACGTCGCGCTCCCGCGGTCAGCGATAGGGATCGTCCGCATCCAGGAAATCCTGAACGTAGCGCCGGACGCCTTCCTCGAGCGAGGTGAATTGGCCCGGATACCCGGCGCCGCGCAGCTTGTCCATGTTGGCCTGGGTGAAATACTGGTAGCGGTCGCGGATCTCCACCGGGGTGTCGACGAAATCGATCCGCGGATCCTTGCCGAGCGCGACATAGACCGCACGGGCGAGATCGGCGAAGGAGCGCGCCTGACCGGTGCCGAGATTGAACAGGCCGGAAACTCCTGACGTGTCGTACAGCCAGAGCATCACGTCGACACAGTCGCCGACCCAGACGAAGTCGCGGAGCTGGCCGCCGTCCTCGTAGTCGGGGTGGTGCGAGCGGAAAAGGGTTGCCGGAAGGTTCGCGGCGGCGCGCGGATAGATCTGCGCGACGACGCTCTTCTGTCCACCCTTGTGTTCTTCGTTTGGGCCGTAAACGTTGAAAAATTTCAGGCCGGCCCATTGTTTCGGGGTCTTCCGCCCCTCGGCGACCAGACGCGCGATGCGGCGGTCGAACAGATGCTTGCTCCAGCCGTAGGGATTCAGCGGCTGCAGGCGCGCGAGTCCGTCGAGGCTGGCATCGTCGTCGAAACCCTCGGTCCCGTCGCCGTAGGTCGCGGCCGAAGAGGCGTAGATCAGTCGGGCGTCGTTCTCCGCGCACCATTTCCAGAGGTCGATCGAGGTGCGGAAATTCTGTTTGACGATGAAATCGGCGTCCCGTTCGGTGGTTGAGGAACTGGCGCCGAGATGGAACACGGTTTCGACCATGTCCTTGTGCGCGTCGAGGAAACCGAGGAGGTCTTCCGGCTGGATCAGGTCGGCGAGTTCGCGTTTGGCGATGTTGCGCCATTTCTCGCCGCTGCCCAGCGTGTCGCAGACAACGAGGTCGCGGGCGGTGTCCTCGCGCTCGCTCAGCGCCGCGACCAGATTTGATCCGATGAAGCCGGCGCCGCCGGTGACAACAATCATGAGCGCTTCCTTCCCGGCCGCGGCAATCGGCCCTCTGCCTTTTCCGCCGTGGCACATGACACCATATGGCTGTTCTGACCCGACGCCGATTGCTTTCGCAAGCCTGAAAGTAGTAGGTCTGTGCCGGAACGGTGCTGAAGCCGGACGGAAGGAGCCGCCGATGCAAACGAGCAACAGGTTTTTCGACGACCTCGCCAAGATGGCGAATGGGGCAATGTCGGCGGCTGCGGGAGTCCGCGAAGAGTTCGAACAGATGATTCGTCAGCAGTTCGAGCGATTCCTCGGCGAGCACGATCTCGTCACCTACGAGGAGTTTGCTGCGGTGCGCGACCAGGCGGCCGCCGCGCGGACCGAGCAGGAAGCCCTCGCCAAGCGGATTTCCGCGCTGGAAAAGGAAATCGCCGTTCTGAAGGAAAGCAAGCCCAAGACCACCCGCCGGGCGCCGAAGCAGGCCAAAACAGCGGCTTCCACAAAGGCGGCAACCCAGAATGCGACAAAAGACAAATAAGCTACTGTTTTGTAATGAAAACTAAATATACCCGGTTTTCATTCGCGACCCACGAAATATAGGTTGATCGCGTGACTCTCATTTGAGAGTCTACTTGTCGTGGTGCTTGGCGATTGGCACCACGCTAGATCTAGTCGGGCTGTGTTCGGCGGTCCGCGTGATCAGCCTTCCTGTCTACGATCGTCCCGGAGCGCCGGACAGCGCGCCTCTCAGAGGGGGTTAGATAGTATGTCTCTGACTTACGTCGAAACGGTTGAAGTTCCCCGTAATCCGTTAGACCTGATGGAGGAAATTGTCGGAGCCAACGACTGGGCTCACGAGCGCGCAAGCAGCGACGAACTTGCAGTCGAAATTCAAGGCCGCTGGGCGGACTACCGGCTCTTTTTCCTCTGGCAGGAGGATATGGGAGCGCTGCATTTTTCGTGCATCTTCGAGAGCCGGGTCCCGGTCGAGAAGCGGCGCGAGGTGCATTCCCTCCTGGCGATGATCAACGAGAAGCTCTGGCTCGGTCATTTCGATCTCTCGACCGAGGACGGGACGCCGATGTTCCGCCAGACCAGCCTGCTGCGCGGAGCTCACTCCGCGAGCGTCGAGCAGCTCGAGGATCTGGTGGATGTGGCCCTGACAGAATGCGAACGCTTCTTCCCCGCGTTCCAATTCGTCATCTGGGGCGGTAAATCGGCGGAAGAGGCCATGCAGGCCTCCCTGCTGGATGTTGTCGGAGAAGCTTGAGCTCCCAATGAACAAATCACTTCTGCTGCTTGGATGCGGCAAAATGGGTGGCGCCCTTCTCCAAGGCTGGCTTGAAAAAGGCTACGCCGCCCACGGAGTCTGTGTGGTCGAGCGCGCGGAAGCCGCGACCGAAAAATTCGAGAAAATCGACGGCGTGACGATCGTGCGCGATCAGGACCAGATCCCGGCCGGATTCCATCCGGGCATGGTCATCCTGGCGTTGAAACCGCAGGTGATGGACGAGGCCGCGCCACTTGCGCGGTATGTCGGCCCCGAAACCGCGTTTCTCTCGATCGCCGCAGGGAAGACCATTTCCTATTTTGAGAAGTTGATCGGGGCGGATGCGGCGATTATCCGCTCCATGCCGAATACGCCGGCGGCCGTCGGGCGCGGGATCACCGCCTATGTCGGCAACGCGGCGGCGAGCCAGGCGCAGATGGACCTCGCGGGTGACCTGCTCTCCTCCGTCGGCGAGGCGCTGGAGGTGCCGAGCGAGGACCTGATCGATGCGGTGACCGCGGTTTCCGGCAGCGGCCCCGCGTATGTTTTTCTGCTGATCGAGGTGATGGCGGCGGCGGGTGAGAAACTCGGACTTCCGGCCGACCTCGCGATGCGTCTCGCCTCGGCGACGGTCTCCGGTGCCGGCGAACTGGCTCGGCTCTCCGACGAGCCGGCGGCGCAGCTCCGCCAGAATGTGACCAGTCCCGGCGGTACGACGGCCGAGGCGCTCAAGGTCCTCATGGCCGAGGATGGTATCGGTCCGGTCTTCGAGCGTGCCCTCAAGGCCGCCGCCGACCGGTCGCGCGAACTGGCGGGATAGGCCTGTCGAATCTTGCTTCCGTCTCTCGCCGGCCCATATCGTGAAGGTGACCGGCAAGAGGGTGGAGCATGTCACCTGACGACAATGAGAAAATCCTCGACACGGCGCTTGCCGTTGCCGGCGAGCGTGGCTGGTCCGCGCTGACGCTGCACGATGTCGCGGAGCGGGCTGGTCTGTCCCCGGCCGATCTCGAACGCCGGTTCCGCACCAAGCAGGCACTGCTCGACGGCATCGCCGACCGTTTCGATCGTGAGGCGGTGAATGCCGTCGACCCGGATGCGGAAGATCCCGATCTGACGCCCCCCGAGCGACTCTTTGACGCACTGATGACCCGCTTCGAACTGCTGCAGGAACATCGCGAGGGCTATGTGGCGCTGCTCAACGCCGCCCGCCGGGATCCCTGCATGGCGATCGGCGGCGTTCCAAGGCTCCATGCGGCGATGGGGGATGTGCTCCATCTGAGCGGTATAGGTGCCCGCGGGCCGATCGGTTGTCTGCGCCGTAAGGTTTTGGCTTTGCTTTATCTTTCCGTGCTGAGCGTGTGGCTGAAAGACCGGAGCGAGGATCTGGGGCCGACCATGGCGGCGCTCGACAGCCGGCTTCGGAGACTCGATGAGTTCGTCGCATCGGCACCTTTCGGGCAACGGAAATCACCCAGAAAATGAAGGTGCAATATGCGCGCAAAGGTTTTGTTGCGATGCAACATTGAGCTTGACATTTTCGCTAAAAATGTAGATATACCGCCAATCACGCCGCGCAATATCTGTGTTGCAATGCAGTAGGCGGCGATTGGGTTCAGCAGCGGGTCGCCCGCAACATGCGACCGGCTTTATAGAAAACGGAGACGTCCAATGGCTAATCAGGAAAACCCTTTCCTCAATGTCGACTTCCAGAAAATGATGGCCGAATTCAAGATGCCTGGGATCGACGCAGATGCGCTGATGAATGCCCAGCAGAAGAACATCGAGGCGATCACCGCCGCCAACCAGCTCGCCGCCGAAGGCATGCAGGCGATCGGCAAGCGTCAGGCTGAATTGTTCCAGCAGACGATCGAGGAATCCCAGAAGGCGCTGGGCGACCTGATGGCCCAGGGCGCGCCGGAAGAACGGGTTGCGAAGCAGGCCGAGACCGTCAAGACGACCATCGAGCGGACGGTCTCGAATATCCGCGAGATTTCCGAGATGCTCGCCAAGTCGAATCAGGAAGCCTTCGACGTGATCAACAAGCGGATCGCCGAAAGCCTCGACGAAGTGCAGAGCCTCACTGGCAAGAAGTAATTCTTCTACGAGAGTTCTGGCCAAGAGCCGCCGGCGTGTTCGCGCCGGCGGCTCTTTGTTTTTGCCGTTGCATATCCCCTTCACGTGCCGCCGCCAGCCGCTTATGGTCCGCTCGAAGGGGAGCAGAGCATGACCATAGACTATTCCGATTTCCTCAAGGTCGATATCCGCGTCGGGACCGTTATCGACGCCCAGCCTTTCCCGGAAGCGCGCAATCCGGCGATCAAGCTCTGGGTCGACTTTGGCCCGGAGATCGGCACGCGCAAGACCTCGGCGCAGATCACCAAGCACTACGCGCCGGAAAACCTGAAAGGCCGGCAGGTCGCGGGCGTGGTGAATTTCCCGCCGAAGCAGATCGGCAAGTTCATGAGCGAATGCCTGGTCGTCGGCTTTCCCGACGAGGAGGGCGGGGTGGTTCTGCTCGGACCGGACTTGAAGGTACCGAACGGCGGTCGGCTGTTCTAGCCCGGGCTCACATCGGTATCCGGATCCGGACCCTGAGCCCTCCGAGCGGCGACTCTTCCAGCCCGATCTCGCCGCCGTGGCTGTGCACGATATCGCGGGCGATCGTGAGCCCGAGGCCGGTGCCGCCGGTTTCCGGGTTGCGCGAGGGATCGCCGCGATAGAACGGTTTGAAGACCCTGCCCCGGTCCTCTTCCGGGATCCCCGGACCGTCGTCATCGACAAAGATCTCGAAGGCGTCCTCCGTCGCCTGCAGCGTAATCCTCACCGTCACGGCATGCCGCCTGGCATTTGAGACCAGATTGGCGAGTGCCCGTTTCACAGATTGCGGCTTCAGTTCCACCGGCGGAAGAGGCCGGGTGTCGATTTCCAGTTCGAGGGGGGCGCCGCCGCGCCGCTCGCCGATGGCGAAATCGCCGAGCAGTGACCTGATGTCCGTGGTGACGGTCGCCTCCGTGCCCTCGCCGCGGGCGAAGGCGAGATAGCCCTCGACCATCCGCTCCATGTCCTGCACGTCTGCCTGCAGCTCGCGGACGGCGGTATCGTCGCCGAGCATGGCGAGTTGCAGCTTCATGCGGGTGAGCGGGGTGCGCAGGTCGTGCGATACCCCGCTCAGCATGTCGGTGCGCTGCTTGATCTGCCGCCGGATCCGAGCCCGCATCTGCTGGAAGGCCTCCGCGGCCTGGCGCACTTCCCTCGCACCTTCCGGCTTGAAGTCCGGGACCTCTCGTCCGAGACCGAAGGCGCGCGCGGCGATCGCCAGCCGGCGGATCGGGCGGATCTGGTTGCGCATGAAGATCAGGGCGATGGCAAAGAGGATCAGCGCGCTGCCCAGCATCCACATGACGAAGATATAGGTGGTCGAGCTGTACAGCCTTTTTTCGTGCGCCAGGATCTCAAGGACGCCGTCCGGCAGCTGGACCTCGATCGCGATTTGCCGTTCGTCGGAATCCGGGTTGACGATGAAGGGGCGGCGGACCTGTTCCTCCATCGAGCGACGCATCTGGCGCAGCGTCGGGTCGAATAGCGGATTGCTGCTGCGGTTCTCCAGAATCGCGCCGGCCCGGTAGGTCACCACAAGGCCGAGATTAATGCGCGCCTTGCGGTCGATCCGGGCGAGCGAGGCCGGGCTCGGATCCTCCTCGACCTCGTCGACCAGCATCGCGACTTCGCCGGCGAGGGAGGTGGCGAGGCGCCGGACCATGGTGTCCCAGTGCCGGTCGTAGAAGACGAAGGTCGAGATCGCCTGCATCAGGATCAGCGGCGTCAGGAAGATCGCCAGCGCCCGGCCGAACAGAGTCTTCGGCATGTGGCGCTTCAGCCAGGACTGTTTGCGGGCTCTGGGGGCGTTTTCGGCAAGCGTTGCCATGGGGCGATTGCAGTTCTTTCTGTTCGCGCCGTCCGGACCGGCCAGACACGGGCATATTAGGGGAAATTCCCGTCCGCGGATAGGAATGGGGCGACCACAGGGCGGTTACGTGCCCGGAGGTGTGGCTTTCAGGACATAGCCCTTGCCGCGCACCGTCTGCAGGAAGCGCGGATATTTCGGGTCTTTCTCGATCTTGCGCCGCAGCCGGTTGATCTGCACGTCGACCGCGCGTTCGTGCCCGTTCACGGCGTTGCGGGCGACCAGGTCCTCACGGCTGAGGGTGCGGCCCGGCGTCTGCGCGAAGCATCCGAGAAGCAGGGCTTCGGACTCTGTCAGATGCACAGTCAGGCCACCTTTCGTCAGCTCGCCCCGGATACGGTCGTAACTGTAGGGACCGAAGGTGACTTCGCTGCTCGCCTCGACGATCTCGGGCATGGAGCGGGTCCGGCGCAGGATGGTTCGGATGCGCAACAGAAGTTCGCGGGGCTCGAACGGTTTGGTCAGATAGTCGTCGGCGCCGGTCTCGAGACCCTCGATCCGGTTCTCGACCTCGCCCATGGCCGTCAGCAGAAGGATCGGCAGTTCCCGCGTCTTGCGCAGGAAGCGCGTCAGCTCGAACCCGGTCTCGCCCGGCATCATGACATCCAGCACGATCAGGTCGTACTCGATCGCGGCCAGCTTGCGGCGCGCGTCGGCGGCGTCGCCCGCCGCCGTCACCCGGAAGCCGTTCTCGCTGAGAAACCGGGTCAGCAGGTCGCGCAGGCGGCTGTCATCGTCAACGACGAGAATATGCGCGATATCTTCGCCTTCGGTCACGGTCAGCCGCGTCCCTTGCTGCGCCGGGGCGGCGGCAGAGTCGGGCTGACGATTTCGAACCGCTCCTGGTCTGCCGGATCGATGATGCCGCGCAGCACCTCGCGGAAGCCTTGCACCGCCTCCGCGCCGGCGGCCCGGTAGGCGCGGGCGATCCGCGCCCGCTGGTTCGCCGTCAGGCTGCGCTCCAGGTCGACTCCTTTTTCAGTCAGGGTCAGCAGTTTCTTGCGCCGGTCCGCCTGGTCCGTTTCCTGGTTGATATACCCCTCGCTGACGAGTTGGCTCAACACCCGCGAGAGGCTCTGTTTGGTGATCTTGAGGATCTTCAGAAGGTCCGTGACGGTGATTTCCGGATTGCGTCCGACGAAGTAGATCACGCGGTGATGCGCCCGTCCGAGACCGAGTTCGCCGAGGATGGCATCGGGCTCTCCGGTGAAGTCGCGGTAGGCGAAAAACAGCATCTCGATGCCCTGCCTCAATTCCTCCTCCCGCAGGAAGAGCGGGTTCGCCATGCTTTTTACGTCAACCATGTTGACATATTTCCTTCTGAATGTTAGTTCTCTGATCGTGTTTGGGTAACAATCTATCCAAGGCGCCCGTCAAGTTGAACAAATCGAACGGGTTAGGCTTTGGAGCTTGCCGGGATGAAACCTCATGAGCCTGCTTCCTTTTGACGATCGGGACGGTGCCATCTGGATGGATGGCGCGCTGCTGGACTGGCGCGATGCCAAGCTTCATGTATTGAGCCACGGGCTGCATTATGCCAGTTCGGTCTTCGAGGGCGAACGGGTTTATAGCGGTCGCATTTTCAAGTCCCGCGAACATACCGAGCGCCTGCACCGCTCCGCCGGTATTCTCGGCTTCAAGATCCCTTACGACGTCGACGCGATCGAGGCCGCGAAGCAGGCCGTGATCGATTCCATGGGGATTGTCGATGGCTATGTCCGCCCGGTCGCCTGGCGTGGCAGCGAGATGATGGGCGTCTCCGCGCAGCAGAACACCATCCACCTCGCTATCGCGGCCTGGGAGTGGCCGTCCTATTTCGATCCGGAAGCGAAGATGAAGGGGATCAACCTGGACATCGCCAAATGGCGCCGTCCGGCGCCCGACACTGCGCCGACGAACAGCAAGGCGGCCGGCCTCTACATGATCGCCACCATGTCCAAGCATGACGCGGAGGCGCGCGGCTTCCATGACGCGCTGATGCTGGATTACCGCGGTTATGTCGCCGAAGCGACCGGCGCCAACATCTTCTTCCTGATGGATGACGGCCGCCTGCACACGCCGTCGCCGGACTGTTTCCTCGACGGCATCACACGCCGCACGGTGATCCAGCTTGCCAAGGACAGCGGCTACGAGGTGGTCGAACGGCATATCCGTCCGGAAGACATGGCCCGCGCGAGCGAGTGTTTCCTCACCGGCACCGCCGCCGAGGTAACTCCGGTCGGCAGGATCGGCACCTACAGCTTCGTGCCGGGCGATATGACCCGGACGCTGGTCGAGGCATACGAGAAAGCCGTGCGCGCGCATGCGGCGGAAGTCGCGGTCGCGGCCGAATAGACCCGTCAAAGCAATCCGGTCCCGCAGGAAAGATGCCTTTCCGTCTGGGCACTGGACCTGAACGATCAAAGCGGGGGAAGCTTTCGCCATGAAAGCTTCCCCCATGAAAGCTTCCCCCGTTTGCACATATGACGGCGCGAACTGGATCCCGGGTCCACTTGCAAAGGGGCCGTTCCCTGGTCTGCATGGCGGCGTCTCCGGTGGCCTGCTCGCGGCGGCGATGGAGCGGCAGGCTGTCGATCTCGGCGCCGGTGCCGGGCTGCAGATGTCGCTCTCGCTCCTGCGGCCGACACCGGTGGCGCCGGTTCAGGTCTCGGTCCGCACGCTCCGGCATGGGCGGCGGTCTCTGCAGCTTTCGGCCGAGCTGACGGCGGAGGGAAAGCTCTGCGCCGTTGCGTCCGCCCTGTTTCTGACCGAGGAACGGCTTTCCTTTATCCCCGACCGGGATGTGATCCCGGTTGCGGTTGGCGGCGCGCCGTTCCATATCGGCCGGGTCACCGACGCGCCCTGGTTCTTCGAGGCCTGCGAAATGCGCCGGGAGGAGAGCGGTCGGATCTGGATGCGGCACCGCAATCCGGTGGTCGAGGACATGGGCGGTCTGACGCGTGTGCTTTCGCTCGCCGACTGGGCGACGGGGCTGTCACGTCCCGAGTGGGTGGACCGGAACAGAGTGATGTTCCCGAACCCGGAAATCACCATCCACCTGCAGCGCGCGATCGAGGGCGAATGGCTGGGAGTGGATTCGGAACCGCACTGGAACCCGAGCGGTCTCGGTATCACGACGAGCGATCTCTACGACACGAGAGGCTTCCTCGGCCGTGCCACCCAGCCGGTTGTGCTGGCGGTGATGGAGTGATGGGTTTCAACAGTCGTTGCTCAAATCGATCATCAATCCCGCGAACTTCACAAGGACGACGTTGTTTGGCGGGAGTTTCTCTCAAGCGCTAGTCAACGCCGCATGAACGTCTCGAATGCGGGCCGCTGTCTCAGGTGTGAGCGCTCCGCAAAGATCCGACGGCAGCCAGCGCCGCTGGAAGGCGAGCAGGGCATTGCGTGCCGCTCCGGTCATGACAGGCGTCCGCGGCGCGGCATAGCCGATATGGGCCAGAAACCGCATAGCGTCTTCGAAAGTCATGTCCGGATCGGCGGTCGGTCCCGGCTCCGGCCAGAGCCCGACCCCGCACTTCGCAAGGCTTGCCCAGTCGAACAGTTCGCCCGGGTCTTCCTTGCGCTCCGGGGCCACGTCCGAATGACCGAGCACGCGCGCCGGCTGGATCGGATGGCGCGCGAGGATATCGCGGCAGAGCGCGGTCAGGCTGTCCATCTGCAGCGCGGGAAACGGCCGGTAGCCGAACTGGTGGCCCGGATTGACCAGCTCGATGCCGATCGAGCGGGCATTGATGTCCGTCGCGCCTCCCCAGGAGGCGACCCCGGCATGCCAGGCGCGCCGTTCTTCTTCGACGAGACGCCAGCAGCTGCCGTCCTCGGCGATCAGGTAATGCGCGCTGACCTTCGCTTGCCCGTCTGTCAGCCGATCGAGCGCGGCGTCGGCGCTTTGCATCCCGGTATAATGCAGCAGCAGGATATCGACGCTGGTCCCGTCGGGACGCGCATCGTGGTTGGGGGACGGCCTATCAAGAATGGTTGGCGTGCCCGTCATGCGATTCCTAGGTCTCGGCTTCGACTTTGGCCTTCGTCTTGCCGCCCGTGGTGACGGCGCCGACCCCGATGATTGTAAGCGCCGCGCCGGTCAGCTGGAAGGCATCCATTTTCTCGCCGAGAAAGAGGATTCCCGAGGCTGCGCCGACGAGCGGCGCCAGAATGGTCAGCGGCATGGTCTGCGAGACGTCGTATTTCTGCAGGATCCGGTACCAGAGGCCATAGCCGAAGACAGTCACGCCGATGGCCATGTAGACGACCCCGCCCCAGCCGGCGAGACCGGCATTCTGCAGCGCGTCCCAGTGTCCGTCCTCGATCGTGAGCGAGGCGGAGAGGATCATCGGTGCGGCCAGCACGGCCATCCAGGCGTTCAGCACGAAGGGGTTCACCGCGCCCATCCATTTCACCTGAATGTGGGCGAGGCCCCAGAGCAGGGCGGCGACGATGACGAGGCCGAGATGGAACAGGCTGCTGGAGGTCTTTGGTGCGCCGGCGAGCATGGCGACCCCGGCAAAGGCAATGGCAATGCCGAGAATCTGCCGTCTGCTCGGTCGTTCGCGGAAGAAGACCACGGCGAGGATCACGGCGAAGGGCACCTGGATTTGCGCCGCAATGGCGGCGAGCGAGGCGTCCGTTCCCTTGAGCCCGGTGAACATGAAGGCGAAGTGGAGAACCCCGAGGGTCATCGAGAGCGCGAAGATATGAGCGAACTTCATGCCTTGCGGCTTCAGGAACGGGATCAGCAGGACCGCCGTCAGCAGATAGCGCAATCCGATCAGCATCATCGGCGGGAACTCGGCCATGGCCAGTTTGCCGATGGCGAAGTTCATTCCCCAGACGATCATGACGATGACGCCGATCAGGATATCGAGTGGCCTCATGAAGCGCGTGCTTTCTCCAGGCCCTCGCGCATTTCCTCCAACTCGAGCCATTTTGTTTCGGCATCGTCGAGTTCGGCCTGGGCCGCCGCGAGCCGTTCACTGGTCTTCTGGAAAGTGACTGGATCCTTGGTGAAAAGGTCCGGGTCGGCGAGTCTTGCCTCGAGTGCGGCGATCTCCTCGCCCAGCTTCTCGATTGAGCCGGGCAGTATTTCCAGCGCGCGCTGATCCTTGTAGCTTAGTTTCGTCTTCGCCGGCGCCGGTTTGCGGTCCTCGGCGGCGGGTTTGCTGTCTTTCTTCTTCGGCGCGGACGGCGCCTCGGGCTCCTCCCGCCTGCGCAGCGCCGCGTAGTCGCTGAAGCCACCGACGAATTCCTCGATCCGGCCGTCACCCTCGACGGCAATGATCGAGGTTACCACCCGGTCGAGAAAATCGCGGTCGTGGCTGACCAGAATGATGGTGCCGTCATAATCCGCCAGTACTTCCTGCAGCAGGTCGAGGGTCTCGATATCGAGGTCGTTGGTCGGTTCGTCGAGCACCAGCAGGTTGTGTGGCGCGGCGAACAGCTTCGCCAACAGCAGCCGGTTGCGTTCACCGCCGGAGAGATTCTTTACCTGAGCCCGCGCCTGGCGCTCCTCGAACAGGAAGTCGCGCAGATATGAAACCACATGCTTCGGTTTGCCGTGGACGAAGATGGTGTCGCCGCCGCCGGGACAGAGGGTCGACCAGAGCGTCGCCTCGCCGTCGAGCTTTTCCCGGTACTGGTCGAAATAGACCGTCTCGACGCCGAAGCCGACTCGGACCCGCCCCTTGTCCGGCTTCTCCTCGCCGATCATCATCTTCAGCAGCGTGGTCTTGCCGGCACCGTTGGCGCCGACAAGGCCAATGCGGTCGCCGCGCCGGACGATGGTGGAGAAATCGGTGGCGATCTTCTTCTCGCCGCCACCTGGCAGCGGAAAGGATTTGGAGATGTGGTTGGCCTCGATCACGAGCTGGCCGCCGCCCTCGGCGTCGCCGACACTCAAGTTCACAAGGCCTTGGCGCTTGATCCGTTCCGCCCGTTCCCGACGCATGCCGAGCAGGGATCGTACCCGTCCCATATTGCGTTTCCGCCGGGCGGTCAGGCCCTCGCGGAGCCAGCGGGTCTCCTCGGCGATCTGCTTATTGAGCCGGCGCTGCGTTGCCTCCTCGTCGGCCAGAACCTTGTCCGCCCAGTCGGGGAAGGCCCCGAATCCTTCCGAATTCCGGCGCACTTCGCCGCGGTCGATCCAGTAGGTCCGGTTCGAGAGCTTGCTGAGGAAGGTCCGGTCGTGGCTGATGAGCAGGATGCCGCCCTTGAAATCCGACAGTTCCTCTTCCAGCCATTCGATCGTCGGCAGGTCGAGATGGTTGGTCGGCTCGTCGAGCAGCAGGACGTCCGGCTCGGAGACGAGCGCGCGCGCGAGGGCGACCCGGCGCGACTCGCCGCCAGAGAGACCGTCGGTTGTCCTGTCCCCTTCGATCCCGAGATGGGCCATGACGGCGTCGACCAGATATTCGGCCGGATGTTCGCCGGGCGCTGTCGCGAGCCCACCGGCGACATGATCGCGGACCGGAACGCCTTTCGGCAACGGCGGGTCCTGCGGCAGGTAGGAGATCTTGGCGCCGGGTTGGACGAATCGTTCGCCCTGGTCGAGATCGACCTGGCCGGCGAGGCATTTCAGCAGCGTCGACTTGCCGGAACCGTTGCGGCCGACGAGGCAGATGCGCTCGCCCTTGGCCACGGTCACGTCGGCATTATCGAACAGGGTACGCTCGCCCAGGGTCAGGCGTGCGCCCCGGAGCGCCACGATGGGCGGGGCGGAAGAAGCTCGAGCCATGGTCTAGTTCATGCCGCGTTGTTTTGCGATGCGGTCATAGGCGGCGTTGATCGCGGCCATTTTTTCCGTCGCCGCGTCAACGAATTCCTCGGGCAGACCCTCGGCGATGAGACGGTCAGGATGGTGCTCCCGGATCAGGGTGCGGTAGACTCGCTTGACTTCGGCATCGTCCACATCGTGCGCAATGCCGAGCACGCCATAGGGGTCTTCCGCATCGGTGTCGCCGGCGACTGCGCGGATGCGCTGGAAAGCGATTTCGTCGAAACCGAAGATGGCCGCGACCCGCTCCAGGTAGGCGAGTTCGTTCTGATGGACCACGCCGTCCGCCTTGGCGATGTGGAACAGGCTGAGCAGCAATTCCTCGAGTACGGGCGATCCGGGGTTGAAGAGCTTGGCGATCTGCTGCGCATAGATCTCGAATCCCTCGACGTCCCGGCGCGCCATGTCCCAAACCCGTCCGACATTGCGGATCTCGTCGGGAGGGATATGAAAGACCTCGCGGAAGGCGGCGATTTCGTCGCGGGTGACCACGCCGTCCGCCTTGGCCATTTTCGCACTGAGCACGACCACGCCGATGGTGAAAGCGATTTTCCGGGTTGCCGCCTGCTCGTCCTTTTCGTCCTTCGGCGCGTCATTGCTGGCGAAGCGGTCGACGGCATGACCCGCGACCGCGCCCAGCAGCGCGCCGATCGGACCTCCGAGCGCGAGACCGGCCGTCCCCCCGATGATTTTTCCCCAGATACTCACGATCGACGCCCGGCTGACTGGAACTGTCCGACTTTGGAACACAGGTGGAACATGTCGGCTGCGGGGGTATCCGTCAACAGGCTGTCATGGCAGGGCCGACATGCCGAGGCGGCGGCCCCTTGCTGGCGTCCGGGAAGCGGGGGTAGTTTGCTGCGACCAACCGGATTTCCAACCGAGAGCGGAGACCGCCAGGATGAACGTGGACGCGAATCCCGTGGATGAAAAGACCCGAGGAGCGGCCCTCGACGCGCTGAAGCAGATCTTCGGAGATCGTTTCACCACCGCCGAGGCGGTCCGTCATCAGCATGGCAAGGACGAGAGCTACCACACGCCGATGGCGCCCGATGCCGTGGTCTTCGCCGAGACGGAGGAGGAGATCGTCCAGGCCGTCACGGTCTGCAACCGGCTCGGCTTTCCGGTGATTCCGTTCGGCACCGGTACATCCCTGGAGGGACATGTCGCGGCGATGCGGGGCGGGGTGACGGTCGATACCTCACTCATGAACCGGATCCTCGCCGTCAATGCCGAGGACCTCGACGTCGTTGTGCAGCCCGGCGTCACCCGCAAGCAGCTGAACGAGCATCTGCGCGACACCGGCCTCTTCTTCCCGATCGATCCGGGCGCCGATGCCTCGATCGGCGGCATGACCGCGACCCGGGCCTCCGGCACCAATGCGGTCCGCTACGGCACGATGCGGGAAAACGTGATCTCGCTCCGGGTCGTCACGCCGAGCGGTGAGGTGATCCGGACGTCCCGGCGCGCCCGCAAGAGTTCGGCGGGTTACGATCTCACGCGCCTCTTTGTGGGTTCGGAAGGGACGCTCGGCGTCATTACCGAGATCACGCTCAAGGTCTACGGCATACCGGAAGCGATCTCCTCTGCTGTCTGTCAGTTCGACAGCATGGAGGGGGCCGTCGACTCGGTCATCACCACGATTCATGCCGGCGTGCCCGTCGCACGGATGGAACTGCTCGACGAAGTCCAGATGGGGGCCTGCATCGATTATTCGAAGCTTGAAGGGTATCAACCCAAGCCGACCATCTTCTTCGAGTTCCACGGCAGCGAGGCCGGGGTGAAGGAGCAGGCGGAAATGGTCGAGGGAATAACCTCCGAGTTCGGCGGTTCCTCGTTCCAGTGGGCGACGCGCACCGAGGACCGCAACATGCTATGGCAGGCGCGGCACGATGCCTATTACGCGGCCCTTGCCCAGCGTCCGGGCGCGCAGGGCTGGCCGACGGATGTCTGCGTGCCGGTCTCGCGTCTTGCCGAATGTATCCGCGAGACGAAAGCCGACCTCGAGGAGACCGGTCTCTACGCTCCGCTGGTCGGTCATGTCGGCGACGGCAACTTCCATCTCGTCTATATCATCGACCCGGAAAATTCCGACGAGATGGGCCGGGCGAAGGCGCACAGCGAACGTATGGTTCGCCGTGCCCTCGCGATGGACGGGACCTGCACCGGAGAGCATGGCGTCGGCTACGGGAAGATGCCGTATCTGGAGGAAGAGCACGGAGCGGCGCTCGACCTGATGCGCTCGCTGAAACAGGCGATAGACCCGAATAACGTCATGAACCCGGGCAAGATCGTCCGGGTCTGACGCCGGCCTAGGCTGTCGCCGCCGCGCTGCCGGAGTCCTGCGGATCCGCTGCCGGATAGACCCGGACACGGTCGGCCGGCAGGTGGATGCGGATCAGGGTCCAGGATCCCTGCTCGCTTTCGAGCGTGATGGTCCCGCCATGCAGCTCCGTCAGGTTGCGGGCAAGCGAGAGCCCGAGGCCGACGCCACCGTAGCGTCGCGAAAGGGCCTGTTCGGCCTGCTGGAACGGCTCCATCACGCGTTCCAGATCGTCGGGTGAGATGCCGACGCCGGTATCCTCGACCTCGATATTGATCCCGCCGTCATCCGCCTTGAGGGCCCGCATGCTGATCGACCCGCCGCGGGGTGTGAATTTCACCGAGTTGATCAGCAGGTTGATCAGTACCTGTCGCAGCCTGGTCTCGTCTCCATAGAGCGCGGGCAGTTCGCTCGGGATGTCCAGTTTCAGATCCAGTGCGGCCTCGGTGACCCGGTCGCCCAGCATGCGGGCGCAGGATTTCAGCATCTGGCGGATGTCGATCACACCTTCGTCCAGCTTTACGAAGCCGGCTTCGATCCGCGATATGTCGAGCAGATCGTTGAGAACCGTCAGCAGATGCTTGCCGGTTTCGTTGATGTCGTTCGCATAGTCGAGATAACGATCGTTTTCCATCTTGCCGAAAAGCTGACCGGTCAGGATTTCGGAGAAGCCGATGATCGCATTCAGTGGGGTGCGCAGCTCGTGGCTCATATTCGCCAGGAAGGCACTCTTCGTCTTGTTGGCGAGATCGGCTTCGGTGATCGCGTCGAGCAGCTGGTTCCGGCGCTCGAGTTCACCGGTAATGTCCGTCCCGGTACCGCGGTAACCCGTCAGAACGTCGTTCTCGAAAACCGGGGTGCCGCTGATCCGCTCGTAACGGCGTTCGCCATCGGGGCCGACACGGGCATATTCGAAGTTCCGGAAGGGAGCATGGGCCTCGATCTGGGCGCGATGGTTCTCCCAGTCGGCCTCTCTTCCGGCATTCCACTCGAGCTGCTCGTACTGGAAATGCGATGTGCCGAGGCGCGAGGCGGGAGACTCGCCGGTAACCGCCTCGAAGCGGTCCGAGAGTTCGGTCAGCCGCAGACCCGGATCCGACTCCCAGAACCAGTCCGACGAAATCGCGGCGATGTCCCGGAACCGGCGCTCGCTGTTCTTCAAGGCGATCCGCGCGCGCCGTCGATACAGAAGATTGACCGCCAGCATCGCAATCAAGGCGCTTTGAAACAGAATGAAGAGCGCACCGACCCAGATGACTCGGATATCCAGGCCGGCGATTTTCGTATCTTTGTTGAAGCGGATCGCCTCTTCGGGGACGTTGTCGGCATCGAGCCCGAAGCGTGACACGGCCTCCATGTCGACCATGTAGCGGTTCGGGCTATCCAAGGTGACAGGGATGTCTTTGACGGGCGTTCCGCTGAGAATCCGGCCCGCCATCAGCGCCGCTGCCTTGCCCTGCTCGAAATGGCTGACGACATAGCCGCCGACCGGACCTTCGCCGGGCTGGAAGGGTATGGGGTGGAAATACGGCGCCTTCAGATGGACCGCGAGCATGTCGAGGATTTGCGAGCGGGATCGCGAGCGTCCGGTGTAGTCGCGATAGCCGGACACCAGAAGAACCGGTTCGCTCGGTTCGAGACTGGCCAGCGACAGTGCCAGATCCTCGTGGGTCATCGTTTCGAGGGACAATGGGACGATCTCGAAGGGCATGTGTTCCGGCGCGATCGAGTTGAGCTGGCTCATATTCACCCGCCCGCTCGGGGTCGCGTCGCCTATGACAAAAAGCCTGGTGGAAGCGGGGAGCAGCCTCTTTATCAGATCTATCGTATTGACCAGGGAAAGCTCTTCGACCACGCCCGTGAACTGGGGGTCGTCGTTGAGAGACCTGGCTTTTTCGATATCGTTGACGCTGTGGAACACGATCGGGAGGCCCTTGAGCAGGCCGTCCCGTTCTCCAAGGGCAAAATCCAGGGCGTTGTCGTCGCCGACGATCACAAGATCATACGGTTCGACAGAGGCAAGCTTTGCCAAGAGACTTTCCCGGAACACACGGCCGTATACGGCGGAACCGAGCCGCTTCGTATCCATGAACTCGACATCGATGAGCGGCTGGGTGCCGCCTTTCAGGAAGGTGTCGAAACCTGCGCGTATCCCCTCTATCTGCTTGGGAACACTGTGAAACCCCAGATGATAGGAGCTGATGAAGAGAATGCGTTTGTCGTGCAGGGTGGACGCGTGCGCAGTCCCGGCCGCGACCGCGACGGTCAATACCAGTGCCAACAGTGCGAACCCTAGAATCCGTTCGCGCATTCGAAGACCTTTTCCAGCGGACCGGTGCTGTCATGGCGCACCACTCGATCTTAAACTCGGGGCCAATAGTCCGCTGGTATGATTAATAAAGTGCTTACGGCCGGTGCATGGCCTCCATCACTTTTCCGCAGAAGCCGTCAAAGGCGTCCCGCTCGATCCATCGCACAACCGCGACCAGGTCAAGCTCCGGATCTATCCAGATCACGTTGGAGCCCTTGCCCTTGGCGAAGTAACTGGAGCGCGGGGCCGAGGGGGCGCTGCCGCCGGCGCCGTTCAGCCACCAGAGAAAGCCGTAGTCGCTGTTGATCGGACAAGCCGTCGTCGCGGCGTCGATATAATCCCCGGATATCAGCTTGTTGCCGTTCCAGTTCCCGCCGCGCGCCATCAAGAGCCCGGTCAGCGCCTGGTCACGCGAACTGATGAACATGCCGCCACCCCAGTGCGAACCGCCGGAGACCGACTGAATCCGCCTGCCATCGACCTCGACCCAGGAATTCTCGTAACCGTGCCACTCCCAGTCGGTAGAAGCGCCGATGGGATCCATGACCCGTTCCTTGAGAACCTCCGGCAGCGGCCGTTTCCAGACCCGGAGCAGAGCGAGCGCCAGGCGGTTCACGCGCACGTCGTTGTATTCCCAGAAGGTTCCGGGTGCCTGCATCTCGCGCGCCTTGCCCTTCATCGTGCCTTCGCCGGCGGAGGCGTCGAGATCGCGGTTGTGGTCGACCCAGTCCGGCTTGCTCCACAGCGTGCCTTCCCACTCGCTGGTCTGCTGCAGGAGCTGCGCCCAGGTAATGTCCCGGTTCTGTGCGGACTCGAAGCCGCCGTCATCGACCAGCTCGGCCACCGGACGATCGAAACTCGGGATCAGCCCGTCGTCGAGTGCGAGTCCCGCGCAGATCGAGAGGTAACTCTTCGCGATGCTGAAGGTGATGTCCGGGCGCCGTGTATCGCCCCATTCATGCACGATCCTTCCGCCGCGAATGATTAGCCCGTGCGGATCCTCGCGCGGCCGGGTGACGCCGATCACGTCCCGCAGGCCCTCCGGCTCGCCGAACAGGTCGTTGTCGAGAGCTTTTCTGACATCCCGGTCCATGACGGATTCATTGGAAATCGCGAAATCGCTCGCGGCTTTGAGTCCGTCGGCGTCGAAGCCGGCGTCGCGCGGGTCGATACGGTCCCAGGATTCGCTGGATGCGGGAAAATACGTGGTCATTTCGATCTCTCGGTCTCAAGGCGGGAGCCGGGACAGTAGCGCCGGCCGTAAGTAGCGGTCCAGACTTGCATTCCGATCAGGCGCAATCGCAGACTGGAATGAAAGCAACCGAAGGAGCGGTCTTCATGGGCATGTCGGAAAAGGAACTCGAGACGATGCGAGGACCGCGTTATACCGGTCTTCCGACTTTCATGCGGACGCCCTACCGGGAGAGCGCCGAGGGGCTTGATATCGCCCTGGTCGGCGTGCCCTACGACGGCGGGGTGACCAACCGTCCGGGCGCACGCCATGGCCCGCGCGAGATCCGCAATCAAAGCAGCATGATGCGTACGATCAATCAGGCGACGGGAACCTGCCCCTACGAACTCTGCTCGATTGCCGATGTGGGGGACGCGGTGGTCGAACGGCCGTTCCAGCTCGAACAGGCGCATGAACAGATCCAGACCTGGTACGAAAAACTGGCGGCGACCGGTGCTGTACCGCTGAGTGCGGGCGGGGACCACTCGATCACACTGCCGATCCTGCGGGTGCTCGGACGAAATGAGCCTGTCGGGTTGATCCAGATCGACGCCCATTGCGATACCGGCGACGACTATCTCGGCTCCCGGTTCCATCATGGCTCACCGTTTTCGCGGGCGGTGGAGGAGGGCGTGCTCGATCCGAAACGCTGCGTTCAGATCGGCATTCGTGGCGGGATCAATGCGCGCGATCAATGGGCATTCAGTTACGAGCATGGGATGCGCGTGATCCAGATGCACGAGGCACACGCGATGGGGCTCGACGCTGTAATTGCGGAGGCCCGGCGGGTGGTCGGGAACGGGCCGACCTACTTCACGTTCGATATCGACGGGATGGACCCTGCCTATGCGCCGGGCACCGGAACGCCTGAAATCGGTGGCTTCACGGCGCTTGAAGCACAGCTTCTGGTTCGCGGTATGAGCGGTGTGAATCTGGTCGGTGCCGACGTGGTCGAGGTTGCGCCGCCATTCGATCCGAGCGGCATTACCGCACTGACAGGTGCGACGATCATGTTCGAGCTTCTCTGTATCCTGGCCGAGGCGGTCGCGGCGCGCCGGACCTGAGGCGGCAGGGATGCGCGGCTTCGTGTCGGTCGTTCTTATCGCGGCGTTGGCGTGGGCCCATCCTGCCCGCTCCGGGGATGCCGGGCCGTCGGTATTCCTCGCCGATACGGAACTCGCGACGGGCGCGCTGCCAGAGCTGCGTTTTGCACGCTGGCCCGTCGATCGCTGGGCAGCAGTTTATGTGCGCCTGGCCGACGCGTCGGTTGTGAGGCTGTCCGCAAGGCAGAGGGGGAGCGGGGATGATGCGGAGCCGGTGCAGCTCGCGCACGGAGCGGAGCGGCGCATCTGGCTCGGCGGGAGGTCCGGATATTTCGTCGCGCCGCGTACCGGGGTTGCGTCGGATCGCGAGGCCTTGATCGTACTGCTTGCGGCGGGCCGCGCGCCTGACTTTACCGGACTTGCGCCCATGGTCGGAGCCGTGGCTCCGGACAGCGCGCCTTCCGCCGAAAATTTCTTTCGCCGTCTTGCAGGTGCGCAGTGGGTCGGCGAAGTCGAGATCCATATCGTTCCCTACCGGATCAGGGCCAGAGTCGGCGAGACGGCAGTTCATGCCGGTCGATCGGACAAGCAGATCCGGCTCGTTTTTTCGGGCCTGCCGTTCGACAGCGTGCTGATCATCGCGGATATCCTCGCCGCCGAGACAGCCGATCCCCCGCGGCCCCTGCATATCGGGCGTCCGGACGGGGATGGTCGTGTCGCTTTCGGCTACCGTACGGCGCTCGATATGGAGGTCTTCGCTGCAAGGCTTGCAAGGATCATCGAAGATTTGGGGTTGAAGGCAACCGTTGCCGCTGATGGTTCCACGCGTCGGCTGGACGTGTCCGCATCCCGGCCCGAAAGGAACTGATTGCATACGGCTGTGTTGCGATCGGTTTCGAATTCACCCAAGATAAGCACGCATAAGACGAAAAAATAAAAAACTATTCTCGAACTGTGAGGGGCCGCATGCGTGTTTGAGCATCGTGGCGGAGCAGCCGGCCTGAGAACAGAGATCAGTGGCGAGCTTGCCTCGGCACTTGCCGCCGTCCTGGAGGCGTCCGGTGACGCGGGACAGCGCTACGATGCGAGAGTGCGCCGCTCGCTGGTCCAGACGGTCGCCGCCAGGGCTTACGGTCGTCCATTTCTCGAACTCGCTTTCCTGATCGGCGCGGCGGACCGGCTCGCGGGGCGCGGCGGCTATATCGGATTTCTCTGGGGGGTGCGGACGGCGAGCGCGTCGGCCTACAAAGCAGCGGCGCTCGCGTCCGCGCGGATCGACCGGAACGGATCGGCGGTCTCTGCTGGGGCGACCGAGCTTGTCGTCCGCACGACCGCACCGGAATACCGCATCAGTTATGGTCGGATCCCGTTTCTCGCGGCGTTGCTCGACTTCTGTGTAACGGCGCTGGGTTTCGACGCGGTGGATACCGAAATCTCGGCGTTTCTTGCCGGGCCGAGAGGACGCAACGAGGCACAGACCCTTGCCAATGCCCTTTCCAGGCGGCTCTACGAGTTCCTGAAACAGCATCTCCCGTCACAACAGTATGAGCGCAAGTTCGGCGTCATATGTGGTTTTCTCGCCGAGCGGACCGGTCGCAAACCTCTTGCCGAATCCGTGGATGACCGTACGGTTCTGGCCTTTTGGGAGCAACGTTGCGCGCAGCATTCCGATGTCGGGGATTTCAGGGGATTTCGCACTGTTGCCCTGGACTGCTTCCGGTTGCGCGCGGCCCTGAAGGCGGCGGCGGTCCGGCGCGCGGTCGAAAGCGCCGCGCCGATCGGCCCGTCGCGCGAGCATGGAGAGGTCGATCCGGAACAGGTGCTTCAGGCGCTGGAAGTCATCGGCAATAGTCGGGCGATCCTGAGCGAGCTCGCGTCGCCTCCGGCGAACCGGCTCAAATCGGTGAACAAGCGGGAAGCGGCGCGGCTCGATCTCGTCCTCGAGGCGGGAGAGGCCGCGGGCGTTCTGCCGTTGACCATCCTGCGCGCGGAGGTGTTCGGTGCACATCAGGCGCGGATCATCCAGGCACTGCGCCGGCGGAGCGGAGACGATTCCTGGGACGTGGTGGACGATCTGATCGGCAGCGCGCCGGAAGAAACCTACCCGGCCGCCGTGACGAGCTACCGCGGGATTGCAGAGCACCTTATCAGGGCCCGCAAGGCCCTGATGTACATTCTGTTCCGGAATCGCAGACCGGAAGCGCTGACGATCGCAATATCGCTCTATCCGGATATGGCTCCGGCGCTGAGATCCAGTATTCCGGATGCCAAAGAAGCTGTCGGAAACGTCATTCCGCTGCGCCCGGAGCAGGCCATCGGGCGGCTCGTCGAGAGGGCGCTCTCGGGCGATCCCGAGACGGTAGCGGAAGCCGGCCTGTTCCGAACCGCCCGGGTCGCCTTCGCGAGGCTCAACCGGCGGGGGTTCGAGGAATGCCGGGTGCTGGAGCGCGAGATCCTCGAAGCGGCTGAAGTCAGCGAGCCGCTGGTCCGGGAATGCGGATCCGGTCTGCAGGACCTGCTGAAGGCGCTCGGCCGGCATTTCGACCTGATTTCCCCCGATCAGGTCTTTGAAGAGGACTGCCGCCGTTTCGGCGTCGCGCTGGCGGCGCTCTACCGGGAGCCCGCATGACCGGCCAGGATGAAAAGCGGGGGGATCCGTTTGCCCAGGCGCTGTTTGTCGCATCTTCGCTGGCTCGGGATTTGCGCGACGCGTCGGGTGCCGCCTCCCGGCCGTTCTGTTTCTCCGAGCTGGTCGGTTCTCTGCTGCGACCGGAGGACGCCGGCGCGGACGCGGTTCTGCGCCATGCTTTCGACGATCCGGAATTGGCCGCTCCGGCGGAGGCATTGCTTCGCCGGATTGCGATCGCCGAGTTTCCGGCTGCCGCGGCGGCGAGTGGCGGCGGGCTCGAGAGTCGGGAACAGGCCGGCTTCCGCTTGCGGTTGGCGCCGTCGCTCGCTGCGGACGGCCCGACTTATTTGCTGATCGAGCGCTTGCGGCCGGAGGCGGAGCTGCCGCATCTGCTTGTCGCCGTTCCTCCTGGCGCGCGCCCGGAATATGCGGTCTTGCCGCGGTCTGAAACATTGCCTCTTCAGCTGGTGTTCGACTCAGGCGCCCCGTTCTTGCGGGCCTTCCGCGATCCGGACAGCCGGCTCTATCTGACGTGACGGCAGCAGCCAAACGGATAAGGGTCTTCGTCGCAACAACTCGCGGGGCGGTTCGCGTGGCGCGGATCTCGCCGGAGAACCCGACAGTCCGGTCCGTGGCCTGCCTTGCCGGCTCCCTTGCGGCGCTCCCCTTCAGCGCGGAGTACGACGCTTTCGTGCGCGAGCCGACAGGCGTGATCGAACGGCAGACCGGGCACCCGGTCTACCGGACGGATGTTTCTGCGCCGATCGACGGGGGAGATAGCTGGCAACTCGGGCTGTTCCTCGCCCACATGCTCAAGCGGGACGGTCTTCTGGCGGAAGGGGACGAGCCGGCGGATCTGGATCTGCTGGTTACGGGACGGCTCGACAGGGACCTCAATGTCGGAGCCGTCGATCACATCGAGGAGAAGCTGACGCGGGCCGGTGCCGCCGGCGCGGCGCGAGGCCTCTTCGTGCTCCCGGAGACCGGCGTTGTCCCGGAACCCTCCGGAGGGTGGAGCATTCTTCCGGTCAAACATCCGGAACAGGCTCTGGCTGCCTGCCTCGGGTCGGAGACGACGGAAAGACTTTACGGGTCTCTGCGGCAAGCGCACCTCGGGCGGCGGCGACCGGCATGGACGCCGATACGCGTTGCCGTCGTGGCCGGGATCTCGGCGGCGATGCTGCTGGTCATGTCTCTCTATTTTTCGGTCGTCCGGCTCCCGGAAACGATCCGGCAACCGGATGACGACGACGCGGGTTCGATGATGAAAGTCGAGATTGTGCCGCGGGAGAAGCGTGGATGCGGCGTTCCGGTAACTGTTCCGCCGCATGTTCAGGTTTTTGCTGGCGCCGCCTGTGCGGCTATCGTGACGGTCCATCGGAACGGGGAGTTTCGGATCAGCGCTTCGCTCTCCGGCGGATTTCTATCCTACGTGGATGCTGCCCGGTATCGCAGGGAACTGCACCGCGTTGCCGCCGGCGGCGACCGCCTGGAGCTCAGGATCGATTTCCCCTATTGGGTGCGCCGACCGGTGCACCTCAATGTTGATGTCAGACAGTTGGCGATGGACGGTCGGCCGGTGCAATCGGCCGGCCGGAATATCGAACTGCGGCCCGGCACCTCTCTCGACCCTTAATTCGTTTGAAATTGAATGGATTTTATTTGCAAATGCCGACAACGAAGATCAATGTCGGCGCCGCAATACAGGCAGGAATTGCCGTCTCTTTCAGATTGTCCCTAATTCAATTATAACTTTCCGGTTCTTCATAAGCCTTTACTGTTGATCGAGGTGGTCGAAATCTCGAATTCATTTGATCCGATTTGACGGTTCAGAGGCGCCGGGATCACCAAGGCTGTGCATGGCTTGTGAATAATATAGTTCTTTTGCTTTTTAAATCAGAATGGCGAAATACTTTACGAATGCAATGTTCCGGGGCGGGTAGACATGGGGCGAAGTGGATCTCTTGCATTTGAAGCTTCTCGTTGTTCCGCACCGCGAAAAAAGTTATCCACAGGTAAAATCCGTTTCGTTTCAATTATGTTAAGGCCTCCGCATAGCGTGCGGTCCGGCATCTTCGCCGTGCTGTTCGCAGTTGCTATATTAGCCGCCTGGGCGTTTCCCGGCCGTGCTGAGACGGTCGATCTCGAGCTCGTCTTCGCGGCCGACGGATCAGGTTCGATCGACGACGAGGAACTGCGGCTGCAGCGTCGGGGATATGCCGATGCACTCGCCGACCAAAGGGTCCTCGACGCCATTTTCTCGGGTCGCCGGGGTAAAATTGTGGTTACCTACATCGAATGGGGAGACGCGTCCTCTCAGCATACCATCGTCGACTGGACCGAAATCGCCGGCCCCGAAGATGCTCGCGCATTCGGCGAGGCGTTGATGGCGGCCCCGCGCGCGGCGTGGGGATATAATTCGATCAGCGAGGCGATCGCGTTCTCCACCGACAAGATACTTGGCAATGCCTACGAGGGAACGCGTCTGGTGATCGACGTCTCGGGAGACGGGCCCCAGATCGGCGGCCGCCCGATCGACTGGGCGCGGGAGCGGGCGGTCGATGCAGGAATCACCGTGAACGCGCTCGCGGTGAAAAGCCGGGGAGGCAATCGCCCGGGGCCCGGCGGCATTCCGCTCGAGATGCATTACCGTCTCGATATCATTGGCGGAGTCGGTGCCTTCGTTATGGTGGCGGACGAGGAAACCCGCTTCGCCGACGTTCTGCTGGCCAAGATCATCCGCGAAATCGCCGATGCGCGGCCGACCGGGCACGGCCGGCGGCAGGCGGGGATTGGCAAGCACACTCTTCCGCCCCAATATTCAGCGGACGAGTCCATCTGCGAGGCGAACATCAATGAGCGAACCGGCGCTGACACTGGATGCGAGCGGATTGAAATGTCCGCTGCCGGTCCTGAAAACCCGAAAGGCGATCAAAAGCCTTGAACCGGGCCAGGTGATCTCCGTGCAATCGACGGATCCGGCTTCGCCACTCGATTTCAAGCATTTCTGCAACAGTGGCGGCCATGAACTGATAAGCGAGGGCGAGGCCGACGGAACCTTTACCTTTGTGATCCGCAAAGGCGCCTGACCGGGGTCTTATCCGATTCCGTCGGTTCCGGCGCCGCACACGATCACACCGACACAGCTGCCGGCCTCCACCGCAGCGCCGCCGCTCCGAATCGCGGCGAGGGCCGCGGCACCGCTCAGTTCCGCCGCGACGCCGGCTTCGGTCCAGAGCCATTCGGCGGCCGTTTTCATTTCGGGGTCGCTGACCAACACCAGTTCGTCGACATGCGCCGAGATGAGTCCGAAATTGAGCTCGGCCGAGGTGCGCGGGGCAAGCGTGCCGGCGGCGGTCTCGATTTTCTCCAGCGTTACCAAATGGCCGGCGGCACGTGCCGCGTGATGGGTCGGTGCACCGATCGGCTCGACGCCGATGATGCGGATGTCCGGGTTCCGCAGCTTGGCCGCGGTCGCGACCCCAGCGATCAGTCCGCCGCCGCCGATCGCCACCACCAGGGTATCGATCTCCGGATTGTCTTCCAGCATCTCAAGCGCGATCGTGCCCTGGCCGGCGACGACCCGGGGATCGGCAAACGGATGGATGTAGGTCAGGCCTTCGGCCTCCGCCCGGGCCAGTGCCGCCTCGTTGGCGTCGTCCCATACCGCGCCATGCACGATCACCTCGGCACCCCATTCCTGCAGCTTGGCCGCCTTGGAGGACGGTGTGCTTTCGGGCAGGTAGATCACAGCCGGGCAGCCGCTCATGCTGGCACCGAAGGCGACGCCGAGGCCGTGATTGCCGCCGGAGGCGGTGATCAGCCCGCGAGCCTTTTCTTCGTCCGAGAGCGACATCACCGTGTTCGTGGCACCGCGCACCTTGAAAGAACCGGTCGGCTGCAGATTCTCCAGCTTCAGCAGCAGGCGTGCGCCCGGCGCCGGATCGCTCTTGCAGGCCACGGCCTCCAGGGTCGGGGTGCGGCGAACCTTGCCGCTGATCCGTGTGGCGGCGGCGTCGAAATCGACGCGGGTGAGTGGGAGAGACGACATCAGTTCAGAATGCCTCCGTCGACGACAAAGAATTGGCCGGTGGTGTACGCGCTTTCGTCCGAGGCGAGATAGAGCACCATGGCGGCGATTTCCTCGGCGGTGCCGAGCCGGCCGAGCGGCTGGCGGGCGATGAACTCCTTGCGCGCCTGGACCGGATCGTCGAATGCGTTGATCCGGCCGTCGAGCGAGGGAGACTGAACGGTGCCGGGACAGACCGCGTTGCAGCGGATGCCCTGCTTCAAAAAGTCTGCCGAGATCGACTTGGTGAGTCCGAGCACGGCCGCCTTGCTGGCGCCGTAGACGCAGCGCGTCGGGATGCCCTTAAGGCTGGAACTGACCGAGGACATGTTGATGATCGATCCGCCGCCACGCTCCAGCATCGCCGGCAGAAAGGCGCGGCACATCCGGAACATCGCCTTGACGTTGAGATTGAAGGAGAAGTCCCAGTCTTCGTCGGAGGTGTCGAGGATCGTGCCGTGATGTACGAAGCCGGCGCAGTTGAAGAGCACGTCGAGAGCGCCGATCTCTTTGGCGGCCGACGTCACCGCGACGTCGTCCAGCACGTCGAGCTTGCGCAGGGTGACTCCCGGCAGGTCCTTCAGGGCGCCGAGTGCGTCCATGTTTATGTCGGTCGCGATGACCTCCGCACCCTCGCGACTGAAGGCCTCGACCGTGGCCTTTCCGATGCCCTGCGCCGAGGCCGTCACCAGCGCTTTTTTGCCGTTCAGGCGTCCTGCCATGATTTCCCCCCGATTTGATCCGATTATCGCCCATCAGTAAGCATCGGATTTCCACGCGGCAAGCTTTTGCGTAGCACCGGTGCTGAGCTATCATCGCAGCAATCATATTGAGGGAGATGCAAGTGATGGCCGAAGCAGATGCAGGCCGCGGCGGCGAGAAACTGACGGTCCGGCTCAACCCGGCCGACAACGTAGTCACCTCGCGCACCGAAATCGGTGCGAACGTGAAGATCGCAGAGGAAATGGTGGCGACCCTGGCGCCGATACCGCGCGGCCACAAGATCGCGACCCGACGTATCGGCACTGGCGAACCGGTCAAGAAGTACAACCAGGTGATCGGCTTCGCGACCGCCGACATCCGCCCCGGGGAGCATGTCCATACGCACAACGTCGCGATGAAGGATTTCGAGCGCGACTACGCCTTCTGCATGGACCGGCGGGACACCGACTACGTGCCGGAAAAAGAGCGCGCGACCTTCGAGGGCTTTCGCCGCAAGAACGGCAAGGTCGGCACCAGGAACTATATCGGCATCCTGACCAGCGTGAACTGCTCCGCCTCGGCGGCGAAGTATATTGCCGACGCGGTTACGCCGGAACTGCTGGTCAAATATCCGAATGTCGACGGGGTGGTGGCGCTCAGCCATGCGACCGGCTGCGGCATGGCCGATACCGGCGAGGGTTATGCCAACCTGCAGCGTGTGCTCTGGGGCTTTGCCGGCCATCCGAACTTCGCGGGCATCATCATGGTGGGCCTCGGCTGCGAGGTGAACCAGATCGACTTCCTGCTCGAGGCGAATCAGCTCGAACGTGGTCCGCGCCTGCGTACCATGACGCTGCAGGAGACCGGCGGGACGCGGAAGACCATCGAGAAGGGCTTGGCGCTGATCGAGGAAATGCTGCCGCTCGCCAACCAGAGCCGGCGCGAGACCTGCCCGGCCTCGGAATTGACGCTCGCCCTGCAATGCGGCGGTTCGGACGCCTATTCCGGCATGACCGCGAACCCGGCGCTCGGCTATGCGGCCGATCTCCTGGTCCGCCACGGCGGCACCGCGGTGCTGGCGGAGACGCCGGAGATCTACGGTGCCGAACACCTGCTGACCCGCCGCGCGGTCAGCAAGGACGTCGGCGAGAAGCTGGTCGAGCGCATCCAGTGGTGGGAAGACTATTGCCGGCGCAACGGCGGCGAGATGAACAACAACCCGTCGCCGGGCAACAAGGCCGGCGGACTGACCACCATCCTCGAAAAATCCCTCGGTGCCACGGCCAAGGGCGGGACCACAAATCTGACCGGGGTCTACAAGTACGGCGAGCGGATCGACACCAAAGGCTTCGTCTTCATGGACAGCCCCGGCTATGACCCGGCCTCGATCACCGGTCAGGTGGCGAGCGGCAGCAATATCGTCGCCTTCACCACCGGGCGCGGCTCCTGCTATGGCTGCAAGCCGGCGCCCTCGATGAAGCTGGCGACCAACTCCGCCATGTACGAGCGCATGTCCGAGGATATGGACATCAATTGCGGCCCGGTGATGGACAAGGGGATCTCGATCGAGGAGATGGGGACCGAGATTTTCGAGCATGTCCTCCGGGTCGCCTCGGGGGAGAAGACCAAGAGCGAGCGGCTCGGTATCGGCGATCACGAGTTCATCCCTTGGCAGATCGGCGCGGTGATGTGAGCGGCGCGGACAGCCGCCCGTGAGCGATTTCGAGCAGAGTTACCTCGGTCGGCTGCGCAAGCTGATTGGCAACAGGTTGGTGTTGATGCCGGGAGCGCGTTGCGTGATCGAGCGTGACGACGGCCGTGTCTTGCTTCAATTGCGCGGCGACATGAAAGTCTGGGGCCTGCCTGCCGGCTTTTGCGAGGCTGACGAAAGCGTTCTGACGACGCTGATTCGCGAGGTCGCCGAGGAGACCGGCCTGACCATACTCGACCCGATACCCTGGGGGCATGCATCGGATCCGGCAACGAACACGCTGACCTACCCGAACGGTGACCGAATCCAGGGATTCGGGCTTGAGTTCGTCGCCCGGAGATGGGACGGCGCGCTGACTGCCGACGGCGAGGAGACGCTGGAACTCGATTGGTTTGCGCTGGACGATCTGCCCGAAATGCTCCCGGCCCATCGGGTGACGCTCGAGTATTTCGAGCGCTACCGGGAGACCGGGCAGTTTCAGCTTTTCTGAGGCGGTTCGATGTCCTTCGAGAATTTTCTGGGTGAACTGCATGTCGATGCCGATGCGCGGGCGAAGGTCGCGCCGCCGCCGGGCGCCGTCGATTGCGCGGTGACGCTTACCAGCCTCGACGGCGAGCAGGCGACGGACGGTCTGCCGGAACATCCGCCGCATGCCTATCGCGAGCTGCAGGAAGACCTCGGCCTCGCCCGCGCGGTGCTGGTCCAGCAGGATGCGCCGGGAGCGGATGTGGAGTTCCTGCTCCGGGCGAAGGCCGCGCTTGCGGCGTCGCCCGACGGTCTCTTGGAAGATTGTGCCCGCGCCTTCGCGACGCTCGGGCCCGGCGAGGATCCGAAACGTCTTGCCGAACTGGCCGAAGCAGGAATCGACGGGCTTCGCCTCGACATGCTGCGCGGGCGCCTGACCTGCCCATGGGAGGAACTTGACCGCCATGTCCGGCGCATCTACGACGTGGTCGGCTGGAGCCGCGAGATCGCGCTCGACGGCTCCGATCTGCACGAGTTGGAGCAGAAGATGCGTGACTGGCCCGGCCAGACCATCCTCGCCGATTGCGGCGGCTTCCGCTTCTCCCGCTGCCTGACCCAGCCCGGCTTTCGGGCGTTGCGCCGGCTGATCGACCGCGGCCGCTTCTGGGTCAAGCTTTCGCGCCCCTACGCGATTTCGAAGACCGGCGACCCGGAGGACGCCGAGGTCTGCGCGCTCGCGCGGGCGCTTGCCGACTGGGCGCCGGAACGGATGCTCTGGGGCAGCGGCTGGCCGCATCTTGAGCGGCCGGGCGAGACCCGCGTCGGGGAAGAGCAGGACCCTGCCGACCGGGCGCTGCTCGAGCTGCTCGCCGAGTGGGCGCCCTCCAGAGAGGTGCGGACCCGCATTCTCCTGCGCAATCCGGAAGAGCTCTACGGTTTCGCGCTCTGGCCCGTGGCGCCGGACGACTAGCGCCGCATTGACAAGCCGCCCTGCCGGCTCCCATCATCGCCGCATCACCCGGGGGGTCCCGACAAGGGGCTGAGAGTCTGCTGGCTTCCTCGAAGCAGCGCAGTGACCCGACGAACCTGATCCAGTTCATACTGGCGTAGGGACGGTGCGCGCTTCAGGAGCACTCTCGCATGAGTGCGGCGGACAAGGTCAGACCCGTCTTCCTCCCGATGCCATAGCCCCTCACTCCGCGAACTGGGTCTCCAACGCCCAAGCGAGCTGAGGAGGCTCCGAGCCGATGAATGCCATCCATCCGAAAGTGACCACCGGCGCTTTGCCCGCGTCGCGCAAGATCCACGCTTCTGGTGTCCTGCATCCCGACATACGCGTGCCGATGCGCGAGATCGCCCTGCATCCGAGCGCCGGCGAGCCGCCGGTGATCGTCTACGACTCTTCCGGTCCCTACAGCGACCCCGCGGCGGAGATCGAGATCGACAAGGGGCTGCCCCGGCTCCGTGCCGACTGGATCGCGGCCCGCGGCGATACCGAGCTCTACCAGGGGCGCCACGTGCAGCCGGCCGATAACGGCTTCGCCGAGGGCGCACGGCTGACGCCGGAATTCCCGGTTCGACAGCAGCCGCGCCGGGCCGCCGGAGGCAGGGCGGTGACCCAGCTCGCCTATGCGCGGGCGGGGATCGTCACGCCTGAGATGGAATTCGTCGCCATCCGCGAGAATCTCGGCCGCGCCGCCGCGAAACAGGCACTGGAGCGCGACGGCGAGAGTTTTGGTGCGGTGATCCCGGATGTCGTGACGCCCGAGTTCGTGCGCGACGAGGTGGCGCGCGGGCGGGCGATCATTCCCGCCAACATCAACCATCCGGAAAGCGAGCCGATGGCGATCGGCCGGAATTTCCTGGTGAAGATCAACGCCAATATCGGCAACTCGGCCGTCACCTCCTCGATGGAGGAGGAGGTCGAGAAAATGGTCTGGGCGACGCGCTGGGGGGCCGACACGGTGATGGATCTCTCGACCGGGCGGAACATCCACAATATCCGCGACTGGATCATCCGGAACTCCGCCGTTCCCATTGGCACGGTGCCGCTCTACCAGGCGCTGGAGAAAGTCGGCGGCATTGCCGAGGACCTGACCTGGGAGATCTACCGCGACACCTTGGTCGAACAGGCGGAGCAGGGCGTGGATTATTTCACCATCCATGCCGGGCTGCGCCTGCATCACGTGCCGCTCACCGTCGACCGCGTCACCGGGATCGTCAGCCGGGGCGGTTCGATCATGGCGAAATGGTGTCTGCACCATCACCGCGAGAGTTTCCTCTACGAGCATTTCGAGGAGATCTGTGACATCGCCCGCGCCTATGACGTTTCCTTCTCGCTCGGCGACGGGTTGCGTCCCGGCTCGATCGCGGATGCCAACGATGCGGCCCAGTTCGCCGAACTGGAAACCCTCGGCGAGCTGACCCGGATCGCCTGGGCGAAGGATTGCCAGGTGATGGTCGAGGGGCCGGGCCATGTCCCGATGCACAAGATCCGCGAGAACATGGAGAAGCAGCTCGAGGTCTGCGGCGAGGCACCGTTCTATACGCTCGGGCCGCTCACGACGGACATTGCTCCCGGCTACGATCACATCACGTCGGGCATCGGCGCGGCGATGATCGGCTGGTTCGGCACCGCGATGCTCTGCTACGTCACCCCGAAGGAACATCTCGGACTGCCCGACCGGGACGACGTGAAGACCGGCGTCATCACCTACAAGATCGCCGCCCATGCGGCCGATCTCGCCAAAGGGCATCCCGCGGCCAGTAGGCGGGACGACGCCCTCAGCCGGGCCCGTTTCGAGTTCCGTTGGGAGGACCAGTTCAATCTCTCGCTCGACCCGGAGACGGCGCGCGGATTCCATGACCAGACCCTGCCCAAGGAGGCGCACAAGCTGGCGCATTTCTGCTCCATGTGCGGGCCGAAATTCTGCTCCATGCGCATTTCCCACGAGATCCGGGGCGAGGCGCAGAAGGAAGGCATGGCGGCGATGGCGGAGAAATACCGCGCCGGCGGCGACCTCTACATGCGCCTGGAGGAATAGACCGTCCGAGGTCCCGTCGCGCGGTAAGATTAAATTTACTTTAAAGCGTGTATTGTGTGGGCAACTTCCGCGCGACGGGAGACGAATTTCCGGTGAGAAGGGGATGAAATGCTGTCCGGTATGAGTGTGCGCAACAAGGTGGCCTCGGTCGCCGTGCTTCTGGTCGTCTTTTCCATGCTGGCGACGATCCTGTCCTCGGTCTATCTGATCAAATCCTATGTCGAGAAACAGGCGGACCGGGCCCAGGTCCAGAACCTCGGCACCGCCGCGCTGCTGCTTGAGAAGACCTATGACGCGCTGAACGTCGCCGAGAACCGGGACGGCCTCGTGCTGACCTGGGAGGGCGACATTCCCGCCTTCGACGACCACGAGCCGATCGACGGTGTCGGGCAGGCCACCGGCGAGACCGCGACGATCTTCGCCTGGGACGAGGAAAGCGCGGATTTCTGGCGCCGCACCACCAACATCAAGAAGGGCGACGGCAGCCGCGCGATCGGCACGCCGCTCGGCAAGACCGGCCGCGTCTACCCGATCGTCACCAAGGGCGAGACCTATCGCGGTGTCGCGACCATCCTCGGCAAGGACTATTTCACGCTTTATCAGCCGATCTTCTCGTCGGCCGACGACTCCAGGGTGGTCGGCATTCTCTATGTCGGCGTTGGCAAGGACGAGATCGAGGCGATCGAGCAGGAAATGGTGTTCAGCCTCGTGGCGGTCATGGTGGTGGTCTCGCTGGTCGCCGCCGCGCTCGCCTTCCTCGTTACCGGCGCCGTGATGAAACCCTTCACCGTTCTGCGGGACATCATCCAGCGCTTTTCGGCCAACGAGATGGACCGCGACGTGCCCTATCTCGACCGCACCGACGATGTCGGGGACCTCGCCCGCGCCGTGGAGACCTTCAAGACCGCGACCCTCGAGCGCCGTCGCCTGGCGCAGGAGAATGCCGACGCGCTGACGCAGGCGAGCGAGGAGCGCAAGGAGATGCGCATCCGGACAGCCGACGAGTTCGAGAACACAGTCGCCCGCACGGTGGATCAGGTCGCCGACGCGTTGCGCGGCTTCAGCGGCTCTGCGAACGGGATGTCGGCGGCGGCGGAGGACGCCAGGGCCAAATCCTCCGTGGTCGTCACGGAATCGGACAATGCCGCCAGCAACATCCAGACCGTCGCCGCGGCGACCGAGGAACTGACTTCCTCGATCAGCGAGATCGGCCGTCAGGTGGCGGAGGCCTCCAATGTCGCTTCCGGCGCGGTGACGCAGGCCGCCGATACCAACAGCAAGGTGCAGGGCCTCGCCGAGGCGGCGCAGAAGATCGGTGAGGTGGTCGGCCTGATCACCGAGATCGCCGAGCAGACCAACCTGCTGGCGCTCAACGCCACGATCGAGGCGGCCCGGGCCGGCGAGGCGGGCAAGGGTTTCGCCGTCGTCGCTTCCGAGGTGAAGAACCTCGCCAGCCAGACCGCCAAGGCGACCGAGGAGATCTCGGCGCAGATCCAGGGCATCCAGTCCTCGACCAGCGAATCCGCCGAGGCCATCGCCGCGATCACCGGGACCATCGAGCAGGTCGACCAGATCGCCTCCGCCATCGCCGCCGCGGTGGAGCAGCAGAGCGCCGCGACCCAGGAGATCGCCCGCAATGTGGAAGAGGCCTCGGCCGGCACGGCGCGGGTCTCCTCGAACATCGCCGACGTCTCGGAATCGATCCGCCAGACCGGCGACGCCGCCGCCGAGATCCGCGACGAGACCGCGCGTCTCACCGGCGATGCCGACCGGCTGAAGGAGGAAATCCAGCAGTTCCTGGCGAGCATCCGCTCCTAGGACCTGGCGGCCGCAGCAGACAGAAGAGGGCCGGCCCCGTGCGGGGGCGGCCCTTTTTCGCGCGCCTCTCGCGGTCTTCGTCCATGTTGCTGCCCTGCCCTGAATTTGTGGCAGCGCAATATCCGCGAATCCCAGTCCTGCCGCGCGAAGGCCGGTGCTTTTGCCTCTTCTGTCGTTATCGGATAAGTTATGTCGGAAGAACGATAATCAGGAGAGGTAAAAACCATGTCGTTGCTGACGAAAGCCGAAGAAATTTCCGACATTGCCTTCGGTTTCATGGGGTCAAAGGCGCTTTTCGCTGCGCTGCATCATGGTGTTTTTACCGCTCTCAAGGACGGCCCGCTGGGCGTCGAGGAACTCGGTGAGGCGACCGGCCTGCATCCCGACCGGGTCCAGACCCTGCTGACCGCGCTCGCCGCGCTCGGCGTGGTGACCAGCGAGGACGGCCGTTTCGCCAACTCGCCGGCGGCCGAGGCCTTTCTGGTGAAGGGGGCGAAGTATGACTTCGGCGATTATCTCCGCCTCCAGGTCGACCGGCAGATGTACGGGCTGCTCGACCAGATCGAGGACGCGATCGCCAACAACCTGCCGGACGACGCGACCAGCTCCTATGCCCAGTGGTTTTCCGATCCCGAGCAGGCGAAACTCTATTCGCGCAGCCAGCATGCCGGCTCGCTCGGGCCGGCGCGCGGGCTGGCCAAGCAGGTCGATCTCTCGGGCGGGAAGAAGCTGCTCGATGTCGGCGGCGGCACCGGCGCCTTCGCCATCACGCTCTGCAAGGCCTATCCGGATCTCACCGCAACCATCGTCGATTTTCCGAACGTCGCCGATCTCGGCGAGAAATATATCGAGAAGGCGGAGCTCACCGACCGTATCAGATACATCCGCGGCAACGCGCTCCGCACGGACTGGCCGGAGGGGCAGGACGCGATCCTGATGTCCTATCTCTTCTCCGGCGTTCCCGGCGACGAGCACGAGAACCTGCTGAAAGGCGCCTGGGAGAAGCTGGTGCCGGGCGGCCGCCTGCTGATCCACGACTTCATCGTCACCGCCGACCGCACCGGCCCCAAGCTCGCCGCGCTCTGGCAGCTCCAGCACACCGCCTTTACCCCGGAGGCGCGCTCGCTCGACGATGCGTGGCTGCAGCAGGAGCTGGAGGCGACGGGCTTCGTCGACGTGACGGTCGCGCCGATGATCCCGGGCATGACCATGCTCGCGGAGGCGGTGAAGCCGGGCTGAGGGGCCGCGCGGCGCCTGTCCTATCCCTCCCTCCCCTAGCCGTCGTCGTCCCGGCCGGAGAGCCGGGACCCGGCTCTCCGCATAGCGGCGACGGTGGCGCATGGGATCCCGGATCGCGGTCCGGGATGACGAGCTCCGTTTGAATTCCCAGCGGTCCGCCCCGTTCGTTCAGGCGCGTGTGCGCAGAGCTGCATGAATGGCGCTAAACACATTCGAATACATGAATGTAATATGTCCCGACGAAGCGCACCGTCGCTCGCATGCAAAGAAAAAGTCGGGAGGACCGAGAATGAGAGCCCTGTTCATAGCCGCGCTGTTCGCCTTGCTGGCCGGGATGCCGCATCCGCTGCCGGCCGCCGAGCTGGAGGTGAAGATCAACGCCCAGACCCCCAGCGTCACGCTGCAGACGAAAGACGGCCCGGTGGAGGTGATGCGCAACCAGGACCAGGACGCGACGATCGATCCCGCCTATGCGAAGACCTCCCGCAAATGTCCGCCCTTCTGCATCCAGCCCATGCAGGTCGCCCCGGGCGTGACGACGGTGGGCGAGGTCGAACTGCTCGAATTCGCGAAGACCGGCGGCAAGCTGATCGACGGCCGGACCCTCGAATGGCATGTCGACGGCACGATTCCCGGCGCGGTCAACATGCCCTACACCCAGATGGCCGACCGTCTGGACGAGATCGGCTGCGTGAAGCAGGCGGACGGGACATGGAACTGCGCGGACGCCGAGACGGTCCTGCTGTTCTGCAACGGCCCCTGGTGCGGACAGTCCCCGATGGCGATCAAGGCGATGCTCCGGGAGGGCTTTCCGGCGGAGAAGATCCTCTATTACCGCGGCGGCATGCAGGCCTGGCACACGCTGGGGCTGACGGTCGTCGAGGGGGATATGTAGGCCCTGACGGAGCTTTGGATAACGGAGAGCGCGCCTGGTCTGCCAGGCGGGTTTTTCTTGTCGGGCGCGGCGAGCGGACAGCGCTCCCGTTCCCCTCGACCGCCACCACCCCGTCTTCAACCCGGCGCAGGCCGGGACCCAGGGGATCGCAGAGCAGTGACGGTGGAGCGATAGGTCCCGGATTGGGGGCCGGAATGACGAATTCTGGAGCTATAGCTCCAGAATCAAGTCTCCCTCACAACACCCGATACACATTATAAACCGGCCCCGCCGGCGTCCGGTCCCCCGTCCCCACACAGACGGCCTTGTTCAGCCAGAGATACTTGTCCGCGCTGGTCTCGAAGCTGGGCGTGATGCGGAAATAATAATCGTTCCGGTCCACCGGCTGGCCGGCATTCAGCCGCGCCATCACCTCTTCCGGGCCGTGCCGGAGCCCCTTGTAGGTCATGTAGATCAGCGCGCCGTCACCGGTCTCCAGCACCAGGCGGACGTCGAGCTGGGTCACGCCGTCGGCGCGGACCAGGATCCAGTCGCCGCCGCCGCCGCGCACCGTGCCCTTGATCCCCGGACCCTCGAACGTCCCGCCCGTCACTTTGGCGATCTTGCGCTCGCCATAGGGGGTATGGCCGAGGAGCTGGAGCGGGGCTTCCACCTGCAGCGCGATGTCGAAGAGATGTTCCGTCTGGATATGGCTCACGGGGCCGGTCCTCCCTTTATGGTCAAGGGGGAGTATGACCGCTTCGCACGCGCTTGAAAATCGCCCGCTCCGCATCGCGGAACGGGCCGGGGGGAGTGGTTATTCGGTGACCGTCACCACCGCGCGCATCTTCGGGTGGATCCGGCAGCGCAGGGTGAAGCGGCCCGGGTTCTCGAAGGTGACGGCGACCTCGCTGCCCGAATTCTGCAGGCCGATATCGAAGGCGCCGCCCGCGCTGTCGGAATAGACATTGTGGCCGAAGACGTCGGAATTCAGGAACACAACCTGCTCGCCCGCCCTGATGGTGACCGCCTTCGGCAGGAAGGCGATGCCGGCCTGCTCGATGACGACCGGTGTCGCGGCATAGAGGCCGCCGACCGTCAGCCAGGCCCCCGCGGCCGCGAGGGCGAGGCGGTGGACGATGCGGCGCCGGAGCGTGCCGGGGGCCATGATCAGCGGTTGACCACGGGCGCGGCGATGTCGATCACCGCGCCGCCGCCGGAGGCGATGCGGCCGATTTTCGTCAGTGTGCCGCGGGCGACCGTCAGGCTGTAGAGGTCGCGGCCCGCGACGGCGAAGCCGTGATATTCGTCCTCAAGGTCGGTGAAGATGTCGATCGCCTCGACCGCCATGCCGGGCGCGAGCCCGGTCGGGCCGACGGTCTTCAGCACGCCGTCGTTCGGCGGATCCTGCACGACGTAGGTTCCATGCAGGCTGTCCACGTCGAAGAGCTGGGTCTGCGTCGCGCCCTTGAAGGCATTGATATAGGCGCCGGCCAGCACGCCGGCCGGCTTGCCCGCATTGCGGTCGCCGGCGGCATAGGCGAGACGGCCGTCCACCACGGCGGCGCCGGTCTCGACATTGACCCGGAGGTTCTGCCCGTTGGACGCCATGACCCGGAGCCTGTCGGCCTGCGGGTTGAAGTCGACCACGAGATTGTCGACGGCCTCGAGCGGCTCGGAGATCTTCGATTTCAGCGTGGCGGCGCCGCTTTCGGGATCGATGGTGTAGATCGAGCCGCTCGCGGTCACGGCATAGAGCGCGAGGTCGGCCGGGCGGATGTCGATGCCGAGCACCTTGGTGTCGACGCCGGTGATGTCGACGATCCGGGAATTGTCCGGCGCGGTGTCGGTCGTCAGCACGAGCTGGTTGCGCGCGGTGAGGCCGATCAGCTCGAGCGCGGCGGCGGGCTGCACCCAGCTAAGGCCGGCGGCGGCAAGGGCCAGGGCGAGGGTCTTCGGGAATCTCATCATATGGTCCGTCTTCCGGTTTCACGGAGCGCCGGACCGGAGCCGGCGGTGCCGACGCTCACGCATGTCTACGTGCGGAGACGCGCAGCGGATCGGTTTCGCCGGAGGGGCGTCGCTCAGAGCCTGAAGATCGCCTCGACCTTCGCTTTCAGCTGGTCCGGCGTGAAGGGCTTGGCGATATAGGCGTCGACTCCGGCCGTGCGGGCGGCGATGACGAAGTCCTTGTTGGCGTTCCCCGTCAGCATGATGAATTTCATCTTCGGGAAGTTCCGGCGCACCGCCTTCAGGAATTCGAGCCCGTTCAGCTCCGGCATGTTCCAGTCGGAGACGACAAGCTGCACGTCGCCGTCCAGCTCCTTCAGAAGTTTCAGTGCGTTGAGGCCGTCCCTGGCGTGAAAGATGCGGCGGAATCCCATCACCTTCAGCGCGCCCTGGGCGAGTTTCGCCGCCATCGGTTCGTCCTCGGCGACGATCACCTGGTACTCGGCGTAGTTCGGGCGGAAGTCGCCGGAAGGGTCGGTGGTGAAACTCATGACGCGGCGTGGCTTTCGAGCAGGGTTCGGCTTTCCTCAAGCGCGGCGATCAGGTCTGCGACCTGTTCTTTCGCGGTGTCAGATAGATGCACCGGGCCGGCTTCGTTTTCAACCGCGAGCGCGGCGCGGAAGACCGAACGCAGTCCGACCGAGGCGGCCGCGCTCTTCAACTGGTGTGCCGCATCGGCGAGGGCCGAGCCGTTTCCTTCGGCAAGATGCGCGGCGAGGGCGTCCAGATGCGTGTCGATCGAGGCGAGGAAATCGCCGACCATCTCGGCCGCGAACGCGTCGCCGAGCTGGGTGCGGTAGGTCTCCAGGATCTCCGGTTCCAGCGCCGGGCCGTCCTGCATCAGCTTTTCCGCGACCGGCGAGGCGGGCGCGGGCTGGTTCTCGTCCTCGAAACCGGGGAAAGCGCCGTCCTCCTCCCCGGCCGCGGGGATGACCGGGCCGAGCACGCGGGCGAGGGCACCGAACAGCAGGCCCGGATGGATCGGCTTGGCGACATAGGCGTCCATGCCGGCCTCCATGCAGCGCGCGACCTCGTCCGCCGTCGCCGCGGCCGTGGCGGCGACGATCGGGATGGCGGAGCGGGGCGGGCCGAGCGCCCGGATCCGGCGCGTCGCCTCCAAGCCGTCCATGCCCGGCATGTTCATGTCCATCAGCACGGCGTCGTAGGTGCCGGCCGGATTGTTCTCCATCGCGGCCAGTGCGGCGGCGCCGTCGCCGACCATGTGGACGCTGTGTCCCTCCGCTTCCAGCAGTCCGCGGGCGACCTGCTGGTTCACCATGTTGTCCTCGGCCACGAGCAGGGAGAGCGGCGGCAGGCTGGTTGCCGCGGCTTTGCTTTTCTCGTCCGGTTTCCGGCCCTCCGGCAGGGGCAGCTCGAACCAGAATGTGCTGCCTGCGCCCACGGCGCTCTCCAGTCCGATCTCGCCGCCCATCAGTTCGACGAGCTGCTTGCAGATCGCGAGGCCGAGACCGGTGCCGCCATATTGCCGCGCGGTCGAGTTCTCCGCCTGGCTGAATTCCCGGAACAGTTTCGAGATCTTGTCTTCCGGGATGCCGATGCCGGTGTCGCTGACGGAGAACCGGTAGCTGCCCGGCGCCGCGCCCGGGACGACGGAGACGGTGACGGAGCCGCTCTCGGTGAATTTCAGCGCATTGCCGACGAGATTGAGCAGGATCTGGCGCAGTCGCGCGCTGTCGCCCTTCAGATGCGAGGGGCAGTCCGGCGACACTTCCGCGACGAAGGAGAGACCTTTCTCCTCGGCCCGGCCCTGCATCAGCGCGAGCGAGCCCTCGACAAGACGGCGGAGGTCGAAATCGAGAACCTCGAGATCGAGCTTGCCGGCCTCAAGCTTGGAAAAATCGAGAATGCCGTTGAGCAGGTGCATGAGCCCCTCGGCGCTTTCCAGAACGGTCTCGGCGAAATGCCGTTCCTCGGGGCCGAGCGGCTTGCGCAGCAACAGGCGGGTCATGCCGATCACGCCGTTCATCGGGGTGCGGATCTCGTGGCTCATCATGGCGAGGAAGTCGGCCTTCGCCTTGGCCGCCGCCTCGGCGCTGTCGCGTGCCTCGCGGACCTCGTTCATGACGTCGCGGAAGACGATGAGCGAGCGCGCCATGCCGCCGATCTCGTCGCCGCGGTCGAGATCGTTCTGCCTGACCTCGATCGAGCGGTCGCCCGCGGCGAGCTCGACGGTGCGGCGGGCCAGCCGGTTCAGCGGTCGGATGATGTCGCGGGCGAGCAGGATGGCGACGATCACCGAGACGATCAGCACGCCGGCGAGGATCCAGGTCGTGAAGCGCTTGGTTTCTTCCACCTGCTCCTCGGCGGCAAGCCAGAAGCGGTACCCGTCCTCGGCGGCGACCTGGACCAGGATGTCTAGATTGGTCTTCAGCCGCTCGGCGATCTCGTCCCTCGGCGCACGGAGCGCGGGATCGTCGCGCGCATCGTGTGCGGTCTGCCACCAGGCCTCGAAATCCGTTTTCAGCGCCGCCACCAGTTCGGCCGTGCGCTCGGACATGCGGCGCTCGTCGGCGATCTCGAGATCGAGGAAAAAGTCCTCGCGCATGCGCTGCAGCCGCTCCTCGGCGCCGCCGCCGGTCAGGCGCTCCTCCAGCTCGATCACCAGAAAGTTGGTCTGTGCCGCACGGGCGAAATTGATCGATTGCAGCGGGCGGTCGTAGAGCGTCTTGGCGATGTCGCCGAGGGTCCAGGTCGAGAAGAAGCTGGTCCCCGCCAGGGCGCCCGCGGCCAGCACGGCCACCAGGAACGCGCCGATCAGTTTGAGGCGGAGGGACATCGGACGCGGGTTATTCTTCGACTCTGATCTTCAGCCGCATGCGCGGATGGATGCGGCAGCGGACATCGACGATGCCGAGTTTCTCGAGCACCACGTCCCGTTCCTCACCCGGCGCCTGCAGGCCGATATCGAAGCTAGCGCCCGCGGTCTCGGAGTAGACGTTGTGGCCGTAGAAATCGTCGTTCACGAAGCGGACCATGTCGCCTTTCTTCACCGTCACCTCGCCCGGCGTGAAGTGGCGGCCCTTCTGGCTGATCGTGGCCGCGGGATCCGCCGCGAAGCTCACGACGGCGCCCGCCGCGACCGACAGGGCGACGGCCAGCACGGTGGCGCCGAAGGATTTGGTGAGGGACATGCGCGCGTCCAGGTTGTGATCGGATTCCGATATCATACCGCAAATTCTGTGGACTTACTCTAGAGATGCGGGCGGGTCTATACATCCCCGCCCGCGTCGCGGCGGTTCACAAACAGGCGATCCAGTTCCAGCCGATGGAAGGTCTCGGCCTGAGGTCCCCGGTCCGGCCCGAAATAGAGCCCGAGCGCCCGGCAATGCTGGAAGAAGCCGGGCCCCGGCAGACCGCCGCGGGATTTCGATACCGCAACGGCAGCCCTGAGCGGCCGCCCGTCGGCATGATCCTGGCTGATCAGGCGTTCCAATGCGTCCGTCAGCTTGTGAATGGCGTGCGGGCGCGGAATGCCGGCCTCGTCGGCGAGGGTCGCGTATGCGATCAGGCGCCCGGCACAGGCGTGGCGTTCCAGCGCGTCGAGCAGACGCGGATACCATTCGGGGCGTTCCTGGTTTTCCGGCGGGTCGATGGGCATGGTGCGCTCGCAGGTCGGGACAAGGGGCAGCGTGACAGGCCGCCGAATCTTCAGTAAAGGGTGGGGCAAAGCTTGTGGAATCAAAAATGACCGCTTTCAGGGCGACGCTTTTCAACGTCCTCTTCTACATCTTCACCCCCATCATCGGCCTGGTGGCGCTTCCGGTCTTTCTCGGACCGAGAAGCTGGGTCTGCTGGGTGCGTGACACCTGGTGCCGCGCCGTGCTGGCGCTGCTCGCCGGGACGGTCGGCCTGCGCTGGCGGCTCGAGGGGCGGGAGCACCTTCCGGACGGTCCCTGCCTGATCGCCTGCAAGCATCAGTCGGCCTGGGAGACGATCGCGCTGCAGCTGATCTGTCGCGACCCGGCGATCGTGCTGAAGCAGGAACTGCTGAAGCTGCCGGTGGTCGGCTGGTATTTCCGCAAGGTCGGCATGGTCCCGGTCGACCGCTCGGCCGGGGCGGGGGCGCTGAAGCTGATGGTCAAGGCGGCGGAGGAGCGGGTCGCCGAGGGGCGTCCGGTGGTGATCTTCCCGCAGGGCACCCGGGTCGCGCCGGGCACCGAGCAGGCCTACCATCCGGGCGTCTATGCGCTGTACCGCGCACTGGACCTTCCGACGGTGCCGGTCGCGCTGAATTCCGGTCAGTTCTGGGGCCGGGAAAGTTTCATGAAATATCCGGGAACCGTGGATGTCCGGGTGCTGGAGCCGATCCCGCCGGGTCTCGACCGCAAGACCTTCATGAAGCGGCTGGAACAGGCGATCGAGGGCGAAACGACGCGTCTCGAGAACGCCGCCGCTACTTGATCGTCATCTTCATGACCTGAACGTTCAGCAGGTCTTCTTTCGGAATGATGTCCCTCAGACGGACCCAAACCCCGTCGCGGATCCTGTTGATCCCGTCGAAGCCGTTCAGGTCGTCCTGGGAGAAGCTGCTGGCATAGATGATTACCGCATCGCGGATCCGCGGCTCGAGCGCCGCGACGCGCGCCTGGGCACCGGGATCCTTGAGCTCGAGCGCGAGACTGAGCAGCATGAAGACCGGATAGCGCCGCTCGGTCTGCAGATTGATGACGAATTCCTCGAGCTGGAAGACCACCGAGTTCGGATCCGTCGCCGCATAGGGCGGGGGAGCCTCGTTCAGGTAGGGTTCCTCCTTCGGCGCGGAGTCTCCGCCTCCCATCATGTGTTTTCGCTTGGCGCCCAGGGGATCGAAACCGGGGATCAGCCCGAACATCACGGCGCCCATTCCGGCGCCGACGATCAGCATCAGCGGGAGGGTCACGAAGATGATCAGTTTCTTCACGCGCGCTGGCTCCGTTCGCTCAAGGGACCGTCTCGATCCTCTCCACTAGCAGCTATCCTGTTTGCCTGAACAGTATTTCCGGTGCAAACACCGGGTGAAACAGTCCTATTATGAGCCCGGCATTCGAATGAGGTGACGTGTCGATGCAGGATAAGGAAGCGCGGGCGTGGCTCGAGTTTTTCATGAAGCAGCCGGAAGAGCGTCAGGCGGAGAAGCTTCGGGCCGAGGCGCCGGGCGTCACTTCCTTCGTGATCGATCTGGTCGATGACCGGTTCTACATCACCCTCCGTTTCGAAGACGGGCGCGAGAGGGCGATCGCGCTGAGCGAAGACCTTGCGCTCTACCTGCGCGAATACCTCAATACCGGCCTGATGGAACGGGCAACGCGCCGCCGTTAGGCTTCCCGGCCGGAGCGGTAATGCGCGATGGTTCGGGCGATCCCGTCCGACAGCGAGGTGCGCGGCAGCGGCCCCAGCAGGTCCGCAACGGGGGTCGGCACCATTTCCGCCGGAATCGGAAGAGTGGGGCCGTTCCAGTCCAGTTCCGCCTCCGGCACATGCTTGCGGATTTCCTCCACGATCGTGCCCGCATCCACCATTTCGCCGGAGAGCGTGACCGCGTGCGCGCCCTGGAAGGGACGGGTGGCCGCGGCCTCGCAGACCGCCGCGACGTCGTCGACGAAGATCAGGTCGGCGGCGCCGGAATAGCCGATCGTGTAGGGGCGCCCCGCAAGGGCCTCCCGGCAGGCGACCGAGGGACCGGCGGTGAGTCCCGTCACCCGTCCGGGGCCGTAGACGACGGCCGGGCGGAAGCCGATGCTCGGAATGCCGGATTCGACCCAGTACGCGCGGGCGCAGCCCTCGGTAGCCAGCTTGTAGGCGCCGTAATGGGTGATCGGGCTGAGATCGGTGCAGTCGTCCGGGGCGAGCGCGGAGGCGCTGCTGGCATAGACGATCCCGCTCATGCCTTCCGCCTTGGCGGCTTCAAAGACGTTCAGCGTGCCGATCAGGTTGACCTTGGCGCCGAGCACCGGATCGGCCGAGCATTCTGGCGTCAGCAGGGCCGCGAGGTGAACGGCAAACGTACAGCCGCGGGCCGCGTCGCGCACCGCTTCGGTATCTGCGATGTCGCCGCTCACCCAGTCGATTTCGTCGGCCCCGTCGCCGAGGATCTCCCGGACGATGGAGCGGTCCTCCTTCAGATCGAAGACCCGGACGTCGACGTTTCTCTTTTTCAGCCGCTTGATGAGCCAGGCGCCCAGAAACCCGCCGCCGCCGGTGATCAAGACCTTCATTCTGCCACTCCCGTTCCGGCCATATCAGGAACTACGAGCTGATAGGCGAGGTTGTCGATGGATGGTCGCGGGGCGGCATGCCGCCGCCCGCGCGAAGCTCCGGATCAGCGGCCGACAGCGTAGCCCTGCATGCCGCGCGGGTTGGCTGCGGCGCGTAGCATGTCGCCGTCCTTGGCGGCTGCGGTGAGGCGGCCTTCCGACCAGTCCTCGCCGACCTCGACATCGTGGCCGCGGCGGCGCAGTTCCTGAACGGTCGCTTCCGGGAACCGTCCTTCCAGCACCAGCCGCTTCTCGGTCCGGCCGCGCGGCCAGAAAGAGCTCGGGAAATGCTCGTTGTGGAAGGCCGGGCAGTCGATCGCCTCCTGCAGGTTCATCCCGTGCTCGGCATGATGCAGGAAGAGCAGCAGCGACCACTGGTCCTGCTGGTCGCCGCCAGGCGTGCCGAAGGGCATGTAGGCCTCGCCGTCGCGCAGCGCGAAGCTGGGCGAGAGCGTGGTGCGCGGACGCTTGCCCGGCGCGAGCGTCGAGGGCGAGCCTTCCTCGAGCCAGAACATCTGCGCCCGGTTGCCGAGGCAGAAGCCGAGTTCCGGGATGATCGGCGAGCTCTGCAGCCAACCGCCGCTCGGGGTCGCCGAGACCATGTTGCCGTCCCTGTCGATGATGTCGATATGAACGGTGTCGCCCCGGGCCTCGCCCATCTTGCCGACGGTCGGCTCGCCGACGCCGAGACCGGCGCCGGAAATGTCGGCGGCGTGCGGCTCGAGGGTGAAGGCGATGTTGTTGTCGTAGCCTTCGATGGTGCCGGCGAAGAAAGCGTCGGAGGCGTCCTTGCCAACCAGCGCCCGCCGGCTTTCGGCATAGGCGTCGCTCAAGAGCGTCTCCATCGGCACGTCGACGAAATTCGGGTCGCCGTAATAGGCCTCGCGATCGGCATAGGAGAGCTTCGAGGTTTCGGTCACCGCATGGACGAAATCCGGGCCGGTCGGGTCCATGTCGGCAAGACCCATCGCCTTCAGCAGGGAGAGTTGCTGCAGCAGCACCGGACCCTGGCTCCAGGCACCCGGCTTCATCACCGTATAGCGGCCGTAGTCGTAGGCGAGCGGGTCCTCGTAGCTCGCGGACCAGCCGGAAAGATCGTCGCCGGTCAGCAGGCCCTTGTGCCTGCGCCCGGTCGCGTCCATGTAGGCGTCCCGGCAGAAGCGGTCGATGGCCTCGGCAATCCAGCCGCGGTACCAGATGTCGCGCGCCCGGTCGATCTGAGCCTCTCGGCTGCCGCCGCCGGACTCCGCCTCACGCACGATGCGCTCGTAGGTGTCGGCCAGCTTCGGGTTGGAGAAGATGCCGCCCGGCACCGGCGCCTTGCCGTCCTTCAGATAGATCGCGGCCGAGGTCTTCCACTCGTTCTGGAACAGCTCGCGCACCGTCTCGACCGTGTCGGTGATCTTCGGGACCACCGGATAGCCGTTGCGCGCGTAGCCGACGGCATATTCCAGCACCTGGGCGAGGCCCATGGTGCCGTGGTCGCGCAGCATCAGCATCCAGGCGTCGAACGCGCCTGGCGTCACCGCCGCGAGCAGGCCGCTGCCCGGAATGAGATCGAGCCCGAGATCGCGGATCGCGGGGATGGTCGCGTTCCGCGGCGCCGGGCCCTGGCCGCAGATCACGCGGGTCCGGTTCTCTCCGGCGCTATGCATGATCAGTGGAAGGTCGCCGCCCGGGCCATTCAGGTGCGGCTCGACGATCTGCAGCACGAAGCCGGCGGCGACGGCCGCGTCGAACGCATTGCCGCCGCGTTCAAGAATGGCCATGCCGGCCGAGGAGGCGAGCCAATGGGTCGAGGTGACGACACCAAAAGTGCCGCGGATTTCCGGTCGGGTCGTGAACATCACATTTCCTGGGACGGAGGTGTCGAAGAGGGGCGACTATAATGCGGCACACCGAAGATTCGCAATTCCCGGGGGCGCGCGGCATTTCCTAAATTGAATTTTAACCCCGGAAATGCTATAAATCCGATGCCTCAGAAGAGGTGGTCCGATTCCTGCATGTTATCATGTGGTTAGAGCCGGGCCGAAGTTCCGGCTGCAGAAGCAGAGGACAACATGTCGAACGCATCGGTCGCATTGGCCATTCTTGGCGGCAGCGCTTCCTCGTCCTTTCCGACGACAGCGGTAGCGGCATTCGCGAAATACAAGAAGGATCCCGTCGCGGCGCGTACGGAATTCTACAATCGCGCCGATGTTCAAAAGAGCATTACCAATTTCCAGGCCTCCTCAGAGAAGCTCACCAAGCTCGATGACCTGCTCAAGGACCGCGCGACCCTCGAATTCGTGCTGACCGCGTTCGGTCTCGAGTCGGAGATCGGCAATCCCGGCAAACTGAAGGCGATCTTCAACAGCGACAACGACGATCCGAACTCCTACGCCAATCGTCTGGCCGACCCCCGTTATGCCGAACTCGCGAAGTTCTTCAATGTCGGGAAGGAGGGCGTTTCGAAGTTCAAGAGCGAAGAGGCCCAGACAGAGGTCATCGACAAATACCTGACGAACGCGTTCGAGATCTCGCTCGGAAACGAGAACCCGGCAGCTCGTGAGGCGGTCTATTTCCTGCGCAGGATCAACGAGGTCGATTCCTCCGTCGAAATTCTCGGCGACATCGCATTGCGCAGCATCGTGACCACGGCGCTCGGCCTGCCGCCGCAGATCGCCAACCAGTCCGTCCTGCGGCAGGAGGCCCTGCTCGACGCCAAGCTCGATTTCGACAAGCTGAACACGCTTGACCGGGACGAGGAAAATGTCAGGAAGAGCAGGGTCGATCTCGTGGAGGACGATCTCGCGGCCCTGAAGACGGGACTTGCTGCGACCACGAACGCAAATACCGAGCTCAGCGGGTTGCAGGAGCAGCTCGAAGACCTGAGGATCCGCCTGCAGGATTTCGACAACGTCACCAATCCGGCCGGCGTGCTTGCGAACGAGATACCGGTTCAGGAGGCGGCAATTCCTGAACTGATCCGCCAGCGCGGCCTGATCGCCGCCGGAGAGCGCGCTCTGGCGGAAACCGATCCCAATATCGAGCGCCTGAACCAGATTTTCGCGGAGGCCGCGAGCGTCGAGACCCAGGAAGACCTCGACAGCCTGAAGAACGAGTTTGCCGACCTCGTCGGCGAGATCACGGCCGCGGACGGATTCATCAAGAGTGCCAATTACGTCGACACCACGTCCGGGACCACGGAAAACCTGTTCGTTCCGTCAGGTGATGGCGGCAGCGGGATCGATGCGCTTGGCAGCTCCAAGATCACGACGGTGGTGAAATCGGACGGTACCGCCGTCGTCACCTCCTCCTACGACCTGAGTTCGTTCCTGACCAGCCTCGATGACGCCAACACGGCCTTCCAGTCGGTGACGCTCGGTGCCCTGTCATCCGGCCTCGCGGCGGCGGAAGCCGATTTCGATGCTGCCGAGGACGAGTTCAAATCGGCCAGTATCGTGAATGGGGTCAACAATTCGAGCTTCAATGGAAGTATCGACAGCGTGAATTTCGGCTACACGCTGAACTCGCAGGAACTGTCGCAGGGCATTTCCGCCGTTGACGACGCTCTGACCCGTCTTGCGGATGCCGCTTCTGTTATTTCCGAGATCCGCTCGCTCGCCTTCGATGCACAACAGGAAGATGCGGATATCGATGCGCTGAACACGCAATACGGCGCCAAACTCGAAGAACTGACCTCGCTCATCAACGATGCCGGCTCGGCCTCCGATGGGACAAATACCTATACCTTCGACAATCTCCTGACGGGCGGAACCTTCACCTACGAAGCCGACACCAATTCGGGCAAGAGCATCGATGCGCGTGGCGGGACCCTCGACACCGACATCCTTGCCGGCCTGCCGACCACGCTCTCGGCGGCGAATGCGAACAGCATCATCAGCGATGTCGATACGACTTTCACCGACGCCCTGTCTGACCTGAAGGACAATCTGGTGACGGATCGTAGGATCTTCGATTTCGCCGCCAACACAGCGGACCCTCTGGGGGCGATCGACTCCGAGATTCGTCAGATCCGTAGCGATCTGGACAAGATCATCGATAGTGCCGGCGCGAGCGGGGACAATCTGCTGGAGGAATTCGCGAGCGACTTGAAGGTCACGCTCGGCACGCTGGGTACGGTGATCACCGTCGATGCGCAGAACGGTTTCAAGGACAGTTTCGAGGGTTCACTCAGTTCGCTCCAGTACCTTGCCGTCACCGGCGCGACCGCGGCTTCCCGCGAAGAGCTGCTGAACGATGCGCTGTTCACCGTCGGCTCGACGCTGGGCCGGATCAAGGCCGAGCAGTACACGCTGAATATCCAGCAGTCGATTCTCGACGAAAAGAAGAACGCGCTGACCGGCTCGAGCGGTTCCGCCGAAAATCTGAGTTTCCTGAAGCCGCTCGAGAATACGAACTACGCGATCAAGTTCATCGAGCAGTACCTGATCAAGGTGGATCTGCAGGCGGTCGGCGGGACCACGACATCAGGTGGCCCGACAAATCCGAATCTCGTCAGTCTGTTCCAGGGGATCAGCGGCGGCGGCGGCCTGCTCAACCTGACCAGCTGAGCAGGGCCGCTCGCTGCGGTCAGGTTCCGGCGGTCAGCGGCGCCGTGACGCGGCGCAGGGTCGCGATCACGCTGAGGGCGGTTATTTTCCCGGTCTTAGGGTTCTCTTCCGTCGGAATATTCTCGATCGTCATCGTGAAGCGGGCGCTGTCGGCCTCGACGCGGATCGTATGGGTGTTCCGGGTGACCTCCGGATCTGCCCAGATCTGAACCGTTGTCCGCTCGGGGCCGATGCCGGCGAGGCTGAGGGCGGCCGCTACGTTGACATTGGCGGGGAAGCCCTTGGCAGCCTCCCGCGCATTTCCCTCGAACACCTTCTTCGCCACGTTCAGACGCTCGACGGAAATGTCGTTCTCCACGAGATACGGGGCGCCCGCAAGCCCGCGCGGCGGCTTGCGGGTCTCCAGCGTAACCGAGGCGATCTCGCCTTCCGCCGCGGCACGTACCGCGTCCAGCCCGATCAGCGCGCCGGTCGGTAAGATCAGCCTTGCGCCCGTTTCCTTCGCCCGGTCGACGAGATCCATATGATTCAGCAGGGCGCCGATGCTGACCGGTACAAAAATGCGTCCGGCCTCGATCGCGGACCCGGCAACGGTCTCGAAGACCGCGGCGGGGGCGCATTCGACGACGATGTCGCACGACTTTGCCAGGTCCTCAAGCGGGACGACGGGGGCGGTCGCGCCGATTGAAGAGAGATTACTTGCAGCTTTTTCAGCATCCCGAGCAGAGACGGCGCCGAGTTCCAGGTCAGGTAGGGTGCCGTCGGTCACGGCGCGCGCCAAGGTAAGGCCGATGGCTCCAAGACCGCCAATGCCGATTTTAAGCTTTGTACCCATCGATCCGATTTCCCGTGTCCGCTGTGATTGCAAGAATTGGACGCTTTCTGTAGCCCAGATTTCGCTGCTGTCAAACCACGGCAGGTTCGGCGTCCGGCTGGACGGCGGTCTGCGGCAATGTATAGTCTCCGCGACGCGGGTGGGAGCAGGATGCGACAGTTCAGGTTCTTAGTGCCTCTGATTCTGGTGGCTGCCGCGCTGTCCGCGCGGCCGGGGCCCGCACACGCCCAGGATCTTTCCTGCGCTACGGTATCACTGATCGTCCCGGCTGCCGTCGGGTCGGCCAGCGACCTTGTGGCGCGGGCGATCGCGGATGCTGCGAGTGCGGCCGGAGGCAGCAGCTATCGTGTGCGCAACCGGCCACGGGCGATTGCGCAGAACCTGATCGACTCCGCGGCGCCGAACGGCTGCACCCTGCTGGTCGACACGCAGATCCGGGTGGCGTTTGAAATCCTGGACGGCGATATGCGGGCCTGGCGCGGACTGACGCCTGTCGCGCTGCTGACGCGGACACCCATGGCACTGGCGTTTTCGACGGGCGGTCCCGCGAAACCGGCGCCGAAGGGAGAGGAACCGGAACCGCCGCGTCTCGGCAAAATCATCTCCGATCTGCGAACCGAGCCGGAAGCCGTGGCCTTTGCCCTGGTGGACGACCCGCTGGAGAAACTGTTGTTCCTGCAGATGGAGGAAGCACTCGGCGTGCGCTTTCGGATACGGAGTTTTCCCAACGGTCTTGCGCGCTATCGCGAGATTCTCGACGGGCCGCCCGGCACGATGGGATTCGTCTCTCTGCGGGCCGCGAAAGCGCGCATGAAGAATGAGCAGCTTCATATCCTGGCCGTGACCGCCGAGGCGCCTTCCGAATTGTTGCCCGACATTCCGACTTTGGGGACGGCGACCGACGGGCTGAGCCTTGGAATAGATCACGGGATTTTCGGGCCGGAAGGTCTTCCCGCGGAGGTCGTCGCCGCTCATGTTGCGACCTTGCAGAAGGTCATGGAGACCCGCGGCGTCCTGGTGACCCTGCACGAGGAATATGGCACTGAGGCACGCCTGATCACGGCGGATGGATTTTCCCGCTATCTGGAAAATCTTGCGGCCGACTGGAAGGAAATGCTGCAGCGTCAAGACAATAGAGGCCGCCTCGGGCAGAAAAGCTGAAGTCGTCGAGACGACAACCTGAAGGCGAAATCAGTTTAAGTGTTTGTTTTCACTGTTCACGCTTGGAAAATGAAACCTCGTCTGGCAACGGCAAAAGGTTGACACCCGGTTTCGTATTCATAGGGTTACTGGCTCTGGACGGGTGCGCCGGAGGTGCGTCCGCGACATCTAGAGTGCCGGCCTTTGTCGGTGTGACTTCTGGGAGACAAGAAATGAAGATCAAGACAGCCCTATTTGCGGCCTTTGCGACCGCGTCTGTCGCCCTTTCCGGGGGCGCGGGCGCCCAGGCTGCCGATCTGCCTTGCCGCACCGCCAAACTGATCGTTCCGTGGGGCGCGGGTGGCGGTACCGACGTTATTTTCCGCCAGTTCGTGGAATCGGTCAATGCGGCCGGCGCGAAGCCGCAGCTTCAGGTCGTCAATATTGGCGGTCAGGGCGGCAACAAGGGCGCCAAGGAAGCCCGTGGCTCCAAGCCGGACGGCTGCACCCTGTTCGCCATTCACCAGAGCGCGCTCACCAGCTTCTTCAACGGCCGCGTGGACTTCACCTGGGACGCTTTCGAGCCGGTTGCCCTGCTGACCCGGACCCCGGCCATCATCGGCGCCAACCCGGACGTTCCGTACAACAACGTTAAGGAACTGGTTGAGACCGCCAAGAAGGCGCCGGGTTCGGTCGTTGCCGGCGGCACGCTCGGGTCCACCAGCCACTTCATCTTCCTGCTGCTCGAAGATGCGGCGGGCGTGAAGTTCAAGCACGTTTCCTATGACGGCACGCGTCAGCGCATGACCGCGCTGCTGGCGAAGAACATCGAGATCGGCGAAATCAACCTCGCCGCTGCCAAGAAATACATTCAGACCAACGAGCTGAAGGCCCTCGGCATCACCACGCCCGAGCGCAATCCGGAAATCCCGGAGGTCATGACCCTGAAAGAGCAGGGCTATGACCTGATCTATGGTACGGACCGCGGTATCGTTCTGCCGAAAGGTGCGAGCCAGGACGTGATCGATCATTATGCCGAGATGTTCAAGAAGGCCGCGCAGGACCCGAAAGTGGTCGAGGCGATGAACGCCAAGGGCACCGCGGTCAATTACCTCGGTCCGAAGGAGTACACGGCTTACTTCGAGAAGACCTTCGCGGACTGGAAGCGGATCGCGATTGAGGTTGGACTTTACAAAGGCAGCTGATTAAACAGCCTTGCGGGCGGCGGCTCCCGGTCCCCGGGAGCCGCCGTTTGCATTTGGCCGATACGAGTGTGGAGGATAGCCGGTGGGCCGGTTGAACCGAGATACGCTGATAGCGCTTGTGCTCCTGGTCTTCTGCGGGGTCATGTTCTCCGCCAGTCTGGAGATCGAGGTTACGAACTACGGAACCATGCAGTCGAGCGTCTGGCCGCAGGCCGTGCTCGTGGTGCTGACGGCCTTCAGTCTCGGACTGCTTGGCCAGAGCATCCTGAAGCCGCGCACCGGCGAAGTACCGGCGGACGGCTCTTCCGGCGGGCTCGGAAAGTACCGCAACGCGGTCATCGTCTACGCGCTGTTTTTCCTGTTTCTGATGACGCTCGATTTTCTGGGCATGCTGCTCGGCGGCATCGGTTTCGTCTTCCTTGCGCTGACATTCCTCGGTGAACCCAGCTTGAAGCGGGTCCCGCTCCATCTGCTCGTCGCCGTGGCGACGGTCGGGATCATGTGGAGCATCTTCACGTTTGGCCTCGGCGTTCTGTTGCCGGACGGCGAACTTCTGCAGCTGAACTGAGGAGCGCGCGATGCTTGACCATATTCTCTACGCCTTCTCCGATGTTTTCGCGGTCTGGAACCTCGCCCTGATGACGGTCGGGGTCACCGCCGGCCTCATTGCCGGCGCGATTCCCGGCTTCACCATTGCCATGGCGATCGTTCTGACGCTGCCCTTCACTTTCGGGCTCAGCCCGGTCGAAGGGCTCGCAACCATGATCGGCGTCTTCGTCGGCGGCCTGTCCGGCGGTCTGATGTCCGGCATGCTGACCGGAATTCCGGGAACCCCGTCCTCCATCGCAACGACCTTCGACGGCTTTCCGCTTGCGCGCAGTGGCAAACCGGGCCTCGCGCTTGGCCTCGGCGTCTGGTCTTCCTTCTTCGGGGGCCTGATCAGCGCCGTGCTTCTGGTCACGCTGGCGCCGAGTCTCGCCGTGATCGGCCTCGAGTTTGGCCCCTGGGATTATTTCTCGCTCGTGCTGTTCGCGCTGACCATCACCGCGAGCCTGTCCGGCGAGAACATCATGAAAGGCATGATCGCGGGTGCCCTCGGTCTCTTCATCGGCACGGTTGGCGAGGACGAAGTGAACGGTGTCGCACGCTTCACCTTCGGCTTCGACGATCTCGAGTCCGGCTTTTCCTTCCTGCCGGTGCTGATCGGTCTTTTCGCCTTCAGTCAGTTGCTTTCCGATATCCAGGACCGCGTGAAAGCGCGATCCGCGCTCATGGATACGCGGGGTACCGATGCCAAGGTCCGGGTCGAGCATCTGGCGGCAATCCGCACAATTTTCTCGCGCTGGACCAACCTGGTGCGCTCGTCGTTCATCGGCGTTTTCACGGGCGTCCTGCCGGCGGCCGGCGGCTCGATCTCGAATATTCTCGCTTACGACCAGGCAAAGAAGGCGTCCCGGACTCCGGAGAAGTTCGGGACCGGCACTCCGGACGGCATCATTGCCCCGGAAGCCTCGAACAACGCCACGGCCGGCGGCGCGCTGATCACCATGATGGCGCTCGGTATTCCGGGGGATATCGTCACCGCCGTGATGCTCGGAGCCCTGCTGATCCACAATGTGCAGCCGAGCCCGACTTTCATCAGTGACAATCCGGACCTTGCCTACGCGATTTTCATCGCCTTCTTCCTCGCGCATTTCATCATGATCGCGATGCAGTCGGTGACGCTGAAGCTGTTCCTCCTGGTGACCCGGATCCCGATGTATGTGCTGGCATCGGTGATTCTCGCCTATTGTGCGATCGGCGTGTTCGCGCTCAACAACATCGTCTACGACATCTGGGTGCTGTTCTTCTTCGGCGTGGCCGGCTACATCCTGCGCCTGCTCGGCTTCCCGCTGGCGCCGATCATCCTCGGTGTCGTGCTGGGACATGTGGCCGAGCTGAACCTGTCGCGGGCGCTCTCGATCGACAACGATCTGATGCTGTTCATCAGCCGTCCCTGGTCGCTCTTCTTCCTCGTGGTCGCGGCCTTTTCGGTCGCTTTCCCGTGGTACCAGAAACTGCGCGGCACGCAGTCATGGACCCTGGCCTACGTTCCTGCACTCCTTGTCGGGGTGTCGGTGCCGATGTTCATGATGGAAGGTATCGCCCGTCCGATCATCGGAGTGGCATTGCTCGTACTTTCCGCCTATCTTCTCTGGAGAAGTGCGAAAGCCGGATGGAAAGTGGCGCCCGAAGGCGACCACGAAGTCCATCTCGAAGAAACCTGAGCCGCAGCGGCTCGCATTCCGGATCCGTCCGGAAGCGGGCCGCCCCGCGTCCGCAGAGGCCACGCACGGCTCTAGTCCTGCTCCGTCCGGGGCGATGCGTAACCCTATTTATCTCAAGGTGACGTCGTGGAAATCCGCCATCCCTATCTCATGTTCCTGGGCGATGCGCCCGATCAGCTCGCAGCCAAGACCGCGAACGGCGTGAAGGTCTGGCGCCCCGAATGGTGCCTCGGTCAGCTCCGTCTGCCGGGCTGCAAGGCCGATCTGAAGCTTCCCGACATGACCATCGAGGAAGCCGCCGCTGCCGGCGTGAAGACCGTGATCCTGGGCGTCGCGAACCGCGGCGGCGTGATCGGCGAGAGCTGGATGGTCGAGCTTGAGAAAGCTCTCGACCACGGCATGGAGATCGCGAGCGGGCTGCATACCAAGATCGCCACGATCCCCGCGCTGGCGGAAAAGGCGAAGGCCAAGGGGCTCGGCCTCTATGACGTGCGTCACCCGAAGGGCAATTTCTCCGTCGCGAACGGCAAGAAGCGGCCCGGCAAGCGGCTGCTTCCGGTCGGGACCGACTGTTCCGTCGGCAAGATGTTCACCGCGCTTGCGATCGAGAAAGAGCTGCACAATCGCGGCGTGAAGGCGACCTTCCGCGCGACCGGGCAGACCGGCATCTTCATCGCCGGGTCCGGCGTCTCCGTCGACGCGGTGATCGCAGACTTCATCTCCGGTGCTGTCGAGGAACTGGCTCCGGCCAATGAGGCCGATCACTGGGATCTGGTCGAAGGGCAGGGCTCGCTCTTCCACGCCTCCTATGCCGGCGTGACCATGGGCCTGATCCATGGCGCCCAGGCGGATGCAATGGTGCTTTGCCACGAGGCCAACCGTCCGCACATGCGCGGCCTGCCGGAATATCCGGTGCCGAGCCTGAGCGAATGCATCCCCTACTATCTGCAGGCTGCCCGCCTGACCAACCCGGATGCGAAATTCGTCGGCGTCTGCATCAATACCTCCAGCCTCGACGATGCCGCGGCGGAAGCGTTCCTGAAGCAGGCGAGCGACGAGACCGGCCTGCCGGCGGTCGATCCGATCCGCAACGGGGTCGGCGCCATCGTCGACAACATGGACATCTGATCCGGATCTGATCCGGCAATCGGCGAAGCATAAGGGGGAAGTTGATGTACCGGTCGGTCTCGGTCAGACGCGAAAAATGGCCCTTGCAGGGCGTCTTCCGGATCTCCCGCGGCGCGCGGACGGAATCGGAAGTGATCGTGGTCGAGATCGCCGGCGACGATGTCGACGGTCTCGGCGAATGCTTCCCCTATGCCCGCTACGGCGAGACGCTGGACAGCGTGACGGCGCAGATCGAATCCGTCGCGGGCGAGATCGCCAACGGCATGGACCGGGAGGGGTTGCTCTCGGCGCTGCCGCCCGGTGCCGCACGCAATGCGATCGATTGCGCGCTCTGGGACTTCGAGGCGAAGAAAACCGGCAAGCGGGCCTGGGAACTCGCCGGCCTGCCGGAACCGAAGCCCGTGACCACGGTCTATACTCTCGGCGTCGACGAGCCGGAGGTGATGGGGCAGAAGGCCAAGGCCAATGCCTCCCGGCCGGTCCTCAAGCTGAAAATGACCGGTGACGGCAAGGATCTGGAACGCGTCGCGCTGATCCACGAGAACGCGCCGGACACCAAGCTCGTTGTCGACGCCAACGAAGGCTGGACCGTCGCGCAGTACGAGGAGTATGCGCCGCAATTCGCCAAGCTTGGCGTGACGATGATCGAGCAGCCGCTGCCGGCCGGCAAGGACGAGGGGCTGAAGGGCCTGGACCGGGTCGTCCCGGTCTGCGCCGACGAGAGCTGTCACGACAGCGAGACGCTCGACGATCTGGTCGGCAAGTACGACATGATCAACATCAAGCTCGACAAGACCGGCGGCCTCACCGAGGCACTCCGGCTGCGCGACCGGGCGCTCTCCATGGGCTTCGAGGTCATGGTCGGCTGCATGGTCGGCACCTCGCTCGCCATGGCACCGGGGATCGTGGTGGCGCAGGGCGCCAAGGTGGTCGATCTCGACGGTCCGCTGCTCCTCGCGAAGGACCGCGAGCCGGGCCTGGTCTATGAGGGCAGCCTTGTGCAACCGCCGGATTTCCGGCTCTGGGGCTGATCCGGTGGGCGACCGGCCGGACGTCGCGGGGCATTACAGTTCCGACAGCGGTCTGGCCGAGCGGCTGATCGCGATCCTTGAGGCGTCGGGTATTGCCCGGCACGAGATCACAGAAGCCAATCTCCATTCCGTCGACCAGATGCATCTGCGTGGCCGCGTCGCTGCGGAAGAGTTCCTCGACGCGCTGGATATCCAAGCGGGCGACAAGGTGCTGGATGTGGGCTGCGGCCTTGGCGGGCCGTCCCGCATGGCGGCGGCACGCTATCGGGCAGACGTCAGTGGGATCGACCTGACCGCCGATTTCTGCGACGCGGCTCGGCAGCTGAACGCGCTGGTCGGGCTGGAGCGCATCCGGATCGAGCAGGGCGATGCGCTTGCCATGCCGTTTGCCGACGACAGTTTCGATGTCATTTTCACCCTGCATGTGGCGATGAACATCGCCGACAAGCCGGCGCTCTACCGCGAGATTGCTCGTGTCCTCAAACCCGGCGGGCGGTTTGGGCTCTACGACATTGTCGCCGGATCGGGTGAGCCGGTGCATCTGCCGGTTCCCTGGGCCACTCTGCCCGATCATTCGCACCTCGTCCCGGCCGAAGAGGTCGAGGCCGCGGTACATGCCGCGGGCTTCGTCACGGAGCGGTTCGAGGACCAGTCGACCCTGGTCGAGGCTTATCTCGATGCGCAGCGGGAAGCCCGCCAGGTTCGGGCGGAGCAGGGCGCTCCGGAGCCGCCCTCTGGTGCGCCCGTCATCATGGGCGAGGCCTTTGCCCGGAAACAGAAACACATCTATCGCAATTTGAAGGAGGGTCGGATCGCGGTCCGCCTTGGTATCTTCCGGTTGCAGGAAAAGTGATCGAAAGCGGCCGCAAAGGCCGCAAGAGGGAGGACCCATGTCGACCGATGCCGAGGTGATCGCCGAGATCCGGCGGGCCGTAGCGACGCTCTGCGCCGATTTTCCGGGCGAGTACTGGCGCGAGAAGGACCGCGAGCGGGCCTATCCGACGGAATTCGTGCAGGCGCTGACGGAGTCCGGTTATCTCGCGGTTCTGATCCCCGAGGAGTACGGTGGCAGCGGCCTCTCGATCAGCGCCGCCGCGGCGATTCTGGAAACGATCCACCGCAGCGGCTGCAGCGGTGGCGCTTGCCACGCGCAGATGTACATCATGGGCACGCTGCTCCGGCACGGCTCTGAAGAGCAGAAGCGGAAATACCTGCCGAAGATCGCCAGCGGCGAGCTCCGCCTGCAGGCCTTCGGCGTGACCGAGCCGACCAGCGGCACCGACACGCTCTCGCTTTCCACCACGGCTGTGAAGAAGGGCAATACGAAATACGTTGTGAACGGGCAGAAGGTCTGGACCTCGCGCGCCGAGCATTCCGACCTGATGCTGCTGCTTGCCCGGACCACGCCGAAGGAAGAGGTGAAGAAGCGCACCGAGGGCCTCTCGGTCTTCATCGTCGACATGCGCGAGGCCAAGGGCAACGGTCTTGAGATCCGGCCGATCCGCGCCATGGTCAACCACTCCACGACCGAGGTCTTTTTCGACAATCTTGAGATCCCGGCCGATAGCCTGATCGGCGAGGAGGGAAAGGGATTCCGCTATATCCTCGACGGGATGAACGCGGAGCGCATCCTGATCTCCCACGAGAGCCTCGGCGACGCCCGCTGGTTCATCGAGAAGGCGACGAAATACGCGAGCGAGCGCAAGGTCTTCGGCCGGCCGATCGGGCAGAACCAGGGCATCCAGTTCCCGATCGCGAAGGCCTATGCCGAGACCGAGGCGGCGGCGCTGATGGCGGAGAAGGCGGCGCAGCTCTTCGAGGCGGGCGAGCCCTGCGGCGCCGAGTCCAACATGGCGAAGATGCTGGCGGCGGAAGCGGCCTGGGCGGCGGCGGATACCTGCCTGCAGACTCATGGCGGCTTCGGTTTCGCCGAGGAATACGATGTCGAGCGCAAGTTCCGCGAGGCCCGGCTGTTCCGGACCGCGCCGATCTCGACCAACATGATCCTCGCCTACATCGCGGAGCATGTCCTCGGCATGCCCCGCTCCTACTGAGCGGGGAGGCGCTGTCATGACAAAACCTCTCGACGGAATGCTGGTGCTCTCCATCGATCAGGCGGTGGCTGCGCCCTATTGCGCCTCCCGGCTCGCCGATGCCGGTGCGCGGGTAATCAAGGTCGAGCGCGCGGAGGGCGACTTCGCCCGCGGCTACGACCACGAGGTCCATGGCGAGAGCGCTTTCTTCCTCTGGCTCAACCGGGGCAAGGAGAGTCTCGTCGCGGATCTGAAGAACCCGGACGACCGCGCGCTGCTGCACCGGATCCTCGCGAAGGCGGACGTCTTCATCCAGAACCTCGCGCCCGGCGCGACGGACCGGATGGGCCTCGGATCGGACGAGTTGCGCAAGCGCTATCCGCGGCTGACCACGGTGGATATCAGCGGCTATGGGGACGAGGGGCCCTATGCCGAGATGAAGGCCTACGACTTCCTCGTCCAGGCGGAGAGCGGACTGATCTCGGTGACCGGCTCGAAAGAGGAGATGGGCCGGGTCGGGGTTTCGATCTGCGACATCGCCTGCGGCATGTTCGCCCGGATCGCGGTGCTCGAGGCGCTGCTGCTGCGCGGTCGGACGGGCGAGGGGAGCCAGATCAAGGTTTCTCTCTTCGGCGGCATGACCGAATGGATGTCGCCCTGGCTGCTGCATGAGGCCTACGGGGTGCTGAAGGAGCAGCGGATCGGTCTCAACCATCCTGCCATCGTGCCCTACGGGGCCTACGCCTGCGCCGGTGGGGACATGATCCTGATCGCGGTGCAGAACGACCGCGAGTGGCGCAAGCTCTGTGCGTCCGTGCTCGGCGACGAGAGTCTCGCGGACGACGAACGCTTCCGCACCAATACCGACCGCGTTGCCAACCGCGAGGGTGTGAATGCCGCGATCGACCGTGTCTTCGGAGGCCTGACCCGCGAGCAGGTGAAGGAGAAGCTTAAAGCGGCCGGTATCGCCTTCGGGGCGATCAACAGCGTCGCGGACGTGCTGGCGCATCCGGCGCTGCGCCGTGTGCCGGTTGAGACGCCTGTCGGCACGATCGAGACCGTTGCGCCCCCGGCGAGCTTCACCGGCATGGACAATACGTTCCGTCCGGTGCCGCGCCTTGGCGAACATAGTGAGGCAATCAGGGCCGAATTTTCGGCCTAAAGATACTCTTCTCCCAAACGAAAACGCCCGGCTCGAAGCCGGGCGTTTTTTGTTTTGTCTCGGTCCTGCTAGTTCAGCAGCACGCTTGGCAGCCAGAGCGTGATTTCCGGAATGGCGACCACGATCCCGAGGCCGATCAGCTGCAGGATCACGAACGGGATGATCCCGCGATAGATCTGCTGCATCGAGACCATCTCCTTGGCCACACCCTTCATGTAGAAGAGCGCGAAGCCGAAGGGCGGCGTCAGGAAGGAGGTCTGCAGGTTGATCGCGACGATGATCGCGAACCAGTAGAGCACCTGCTGCTGTACAAACTCGATCTGCGCATTGTTCGTCGGCACTTCGAGCCCGAGATGCGGCGCGAATTCCGGAGCCATGGTCTGGATCACCGGCGCGAAGACCGGAAGGATGATCAGCGTGATCTCCAGCCAGTCGAAGAAGAAGCCGAGGATGAAGACCACGAACATCAACATGAACAGGAGCGGCCACGGGCCGAGCTCGAGCCATTCGATGAACTCGATGATCAGGTCTTCGCCATAGACGTTACGGAAGATCGTCGAGAAGGCCGTCGCGCCGACGAAGATCAGGAAGATCATCGCTGTGGTGAGACCTGTCCGGTGCACGACGTCGCGCAGCACTTCCTTGTTCAGCGTCCCGTTGGCGAAGGCCAGGATCAGGGAACCGAAGGCACCGACGCCGGCGGCTTCCGTCGGCGTCGCCCAGCCGGCGAAGATGGAGCCGAGCACGAGCGTGATCAGGAAAATCGGCGGCACGAAGCCCTTCAGGATACCGCCGAGATAGCTGTCGCCTTCCATGCGTCCGATGATCATCGAGATCCCGAACACCATCAGGAAGCCGATCAGACCCCAGTTGAACACATCCGCGAGATGGGATTCCGCCATGATGTAGCAGAAAGCCATGGCTGCGGCGCTGAAACCGAAGAATTTCAGGATGTTCTTCTTGTTGCTGGGTTCCATCTGGATCGCGTCTTCCGCGATCGCCGGCGCCTTCTCCGGCGAGATGATCCCGATCACCACGATGTAGACCACATAGAGGCCCGACAGCAGCAAGCCCGGGAAGATGGCCCCGACGAAGAGGTTGCCGACAGAAACGGCCAGCAGGCTTCCCATCAGCACCAGCATGATCGACGGCGGGATCAGAATGCCGAGGGTCGCGCTGGCCGCCAGAGTGCCCGTCGCGAGCGAGCGGTCGTATTTCTGGGAGATCATGGTGGGAAGCGCCATCAGGGTCATCATGACGACGGAGGCGCCGATGATGCCTGTGGTCGCCGCCATGATCGTGCCCATGACGGTCACCGCGAGGGCGAGGGCCCCCGGAACGCGACGGAACAGGACCTGCAGGATATGAAGGAGGTCTTCCGCGACCCTAGACCGTTCCAGCATGGTTCCCATGAAGACGAAACATGGGATTGCCACCAGAATGGGGTTCTGGATCGCTCCCGAAGCCCCGTCACCGCCCCAGATCCGCTGCACGACCTGGAAGAAGACCGCGAAATCGAGCACGTCGAGCCAGATCCCGAGGAGACCGAACGAGACCGCGACGCCGCCGAGCGCGAAGGCCACGGGGAGTCCCGTGAAGAGCATCAGCGCGAGCGCAAGGAACATGTACGCTCCGATGAACTCGTAGAAATGATCGTAAAGAACCTCAAACATCTTGGATATCGCCGCCCCTGGATTTATCGCCGGTTTTCATGATGAATCCGCTCATTCCGGCTTGTGGTGCTCGTAGTTGAAGATTTCCAAAGCGTCTCTCGCTTCCTCATGCTCTTCGCGCGTGCCGAACAGGTAGGCCGCGAGCCGGAACAGGGTGGCGAAGATCGCCAGCGCCAGAACGACGCAGCCGATCAGCATGAAGCCCTTGATGACGTAGCGCCAAGGAATACCGGTCATGGATTCCGAGCCTTCGCCCTGCAAATAGGAGATCGAGACCAGCACCCAGGATTCCCAGGCAACCGCGAACAGGAACGGAAGGGCGAGTACCAACAGCCCGATGAATTCCATCCAGGCCTGCTTGCGCGGCCGAACATGCTCGCGGAAGACGTCGACGCGGACATGTGCGTTGGCGAGATATCCGAACCCGAATGTCAGCAGCAGGATGATGCCGTGCAGGTGCCACTGCATGTCCTGAAGGATAGTCGAGACCGAGTATCCGTAGTCGATGGAGAACTGGGAGAAGTAGAGGCGAATGAAATCCACCTTCCGGGTCACAACATCGAAGACGATCATGAGCACGAGCGGGACGATGAGCCATGCCGCCGCCTGGCCCGCTTTTCGGGACCATCGATCAAGAACGCTCGCAAGGTTAAGCGCGGCTTTCATAAATGAAACCCCATTTGGATGAGAGTGAGAGACTGATCCCTTGAACCGCTCGGTTGCTGGAAGCGGTCTGACCTTGTCGAGCCGGTCCGTTCTCAAGGGGCATCAAACAGAAAAGTCGGGAGACCCTTCGAAAAGGGTCTCCCGCATTTAAGCGTCTCTTATTTCAGGTAACCGCGGTCACCCCAGACCTTGAAGCCCTCGTTGAACTTCGTGTAGCTGTCCCAGAGCTTCTGGACGTCGGGGTTGGCCGCCAGCTCTTCCGCCAGCACTTCTTCCCACTTCGCCTTGAACTGGGCGAGCTGGTCGGACGTCCAGTTGACCATCTCCACGCCGTCTTTCTCGTTGGCGATCATCGCCTCGAACTGGGAGGCTTCGCCGTCGGCGATCATGTCGGTCACGTTCTTGTCGCACGCGATCTCGAGCATGGCCCGCTGACCGTCGGACAGAGCGTTCCACTTGTCCATGTTGATCAGCAGTTCGTTGGAGGTGGACTGCTGGTGCCAGCCCGGGAAGTAGTTGTACTTGGCGATCTGATAGAAGCCGTAGGAACGGTCGATCGCCGGCATGGAGAATTCGGTGGCGTCGATCGTGCCACGCTCCAGGGCCGGGTAGATGTCGCCGCCAGCAAGCTGCTGGGTCGAAACACCGAACTTCTGCATGACCTTCGCGCCGACGCCGAAGAAGCGCATTTTCAGGCCCTTCAGCTCATCGAGGCTCTCGATCTTCTTACGGAACCAGCCGGAAGTCTCCGGCGGGATCATGCCGCAGAGCAGATATTTGATGTTGTCGCGGCCGTAGAGTTCCTCGCCGATCTGCGTGCCGCCGCCATATTTGAACCATGCGACGAATTCCGGCGCTGCCGGGCCGAACGGCCAGGTCGACAGGAACGCGTAGGCCGAGTTCTTGCCCTGGTTGGCGCCCGGGGTACCAAAGGCCGCGTCGATCGCGCCCTGGCTGATCGGGTCGTAGTAGGCATAGCCGCCGGTCAGAGCGCCCGGCTCGAAGACCTTGATGTCGAAATCGCCGTCGGACATCCGTCCGATGCCTTCGGCGATACGGTGCGGCGGCGGGCCCAGAACCTTGACGTTCTGGCCGAACGCAGCGTGCATTTTCCAGCGAACTTTCTTGGCCTCGGCATCGCCGGAACCAATACCAATCGCCACAGTCGAAGCGATCGCAAGCGCTCCAAACGTCTTAAGCAAACCCAATTTCATGAGTTACCTCCCTATTTCATTATCTAGCCGGACCCGGTTTTCCGGATCTCGTTACTTAACCCCACAGTCAGTTTCTGCCGGCGTTCGGTAACTGGTCCGAGGCCGTTGGGTCCCGTGGTGGCCGAAGTATTGCCACGTTTCCGCACGCCGTCAAAGCCTTCGAGTCCAAGGGGCCTGCCGGGTCCGGGGTTTTCCCGGCATGAGGAAATACATCGATGTATACGTTATTTGGCTTGAATTCCGCAGAGTTCTGCGTCAAAGGGCCCGCTTGAGCAGGTGCGGCAGATGGCCCACATCCGGGATGATAAAATCTGAAATTTCTGTCAGCTCGAACTCCGGCGTGGCGCCAGTGAGTACGCCAACGGTCGCGCAACAGCCTGCCGCGCGGCCGGCATCCATGTCGGCGGCATTGTCCCCGACCATCACCGCATGCGAGGCCTCGAGGCCGGAAGCCGCAAGAAATGCCCGGATCATGTCGGGGGCCGGCTTGGGGGCGTGCCCGCTGTCGTAGCCGGCGACGAAATCGACCAGATCGCCGAGGCCGAGCCGGCGGATCATGTCCCGTGCGCCGCGTTCGGCGTCGTTCGTCACCACCGCGATTCGGATATCCCGGTTTCTCAGAGTCGAGAACAGGGCGCCGAGGTCGCAGACCGGGGTCAGGTTCCGGGCCGCGTGATCGAGCCAGTAATCGTCGAGCCAGTCGGCCAGGTCGGCGGTCGGGGGCAGGCCCGGAGCCAGGCTGCGCCAGAGCGTGGCGACCTCGAGCGCCGTGCCCTGGGCGAGGAGGGTTCCCGGCGCGATCGTCCGGGCGTCGGGATCTCCGCCGGCGGCGCGGGTGAGGTCGTCCGCATCGGCGTCGATGCGGTGAAGGTCGACAAGGTCCCCGGCCACGGACAAAAGGCCCGGCAGCCACGTCTTCTGGAAATCTATGAGCGTGCCGTCCTTGTCGAACGCCACGCCGCGGACCGGTCCTGGCACGGGCGATTCTCCCTGTTGCGCGAGCGTGAGCGGGCAAGCTCGCGCGCCGGAGATCTTTTCGCAAGCTCTACTGTTCGGCCCCTGCCGATCAGTTTGCGCTGGCCACGAACCCGGCGGCGGCCTGCCGCTCGGCTTTCAGTTTCTGCCAGGCGGCGAGCTTGCTGGCCCGGCGATCCTCGAACTCCTGCTTGAGCCGGCGCGCGGTCTCGGATGCGATCTTCAGCTGGCGGGCGGCACGAGCCTCGCGGATCGCCGCTTCCTGTTCGAGCTGTTCGCGCCGGGCGTCCGCCGCCGCGCTGAGGGCATCGGCACGGGCCGCCGAGCGGGCGGCGAGTTCGATATCGTCGGTCGAGGGATCCGCCATCGTGAGCGCGACACCCTTGTAGGCCTGCTGCTGCAGGCGGGAGACCGCATGGCGGTAGGTCCTGCCGCGGGTCTCGTTGCCGGAATGGTAGTGCTCGATCGCGTCGCGCCAGGAGCCGTGGCGTTGCTTCAGCTCCGTGAGGAAACGCGCCGCATACTCGGTATTCCTGTCCGGATCGAAAGCCTCTTCGAGACTGTCGAAGGCCTTGCCGTGATAGTGCAGGTTGATCTGCATGCAGCCGACATCGATGTTCGTGATTCCTTTCGCCAGCAGGCGCCGGACCTCCGCCATAGCCGCGATCTTGTGCGGGAAGTGCCGGCCTTCTCCGCCGGAGGTCACCGTCCAGGGCCAGGTGAAGCTTTCCTGCCGCTCGTCATTCCAGCGCCCGGTCTCCTTCAGCGAGATCGCGAAGAGGAGGTGGCGCGGGATCCGGTGCTCGCCTTCGGCGTGACGGGTGGCGTTCGCACACATCCGGTCCGAGGTTTCGCTTGCCCCGGAAATTCCGGCAAGAACCAGCAAGGGGGCGGCAAGAATGGCCAGTCTGGACAGAAAGCGCATGGTCTAACTCCTTTCGGAAGCAAAGAAGCAAGGACCGTGCCGTAATCGTCAGGTGGCTGCGTTCATTCCGCCGCGGCCCGGACCGCGCCCGCTCCGGTCGCCGCAACCTGCAGTGCGGCTTCGGAGAGATCGGCCAGGAGCGCGGCCATGTCCTGCTGCAGCGGTGCGAGACCGGCGCGCGGTTCGATCCGCCGCTCGTCCATGTAGAGCGCCCGGTTGATCTCGATCTGCAGAACGTGGATGCCGAGCGCCGGGCGCCCGTAATGGCGGGTCACGAAGCCGCCGGCATAGGGACTGTTGCGCCGGACCGTGTAATGCCGGGCCCGGAAGAAACTCTCGGCCCGCGCGATGAAGAGCGGCGCGGCAGTGACCCCGTGACCGTCGCCGAGCACGATGTCGATCGGCCGGCGTTCGCTGCGCACATGCCGGACCGCGCTGGAGGGCATGGAGTGGCCGTCGATCAACAGGCAGAAGCCGAACCGTTCCAGCGCCTCGGCGATCAGCCGCTGCAGGGCCCGGTGATAGGGGGTGTAGTAGCGCTGGATCCGCTCCTCGGCCTCGGCGAAGGTGAGCTTGCGGCCGTAGACTGGCTCGGAATTCGCCACCACCCGGGCAATCGTCCCGAGCCCGGCGGAAATCCGGATGCTTTCGGTCACCGCGCCGTCGGGCAGCGGGTCGGAGAACATGCCGGGGTCGAGTTCATAGGGCTCGCGGTTGACGTCGACATAGACCCGCGGGAAGTGAGCGGTCAGCAGTGGTGCGCCGGCGCGGCTCGCGCCCTCCAGCACCTGCTCCATGAAGCTGTCTTCGGAGGAGCGCAGATCCAGCGGACCGAGTCGCGACGCCTCGACCAGGTCGTGCGGATAGATCCGCCCGCTGTGCGGCGAGGCGACGACAAGGGGACTGGCGGGCGCATCCGGGCGCACGATGCGGTAGATTTCGGCGATCTCGTCCGGCACCAGCGGCACCGGGTGGGACGCAACGTCGCCCGAGGACAGGAACCCCGGCTCGATGATCGCGCCGACCTTGTCATCCATCGCAGTTTCGCATTTCAACCCGCAGTCTCCGCGTGCCGCTCCCGTCCCCCAAACCTAATATGGATTCCGGCGATGGCAAGCGTCACGCGCCCCGGACGGGAGGGCGCGCCGCACCGTGCCGGGCGGGGCGTCAAAAAGTGAGCGAAAAGCATCGAAAGAGGTCTTGCAAATCGATCTGACGCTGGCTATACACACGCCTCCTTCGCGCGGCGCTTTTCCCGAAGCCGCGAGAGATAGGGCGCGTAGCTCAGCGGGAGAGCACTACGTTGACATCGTAGGGGTCGCTGGTTCAATCCCAGCCGCGCCCACCATTATTTCAATAACTTAGCCGATCTGTCGATTGCTTGCCGCGCCTCCGGGAGCGCAGAATCATGTCTTGATCGCTGACCGTGTCTCTCACGGATTCACCCGTCTGGTCGTGTGTTACAGTGCTTTTGACCCGCTCCCGTCATGGCGCGCGATCGGAAGGCTGAGACGCGCCGGCTTGTTGCAGGAACGACGCCGGGCCGGCCATCGGGAGTTGGTATCTTGTTCCAGATTCTTGATTGGAACTCTGCGTACGTCCAATCCCGGTCTTCACCTTGTTCAACCTCCTCGCACGCGGATCGTGTTTCGGCTCATAGGTTCAGACCGTTCCGGGGCCTGGCAATGCTGTTCGCCGAGTCGTGCCGGCGATTTGCCGCGGCTTTGCGGGTTGAAATGGGAAAGCTCTGCTGCGGTGATCGCTGCGCGAAAGGTTTCTCGGGCCGGTCTGACGTTCCGGGGCATTGCTCCCTCGCTCCTCGCGCTGGCCGCCCGCAGTCACTTGGGCGCGTATATCGGGACGCGCCGCTAAGCGACGCCTGGGTATCGGGCGATTCCGCCGCCGGCGTCATCCCCTTGTAAGAGATGTTCGCTATTCTGTGTGCCGTTTCAATTGCTTCGCCGGCCTTTCCCGGGCGGCAAGCGGTGCCAGGGAAGGACCGGACGCCCCATGAGTTTCATCCAGATTACCGATACCCATTTCGTCCCCGGCGACGCGCTGCTCTACGGAACGAGCCCGAGAAAGCGGCTCGGCGCCGGTGTCGATCTGATCCGCCGCTTCCACGGCGATGCCGAAGCCGTGCTCGTGACGGGAGACCTCGCGCATCACGGCGAGGAGGGGGCCTATGAGACGCTGAAGGAAGCGTTGGCGCCGTTGGAGATGCCGGTCTTCCTGATGATGGGGAACCACGACAGCCGTGCGCCGTTCCGCAAGGTCTTCCCCGACGCTCCGGGGATCGAGGGCGGGTTCATCCAATTCTCGCTCGATGTCGCCGGTGCGCGGGTGATCTGCCTCGACAGTCTGAATGACGCCCCGGGCGATCATGAAGGCCGGCTTTGCGACGTCCGCCTGTCATGGCTCGACCGCGAACTCGGTTCGGTGCCGGCGGACAGGCAGGTAGTCCTCGCCCTGCATCATCCGCCTTTCGACCTCGGCATTCCGGCGATGGACCGTATCAAGCTGCGGGACGGCGAAGCGCTGTTCGAGGTGCTGCAAAAGCGCCGCCCCGCCCAGATGCTGCTCGGTCACGTCCATCGCCCGATCTCGGGACACTGGCGCGGCATTCCGTTCTACCTGCAACGCGCCTTCAACCATCAGGTCTATCTGAGCTTTGCCGATCGCAAGGAAGTCGAGTTCGTCGCGGAGAACCCGGATATCGGCATCGTCCGGACGTCGGAGGACGGCATCCAGATCTTCACCCGTTCCATCGGCGGCGAGGGAGAGCCCTTTCCGCACGAGGAGGCTTGATGGATGGGCCGCTGCGGTCGTCGTGGCGGCCCGCCCTTATCTGCAGGTCATTGGCTTTCGGGTCTTGGCGGATAAACACCTTGCGTCGAAATGCAATAAGTCACACCGGCAACCGGATTGCGGAGCGGAACGGTCAGCGTGGCCTCGGGGACACCTTCCTTATATACTTTGACGGAGCCTGATGGGATGCCTCCCACGATCGTCAGGCCGCCGACCTCAACCGATTGAGTACCGAATCCTCCGGTGCCGAACTTCAGATCCGTACCACCCCCGGATATGAAGGCACCAGGCGTGGGAGACGCTGACGTAGCACCGGTATCGAAGGCCGTCAGGGTTCCGTCCACCGGGGTCTCGCCGTGTGGGACGAAGTTGGCCCCGTGCGAGTGCTCCGGCAGCGGCACGAGAAGATTAGCGCTTTCTTTGCCGACATATTGGGCGAAACCGATTTCGGAAAGCCCGGGCGCCTTGCCGTAGCCGACGGGGGCTCTCCCCCTCATGTTCGGGAGAGCGAACGTGTTCTTGCAATCCCCTCCCCAAGCGCACCCCAATAAGGAATAAAGCGACTGAAACGGCGTGATGGGCAGCATCTGGCCGGTGGCTGGCAGAAATCCTCTCGGGCAAGTTCTTGCCGCCGTCATGCACAAGGACCCTAGGTACTGGTCTTCGGAGCATGCAGCGGCGGTGCCGCCGGAAAACGGCAACAGCATCAGGCCGAAGGCGCACGAGGCGAGCAATCGATTTAGGACGTCACGTTTCATCAAGAGGACCCTCCCGTAGGTTTGACTGGTCGAGAATGACATCGTCGGACCCGAAGGCTGGTGCTTTCGGGTATATGCGGACCGGCATGCCCGCATATCCGGTGTATTGATCCCTGATGGCGGTCGTGAGCGGCAGTTGCTAGCCGAACTCCCATCCCGTCGCAGCGGCAAGGTCGGTCTTGCCGACCCCGATGACGGTGACCGTGCCGCCGTCCGAGAACGTCACGGTGGTGTTGCCGCCGCTTTCCGTCCCGCCCGCCACGGCGAGGCCGCTCTCCAGAGCGAGCGTGTCCGTTCCCGCCTGGAAGTCGGCGAGCTGGTCGTTGCCGCCATCGAATTCGAAGACGAAGATGTCCGCGCCCTCGCCGCCGGAAAGCGTGTCGTCGCCCTTGTTGCCGGCCAGGATGTCCGCGCCGTCGCCGCCGGAGATCAGGTCGTTGCCCTGTCCGCCATAGAGGCTGTCGCTGCCGAGATTGCCCGAGATGCTGTCGTCGCCCGCATTGCCGTAGACGATGTCGTCGTTCTGGCCGCCGAACAGCAGGTCCTCGCCGTTGCCGCCGGAGAGGGTGTCGTCGCCCTTGTTGCCGTAGACCCAGTCATTGTCGTTGTCGCCGCGCACGGTGTCGGCGTCCTGGCCGCCATAGACCGTGTCCATGCCGCCGCCCCCGAACACCAGATCCGTGCCCTGGTTGCCATAGAGGATATCCTCGCCCCAGCTCGAGCCCACCGTGTCCTCTCCGGCACCGCCGGCAAGCGTATCGTCCTCGGCGCCGAGGGAGATGAACTGCCTGGCATCGTCGCCGACCACGTAGTTCTGCCCCGCGCCGCCGCTGACCGTGGCGTTGCCGACGATCGCCGCGAATTCGATATTGTCGAGCTGCAGGGTGGAGCCGGAGGGGAGGCCGGTCGTGTCGATCACGAAGGCCTCGCCGCCGCTGGAGGATTGTCCGGTGATCTGCACTGTCTGGGCGCTCGCCTCGCTCGACGAGAAACTGATCGAGCGGATATCCATCTCCATGCCGGACATCTTGCTGAGGAAAGTCTGGCCGTGGCCGTCCAGAAAGCTCTGGTCGGTGGTGTCCGGTTCAGTCGTCCGGATCTCGCCGGTGAGGGTGGTGGTCGCCGTACTGCTGACCTCGGCGCTCGAGGTTCCCTTGTTGGTCAGCGAGACCCCGCTCGGCAGGGTTGCGGTCACCAGATTGCCGTTGCCGGTATTCTGGACCAGGGCGCCGGTCGCAGAGCTGCCGGAATTGTTGACCAGCGTATGTCCGGTCGCGGCGCCGGACGCGTCCTCCGCAGTCTGGTCCGTCACGGAGAGTCCGCCGCCGGAGTTGCCCCCGGAACTGCCCCCGCTCGAGGGGGCGGCGATATGCTCCAGGGTCACGTCGTTTCCGGTGCCGCCGACATAGCTGATCCGGTAGGTGTGCCCGCCTGCGCTCAGCGTGGCGCCTTCCGAGAGATTGTTGAAGGTTCCGCTGATCGCACCGACGCTGGTATTATCGATGATCGTGAGAGTGTCGCCTATACTGGTGCTGCCGTCGGAGACCACGGTGAGGTTGGTATCGGCGATCGTGAAGGTCGTATTGCCCTTTAGGGCGTCGTACCGATAACCGCCGCTTCCGTCGCTCTCGACATCGATATGAAAGGTGCTGGACGTGCCGCCGGCCACGCCGAGCGTGGTGGTGCCGCTGACCTCCAGCGTTCCGTTATAGGTGCCCGCCTGTCCGAGCTGTCCGCCGTCGGCGAGATTCACACCGCCGTTCGACGTTCCCTTGAGAGCGAGCGTCCCGCCACTCTGCACGAGAATCGCGTTGTTGTTGGCAAGTGAGCCGGCGACGACGAGCGTGCCGTCGGCGACCACGGTGCCCGCACCGGACGAACCGAACGCGCCGTTGTAGGTGTTGTCGCCAGAAAGCGTGAGAATGCCATCGCCGCTCTTTGTGATGCCGTTCGAACCGGAGATCACGCCCGAGAATGTCGTATCGGCACTCTGGTCGATGGTCAGGTCCCCGGCGGGCATCGAAACCGTGCCGGAACCGGTCAGCCCGCCGATTGTTTCGTCGCTATTGAGCTGGAGGCTGCCGGTGGTCACGTTGAATGTCGCCTTCGCGAGCGCGCTGTCCGCGCCGGACGCATCCACGACAAGCGAGCCGGCGGTCACATTTACCGTGCCGGTGAAGTCGCTGCTCACCCCTTCGAGGATGGCTACGGCACTGCCGCTCTTCGTCAGCGTATGGCCGGCGCTTCCGTCCGAGATCGTGCCGTCCAGGGTCAGGATGCCGCCGTCCACCTGGAGTGTGCCGCCGCCGGACCCGATGGTGAAATTCCCCGATGCGTCGGGGTTGCCGCCACTTCCGATCAGGGTGCCGTTGTCGAGCGTTACGGTCCCGCTGCCGAAATTGCTTGTGGCGCCGACGCTCACCGACCCGCCGCCGGTCACTTTCAAGTCGCCCGAGAAGTCGTTCGAACCGGAGAGGGTGAGCGATGCTTTGTTCGCGGTTACGCCGCCCGCGCCCGTGATCTTGGCGGAGACTATGAAGGTCTGATCGGTGGAAGAGCTCGGATATCCGATGGTGAAGGACTTGCCGGCCGCGACCGAGATCGTCTGGCTCGTGCCGCTCGAGATCGTGAGGGTGGTGCTGGTCGCGGAATGGTGTGATGCGGACGATGTGATCGAGACGCTGGAGGTCAGGTCGATCGAATCGACCCCGCTGTGGAAATAGATCGTGTCGCTGTCGCGGGGGGGATTGAGGTCCGCCCAAATGCCGCCGAAGGTGCCGATGGACGTCCCGCCGCCGTCGCTCGTAACATTGGAGTTTGCCAACAGCGTCGGGTGGGCGGCGAGGGCGGCGCGGCTGAACAGCGACGCTCGGTGCGTCGGGCCGCCTGCGGTCCGCAGGTTTCCGCCATTATGTCCCGCCCCGAGAGACCCGGAAAAGGCGGCAACGGGTGCGTCGAGCCTGTGGCTGAGCGCGGTCACGAAATCTCGTCCCGCGACGCCGCGACCGGTGTCGCAGGAAACCAGGTGCAGGTCTGCTCCATGCAGCCGCTCGCGGATGGCCGCGACCGTGTCGTGATTCCTGGTCAGGGCCCGGGAATCGATCGCGGCCGCCCCGAGAAAGACCCGGCCGGGCGCGCCGTGCGCGACGATATAGAGCGCGTTCACGGAGCCCGTTGCGGCGAGCGCCTCGGCGATCTGCTCCAGCCCGTCCCGCTCGGGGTCGGCAATGCGGATATCGGCCGTGGCTTCGAGCTCTGCCGTCAGCTTCCTGTGACCGTCGACCCGCGGATCAACGAGGATGAGTGCCCGGCCGGCCGGACTTGCGGCACCTTCGCCGTACTGGCCGCCGGATTCCTGTGTTTCGAAAACTTGCGCAATCGTTACGGCGGACGAATGGCGTCCTGCATACGTCGTACGCATGGCGATGGTCCCGCTTTCTGATGGAGCCGATTCATTGCTTGTTTGAATTAATGAAGGGTTGAGTTTTGACAGGATAGCGTCAACAAAAAAAATGCGACAAATTATGACTATGTACTCATTTTAAAGCGTTATTTCTGATTGACGATTCCAGAAACAAACCTATGAGTTGTTTTTGTGCGGACCCTTGTGCGACTGCGGGATGGGTCGTCAACTAGCCGCCGTGCGCGGATCCGATCGGCCGCTCCCAGCCGGGTTATCGCGAAATCCGGTGCCTCAACCGACCGTTCGTCTGGCCGACATGGCGATTGCCGTTGATTTCCCGATCGCGTCCATCGGGATGCCATGGCCGAAGACGGTGGTCTCGATGGCCGCATCCGGGAGAACGAACTTCCACGCCGCTTCGCTCGGGGTCAGCCTGCGGCCGGGATCCGTCAGCACGGTGCTGGGCCCGGGGAAACGGCCTGACGCGCGCCGGTCATGACGATGGCGGGCTCTTCCGGGGCCGCGCGGAACCGTGCGCTAGCCCAGATCCCATCCCGTCGCAGCGGCAAGATCGGTCTTGCCGACCCCGATGACAGTGACCGTGCCGCCGTCGGAGAACGTCACGGTGGTGTTGCCGTCGCTCTCCGTCCCGCCCGCCACGGCGAGGCCGCTCTCCAGAGCGAGCGTGTCCGTTCCCGCCCGGAAGTCGGCGAGCTGGTCGTTGCCGCCATCGAATTCGAAGACGAAGATGTCCGCGCCCTCGCCGCCGGAAAGCGTGTCGTCGCCCTTGTTGCCGGCCAGGATGTCCGCGCCGTCGCCGCCGGAGATCAGGTCGTTGCCCTGTCCGCCATAGAGGCTGTCGCTGCCGAGATTGCCCGAGATGCTGTCGTCGCCTGCATTGCCGTAGACGATGTCGTCGTTCTGGCCGCCGAACAGCAGGTCCTCGCCGTTGCCGCCGGAGAGGGTGTCGTCGCCCTTGTTGCCGTAGACCCAGTCATTGTCGTTGTCGCCGCGCACGGTGTCGGCGTCCTGGCCGCCATAGACGGTGTCCATGCCGCCGCCCCCGAACACCAGATCCGTGCCCTGGTTGCCGTAGAGGATGTCCTCGCCCCAGCTCGAGCCCACCGTGTCCTCTCCGGCACCGCCGGACAGCGTGTCGTCCTCTGCACCGAGCGAGATGAACTGCCGGGCATCGTCGCCGGTGACGTAGTTCTGTCCCGCACCGCCGCTGACCGTGGCGTCGCCGATGATCGAGGCGAATTCGATATTGTCGAGCTGCAGGGTGGAGCCGGACGGCATCGAGCGCAGGTCGATGACGAAGGCCTCCGACTGGGTGCCGCTGGAGGTCCCGGTGATGACGATGGGATCTCCGAGAGTGTTCTCGGTGGTCGAGGGAATGATGGTGCGCACGTCCAGGGTGGTCGTGCTGGCCAGTCTGTTGAGGAAACTCTGGGCGCCGCTGATGAGGCCGCTCTCTCCCGTGGAATCCCGCTCGTCGATGGAATTGACCAGGGTGGTCAGGGCGTCTTGCGTGCTCTGCGCCGCTGCCGGACCGGAAGAGGTGATGGAGACCGACGGCGGCAGGGTGGCGGTGACGATGTTGCCGTTATTGCCGGTGTTCTGCACGATCGCCGCACTGCCTGCTTCCGAACCGTTGTTGCTGATCGTCCGCGCGCCGCCGGTCATGGTGTCGTTGTCGTCGTCCACCACCGTGACCGGACCGGAGGCCCCGCCGGACGAGGATCCGCCGCCGGACGAGCCGCCGCCGCCGGAGTTGGACGCCGGCGCGGTCAGGGTCAGAACCGAATTGCCGCCCGAGGTCGTCCCCGTGATCGTGAGGCCGGACGCAGCCCCGGAGAAACTCAGAGTCCCGCCATCGACGGAGATCGAACTGCCGAGCGAGGTGCCGTTCAGGTTTGTCGCGAAGCTTGTGTCTCCGCTGAGGACTATGACATCCCCTGCGGCGGCACCGCTGATGACGTCGCCATTGAAGTCGCTGGCGGTGCCGACGAAGGTGTCGTTGCCGGCGCCGCCGATGAGGCTGTCCTGTCCGCTGCCGCTCGCAAGGCTGTCGGCGCCGTCCCCGCCGCTGATGACGTCGCTGCCGGAGCCACCCTGGATCGTGTCGCTGCCGCTGCCGCCGTCGATCGTGTCGGCTCCGGCGCTGCCCGTTATCGCCTGGTTTCCTGTCGATCCGGTGACCACAAAACTGTCGTTGCCGGTATCCGTCGCGGTCAGGGTCTTTCCTGCAGCCTGGGCAGCAGTCAGGGTGATGGTCTCGGAGCCACCGCTTGCCGTCGCCAGGGTCTCGATGGCGGAGAGATCGGCGCCGGTGACCGAACCCGTGCTCGTAAGGGTCAGCGTATTGGTGCCGGTCGCGGTCGTCGTGCCGCTGAAACCGTTGAGTTGTGCCGCCGTCATCGTGGCGGAGCCGTCGTTCGCCAGCGTCAGGTTGGCGATACCGGAAATCGTAGCGCCCGAGACATTGGCGCCATTGCTGATCGAGAGCGTGTCGTTGACCGTGCCTTCTCCGGTCAGCGTACCGGTAAGGGTCAGTCCGCCGGCATCGAAGGTGACGGCGTCGGTGCTGGAGGTCGCGCTGACGCTGTGTCCGGCGTTGGTGAGCGTTACGGTGCGGGCGTTGGTGCTGTCGTCATTGAGCACATAGCTCTCGATCGCGGTGACGGTGGACAGATTGCCGTCGCCGGAGAGCGTCACCGTTTCGCTGCCGTTCGCCGTGATCGTGCCGCCGCTGAAGGCGCTCAGCTGCGACACGCTCATCGTAACCGATGCGCTGCCCGCCATCGTCAGGTTCTCGACCCCTGTGACGGTCGCGCCGGAGATGTCGGTCCCGGACGTCATCTGGATTGCGTCGGTCCCGGCTCCGCCCGAGAGCGTACCGGTGTAGGTCAGGCCCTGGAAGGTAAAGGTATCGTTCCCGCCGGAGCCCGTGATTTCCTGTGCGCCGCCGGTAATCGTGGTCGCGTTGGCCACGCCGAGAATGTATTTCTCGACTGCCGAGTTGGTCTGGAAACCGTTCTCGGCAGCCGAAATCGTAATGACATCGGAGCCCGGCGCGGTGACCGAGGAAAACGCGTCGTGCTGCGCCTCGGTCATGGTCACGGAGGCGCCGCCGGAGAGTGTCAGAGTCTCGAAGCCGGAAACAGTAGCGCCCGAAATATTGGCGCCGTCACCGAGCTGCAATATGTCGGTCCCGGCGCCGCCGCTCAGGGTGCCTGTGGCGGTGAGGGTGCCGACATTTACAGTGTCTGCACCGCTGCTGCCGGTGACGTTCTGGGCGGCGGCACCGAGTGTCAGAGTGAAACCGCTCGCGCCGAGAACGTAGGTCTCGATATCCGCATCGCCGGTGACATTGCCGTCGCCGTTGACGGACCCCAGCGTGATCGACTCGGTGCCGGAGCCGCCATTGATGGCATTGAATCCGTCATGTTGGGTTTCGGACATCGTGGCTGATGCATTGTCGCCGAGCGTCAGGATCTCGAAACCGCTCAGTGTGAAGCCCGAAGTTGTCAGGTCTCCGCCGTTGGTCAGGACCAGGGTGTCGCCGGTACCGCCGCCGTCTGTTGCGACCGAAGTGCTGGTGATGTGGCTGGCTTGGGCGATGGTGAGGGTCTGGTCGCCGGTGCCGAAGGTAACGTTGGAAGGGTTGAGGTTTGTTCCGTCGGTGGTGTTGAAGCCGGCGTCTGTCGTGGCGGCGGCATCTGATGTCGCCGCGGTGAACTGAATGGTGTCGACACCGAGAAGGATGTTGCCGCCGCCCGAATACGAGATCGTGAAACTGGTGACGCCATTCCACCCGGACGTGCTGAAGGTTTCCTGCGAATCGGCGCCGAGTTCCGTGCCGTTCTCGACAGCCGTGATCTGTGTTCCGGTCGAGGGGTTGATGATGTAATTGCCGCCGGAATTCACCGGCTGCCCGAATTCGATTACCTGCAACGACGTGATGTCGACCGCACTGTCGAAGGCGAAGCTCATCGTCGTGTCGGCGGCCGTAGACATCTTGACGGCGGCGCCATCAGTTCCAGTCTGCGTCGTGAGGTTGCCGCCATTTCCAAGTGTGACGGTGACTTTCACACTATCGATTGTCTGGGTGAATGTGCCGGTGCCCGATCCCGTGATTGTGGCGCTTGAGAAGTCGAATGTGGAAAGCCGGAACGGATAGGCTTCCAACGCGTGGGCGGAATAAGGGAGGACGGCGCCGGGCCAGGCCTCCCAGCCGGCATCTCCGCCCAACGGCCCGGCCGAGGCTTCCACACGAGCGTTTGTTGTCTCCGACAAGGCGGAAACGAACGCCTCTCCCATGGTACCTTGCGCAACCGCACAGGCATGCAGGCTGATCACCGATTCGGGAGCGAGGGCCTGGCGAATGATCTTGTTCGCCCGGTGATTCGCGGCGAGGTGGTGCACGCCAACGCGCGTGCCGCCGAGATGCAGGAAGCCGGGCTCGCCATGCGCTAGGATGTGGATTTGTTCGACCTCGCGCTTGTCCGCCAGGAACGAGGCGATCTGCGAGAGTGGGTCCGTATCGTGGCTCAGATGCGCGACAGCGATAGTCGGGGAGAGGGACCCTGTGAGGATGTCGGCGTCGGCGACGTTGGAATCAACGAACAGTATTTCCCGGGGAAACTCCGTTCCAGAGTGATGATCAACCGGGTGATGCATCCGGATCGACTGCTCCGCAAATTCGGGTCCATTGCATTCGGTGGCGGTCGCGCGGCGGTCCAGGAAGCCCGGCGCGATTGAAGGAGCGTCACAACCGGCCGCGCCACCTAGCTCTGCGGTTCCTGCATGAACCGCCACACCGAGTGCATTCTCGAGAGTCGTGATAAAGGCAAGACCGGCCGGTTCGGCCCCGTCGGCGCATGAAAGCAGCAACACTTCCGCGTCCGTCGCCAGAGCAGCCTTGATCTCGGCCAGCGATCCCGCATGTCGTGCCAGTGCCGCGCCATCGATCTTCCGGCCGCTCAGTTCGATCGCACCCGGCTCGCCGTGTGCCACCAGAACGAGTCTTTCGATGTCCCGCATTCCGGCGAGGCGGGATGCAATTTCTGGGAGAGGGTCTCCCGATGCCGAGAGTGTGAACGCGAAGGGCGCGCCTTTCAGTCCATCGAGAAGAACTTCAGGTTTAATAACGCTATGGTCGATGAATGCGACCGTGCTCGGTGCGCGCATCATTGTCTCGCCTCTCGGATGACGTTCAGGCCGCTGCTGCAAAATGCCAGTCGGCAGCATTACACGACTTCGACACTTATATTGGATCAAGTAATTGATAAACATTCAATAATTATATTAACCGGTTCCTCGATGTATAAAATTTTATGGATTTTGCGCTTTCCGAATTTGAAGCGTTTCTCGTGAATTGGGATAACAGTTTTAGGTTCTGGACAATTTTGTCCGGTTTTGCGGTAAGTCGTTGACGCAATTTGTCACAATTCAGGGTAGATTTTTTTGGGGGAGAAAATTTCGGCGGGCGGCGCGCGGAATGATTTATTATTTCCTGCATGTGGTCGATGGTTCGTCCGGGCGGGAGGTGTTGTCGGCCAAGGAGCTCGAGACGAATTTATCTCGTCAGGAGAAGCTCGCGAGGGCGGGCACGACTGCCCATGGCTGCCGCGCCCGCATTAACGGAGAGCTTTAGAGTTCGCCGTCATTCACTTTGTTCCGGATAGAATCCTTTCGATGCGATGCAATAGGTCAGGGCCGTCACCGGATCCTGGATGTTGACGGCGGCGGAGGAGCCGGCCTGCTCGATCACCACGTCTCCTGTACCGGGATTGAGGGCTTCGACAGTCACCCCATTCAGTTCGACGAGCTGCGCACCGGAGCCGCCCGTGCCGAAACGCGGCACGGTGCCGCCACCGGAAATGTGGTAGCCGGGCATCGGGCTATCGTTCGATGCTTGTGCCGTGTAGGCCTCGAGCGTGCCGTTGGCAGGCATATTGTCGCTTGAAGGCTTGAACTTAGCCTTGTGGGAGTGAGCCGGCAGGTTCTTGTGGGTCAGGGCGACGGTCTCCGCGCCTCGGAACTGGCCAAGTTCTAATGGGGTCAGTTTGCGATCAGGGCGGGTCCCGGCGCCGACCGGAGTCCTGCCGCGCATATCCGGAATCCCGAAAGTGCTGCGGCAGTCGCCTCCCCATTTGCAGCCCAGCAACGAAAAAAGCTCTGTTTTGGATGCTATCGCTACTTCTTGACCAACCATTGCTAAATACCCTGTTGGGCAGAAGCTGGCCGCCGTCGCGCAGACAGTCCCGATATAGGGCCCGGGTCCGCAGGTCGCTTTCGCGGGTGCTAGCGGTTGCAGGAGCGCGCTAGCCGTGCACACGAAACCAATCAGCAGCGAGGCACGTCGTCGGATTCTGGTATCGGACATTTCATATGTCTCCCGGAGTTGAATTCCTGGCAATGGTCAGCCTCGCGACGGAAAGAGTCCGTCATTGTTAATGCAATAGGTCAGCGCCATGACCGGTCCCTGGATGGCGAAGGGGGCTGATTCACCTGTGTTTCCGACTTCTACGGTTCCGCTGGGAGCGCTGCCTGTGATGGTCAGCCCATCCAGTTCGACGAGTTGCGTGCCGAAACCGCCTTTCCCGAAGACGGGGGTGCCACCGCCGCCGGAAATGAATTCACCTGCGGAGGGAGTGTCGGTCGTTGCACCTCCCGAATAAGCTTCGAGCTTGGCGCTAACGTTCCCGCTGCTGGTGGGCGTAAAAAACGCAACGTGACTGTGTTTTGGTAGCTGTGCGACTGTCAGTTCGTGGGTCTCCGCTCCCCGTGTCTGTCCGAGCTCGATTTTCGTGAGACCGGGGCCCGTACCGGTGCCGACCGGCGACCGCCCGCGCATATCGGGCAGGTAAAAGGTATGCTTGCAATCTCCGCCCCATCGGCAGCCCAGAAGGGAATAGAGTGGTTGAAAGACCGTCGTGGAGAGGGGCTGGCCCTTCATCGGCAGGTATCCGGGGGGGCAGAAGTCGGCCGCCGTCGTGCAAACCGAGCCGATATAGACCGAGTCTGCGGGGCCGCATGTCGCTCTTGCGCCTGCCGCCGACAGCAGGACCGCGGCAGCGGCCAAAAAAGTAATTGTGGCGCGTTTCACGGGCCGGACGAAAATCTTTCCGGGCATTCTTCACCTCCTTAATCGGTTGGGTTCCCGAGTACAAACTGTAGCCGAGAGTAAGGAGTTATTTTCCTACTATAGGTGAATTAGCTTGAAAACGACTGTGGGTATAAATCTTCGGTCATGCCGACGATTTCGCATCGAAATCAGAGAATGCGGGCCAGCGCGTCGAGGGGGGGACCCGTTCAGGGATATTCTTCGCGGGCCGGCGTCGGCAAGGCCGCCGCGAGCGCGGCCCGCAGGATCTCCCGATCGCCGATCTGGTTCGCCAGCAAGAGGATCAGTCGGGCGTTCAACGCATCGCTCTCGGCTTTCGTCAGACCGTCATGCGCCGCCAGCAATTCCGCATAGAATCCGTCGGGATCCTGCAGATTGGGGGAGGTGTTCAGTTCGCTCATGCGGAGACTCCGGTCGCTGTCCCGACTGCCGCTGCGACGGCGCCGGGATCGTAGGCGTTCCAGCGCGCGGCGACATGCTGATCCGGACGCAGGAGATAGACCGCCTGCCTCTCGGTCCCGAGATAACGTTCCCGGAGCGCGCCGGAACTGTCGTCCCGCGCCGAAAGCGCGATCCCGCGTACCGGCAGGCCCGCGGCTTCCGAAAGTTCAGGAACATCAGCGTCCACGCCGAGCAGTGTGAACGCGCCTCCGATCTTCTCCAGCAGCCAGCCGTTTCCCGCCGGGGCATCTGCCGCGGGGGCACCGGGCCGCGTGCGTGCGGGACCACAAGGGAGGGCGTCAGCTGTATTGATCGGCGAGCCGTCATGTGTCGCGGGCAGGCTGAGCCGTCCCGAATTCACCAGCGGCCGCGCGAAGGCATGATGCTCGGCGAGATCCAGCACGGCATTGCGGAAGATTCGCGAGATCTCCGATTTGGGCGTGATGAAATCGGTCGAGCGGGTGGAGTTCAGGATGTTCTCGTCCGCCGCCTGGACGCGTTCGCGGTTGTAGCTCTCGATCAGGCGTTCCGGCGCTGTGCCCCCGAGTACCAGCTTCAGCTTCCAGGCGAGGTTGTCCGCATCCTGGATGCCGCTGTTGGCGCCGCGCGCGCCGAAGGGCGAGACCTGGTGTGCGCTGTCGCCGGCGAATAGCACGCGGCCATGAACGAAGCGTTCCATGCGGCGGCACTGGAAAGTATAGACCGAGACCCATTCGAGGCTGAACTTCGCGTCGGTGCCGAGCATGGCTTTGAGGCGCGGGATCACGTTCTCCTCGCGCATCTCCTTCTCGCGCTCGATGTCCCAGCCGAGCTGCAGGTCAATGCGCCAGACGCCGTCCGGCTGCTTGTGCAGCAGGGCGGACTGGCCGCGGTTGAAGGGCGGATCGAACCAGAACCAGCGCTCGGTCGGGAACTCCGCTTCCATAATGACGTCGGCGATGAGGAAATTGTCCTCGAACACCCGGCCGTGGAAATCGAGCCCCAGCATGGAGCGGACCGGCGATTTCGCGCCGTCGCAGGCGACCAGCCAGTCCGCCTCGAGCTCATACGGGCCATCGGGCGTCTCGACCGAAAGGCGGACGCCCGTTTCGTCCTTCTCGACGTGGGTGACCCGGTTGCGGCCGCGGATCTCGACCGGCCGGCTGTCCGCCTGCAACTCCCGCAGGCGCTGCAGCAGCCCGACCTCGAAATGGTACTGCTGCAGGTTGATGAAGGCGGGACGCCGGTGGCCCGCTTCCGGCAGCAGGTTGAACTCGTAGACCTTGCGCTCGTCGAAGAAGACCTTCCCCTTGTTCCAGGTGACGCCCTTTTCGACCAGCGGCTGGCCGCAGCCGAGCCGGTCGAGGATCTCCAGTGTGCGCTTGGAAAAGCAGATCGCCCGCGAGCCGTGGCTGACCTTGTCGTTGTCGTCGAGGACGAGGACCGGAACGTCCTTCAGCGCGAGATCGACCGCGAGCGCAAGGCCGACCGGCCCGGCACCGACCACGACGACCGGGTGCCGGACCGGGGCCTTCGCGTCCTGGTCCGGCACCCGCTCGTAGGGGTAGAGCGGCTGCTCGAAGATCCGGCTCATGGGGCCGCCCTCCTAACCCTGGAGCTGTTCCCACATCTGCCGGTCGCGCTCGGCGGTCCAGATCCGCGGCGTGTCCATGCCGAGGGCCTCGTCATAGGCGCGGGTCACGTTGAAGGGCAGGCAATGCTCGTAGATCGGCACGTCGCTGAATTTCGGATCGCAGGCCGCGCGCACCGCGTCCCAGGCTTCCTTCAGCGACCCGCCGCGCGCGGCGACGGCGGCCGCCGGGCGATAGGTGCTCGTAACGAAGTCGAGGGTGAAGTCGAGCGCGGCATCGACCTGTTCCGTGCCGACGAGGGCGGCCCCGCGACCGGGTGCGATGGCGAGCGGATCGTAGCTCTTGATGTTGTCGAGGGTGTTGCCCCAGTCGCTGAAATGTCCGTCGCCGCAATAGCAGGCCGCCTTGTGTTCGACGATGTCGCCGGTCAGCATCACGCGCTCGTCCGGGACCCAGGCGACGATGTCGCCGGCGGTGTGGGCGCGGCCGAGATGCATCAGGTCGACCCGGCGGTTGCCGAGATAGACCGTCATCTTGTTCCGGAAGGTCATGGTCGGCCAGGTCAGGCCCGGGATCGATTCATGGCCCTGGAACAGCCGCGGGAAACGGCCGAACTCGCTGTCCCAGTCCTCCTGGCCGCGTTCGGCGACCATTGCGCGGCATTTCTCGGAGGCGAGGATCTGCTCCGCCCCGTAGGCCGAGGCGCCGAGCACGCGGACCGCGTGGTAATGCGAGAGCACGACATATTTGATCGGCTTGTCGGTGACGGAGCGGATCTTCTCGACCACCTTGTTCGCGAGGCGCGGCGTCGCCTGCGCATCGACGATCATCACGCTGTCGTCGCCGATGATCACGCCGGTATTGGGATCGCCCTCCGCGGTGAAGGCCCAGATGTCCCGGCCGATCTCGCTGAAGGTGATCTTCTTTTCCGCCATGTCGCCCATGGACGCGAATTGCTTGGCCATCTGGCCGTCCTCCCGTTTGCTCTCTTCTCGTTGCCTAGCTGCGCGCAGGCAGAACCCTGCCCGTGCAGTCTCCGAAACCGATCCGGTATCCGTCGCCCTGCGCATGACCGCGCAAGGTCACCCTGTCGCCGTCCTCGAGGAAACTGCGGTCCTCGCCGTTTGCCAGTTTCAAGGGCGTCTTGCCGCCCCAGCTCATCTCCAGCAGCGAGCCGTAGCTGTCCGGCGTCTCGCCGGATATCGTGCCCGAGCCGAGCAGGTCGCCGCTGCGCATCGGGCAGCCGCTGCTTGTGTGGTGGGCGAGCTGCTGGGCGGCGGAATAGTACATCGTGCTGTAATTGGTCCGGCTGATCACCGTTTCTTCGGACGAACCGGCCGGTGTCAGCGCGACTTCCAGATCGATCCTGTAGAGCATCGGCCCCGGTTCCTCGAGATAGGGCAGGAGCTTGCGCTCGCGCTCCGGCGTCGGGGTGCGGAACGGCTCAAGCGCCGCCTTCGTCACCACCCAGGGCGAGATCGTGGTGCAGAAGGCCTTGCCCTGGAAGGGCCCGAGCGGCTGATATTCCCAGGCCTGGATATCGCGCGCCGACCAGTCGTTCAGCAGGACGTAGCCGAAGATCATCTCGCCGGCCTCGGCGACCGAGACCGGCTTTCCGAAGCGGCTGCCCGTGCCCACCACGGCACCCATTTCCAGTTCGATATCGAGCCTTTGGCTCGGGCCGAATTCGGGCTCGCCCTGGTCCGGCCGTTTCAGCTGCCCCTCGGGTCGGTGGAAGTCCGTCCCACTGACCACGACGGACGAGGCGCGGCCGTTATAACCGATCGGGATGTGCAGCCAGTTGGGCGGCAGCGCGTTTTCGGGGCCGCGGAACATGGTGCCGACATTGAAGGCATGCTGTTTGCCGGCATAGAAGTCGGTGTATTCGCTGACCCGGAAGGGCAGGTGGAGCGTCACGGCGGCGAGCGGGTGCAGGTAGCGCTCCTCCTTGTTCCGGACCGCGCCGTCGCCGCCCTCGCGAAGGAGGTCGGTCAGGCGGGCGCGGACCTCGGTCCAGAACTCCGGGCCGCACTCCATGAAGGGGTTCAGTTCCGGCGCTGAAAAGACCGGTTTGCCGCTCGTCGGCAGCAGCCCGTCCGCCTCGAGCGCCGCCAGGTCGAGCACCCGATCGCCGATGGCGGCGCCGCAGCGCGGCGCGCCGGAGCCATGGGAAAACACGCCATAGGGCAGGTTCTGAACCGGAAAGTCCGAGGTGTCCGCATTGGCGGACGGAAGCCAGCTGCGCATGATCACTTGATACCCGGTGTTCCGTCGAATTTCTTCTCGAGGCCTGTCCAGCAGCCGATATAGTCGTCCTGCAGAGGGGCGTCCTTCGCCGCGTATTCGGTCAGGTGCTGCGGGAAGCGGGTCTCGAACATGAAGGCCATGGTCTCGGTCAGCTTGTGCGGCTTCAGTTCGGCGTTGGAGGCACCCTCGAAGGCCTGGCTGTCGGGGCCGTGCGGCAGCATGCAATTGTGCAGGCTCATGCCGCCCGGAACGAAGCCCTCGGGCTTGGCGTCGTAGGCGCCGTAAATGTTGCCCATGAATTCCGACATGATGTTGCGGTGGTACCAGGGCGGCCGGAAGCTGTGCTCGGCGACCATCCAGCGCTCCGGAAAGATGACGAAATCGATATTCGCCGTGCCCTCGGTCTCCGACGGCGCGGTCAGTACCGTGAAGATCGACGGGTCCGGATGGTCGAACAGGATCGCGCCGACCGGCGAGAAGGTGGTGAGGTCGTACATGTAGGGCGCGTAATTGCCGTGCCAGGCGACGACGTCGAGCGGCGAATGCGCGATATCGGTGGCGTTGAAGCTGCCGCACCATTTGACGATCAGGCGGCAGGGCGTCTCCTGCTCCTCGTAGGCGGCAACCGGGGTCTTGAAGTCGCGCGGGTTGGCGAGGCAGTTTGCACCGATCGGGCCGCGGCCGGGCAGGGTGAACTTGGCGCCGTAATTCTCGCAGATATAGCCGCGGGCCTCGTCGTCCAGCAGCGTCACCTTGAAGATCATGCCGCGCGGCACGACGGCGATCTCGCGCGGGCCGAGCGCCATGCGGCCAAGCTCGGTGAAGATCTCGATGCGGCCGAGCTGCGGGACGACCAGCATTTCGCCGTCCGCGTTCATCATGTAGTCGTCCGTCATGTCCGCGTTGCAGGCAAAGACATGCACCGCCATCCCCGTCTGGGTGTTGACGTCGCCGGCGGTGGTCATGGTGCGGATGCCGCTGACGAAATCGGTCTTGCCGGTCGGGAGCGGGACCGGGTTCCAGCGGTACTGGCCGAGCGGCAGGCCGTGTTCCGGCTGGTGCGGCGCTGTCTTCCAGCCGTCGACGGCGATGCGGGAGAAGCGGGAGGTGTGCTTCACCGAGGGGCGCATGCGGTAGAGCCAGCTGCGCTCGTTCTCGCCGCGCGGCGCTGTGAAGGGACTGCCGGATAGCTGCTCGGCATAGAGCCCGTAGGCGCATTTCTGCGGACTGTTCTGGCCCTGCGGCAGGGCGCCGGGCAGGGCCTCGGTTTCGAAATCGTTGCCGAAGCCGGGCATATAGCCCGTCGAGGTGCCCGTCAGCGGATTGCTGCTCATCGTGGCGGATTCGGAAACCTTGTTCATTTCGTCCTCCCGGAGGGCGCTGTTTCAGGCCCGGATTTTTGATTGGTTCCGGGCGTCATCTCCCGTAGGATGGGCATGATCGTTACATATGAAACGAATGTCAATTGCCGATGCCGCGAGAGACCGATACCGATATCGACATGCTGGATCTCGACCGTTTCCTGCCCTACCGGCTGGCGGTGATCGCGGCCCGGGTCAGCAAGGCGCTCTCGACGCTCTATGCCGAGCGCTTCGGAATCTCGATACCGGAATGGCGGGTGATCGCCCATCTCGCCCGCTCCGAGCGGATCTCGGTGCGCGATATCCAGGCCCGGGTCAATCTCGACAAGGTGAAGGTGAGCCGGGCCGTCAGCCGGCTGGAGGCGGCGGGGCTGGTCCGGAAGTCGGCCAAGGCGTCGGACGCGCGGCTGCTGGAAATCTCGCTGAGCGAGGCCGGCTGGGCCGTCTACAGGCAGATCGTGCCGCTGGCGAAAGATTTCGAGCGCGATCTCCTCGGTGTGCTCGACGCCGACGACCGTGAGGCGCTGGAGCGGATTTTCGGCCGGCTGCACGACCGGCTCGACGCGACCGCGGCGCCCGACGCCGCGTCCGCGGACTGAGCGTCAGAATGCCGTCGGCGTCGCGCCCGGCGGTCGCGGGCGCCATTCGCCGGGGATCTGGCCGACAAGCAGCCTGGAGACCGTTCCCCTCCCGTCCGAGAGCGGCAGGATCAAGCGGCTCCAGCTCGCGGTCTGCGACCCGGGTCTGGGATAATGGACGGAGAGCAGCGGCCTGCGCGTCGTGCTGACCGCCTGGTAGGTCGCGAGGAAAAAATTGACGATATATTCGCTGTCGCCGAATTGGCGCACGGTCTGCCCCGTGACGTCGCGCCCGAACCGTTCGGCGATCAGGCTGCCATAGAGGCGGTAGCGAAAGTCGCTCCCGGCTTCGAGCACCTCTAGCAGCATTACGTAGCCGAGGATGAAGCGCATCTCCGCGGGATCGATCATGTGTTCCGGCGCCGCCGGAGCGCCACCGGCCTTGGCGCGCCAGTAGTCGCGGAGCTGCCGCAGCCGGCTGTCCTCGATCTGCTCCACTTCCGGGTCCCAGACGAGGTCCGGCGGATAGGCGCCGTTCTGAAGAAAAACCGCCTCTACATCGCAAACGCGATCTTCAAGCAGAGCCGAGCGCATCTCCGCGGCAATCTGAAACTCGCAATCCAATCCACGCTTCCCGTCTCGCCCCGCCGCTCGAACGGCCCGCGGCGACACGCAACCGGCGTGGGCCGCAAGGGTTCGGCAACCACACCTTGCTGCTATGGTTCTATGAAAAAAGCGTGTATTTGGCGAGGTACGAATTCGTCGGGACGGATGGTTTTTCCGTCACCGGATCTTTCCGCGGTCGGCGGGGCGCGATCCGGTGACGGTGCTGGCGCGCGAATACGCCGCCTCAGGGGAGCGGGCGGCGTATTCCGCCGGTCATTTTAGCTGCCGGCGTCCTTGTCGGCCGACTTCCAGGTCTCCGAGAAGGAGTTCCAGGCCTGGGTGAAATCGGACTTCAGGTCCTCCCACGCATCGGCCGTGCCGGCCTTGAGGGCGCCGTAGCGCTCGCCGAGCTCGTTCCGCGCCGCCTGCAGCTCCTCGATGCCTTCCTGGGCGGTCTCGCGTGCGGACTCGGACATCTCGGCCCAGTTCTCGCGCAGCGCCTGCCCGCGGCGGTCGATCTCCGCATCGAGCTTGTTCATCGCCGCCTCGGCCTCGGCGACCGCCTGCTTGCGCTCCTGCGCGGTGTATTTGGCGATCGCGTCCATCGATTCGGAGATCTCGGTGCGGACCTCCTTGGCGGTGACGAACGGGGCCGTCTCCGAGGCGATGGCCGGGGCCGCGCCGGCGGTAAGGGCGGCGGCGAAAGCGGTGGTATAGAGGATCTTGCGAACAGTCATCTTCGGTCTCCTTTGCTGGTGGCGGATTGCGGGTTCGGGGTTACTGGTAGCGGGTCCGGGCGCTGTCGAAGGCGGCGGAGATGTCGTCCCAGGCCTTCTCGAAGCCGGACTTCACGTCATCCCACGCCTTGTCGCTGGCATCGCGCAGCTCCGTCAGCCGGGCTTCGGCCTTGTCGCGCTCCGCGCGCATCTCGTCGAGCTGGCGCCGGAAGTCGATCTTCGCGTCGGCCTCGGCCTCGTCGGCCCTGGCCTTCATCTTGGCGATCTCGGCATTCCACTGCTCGATCCGGGCCTTGGCTTTCTCGATATAATGATCTCTGTCTGACATCGAAATCCTCCTTCGAGCGAACAGATGGTCATCAAAAATGATTTCGCAACCTAAATATTTTCTGTGAGTCTCGAACGACGCGGTGCGCCGTCGGGCGATCGCCCGCTCTGCCGAAAGTCCGGTTATATATTGATATGGTTTATTAAAAATCTGAGTTCTTGGTGCTCGGCGTGGAGCGTGGTCTGTAATAAAATTATTTTGATAGCCAAATTGAATTGGCCTGAAACGTACTGACGGTCCGCCTGTGGAGGCCGATCGAAACCACGGGATGCATGCCCCCGCGCCGGGGCCGCACCGGCCATGTCTCCTTGATCCGGCCGCTCCGGTTCCGATTGGAAGCCGCTGTCCCGCTTCGGCAGCCGAAAGCGCGCGGGGATGCCGGGGCGGGCGTGCGCGCCGAGTCCCGCGGCGTTTCCGTGCGCGGGGGAGGGCGCATGACGGTTGCCTGCCCGGATCGAGACGGAAGCGGTCCGCTCAGAAATAGTCCGGCAGCGCGGCGGCGAGCGCGGTCCGGATCCGCTCGCGCACCGGCACCGCGGGATCCGGCCGCTCGAAACTCTGGCCCGTCACCTGCTCGTAGAGCGAGACATACTTGTCGCTGAAGGCGAGCAGGGTCTCGGCCGGGATCTCCGGGATCGGGTCCGTGTAGGGATCGCACTGGCCGGCGATCCAGAGCCGCAGGAACTCCTTGTCGAGGCTCTCCGGCTCCTCGCCGGCATCGAACCGCTCCTGATAGCTGCCCGCGATCCAGTAGCGGCTGGAATCCGGCGTGTGGATTTCGTCGGCGATGGTGATGGTGCCGTCCCTGTCGATGCCGAACTCGTACTTGGTGTCGACGAGGATCAGCCCGCGCTTCGCCGCGAGGTCCTGCCCGCGGGCGAAGAGCGCGAGGCTCTTTTCCGCCAGCTCGCGCCACTGCGCGGGTGTCACCAGATCCGAGGCGAGGATCTCCGCCTCGGTGATCGGCGCGTCATGCCCGCCATCCGCCGGCTTCGTCGTCGGCGTGATGATGGTCTGCTCCAGCTTCTGGTTCTTCCTCATGCCGTCCGGGAAGGGATGGCCGTAGATCACCCGCTCGCCGCGATTGTACATCGTCCAGGCGCTGGTGCTGGTGGAGCCGGTGAGATAGGCCCTGACGACGATCTCGATCGGCACCATGTCGAGATCCTTGACCAGCACTACGTTCGGGTCCGGGTAGGAGATCACCTGGTTCGGGCAGATGTCGGCCGTGTGGTCGAACCAGTAGCGCGCCGTCTGGGTCAGCACCTGGCCCTTGCAGGGCACGGCACCCAGCACCTGGTCGAAGGCGGACTGCCGGTCGGTCGCGATCAAGAGGCGCCGCCCGTCTGGCAGCTTGTAGGCATCCCGCACCTTGCCCCGGACGAAGCCCGGCAGTTCGGGGAATTCCGCGTCGCTGAGGCAATTGTCGAGAAGCTGCGAGGAGACGGGCTGCGGCGCCATGGGCGAGGTCCTGTGTGCGGTGATCTGCGAAGGGCGGCACGATAGCGGCTTTGCGCGCGGGCGCAATGGCGGGGTTGGGGATGGCAGGGCGGGGCCGCACTGCGCCCCGAATTTAGTAGTGTGTCTCCCTTTGATCCCCAGGCGCGAAGCAACGGAGCCATTGGAGAAAAGTATTTTCCTTGTGGGGAAAAATAGGAAAAGCCTCTAGTTCTTTCGATAATGAAGCAGCTTGTCTATTGAGGAAAAAGGAGATGCAGGCGAGATCCTCTCAGAAACGCCAGCCTCTCATCTCGTTTACTTGCTGGATGAAGCCTTCTGCTGGTCGGTCACTACGGTTTGGTGGGACCTCGATCATCGGAAAAAGGCTGTTTCGGAAATCGTCAATTCCTCCGTCTAGGCCAGAACGGACTAATTCACGCTCCATCTCTTCGTTTCGATGGATGTGAAAACCTGAATCGAATGTGACCAACCCTCGATCAAATGCCCGGTGGTGTGAGGCACAAAGGGCAATGCCGTTGCGGGTCTCGTCCGTACTGTCTGGATGCGCCGCAGGCAGAATATGCGCCGCATCGAGTAGTCTCAGCTGGACACCACACATTGCGCACGAGTTCGAGTAAGCCGTTAAAACTCGACCTCTAAAATCTGCTTCCCTGAGCGCTTTTCTCGCAGAAATGACCGCATATTTCCGAGGCGCGGGAGCGCGCTCTTCAATCTCTGCTTCGGCAACTGAATCGGGATCCGCAGAGATTTGCTCAAGAAGCCGCAGGGCTTCTTCGGACGAGCCACAAGCGTGCAATTCTTCCATGTTTGCTAGATACACGCCCATATATGACGGTCTAACCGCAAATGCGACCTCTTCTGCGCCCCTAAAATGATGGGCAAGCCCGTTCAATCTTGCCGATTCCAAAGCTGGTTGGCGGATTTGTATCGATGGAGACCCGCCGAGAGGATCGAGATGGTACCCAATGTCATAGGCAGCGTAGACGCCTAGATCCGCGCACCATCCAAGAATAGCCGTCTTGCCACCTGTCTCGCGAATGAACCTCTGGTGTCCATCAAATTCGGGAAGGCCAGTTACTTGAATTCGCCATTCATCTGGTAAGCTCACACGCCCGCCAAAAGTAAGGTTCCATATATAAACTCTGAGTCGAAAAGATTCGTTTTGGCCTAAGATCTGGTATGTCGCCGGATGATCTCCTCCGCCGGATAATTTGAGAAAACTTAGACTGCTTGCACGCAAAGCTTCTTCAAAAAGATGAAGGAGTTCGGGCTTTCGGAGTGGCGGCACTGGGACTTCACTCCGCTGCGCTTATAAATATAGCTGCAGCTTCCGGATTTTCTCCGTCATCGGTTGCGATTTCTTTGCGTAGATGGGGGGGGCGTAGTTTTCCGCCATCTTCAGGTAAAGGAGCGGGTTCGCGTTCGTCGCCACTGTTCCAAAGTAACCCCGGATGAGGAATGCGGTAATAGCCTTCATCCTCCTTCTTGCCGACTCTTGTCTTCGGTGGGTGTTGCGGAGTTTCGAAGCGACCTACTGCACCCTGTAAATAAGATTCAATCAATTCAGCACAAATCCACCTGCGACCGAGACGTTCCGATACCTCTCCTGTAATGCAACTCCCGCCAAACGGGTCTAGAACCGTATCACCAGGGTCAGTCACCATACGGATAAAGTATTCTGGTAGAGCCGCGGGGAAACGAGCCGGATGCGCTTTAATGCCGTTTTCTTTGCAATAGCGCATATAGCTACTATTACTTTCCGTATTGGGAACAGCTATTAAGTTTGGTGGAATGGATGCTCCGTTATCAATTGAGAATTTTTCGCTGATATCGTGACCTGAAGGTCTTAGCTTTGCTTTGTACCCATTGCTTAGAAGCATTTTCATGCTGTCGCTGTATGGCTGCAAGACGCGCCTATTGCTGGCTCGCGGCCAAGGGGATTTTGATAGCCACCAAACGGTATTAATCGCGTCTTTTACGCGTATCCGCCGAACATTAACCCACTCTGCTGGAGTGGGGAGCTTCGAAGGGTTCCACCAATAGAACTCCTGAGCCAAGTGGAAACCAAATTCCTCACACAGCATTATTAATAGCTTAAAATGATAAAGGCTACGCACCGGGAGCCCCGGCTTCCATGCGCCCCCAAGGTCGATTACAAGGCTACCGTCGTCTTTGAGAACTCGCTGAAACTGTTCGGCGAACGCGCGAAACCATTCGAGATACGCATCCTCTTGTTCGTTGCCGTAGTCCTTCTTTCGCGTCAATGCGAAGGGTGGGCTTGTCATGATTAGGTCAATCGAAGCGGTCTCTCGGCGCTTCATAACGTCTAGGCTATCGGCATGATATATGCAGCCTAGAGGGGTCCTATGATAAATTATTGGAGGCTCGTTTTTGCTCATTGAATAGCCCCTATAGGTTCAGTCTTTTCAAACTCGTGGCATGACGAGCTTCACGTTCAAACGCCCGGATGACGGTGGCAGGGCTCTCGCCAATCGCGGCTAAGTCGCCGCTGTCAAGCATCACGATTGCAAGATTGGAATCTGCCATGATTTTATTCGCATAGCGTCGAGCCTCGCTGCCAATTTCGCCGGTGGTGACGATCACGATCGCGTTGCTCTTGAGAAAGTGGGTCAATCCCACCTCTTTTGCCACGTCATCGAGCGATACGCGAGCCGTGTTCTTGCATTGGATCTGCCATCGAGAGAATATCAGGCGTGCGCTTTCGAAAATGAGGTCAACCTCGGCTCCTCCCGTCTGGTTCGCCCGCAAACGTGTCGCTACATACGTCATGTCGAGAAGGCGCATGATTTTGAACGCTAGCGCTTCGAGGGCTAGTCCGGCCTTGTATCGATCCTTGTCTTCCAGCTTTTCTAAAATCTCCGAGAGCGGGGTTCTTAGGAGAGCAAGAAGTTTTGGGTCGGTCTGATTCTTGAGTTGTTCGAGTAGCGGTTCAATGACATCGGTAACTAGTTTGGCCGTTGGCGTGATTTGGAAAGGCTTTGCCCCGCGCCCTGTGGTCGTTTTTTCCGCTCTGATATAGCCAGCGCTCTCTAGCGCATTGAGAACGAGCTTAGGTAAGCTCTTTTCAGGAAATCTCACGCCATATGTCGCAGCGGCCAGCTTCGCTATTTCATTCGCTGGTTGGGGTGCACTGGTTCCCATGTTAGCCAAAGTTCTGAGGAAAGCGCGCTGCTCAGGTGTGAAATCAGCTAGCACCTCAAACTCGTCGGGATTGAGGCTGAGAATATCCTCGATCTGGTGAGGGTCGATATGCCAACGGCTACCCACGAACACGCCAGCCTTCTCAAGCCATAGACGCATTATGCTCGGGTGCTTACCACCCGATGGATAGTGGATGCCTCTCGCGGCAAGTCCTTCTCGAAGCGTCGTCAAATTTACCTGTTCGCCTGCGGCTACCATATCCTGAATACAGCGGACAAGACTCATTCCATGCAAGCTAACAAGAGTATGTTTCGCTAGCCGTCTATAAAGCGCTGTTTCATCGCCCCTGAGGCCGAGTAACTCGTTTCCGAACTCCGTTAAGTTCGCGTCTCGGTCGATAATTCCGTAGGCGATCATTCCAAGCTTGGTATTGTTGGCAAGTTTGGCGCGATTGTAGTCGCTGGTTGCATGCCCTTCAAAATAGGTGGCTCGAATTTCTGCCTCAAAGGCTTTCCAATCCCCACCGTTTCGATCTGCAATTTCGAGAACCACAGGCAACTCAATTTGTGAGGGCGAGAATTCACTGCCGAAAGGAAGATCACTTTTTTTCATTCCTTCCGCCCCCGAGATGCGCCAACAAAGCCACTGCTGCCAATCATACACCTCAGGATATTGGGGCACGTGCATGATGTCATCCCGTATCTGGTGGTCATTCGTGGTGTGACTCCCGATCGGTTTATGAAAGGGCTAGGCCGGTTTTCTCGCCCGGAAGAGAGAAAGTGCTCGAAGGCCGCTCAAATGGCGCGGCAGTGTGCTGAGATGAAAGGAGGGCGGACGCTTCGATTGACTCGAAGAGGCAAATGACAAAGGTGGGCGCAAGGGGGCATGCCCATCTGCCGAGGCGAGCCATGGCGAACTGCTCCAAGGTGCTAGTGATACCAACGCCTATCTTAGGCAAGTTTTGATTGATTCAGTTATTTGCAGCGATCGAACCGCCGGGGAGCCTCCGGAAAAACGGCCGGTCAATGACCGGCCGTCTATTCAATTTCCTTGCTAAAGTTCAGCAGCCTCAAACCGCCAGCCCCCGCTCCATCGCCATCGCCAGCCGCCGGGCGAAGGCCTTCGGGTCCGGCACGGCCTCGCCTTCCATGATGCGGGCCTGGTCGAGCAGCAGATAGGCCGCGTCTTCCAGCTCCTGGCCGGTCTTGCCGGCCTTCACGCGCTTGGCCAGGGTCTTGATCACTGCGTGCCTGGCGTTGATCTCCAGCACCCGCGGGGTCGCCTTCTCGAGCTGCTTGTGCTGGCGCAGGAGGCGTTCGAGATTGATGTCCATGTCGCCTTCGTCGGCGATCAGGCAGACCGGGCTGTCGGTCAGGCGTTTGGACTCGCGGACGTCCTTCACCGCCTCGCCGAGGGCGAGCTTGAGGGAGGCGATCAGCGGGGCGATCTCGGCGCCCGCGTCCTGCTTCGCCTCCTCGTCCTTCTTGGCGTCCTCCGGCTTGTCGTCCGCGCCGCCCTTGACCGCGTCGAGATCGGCCGAACCGCGGGTGATCGACTTGAAGGGCTTGCCCTCATAGCCCTCGAACATGGCCTGGAGCCAGAAATCGTCGATCGGGTCGGTCAGCAGCAGGACCTCGACGCCCTTGGCTCTGAAGCCCTCGAGATGCGGCGAGTTCAAGAGCGCCTCGGGGCTCTCGCCGATGATGTAGTAGATCGCCTCCTGGCCCTCCTTCATCCGTTCGGCATAGTCCTTCAGGCTGACGAGCTTGTCGCTCTCGGTGGTCCTGAAGCGGACGAGGGAGAGCAGGGTCTCCCGGTGCTCCGTGCCGTCGGCATAGAGCCCTTCCTTCATCACCGGGCCGAAGGCGTCCCAGAATTTCGCGTATTCCTCGGGCTCCTTCTCCGCCTTCTTGGAAAGCTCGGAGAGCACGCGCTTGGTGACGGCCGAGGAGATCTTCTGCAGCACCGGGTTGCGCTGCAGCAGCTCGCGGCTGACATTGAGCGGCAGGTCCTCGCAATCGATCACGCCGCGCAGGAAGCGGAGGTACTCGGGAACCAGCCCCTCGCAATCGTCGGTGATGAAGACCCGCTTCACATAGAGCTTCACCCGGTTCTTGCGCTCCGGGTGAAAGAGGTCGAAGGGCCGCTGGGTCGGCACGTAGAGCAGCGAGCTGTATTCGATCACGCCCTCGGCCTTCCAGTGCAGGGTGGCCCAGGGATCGTCGAAGGCATGCGCCGCGTGGTGGTAGAATTCCTTGTACTGCTCCTCGGTGATCTCGCTCTTCGGGCGGGTCCAGAGCGCGGAGGCCTCGTTCAGCGGCTTCTCTTCCTCGCCCCCGTCGGACCTGGCGATGAAGAGGATCGGCACCGGGATATGGTCGGAATAGCGCTTCACGATGTGCTGCAGGCGCTGCTCCTCGAGGAACTCGAGCGCGTCCTCCTTCAGATGCATCGTGATGATAGTGCCCCGGTTGGCCTTCTCGGCATCCGAGACGGTGTATTCGCCGAGCCCGTCGGAGCTCCAGAGATGGGCCTTGGTCTCGCCGGCGCGCTTGGTCAGCACCTCGACCTTGTCCGCCACCATGAAGGCGGAATAGAAGCCGACGCCGAACTGGCCGATCAGGCCGGCATCCTTCTTCTCGTCGCCGGAGAGGTTGGAGACGAAGGCCTCGGTGCCGGAGCGCGCGATGGTGCCGAGATTGTCGTTCAGCTCCTCGGCGCTCATACCGATGCCGTTGTCGGAGAGGGTGAGGGTCCCGGCTTCCTTGTCGGCGGCGATCTTGATCTTGAATTCGCCGTCGCCCGTGGTCAGGTCAGGGTTGGTCAGCGCCAGGTAGCGCAGCTTGTCGCAGGCATCGGAGGCGTTGGAGATCAGTTCGCGCAGGAAGACTTCACGCTCGCTGTAGAGCGAATTGGCGACGATCTTCAGGAGCTTGCTGACCTCGGCCTGGAACGTCCGCTTTTCCGCAGTCATTTTCGCGATCACCTCTTGCTTAAATTGGGATCAATGTGATTGATGAGGCCTGATATGTGGGAAGTCGGAAATAATCGCAAGTCCCGCGCCGCCCCCATTTTGATCGAGGGCCTGTCCGGAAGCTTCCCATGAGCCGTTCGACGCACGAGGGCCGCATCACCGCGATGCTCGGCCCGACCAACACCGGCAAGACCTATTTCGCCATCGAGCGGATGCTCGGCCATGCGACCGGCATGATCGGTTTCCCGCTGCGCCTGCTGGCGCGCGAGAACTACGACCGGGTCGTCGCGCTGAAGGGAAAGCAGGCCGTCGCGCTGATCACTGGCGAGGAAAAGATCCTGCCGCCCCGGGCGCGCTATTTCGTCTGCACGGTGGAATCCATGCCGACGGACCGGTTCGTCGATTTCCTCGCGGTGGACGAGATCCAGCTCTGCGGCGATCGCGAGCGCGGTCATGTCTTCACCGACCGGCTGCTGCATGCGCGCGGCCGCCAGGAGACCATGTTCCTCGGCTCCGACATCATCCGGCCGCTGATCAGGAAACTGGTGCCGAAGGCGGAGATCGTCGGACGGGCGCGGCTCTCGAAGCTGACCTATACCGGGCCGCGCAAGCTGACCCGGTTGCCGCGGCGCTCCGCCATCGTCGCCTTCTCGGCGGCCGACGTCTATGTGCTGGCGGAGATCGTGCGGCGCCAGCGCGGCGGCGCCGCCGTGGTGCTCGGCGCGCTCTCGCCACGCGCCCGCAACGCGCAGGTCGCGATGTACCAGGAGGGCGAGGTCGATTACCTGATCGCGACCGACGCCATCGGCATGGGGCTGAACATGGATGTCGACCATGTCGCCTTCGCCGAGGACATGAAGTTCGACGGCCGCGCGCCGCGGCGCCTGACGCCGCCGGAAATGGCGCAGATCGCCGGCCGCGCCGGGCGCCACATGAATGACGGCACCTTCGGGGTGACGGCCGACTGCCCGCCGCTGGACGAGGAGATGGTGGAGGCGCTGGAGACCCACAGTTTCGATCCGCTGCGTCATGTCTACTGGCGCAACAGCCGGCTCTCCTATGGCAGCCTCGGCCTGCTCCGGCGCTCGCTCGAGACCCACAGCCAAGAACCGCACGTCATCCGCAAGCGGGACGCGGAGGACCAGCGGACCCTTGAGGCGATGGCGCGGATCGAGGCGGTGCAGGATCGCGCGACCTCGCCCGACCGGGTGCGACTGCTCTGGGACATCTGCCAGATCCCGGATTTCCGCAAGACCATGAGCGAGTCGCATGCCCAGCTGCTCTCGAAGATCTTCTTCGATCTGACCGACGGGCCGGAGCGTCTGGCGACGGACTGGGTGGCGAGCCAGGTGAAGCGCCACGACCGTACCGACGGCGATATCGACACGCTGGTAAACCGTATCGCACATATTCGAACTTGGACGTATATTACGCACCGGGGAGATTGGGTATCCGATCCGGTGCACTGGCAGGCCCAGACGCGGGCTGTCGAGGATCGGCTTTCGGATGCCCTGCACGACAAGCTCACCCAGCGGTTCGTCGACAAGCGCGCGGCATTGTTCATGCGCAAGCTGAAGGACGGCGGGAACTTGTCTGCTGCCGTGAAATCCGACAGTACGGTGGTCGTGGAGGGCCACGCTGTCGGTCACATGGAAGGATTGAGATTCGTGCCTGATGTAGTGGATAGCGCTAACGCGAAGCCGGTTCTGACGGCGGCGCGCAAGGTCCTGCCGGAAGAGCTGGCACGGCGGACCGGTCAGATCGAGGCGGCGGACAACGCGGCCTTCTCGATCGGGCCGCAAGGCTCGGTGGTCTGGCTCGGTGCGGAAATCGCGCGGCTCGAGGCCGGCGCGGATATCCTGTCGCCGCAGATCCGCGTCGCAAACGAGGAACTGCTCGAAGGCGAGATGCGCAAGCGGATCGAGACCCGTTTGCGCTCCTGGCTGACGGGCGAGATCGAGGAGCGGCTCGGCCCGCTCACCGCGATCAAGAGTGCGGAACTGGAAGGCGCCGCGCGGGGGATCGCCTATCAGGTGCTGGAAGGTGTCGGGGGCGTGCCGTCCGAGAAGGTCTCGTCGCTGCGACGCGATCTCGACGACGAGCAGCGCAAGTCGCTGGCCCGCCTCGGCATCCGTTTCGGCACCGAGACCGTCTTCCTGCCCGTGCTGCTGAAGCCGAAGGCGGTGGAATTCCGCGCCATGCTCTGGAGCGTCCATTCCGGCCAGTTCCCGGAGGAGGGGCCGCCGCCGGCGGGCCGTGTCATGGTCACCCGGGCGGAGGATGCGAGCGACGCGTTCTATCTCGCCATCGGCTACAAGCGGGTCGGCGGCCATGCGGTGCGCGCGGACATGCTGGAGCGCGTGGCCCAGATGGTGCGCCAGGCCGCCCGCGAGGGCGCCTTCGCGATTTCCGCCGACATGCTCTCGCTGGCCGGCGTCGGCCACGAGGCGATGGCGGAGATCCTGACCGATCTCGGCTACCGCCGCGGCGAGGATGTCGAGGGCGAGCCCCGCTTCATCGCCCGCCGCCGCGAGCCGAAACGCCGTGCGGAAGGCGAGAAGCGTCCGGAGCGCGGCCAGCGGACCGGCGGCAAGCCGAAGCAGCAGGCGGGCGACGGCGAGAAACGCGAGCGCAAGGGCGGCCCGCGCAAGCCGAAGCGCAAGGACGGCGGTGCGAAAGGTCCCAAGGGGCCCAAGGTCATCAGCTCGAACGGTCCGGCGATGCGTCCCGAGGATTCACCCTTCGCGGTCTTGCAGCAGCTCAAACTGGCGAAATGACCGAGGCCGGGACCCAGCGTCTCGACAAGTGGCTCTGGTGCGCCCGGTTCTTCAAGAGCCGGGGCCTCGCCAACAAGATGCTCGGCGCCGGGCGGCTCCGGCTCTCCGGCAAGGTCGTGACCAAGGCTCATCAGCTGGTGCGGGAGGGCGATGTGCTGACCTTCCCCCAGGGCCCGCACATCCGCGTGGTCAAAGTCCTGTTCCTCGCGGAACGCCGCGGACCGGCGCCGGAAGCACAGATGCTCTACGAGGACCTGGCGCCGATCGGGACCTCCGGACCGACGGAAGAAGCGCCGCCGAAACCATCGACGGCCGCACGACGGGAGCCCGGCACCGGCCGGCCGACGAAACGGGAGCGTCGGCAGACCGACCAGTTCCGCTCTGGCGGCCAATAGCGGCCTTGCGGGTCCCGACTGGCCGCTTGTCAAATTCTGCAGAGGGCTTAGATAGGGGGCACTTTATATTGCCAATGGAAAATTCATGCTTGGTTCGTTGAAGCTGTTTTTCGACAAGTTCGGCGCGGACGGCGCCGGTGAGGTCGAGAAACTCGATGGCGCCGCCGAGGCTGTCGCGACCCTGCTGGTGAAGGCTGCGTCCCTTGACGGCGATTTCGGCGCCGAGGAGCGCCGCACGGTCGAAGAACTGCTGGCGCGGCGGTTCGGCCTGGCGGAAACGGATGTCCGCCGCCTGATCGACGACGCCCATCGGGAAATGGAGCAGAGCGTCGACTTCTACAGCTACACGCGGGTGATTCGGGACGAGTTCGATCACGAGAAACGCGTGGAACTGATGGAAATGCTGTGGGAGGTCGCCTACGCGGACGGCGTCCTGCACGACCATGAAGCCAGCCTGATGCGCCGGGTCACGGGACTGGTCTATGTCTCCGACCAGGAGAGCGGCGCTGCGCGCAAGCGTGTCATGCAGAAACTCGGGCTTGCCGAATAACCGGTTTTTCATTAACGAGACCGACCAGTGATGCCGGGCATGGAGTCTTTTGATGACGTACATCGTCAACGATCTCTGCATTAAGTGTAAGTACACCGACTGCGTCGAAGTGTGCCCGGTGGACTGTTTCTATGAAGGCGAGAACATGCTCGTCATTCATCCCGACGAATGCATCGATTGCGGTGTGTGCGAGCCGGAATGTCCGGCCGAGGCGATCCTCCCGGATACCGAGCCGGATGCCGAAAAGTGGATCGAGTTCAATCGGCAGTATTCCGAGCAATGGCCCAACATCACGCGCAAGATCGACGCGATGCCGGAGGCCGACGACTTCCAGAAGGTCGAGGGCAAATTCGACAAGTTTTTCTCCCCTGCACCGGGCAAGGGCGATTAACCTCAGGATTTCCTGCATTTGTCATAAAATTGTAAGCCATGCGCCCTGCGGGGGCGGGCCATGCGCCCGCGGACTCCCATTTCGGCGAATTTTGTGATAATGTCGCCCAATTCGGTGGGGCAAAACGTCTCGCCTCGCCGCCGTATCCGAGAAGGTTTCGGACCATAGTCGAGCGGTATCCGCGAAGGCGGGCGATGGCCCGCTTTTTTGGCGCCCGCCGATAGCCTTCTGTGCTTGATGCGAGCCCGTGGTCCAGAAAAGTGAGAGAGACCGACGAATGACAAAAAAAGTGGAGTTCAAGGCTGGGGATTTCGTGGTCTATCCGACTCATGGCGTCGGTAAGATCATTGGCACCGAGACTCAGCAAATCGCAGGGACCGAACTCGATCTGCTGGTGATTACCTTCGAACAGGATCGCATGACTCTGCGGATTCCGGTCGGGAAAGCGAATAATTCCGGTCTGCGCCGCCTCAGCACCCGCAAGCAGATGGATGCCGCGATCACCAAACTGAAGGGCCGCGCGCGCGTGCGCCGCACCATGTGGTCCCGCCGGGCCCAGGAGTACGAGGCCAAGATCAATTCGGGCGATCCGGTGTCCATCGCCGAAGTCGTCCGCGACCTGCGCCGCAACACCGGTCAGGCGGACCAGTCCTACAGCGAACGGCAGATGTATCAGGCCGCGCTCGACCGACTGGCGCGCGAATTCGCCGCGATCGAAAAAATCGATGAGGATGCGGCGACCGACCGGCTTGAGAAGATCATGGCGGCTGCCTGACCGGCAGCCCGTCCAGGCGGACATTCCAGACCTTGCAGGCGGCGCCATCGGTGCCGCCTGTTTCGATTCAGGGAACCCAGGGTCAACTTCGACCGTTGGCGTCCGACGCGTGAATTGCTATCTGGAGGGGAGGAGCTAAGCAATGTCAGACGCGGCAAGAGTACAGACCGGACATTCGGGCCTGCCGTCGGGTGCAGACGCCCGCTTCGCCATTCTGCGCAATTGTCAGAGGATCTGGGCGATCGCTTCGATCCATGGCGATGCCGAACGTCTCGCGGCGCTGCACGCCGCCTTGAGCGAGCGCTTCGAGCCTGGCGACAAGCTCGTCTATCTCGGGAATTATTACGGCCACGGCAACACCATCATCGAAACAGTCGACGAGCTGCTCCGGTTCCGCCGTCTTATTCTGGCCCAGCCGCCCTATACGCATCCTGACGATGTCGTTTTTCTGCGCGGCCGGCAGGAGGAGATGTGGCGCAAGATGCTGCAGCTTCAGTTCGCCGGTGATTGCGGCGATATACTCGACTGGATGCTGCAGCGCGGCGCGGCCGCAACATTGGAGGCCTATGGCGGGCGCGAGGAGCAGGCGCGTGCGGCCATCGCCGAAGGACTGCTCGCGGTCAGCCGCTGGACCGGACAGCTGCGCCAGGCCATCCGCGCGCATCCCGGGCACAACGAGTTCATGGCCGGATTCCGCCGGGCCGCCTATACCGAGGATGGCGGCCTGCTATTCGTCAATACCGGTCTGGATCCGGTGCGTCCGCTCACCGACCAGGAGGACGGGTTCTGGTGGAACAGCCAGGGCTATGCGGATATCTCCGATGCCGGCTACGACGGTTTTGCCAAGGTCGTGCGCGGTTTCGACCCGGTCCATGGCGGAATCGTCGAGACGCCGGCGACTCTCAGTCTGGATGGCGGAGCGGGCTTCGAGGGCACGCTGAACGCGGTCTGCCTGACCCGCGGCGGAGCGATCGTCGAGCAGCTGTCGGCCTGAGCCGAAATCATCCGCCGATTGGCTTCCGCAGCACGGGCTCTCGCGTTTGTGATCCGATAAGAGTCGCCAAGCGACCGCAGCAGTGATCCGATTTGCGCAGGGGAGCGTAGAGCATAGTGAAGTTTTTCACTGGTGCGGTGTGGAGGTGGAGCCATGGCACATATCGACGATCCCGAAACCCGGCGCGCCAATGTGAGTTACATCAAATCCAGCATGAACGAGCCGCTTCTCGAACGGGAAGAGGAGCTTGAACTTGCGCGCGCCTGGCGCGAGGAGGGATGCGAGAGGTCCCTCCATCTCCTGGTCCGCTCCTATACGCGTCTGGTGGTAAGTTCAGCTTCCAAGTATCGGAACTACGGGCTGCCGATCGGTGATCTGATCCAGGAAGGCAATGTCGGCCTCATGCAGGCCGCGGCCCGCTTCGAGCCGGAGCGCGAAGTCCGCTTTTCAACCTATGCCAGCTGGTGGATCCGTTCCGCGATCCAGGACTATGTGCTGCGCAACTGGTCAATCGTCCGCACGGGAACAACGGCAGCTCAGAAATCATTGTTCTTCAACCTGCGGCGCCTGCGGGCGAAGATTCAGCAGGCCTCCGAGGAGCTGAATGCCGCCGAGCAGCGTCAGCGCGTGGCGGAGGAACTCGGCGTTGCGATCAAGGATGTCGAGGCAATGGAGCAGCGGATGTCGTCATCGGACCAGTCGCTCAATGCGCCGATCGGCGAGAGCGGCGAGGACGAGTGGCTGGAACTGCTTTCCGACGAGCGTCCGACACCGGAGGATATCGTCACCGGTATGCGGGATTCGGAGACCCGGTCCAAATGGCTCAAGGAAGCGCTGTGCGAGCTCAGCCCGCGCGAGCAGACCATTATCGAACGCCGCCGTCTGGTCGAGGACGGGGCGACGCTTGAGGAGCTCGGTGTCGTTCTCGGGGTCAGCAAGGAGCGCGTCCGGCAGCTCGAGCACCGGGCAATGCTGAAGCTGAAACAGCATATCAGCCGGAATGTCGACCGGAGTTCTGACCTCTATACCGAGGCCTGAAGGTATCAGCGCGGTCCGATTGTCTTCAGACGCGTCCCCGGCGGCGGAAGGCCGCCGGCTTCCAGTCCGTTGAGGACCCTGAAGAAACGGACCTCGTAGCCCGGATGAGGAACACCGGAGGCGATAGACGACTCGGATTCTCCTCCCTCTACCGTCACCACCTTGACCTCGAACGGCCGGACGGCTGACCTTTCCTCGTCTGTCAGCGGCCGGAAGCTGTAGGTGGTGCGGCGCAGATCCTCGCTCCGTGCCTTCGTCTGCTGGTAGGGGACGAGGAACTGCATCCGGTATACCGTATCCCGATCATACCGGATCGCGACGAGGCGCAGGACGAAGCTTTCATTGTTCCCCGCGGTCACGGGCAGCCAGGCGGTCGCCGCCTCCATTCCGTTCACGTTGATACTTTCCAGATCCCGTACCTGATGGCCTTGCGCCCAGCGTGCGCGCAGATACTCGGCCGGGTGCAGGCGGCCACTCTGCCGCGCCCTGTCGAATACGAAGCGCGCTCCAGCCTTGTCGGCGGCAAGCACCTGTGTAGGCTTGTTGAAGAGACGAAAGCCGGGCGGGACCTCGAAGCGGAAATTCAGGTCCTTATGCAGGAATTCCCGGCCCCTGATCAGACCTTCCTTCGGATCGCTTCCGAACATCATGCCGTCGATGCGGTCGAGAAAAGCATCCCTGTTGACGATGGGAGAGGCGCCGCGATGCACGCTCGCCGCGGCAAGCGCCTGTTGTACGCGGTCGACCGTTCGCGGATGGGTCGCGAGCAGGTCGACCGCGTCCGGATCGCGATTCGAGCCTGCCATTTCCGCCTGCAGCCGGCTCGCATTTCCCATTTTCGCGAGGAAACTCGCCATGGCGCCGGTATCGTATCCGGCGCGGCTTAGGTAGCGGACGCCGAGCATATCCGCCTGGAACTCCTGATCACGGGAATAGCCCTTCAGGTAGAGGTTGGCACCCAGGCTTGCGACGTCGGCAACTGTGCGGCTCTCGGCCAGAATTCCGAGCAAGGTGGCGCCAATATTGGTCGCGACGGCGTGGCTGTACCGTTCTGCGCTGTGCCGTGCCGTGACGTGGCCGATCTCGTGCGCGATCACGCCGGCGAGTTCCGCCTCGTTCTCGGCCAGAGCGATCAGCCCGCGCGTGACGTAGACATATCCGCCCGGGAGGGCGAAGGCGTTCACGTCGGGCGTGTTGAGGACGGTGAAGCGAAAGTCGAGATCCGGCATCTCCGAGGTCGCCGCGAGTTTCTTGCCGATCCGTCTCACATAGGCGGACAACTCCGGGTCCTCATCATAGGTTCCGCCGAATTCCTCCTTGATTTTCGGGTCCTGCTCGCGTCCGACCCGCAGCTCGTCCGCCGGCGACATGAAGGCGGTGAAGCTTTGCTCTCCGGTGGCCGGATTGGTGCTGCAGCCCGACAACAGGGGAGCACTGGCAAGCGCGGCCAGAAGCAGGCCGACGAGGGATCGGGAGCCGGAAACTCTCACACGAATGGCCTCGATCACCGCCGCCACGATCTCTCTCCCCACTACCTTTGCCCTCCGTCGATCTTAGAGCGCGATGTTGGTCATTCTGGCAAGAGTTCAAGCTGCTCGGGGTGCGTAACCTCGATCAGCGGGCCGTTCTCCGGCCTGACCCAGCCGCGTCCGCGCACCGTCCGGCCGGTGAAGCTGAGCGGATCGATCCCGGCCCTGGAGAAGAGCCTCATGGCACGTTTGCCGATCTTGAATGTGAAGTCCGTGCGCCAGTTCGGACCGAAGTTGAGATATATGGTATTGCCTACCCGGGCGGCGTCGACCACGCGGCCCTCGACGAGCTGGAAACTGTCAATGTCGTTCCAGGTCTCCGACGGATTGCGGATCCGGTAATAGGGAAGACCCCAGATGCCGCGCCGTTCGCTCCGCGCCTGCCGCTCGAGGGCGATCATCTCCGGGATCAGGGCCCGATTGTCGTGGAAGCTGTAGACTCGTGCCAGCCCGTACGACAGCATCATCCCCTGTATCCAGGTTCCGTCCGGCAATGTCAGATGCGCCAAGAAGCGCCGGTAGCGGTCCAGGCGCTGTCCGCCGAAATGAAGCGACAGGCGCTGGCCGCGTGCCAGGCGGGAGAGAGCGGTGCGGGATTCGTCGGCGAGCGGCCACTTCTCGAAACCCGGCCGGCCGAGCGGCAGTTTCGGCGCCTGGATCCCGACGAGACGGACCTGCTTTCCCGAGGCAAGAATCAGAGTGTCGCCATCGACGATTTCGACCGCCGTCTGGCCTTCGAGGCCGGCTGGGGGTGCGCTTTCCGGCAGGCGCGGCCTTTCCGCAGCGCCGTGCCCGGCCGTGAGCAGCAGGATCAGGAATACCGTGATGAGGAGGGACGCGCTACGGTGCGGTGTCATACTGTATCGGATCACGGTGCCGTGGATCATCTCAAGCAATGTTTGCCGATGCACTGCCCCTCAGGGGTGACGCAGGCCGCGTCAGAGGATATGGATGGCGGAGTGTTCGGGTCGAAGCTGGTAGCAGGAGATAACGTGTCCGACAGAGTGCTGTTCCCGCGGATCGCTGCCCGGCGTAGCGGCTTTCTGGAGGTCGACCCTCCACATCGGATCTATTGGGAACAGATCGGCAATCCGCAGGGCATTCCGGTGGTCTTTCTCCATGGCGGTCCCGGCTCCGGCATTTCGGAAGCGCACCGCCGGTTCTTCGACCCGGAACGGTTCGATGTTGTCCTGTTCGATCAACGCGGCACCGGGCGCTCGACGCCGTTGGCCGAACTGAGCGGCAACACCACGCAGGATCTGGTCGCCGACATCGAGCGTCTGCGGGAGTATCTCCAGATCGAGTCCTGGATCGTCTTTGGCGGGTCCTGGGGCAGCACGCTTGCGCTGGCCTATGGGGAAGCGCATCCGGAGCGGTGTCTCGGGTTTGTGCTGCGCGGGATCTTTCTCGGAACGGAGCCGGAGATCGACTGGTTCCTGCACGGAATGGGTACCTTCTTCCCGGAGTCGCGGCGCCGTTTCGTGCAGTTTCTGCCGGAATCAGAACGTGGGGATCTGCTCGGCAGCTATCATTCCAGGCTGGTGTCTGCGGATCCCGCCCTCCATCAGCCCGCGTCGGAAGTCTGGGCCGGCTATGAAGCCGCCTGTTCGGCCCTCCTTCCGCTGCCGCCGATGCGTGCCGAGGAACCCGGGCGAGCATTGTCGCTGGCGCGTCTCGAAGCGCATTACTTCCTCAATCGGATGTTTCTCGAACCGGGACAACTGCTCGGAGAACTGGAACGGATCACGCATCTGCCCGCGATCATCGTTCAGGGCCGCTACGACGTGATATGTCCGATCGCAACCGCGGAGACGCTGGCCAGCGCCTGGCCGGGGTCGGACTTCGATATCGTCCCGGATGCCGGGCATTCGGCGATGGAGCCCGGGATCGCACGGAGTCTGATCGCCGCGATGGAGCGGATCCGGGAGTCGATCCGCACTTGATAGCGGCGCATTGATGGCTATCATGCGCGCGGTTTTGGCGAGGGGGGGCCAAGGTGCGGAAATTGTTGTGTTTAGCGCTCGCGACGTTGTCGCTCTTGGTCGCGCGGAGTGAGCGGGTGCGGGCCGAGGAGCCGGCCTTCCTGTCGCTTGGTGCCGGGGTCTACGACCTGCTCGACAACGAGACGACGGCAGAAGCCCGTGTCGAGTACAGGTTTTCCAAAGACAACAAGCTTGGGCTGTTCACGCCTTTCGTCGGATTTATGGCGACGGCGGATGGGGCGACCTACGGCTACGGCGGGGTCGGGATCGATATCTTGTTGGGCAAGCACTGGGCGTTGACGCCGAATGTCGCCGTCGGACTCTACGGCAACGGGGATGGCAAGGATCTCGGACACCCGGTCGAATTCCGCTCAGGCCTTGAGCTTGCCTATCGGTTCGACGATGACTCGCGTCTCGGACTGGCCTTCCACCATATTTCGAACGCCCATCTCGACAACGAGAACCCGGGGTCTGAGGCTCTGATGCTGATGTACTCGGTCCCGTTCGACAAATTTTTCGGCGACTAGCTGCGGCCGACGCGCTCAGGCGTCGAGGCCGAGTTCCGTGCACCAGGCGCGAAAGCGGGGGAGACCTTCCTCGTCGGTGGCATAGAGCACCGGGTCGCGATATTCGAGGTCGGATGCGTAATCGACATCGCCGATCGGTTTGTTGGTTCCCGGATCGAGTTCGTTCCGGATCAGGATATCGGCCCGGAAACTGACCTCCCAGCCCTCGGCGCCTTCCTTGACGAACGATCCGCGTCGGATTTCGTGCACGACGGTCTGCAGCCGTTCGATCTTCGTTTCCGCCTTAACCAGTTCCTCGAAGGCCGGGTCATAATACAGGGCTTGGTAGCCCATCAACGCCATCGAAAACCGGTATCCGTCAGACTGACGTGCATGAACGAGATGGCCGACGGCGTCGATGAAGTGGGGATCGGCAAGTTTCGGAAGTTCCGAAGAAGTCCAACTAAATCCCATTATGTCCGTTCCGCATGCTGTTGACCGCTACGTGTGCGAAGACAGGCATACCCCGTTCCGCGACCAATTAAAACGGAGCAAGAAGCGTGCCGCCAGAATTGTGGTATCTTGCGCTAGGATATGTTAGGATATTTAGATTGCATTTGTGACAAAAGCGTCGCTGTACAGGAGGCACAATGCGTCCGTTCATCAGATCTTTCGGCCTTTTGGCCGTTCTTTTCAGCCTGTCCGGGTGTACGGCAGGCGTCATCGCCGGCACCACGTGGGTTGCGACAGAAGCCTACGCGGACAAGACTCCGTTCGACTACATGGCCGAGTTTTTCGAGCGCGATTGCGCGCATATGACAATCTACGACCAGCCACCGCGCTGCCGCCGGTGAGAGAGCCGCTTTCCATCTGATCCGGTGTGCCGCTATCCTCTTCGAAATTTCGGGGAGGGAACGAAATGGCGGCAACCGGCAAGACGGTATTCATAAGCGGCTCGGGGCGGAACATCGGACGCGCAATCGCACTCAGGCTCGCGCGGGACGGGTTTGATGTTGTCCTGAACGGCAGTCACGACCGGTCTGCCTGCGAAGATGTCGCGAACGAGGTCGAGGCGACCGGGAGACAGGCCCTGATCGCAATGGGCGATGTCGGAAAGAGCGCCGACGTCCGCAGGATGGCCGAGGCCGCACTGGAACGTTTCGGACGAATCGACGCGATCGTGAACAATGCCGCGATCCGACCGCAGAAGCCGCTGCTGGAAATGACGGACGAAGACTGGGACCGTGTGATCTCCGTCGATCTCAATGCCGCTTTCTATCTTTCCCGTGCCTTTCTGCCGAAGATGGTCGAGGCAGGTTGGGGCCGGATCGTGAATATGGCCGGGATGAATGCCATTCATGGCTATGCCGGCCGCGCGCCCGTGTCTGCGGCCAAGCACGGTGTCTGGGGGCTTACCAAGGCTCTCGCGAAGGAGTTCGCCCCCAAGGGCATCACGACAAATGTCATCTCGCCCGGTCCGATCCGGCCGGACGGGTCCGACCATGAACATGCCGAACATATCCGCTCGCAACTCGGTCGCATCCCGGTCGGTCGCCTCGGAGAGGCAGACGATATCGCTGCAATGGTGGCCTTGCTCTGCAGTGAAGAAGGCGGTTTCGTCTGCGGTCAGATGATCGCGGTGAATGGTGGGGCGGAGACTTGAAAAAGGTTGCGGTGACGGCCCGGTTTTGCGCTTAAAGATCGCGGTGTTAAGCATGCCCGCAGTTTTTATTAAAAAACTCTAAACGAATCCGCGTCTGATTTGGCCGCAAACCGTGTATAGTTAAGATGTGAGTGGGTGTGGGGTGGCCAATAATGAGTCAATCGCCGCGCCCTGCTCTTCGGGAGCGGCGTCCCGGTCCGGGCCGGTATTCCACTCGCAGAGTAACGCTGTCGGCAGAATGCCGCTGATATGTGGACGGCGAGGCTGTGTTGATCGGCAACGTCGTTGTTTTTGACACGGGATTTTCGATCATGAATCAATCAACTTCGGCATTGGTCCCGCATTGCAGGCGCGTCTTCTCCCGGTATCTGGAGAATTTTGGATATTCGGTCGAAAGCGGCACCGACATGAACGCATGGTGCGAGGAAATTCGCCGCCAGTCGAATTTCGTGAATCCGCAGTTCGAGCCGGAAAATCTCGATCAGTCAGACAGCCGCTACGTCAGCATCAGGAATGCGTCGGGCGACCTGGCGTGCACGATCGCATTCCGCTTCTTCGATACGGACGATTTCCTGGAGGATTTCGAGACCGGCTATTTCTTCTATGACCATCCGGAGGCCCACGGCTGGGAGCGGCACCGCTCGGGGCTGCGCGGCAAGGTGCATCTCGACGGCAAGATCTGTTCCCGAGGCGGGTTGCACAGCTATGACCGGGGCAATTGCATCAGCTGGTACATCACCACGGTCGCCTATACCTACGCCATCGAAGCCGGGGCGAGGGCGACGGTCGGCAACACACTGCCGAAGATCACCGCGGCACAGCTGGCGCCTCGCCTCTATGGCTATCGCCATTCGCAGATGATGCATCCCCACAGTTTCCCGTTTACATCCGGGGAAGTGTCACTGGCGCTGGTGTGGATCACCGACGAAGAAATGCGTGAGGAGGTCAGGATGCGCACCCAGTTCCTCGAGACCTCGCCCGCCATGGACATGCGTTCCACCGTCGACAGCTTCAACGGCGCATTGATGGCGGCTGAGTGAGTGCAGGAAAGGCCGGTTCCGGGCCTGTCCGTTTCCCGGACCGGGACGGGCCCGAAGGAACCGTGAGGCAAGAGCTTAGATCGGGACCCGACCGAACTGTGTACGGTTGCTGCCGAGCACCAGGCGTTCCGGGCTCGTTTTCCGTACCTTGCCCTCGTCGTAGAAATCGAAACGTTCGCGGATGTTCTTCAGCCGGGCTTCGAGTTCGATGCGCCGCTCCTGGTCCTCCACGGTCATGTAAATGCCGGCATCTTCCATGATGACCGTCAGTCGCATGATCATGTTGCGCGCCAGATCGCAATCCACCGCATCATTTTCGGCGGGCCGATCAAGCAACGACTCCGTCGCCCTTATCAAACGATCGACCGTTCCAAAGAAATTCCAGTTCGGCGGACTATCCTGATCCATAGTTGCGCCACCCCGTGCCAAGCTTTTGAGTACAATAGCGTGTAGTTCAGGTTGTCGCAACTATATATGTCTCATTTAATTCGTGTGTTTATCCAGGGCCTGCAACATCTTGAAATCGCAACCTTGATCCGCCTGCAGAACTTGCTCCGCATAGAGCTTGTCGTAGCCGCGAAGTGTCGCCGCATCCCGCTCGGTCAAGGTTAACGAGGCGCGCCGCCGCGCCAGTTCGTCATCGGCGACAAGCAAGTCGATCCGCTTTTCCTTCACGGACAGCCGGATCCTGTCGCCAGTCTGCACGAGGGCCAGCGGGCCGCCGGTCGCGGCCTCTGGCGTCACATGCAGCACGATCGTGCCGAAGGCGGTGCCGGACATCCGGGCGTCGGAAATCCGGACCATGTCCTTCACCCCTTTTGACGAAAGCTTTTTCGGGATCGGCAAATAGCCCGCTTCCGGCATCCCGGACGGACTGCGCGGACCGGCATTCTGAAGCACGAGGATATCGTCGGCCTCGACATCGAGATCGGGGTCGTCGATCCGTGCCGCGAGATCCTCGAGAGAAGAAAAGACGACTGCGCGTCCCTCCTTCTCGAGCAGGGACGGGTCGGCGGCCGAGCGCTTCAGGATCGCGCCGCCGGGGGCAAGGCTGCCGAAGAGGGCGACGAGCCCGCCCTTGGGCTCGATCGGGGCACTGGCGGGAGACACCACGTCCCGGTTCACGGGACCGCTCTCGCCGGCAAGCCGTTCGCCCAGCGTCTCTCCGGTCACGGTCATGCAGTCGAGATTGAGCAGCGGCTTCAGCTCGCGCAGCACGGCACCGAGTCCGCCGGCGGCGAAGAGGTCTTCCATATAGTGGCTGCCGACCGGCTTCAGGTTCACCAGCACCGGCGTCGTCTCGGAAAGTTCGTTGAACCAGTCCAGCGGGATATCGATCCCGGCGCGCCCGGCGACCGCGGTCAGGTGGATCACGGCGTTGGTCGACCCGCCGAGCGCGAGCAGCACCCGAAGCGCGTTTTCGACCGCGCCGCGGGTCACGATCTGGGACGGCCGTATCGGATTGGAGATCATCCGGACCGCGGCGGCGCCGGTCGCTTCGGCGGCGCGCAGACGGTCGGCATGCACTGCCGGGATCGCGGCGGTCCCGGGTAGGGCCATCCCGAGGGCCTCAGCGATACAGGCCATTGTCGAAGCGGTGCCCATGACGGCGCAGCTTCCTGCGGTGGTCGCGAGCCGGCGTTCGATATCGCGGATCTCCACGTCATCCACGGTTCCGGCCCTATACTGCGCCCAGAAGCGGCGGCAGTCGGTGCAGGCGCCGAGCCTTTCCTCGTCGCCGGCGGCCGTTGTGTAGCGCGAGGTCATCATCGGTCCGCCTATCAACTGGATTGCCGGCAGATTGGCCGAGACCGCCCCCATCAGCTGCGCCGGCACCGTCTTGTCACAGCCGCCCATGAGCACGACCGCGTCCATCGGTTGGGCACGGATCATCTCCTCCGTATCCATGCTCATCAGGTTGCGGAACTTGAGGCTGGTCGGATTGAGATAGACTTCGCCGAGGGAGATCGTCGGAAAATCGATCGGCAATGCACCCGCCGCCAGGACGCCGCGTTTCACCGCTTCGAGCAGTTCCGGGAAATGCCGGTGGCAGTTGTTGAAGCCGGAACCGGTATAGGCGATTCCGACAATCGGCTTTTCCAGACTTTCCGGCAGATAGCCCATCGACGCGGCGAAAGAACGACGGAGATAGAGCGAGAAATCGAAATCGCCATAGTTCGTCAAGCCGCGCGCGAAGCCCTGTGCTTCGGTCCTCTTGTCGTTGCCAGCCATGTTTCTCGCTCCCCGTTTTGTTCGGCGCAGAGTTTGGACGGTGTCGGGGAATCCGTCCAGCCGACACGCGCCGCAACGGCCGTAATCTTCACAGAGTGAAAATTTCGCTTGGCGAGGACCGTCGCCGGACGCGGATCAGCGAGCCGCAGCCGGTCACATCTCTTCCCAGAGCTTCTCCTCGCGTTCGAGTTCTTCTTCTTCCTCGCGCGCGAAGTCGCGCCGCGAGAGCACGGCGACAAGCTGCCCGTCCCGCAGCACCGGGAGATGGCGGAAACCCGCAGCCTGCATCACTCTCAAGGCTTCGATCGCCGGGAGGTCGGGCCCGATTGTCTGCGGCTCCGGGGTCATGACATCGCCGAGACGGGTCACACGTGCGTTCACTCCGGCCGCGACCACCCGCTCGATCAGATCGGTGCCGGTGAATATCCCGACCAGTTTCTCTTCTTCGACCACCAGAACGGAGCGGACACGGCGTTCCGTCATCCGCAGGGCGGCCTCTTCCACCGTCGCTGTCGTTGGCAGCGTCAGCAGATCCTGATTGGTCACAACATCCGGGACCACGCAACGCAACATGGCGTCTCCTCCCATGGTCGATTTTCTTTAATGTTGCGTTTTTACGACAAAACACAAGCCGGGCCCAATCGGCATGGCTGCGTGATCACCGCGCAATCCCTGCTTGCGAGGGGTGCGGGTGCGACAAAGCGTCCGAAAATTATGGAGAGGCGAAGTTCAGTTTGATATATTCAAATAAATGAATATGTATCCTCGATACCGTTCGCGTCTGCCCGGTATGGGCGTGGGGCGAACGGATCGTCGCAGCAGATAAAGGACGTCATGTCATGCGCGCTCCTCTTTCCTGGAAGGCTGGCGGTCTCTTGCTTGGAGCCGTGTTCTTCGCCGCGGTTCTTCTGGTCAAGCCGATCGGCGTTTCGACCCAGTTCGTGATCTTCGACGGAATCCTGTGGGATGCGGTCTCGCCTTCGGTGGTTACCGAATCCGCGGAGGCGAAGAGCGGTTACACGAGCACCAATCCATATCTCGCCAAGAGCGGCGGGAAATACGCCAAGAATGTCGAGAACCCACTGAACTACAGCTTCGTCTTCGTGCTCGCCCTCGTCGGCGGCGCGGCACTGTCCGCACGTCTCAGAGGCGGTGTGGAGAAAGCGGAAAAGACGATGCCCGCGATCTGGAGGGACAGTTTCGGCGACGCGCCGTGGAAGCGCTATCTCGCCACTTTCCTTGCTGGTTTCGTCGTGCTCTACGGCGCCCGCCTCGCCGGGGGCTGTACCTCCGGGCACATGATGAGCGGGATGATGCAGACCGCCATGTCCGGCTTCATTTTCGCCGCCGGCGCCTTCGCGGCCGGGATCCCGACCGCCCTCGTTCTGTTCCGAAAGGAGAGCTGAGATGAGTTCCATCCTTCTCGCCATCGTCATCGGCGGTGCCTTCGGCTTCGCCCTCGACCGGGTCGGGGCGACCAATCCGAACTTCATCATCCGCATGTTGAACCTCACCAATCTGCACTTGATGCGGACCATCCTGCTGGCGATCGGTGTTGCGGCCTTTCTGACCTTCGGCGGCCTGCTGAGCGGACTGGTCGATCCGGGCCATCTCTCGGTGAAGGACGCCTATATGGGGGTCTTCGTCGGTGGTATCCTGCTCGGTCTCGGCTTTGCCGTTGCCGGCTATTGCCCCGGCACCGGTCTCGCCGCTGCGGCCTCGGGACGCTATGACGCCATGATGTTCGTGCTGGGCGGCCTCGTCGGTGCTTTCGCCTACATCCTGACCTATGCCGACGTGCAGGCGACAGGCCTGCTGGACAAGATACTCGGCGGCAAGGCGACCCTCGGGAACATCTCCGGCACTTCGTACCCCGTGCTGATGGACATCCCGGGCGAACTGGTCGGCCTTGTGCTTGGCGGCGCCTTCATCGCCGTTGCCTGGCTGCTGCCGGAGCGTATCGTCGGTGGTAGAAACCACACCGTGGCGGCGGAATAGTCTCTCGCCACCTGCCCGGCACGGCTCCTCCCGTGCCGGGACTTTCTCCGGAACTTTCCGGGACAAGACATCCGGGCCCAAGGCCCCAAAGACAAACCCGCGGGAGGGAAGAGTCCGATGATCAGGACAATCATATGCGCCGTTGCGGCGCTTTTCATGTTGCTGCCCGGAGGCTCCGGTCCGGCCCTGGCCAGCCAGGATATCCCGGACCAGTATCCGGGCTCGGTGCTCTATTCGAAGCCGGTCGAGTTCATCCCGGACGTCTTTTCCGCCATCGGCGCCACCGCGCCGCCGACCTATGAGAACAGCGGCCACAACAATAATCTCTCCTTCATCCTGACGGGCGACGGTGTCGTGGTGGTGAATGGTGGTGCTTCCTGGAAGCTCGCCGAAGCTCTGCATGGCGAGATCAAGGCAATCACCGACCAGCCGGTCCGTCTCGTGGTGAACGAGAACGGCCAGGGCCACGCCATGCTTGGCAACAGCTACTGGCGCGCCCAGGGCGTGAAGATCGTCGCCCAGGAGGACGCCGCGCACGAGTTCGAGGAGACGGGCTACGACAGCCTTGCGGCGGCCGAGCGGGTCCAGAAGGAGAAGGCGGAAGGCACCGATGTCGTGCTCCCCGACGAAACCTTCGCGGATAAATTCGTGGTCGGTTTCGGCGACTTCCCGATCGAGGTGCTCAATCTCGGGCCGGCCCATTCACCGGGAGATGTCGTCGTCTGGTTGCCCGAGCAGAAGCTCGTCATCTCCGGCGACATGGCGTTTCACGAACGGATGCTGCCGATCTTCGACGAGACCGACACGGCGGCCTGGCTGGAAAGCTGGGACGAGGGGTTCGAAGAACTGGGGGCGACCTATGTCATCCCGGGGCACGGCCACCCGACCAACATGGATCAGGTGCGGCGCTATACGAAGGATTACCTGGTCTATCTCCGGGCCCGCATCCGCGAGCATCTGGACAAGGGCGGCAGCCTCGCCGATGCCTATTACGTCGACCAGTCGCCCTACAGCCACCTGGACACCTTCGAGGAACTGGCGACGCGCAATGCGGGACGGGTCTACGAGCAGATGGAGTTCGAGTAGCCGCGGAAGATCGTTCAGACCGCGTAGTGTGCAAGCCTGTCCCAGTCGAAGGCAACGCCGATGCCCGGTTCGTCCGGCACGACGGCAAGACCGTTCTCGAGCCGCACCGGATGTGCGGTGTATTGGTCGATGCGGAAGCTGTGAGCTTCCACCCAGCCTGCGTTTGGTTGGGCCGCGACCAGGCTGACGTGAAGCTCCTGCATGCCGTGCGAGCAGACCGGCAGACCGAACCGGCGCGACAGTTCGGCCACCCGGAGCCAGCCGGTGATGCCGCCGCAATTGGAGGCGTCGGGCTGGATGAAGGACAGGCGTGACTGTTCGAAGGCGAAGCCAAACTCGTGCAGCGTGTGCAGGTTCTCGCCCATCGCGAGCGGGACGCCTGTCTCCTCCGCGATCCGGGCATAACCGGAATAGTCGTCCGGGATGATGGGTTCCTCGAACCAGGTGATGTCATAAGGCCGGAAGGCGCGCGCCGCCAGGATGGCCTGCTCGACGGTCAGGGCGTAATTGGCGTCGACCATGAAGGCGACGTCCGGCCCGAGCGCCTCGCGGACTGCGGCGACCCGCTCGATATCCTCGTCGAGTCGCGGCCGGCCGACCTTGATCTTCACACCGTCATATCCGTCCGCGACAAAGCCGCGAACGCTCTCGACCAGTCTGGGCAGGGAGAAATTGAGGTCGATGCCGCCACAATAGATCTTGGCTCTGTTCGCGGCGCCGCCGGCCAGCTTCCAGAGGGGGTGTCGCGCGGAGCGGCAGCGGCAGTCCCAGAGTGCGATGTCGATTGCGGATATCGCGAATGCCGCGATACCGCCGCGGCCGACATAGTGGATATGCCCTTCCATGAAGTCGAAGAGGCCCTCGACGTCCGCGCCGTCGCGGCCGATCAGGGCAGGCGCGAGATCGTGTTCGATCATCGCCCGGATTGCATGTCCGCCCTTGCCGCCCGTGTAGGTGTAACCGGTTCCCACGGTGCCGTCCGCCAGGCTGACGGTCACGGTGACCAGCTCGAAATGCGTATGGTCGCCGTGCCGCGCATCGGACAGCACCTCCGGCAACTCGACGCGGAACAGCCGCGCCTGCAGGTCCGATATCTCCGGCATGTGGTCCCCCCTCCGGCCGTTCTCGGTCGCTATGCCTTGGGGCGACGATGCCACGATGACTGTATGGGCGTCGACCGGATTGGCGGGACCGGGGGCAGTCGAACAGCTCTCGTTCCGTACGGGGCTTCGACAGGAAAGATCTCCTCCCCTATAGGAAGAGGGGTCAATCTGTTGCGGAGCGATCCATGTCCAAACACATCATTGTCGGCGGCGGCGTCTATGGCGCGGCCGTCGCCTGGCACCTCGCCTCCCGCGGCGAAGCGGTCGAACTGATCGAGGCGGGGAGCATCGCGTCCGGCGCGTCTGGCGGACCGGGTCGGCGCGGCGTGCGCGCGAACGGGCGCGACGTCCGCGAGATTCCGCTGATGGTACGGGCGCGGGAGATCTGGCCGAGTCTGCACGAGGTGCTCGGGACAGAGCCGCTCTACGAGACAACCGGACAGATCCAGCTCTTCGAGCGCGAGATCGACCTCGCGCCCGCGGAGGTGCGGGCCGCGCTACAGAATCGCCTCGGCATCGAAAGCCGGGTGCTCTCGCAGGACGAAATCCGGGAGTTCGAGCCCGGCGTGGCGCCGATGATCCGCGGCGGTCTCTACTGTCCCGGCGACGGCGTCGCCTTTCACGCGCGGACAACGCACGCCTTTGCGGAGAAGGCGCGTCTGGCCGGCGCCGTGCTGCGGGAGGGCGTCGAGGCGGCGGGGCTTGTCGCGACGGACGGCAAGGTCACTGCTTTGGAAACAACGGAGGGCGAGAGGATCCCGGTGACAGGCAGGCTCATGCTGTTCTGCAATGCCGGGGTGAAGGCGCTTGTCGCCCCCTGGGTCGATCTGCCTCTCTGGAGCCGGACCTTCCTCGTCGCCGTTTCCGCGCCGCTCGCGGACAATCCGGTGCGCCACCTGGTCGGGCATATGAGCCGCACACTCTCCCTGAAGCGCGAGCCCGACGGCCGGCTGATGATCTCCGGCGGCCGCCCCGGCACCTGGGACCACGCGGCCCGCCGGGGCACACCGATCCGGAAGGAGGTGGAGCTGAACGTCGCCGATGCGGTCGCGGTTTATCCCGAGCTTGAGGGCCTCCTGATCGAGACCGCCGATACCGACCACCTCGAAGCCGAGTGCATCGACCATGTTCCCGTCATCGACAGCCTGCCCGGCAACGAGCATGTGCTCTATGCCGCCGGCTGGACCGGTCACGGCTGGGCCATCGCACCGGCGGTGGCGGAACTGATGCGCGACTGGGTGCTGGAGGGGGCAAAGCCCGATCTGCTGGCGCCTTTCGCGTTCGGACGGTTCTGCTGAGGCATGGAGGGCGGGACGGCGGATATGGCGAAGGACCGCGTCGTCATCCTGCACGGTATCGCGCAGATGGCATGGAACATGGCGGCGGTGACGTTTTTCCTCCGCCGCCAGGGTTTCGACCCCGTACCGCTCACCTATCCCTCGACCGCGCATGGTCTGGATGCGCTCGCGGACCGGCTGAAGGCGGAACTCGCGGCGAAGGGCGTCTGGGATGGTCCGGGCCGGGTGCATTTCGTGACCCACTCGATGGGCGGTCTGGTCGCCGCACGCTATCTGGAGAAGTACCGCGCGGAGATTCCGGAGAGTCGGCTCGGCCGGGTGGTGATGCTGGCGCCGCCGCATGGCGGCAGCGAGGTGGCGGACCTTCTGCACCGGCAGGGCCTCTATCGCTGGTTCTACGGTCCTGCCGGACAGGAGCTGACGACGGAGGCGCGGACCGAACCCGATCCGCCATACTACGATCTCGGCATCATTGCCGGGACCAGCGGCTGGATCTTTCCCGCCGCTGGTGCCCTCTTCGGCGGGCCGCACGACGGCAGGGTCGCGGTCGCGCGGACCAAGCTGCCCGGGATGCGGGCACACACGACCGTTCCCGCCTCGCACACCTTTATTCCGTGGCGCCCGGCAGTGTTGCGGCTGATTGCGTCCTTCCTGAAAACGGGCTCCTTCGAAGAGCTGAGTTGAGCCCGGCGAGAGCCCTGCGGTATCAGTGCGGACAATCCGGCGGCGGAGTGCTGCCGGTCTGGAGGGACCACAGGCTGGCCGGTACAGCGAGTTGCGTGCAGAAAACGCACGGACTTTTACCTATTGGTAAGCAGGCCATGCCAATCTGTCGGGCCCGACCGGAAGCCGGCACGAACACACGGGCTGCGGGTCGGGTCCGGTGCGTGGTGCAGGTGTGGGGCGTTGGTCTTGAGTTTTACGAGTGTTCTGAAGCTGCTCCTGCCCGCATTGTTCCCGTCATGGCGTTTCTTTGATGTCATCGGACCGTCCCCGCGGGTGGAGGTCTGCCTGCTCGATCATCCGGGCGACGATCGCGCGATCTGGCGGGACGGCCGCCCGCGTCCGGCGCGCCTCGCACCGCTCGACAGGTTGAAGGCGTTCTTCTGGAACGCCCGGTGGAACGAAACGCTGCATCTGGCGAACTGCGCCGAACGGTTCGTCCAGGGGCAGACCGAGCATTCCATGCGGGAGATCCGCCGCCGCCTTCGGGCCGATCTCAGGTCCGGAGCCGACGGTGCGGCCCCGTCGCCCTTCTTCCGCTTCAGGCTGGTCTTCGTCAGCCGGCACGAGGGTGTTCTGAGGCGAGATATCGCCTTCGTTTCCCCGCCCTATGAAACCGTCGATCCGCTCGATTGATGAGCCTCGATATCGCGATACGTCTGACGGAAGTTCTCCTGTCGATCGCCGTTATCCAGCAGAGCCTGGAGCATCTCTTCGGGCTGCGGGATGAGCGGGTCCTCTATTGCATCCGTCTCTTGCTCGCCCTGTTGCTGCTCGCGGGCGTGCAGAGCCAGTGGGTCAGTCTCGCTCTCTTCGTCAGTGTCCTTTACATGCTGAGGCGCTTCCAGGGGCCGTACAATGGCGGCAGCGACCTGTTGAGCATGTTGCTGATCACGTCTCTTGCCGTCGTTCATTTGGTCCCCGAGGGGCGCTGGCAGGAGTACGTCTTCGGTTATCTCGGCCTGCAGGTCGTCTTCTCTTACTTCAAGTCCGGCTGGTCCAAGGTGATCCACAGGGACTGGCGTACGGGGCAGGCGCTGGTCGACGTCTTCGAGTTCTCTGTCTATCCGGCGAGCGAAGCGACGCGGGGCTGGGCGTTTCGCCCGCGATTGCTCCTCGCGATGGCCTGGGCCGTCATTCTGTTTGAGCTACTGTTCCCGCTGGTGCTGCTGTCGCGTGAAGCCCTTGTGGTCGGCCTCGCCGCCGCCATGTCGTTTCATATCGCCAATTTCGTACTGTTCGGATTCAACCGTTTCGTCTGGGTCTGGGCCGCCGCCTACCCGTCGCTGATCTGGCTGCAGGCGAGACTGGACGTATTGGGCTAGCCGGTACCTTGATGAAGGGGCCCGAGCCGCTGGGGCTCGTCATTTCGGAAGGCCTTCCGGCGGCCCGGCCGATCACCCGGGCCATGGCCGTCCTGCAGGTCTTCACAAAGCAGGTGCTTGTAGGCCGGGAGCATAGCCGGATCGAACGGCCAGCCTTCCGCGGTGCCGCCCTGTGCGAGCCGGGCGGGATCCGTCGAGACCGAGATGTCGAGGACCCATGTTCCCCCTCTTGCGGCATCGCCTATTGGGCGCGAGGCTGCGGAAACCGGGGCATCGATACCGGCCGCGAGCATGGCGAGGAACGTACGGCCCGCGAGGCCCTCTCCGACCGAACAGGCGAAGAGAGATACCGGTGCGCCGGCGAGCGCCTTGCGGATATGCGAGAGCGTGCTCCGCCGGGAGCGGACGGTGTCGGCCGTGATCGTCCGCTCGCCGAGGATCAGCGCGCCGGGGGCGCCATGGCAGATGACGATGACCGGCCGTCTCGGGAATCTCTCCGCCATCTCCCGCAGTTGCTCCAACCCGTCCTCCTCGGGACCGACGCGCCCGGAATGGTTTGGGACTGCCAGGGATGCCAGCAGAAACTCCGCATCCGGGACACGCTGGTCGACGATGGCGAGAATTCCGGTCTGGCCAGAGTGCAGGGCGTGAACGGCACTGTTTGCGATCCCGGATGCGGTCATTCGGAAAGGTCCCGTCGACGCGGCCGGTCAGGCGAAGAGTAAATTGACGTCTTCGATCCTCGAGACGCCGATGAGGGTTACGGTGGTGCCGTCTGCGGTGAGGGCGAGGCCGGTTTCGGTCGTGCTCGATGTGAGGGTGGTTCCGGCGTCGAACTGCAGGGTGTCGCCCTCGGCCTTGTCGTAGTCGGCGACGGTGTCGTCGCCGTCTGCAAAGGCGAAGACGAAGGTGTCTGCGCCGCGGTTTCCGAACAGCAGGTCGTCGCCCGCTCCGCCGGAGAGCGTGTCGCCGTCCTGCCCGCCATAGAGCGTGTCGCTGCCGAGATTGCCGCAGAGCATGTCGGCGGCCTTGTTGCCGTAGATCAGGTCGTTGTCCTGTCCGCCATAGATGCTGTCGGCATCCTGTCCGCCGAACAGCATGTCGGCGCCCTGGTTGCCGTAGATCAGGTCGCTGCTCTGGTTGCCGTAGATCAGGTCGATTCCGATTCCGCCGTGGATCTGGTCCTCGCCCGCTTCTCCGGAGACGCGGTCGTTTCCGTCCGCGGCATAGATCGTGTCGTCGCCGCCATAACCGCGCACCACATCGTCGTCCGCGAGAGCCGAGATCGTGTCGTTGAAGCTGCTGCCGAGCAGGAGGTCGATCTCCGCCGTGCCGACGATCGCTTCGGCGGGCGATGGGGGAACCGCTCCGACATCGGTCAGGGTGACGTCGTTCCCGGTGTCGCCGGCATAGCTGATCTTGTAGATGCGCCCGCCGGAATTGAAGGTCGCGCCCTCGGCAAGTCCGGAGAATGTTCCGGTCACGGCGTCGGCTCCGTCATTGGCGATAAGTGTGAAGAGATCGCCGGTCGAGGATGTGAAGCCGACGCTGGTTGCCAGGGTCGCGCCGGTGACGTCGACGGAACCGGTGACGTCGATCTGGTCGTACTCTGTGCCCGCGGTCGTGCCGTTGATCTCGAAACGGCCGGTCGAGCCGGAGGAAAGGGTGAGATTGCCGGTGGAGAGCGTGCCGGGACTGTTGCCGGGGGCGAGCGTGCCGCCGGAGGAGACCGTGACGCCGCCGCTGATGCTGCCCGATCCGCCGAGAGTGGCGCCGGAGGAGACCGTGACCGCGCCGCCGCCGTTGATCGCGCCGTTTACGGATAGACTTCCGGAGGAGACCGTGGTCGTGCCGCTGTAGGTGTTGGTCGCGGAGAGGGTCAGGCTGCCGGCACCGTCCTTGGTGAGATTGTTTGCGCCCGAGATTACGCCCGAGAGCGTGACGTCGGCGCTGTTGGTGATCGTGGCGTTCGAGGAGAGCGCGACGGCGTTGTCGATGGTGGTGGCGCCGGTGACGGTCAGGTTGCCGCCGTTCAGCGTCACGCTGCCGGTGCCGAGATTGCCGTCGGCGGAGACGGAGAGGGTGCCGTTCGAAACCGTCGTGGTGCCGCTATAGGTGTTGGTTCCCGACAACGTCAGCGTGCTGGCACCGTCCTTGGTGAGGTTGTTTGCGCCCGAGACGACCCCCGAGAGCGTGACGTCGGCGCTGTTGGTGATCGTGGCGTTCGAGGAGAGCGCGACGGCGTTGTCGATGGTGGTGGCGCCGGTGACGGTCAGGTTGCCGCCGTTCAGCGTCACGCTGCCGGTGCCGAGATTGCCGTCGGCGGAGACGGAGAGGGTGCCGTTCGAGACGGTGGTCGTGCCGGTGTAGGTGTTGTTGCCTGAAAGCGTGAGCGTATTGGCGCCGCTCTTGGTCAGGTTTCCGGCGCCTTCGATGACGCTCGAGACTATCACATCCGCGCTGTTGTCGATCGTGCCGCCATTTCCGACGGACAGATCGTCGAGATAGATCGTATTGTCGATCGTCGTCGCGCCGGTAACCTTCAGGGTGCCGCTCGCGAGGGCCAGTTTCCCGCTTCCGAGCGCGGCGTCGCTGCCGATCGACAGGGTATCGTCATTCTTGACCCGAATGGAAACCGCGCCCGTGGCATTCCCGATGCCGCCGGTCGACTTGACCATCGAGTTGGTGCCGCCGAGGACGACCGTGACGTCGGTACCGTCGTACCCGATATCCAGCACCCTGTTGCCGGTGATGTTCGAATTGACGGTGAGTGTCTGTGGAGTGGTGACCCCCCCGATGAACAGGGTGTTGTTGCCGGTCCCGAGGTTCAGGTCGTCGCCGGTGATGAGTATGTTGTATGTGCCGCCGGTGAATCTGATGGTTACATCGGCCGGATTGCTGAGCGTGACCGCCCCGCTGTTGAGGGTGATTGTCTGTGTGACGCTTGGTGGCGGAACACCGGGCAAGCCGTTGAAATTCAGGAGTGTGTCTCCGGAAGCAGATCTCAGGGTGCCGCCCCCGGAATCGTTCAAGGTGGAGACGGTGCCCAGCAGGCCGGGCCAGGTCTCGTGCGCGCGGGCGAAGGCGCTGGCCGGATGACGTGCGCCGTGCCGCGGGTGCGAGGCGGAGCCGACGTCGAAGCGCCAGTCGCCGCCGCGCGCGGGCGATCCGGTCGGGGTCGAGGAGGCCAGAACCCGCGCGCCGGTCGCCTCGGCCAGGCCGGCGACCAGGGCCCGTCCGGCATTGCCCTGTCCCGCGGAGCAGCCATAGAGCAGGATTGTCGCGTCCGGGGCGAGATGGCGGCGCCAGCACCTGCCGAGCACGGCGAGCCTGCGGGCATCGAGGCTGCGGCCGCCGAGGATCAGCCGGCCCGGCGCGCCATGGCTGACGAGATGCAGGACATCGACCGGACCGGGCGCCGACGCGAGCGCCGGGGCGACCGGGTCCGCATCCTTGGCTGCGGTGCGGAGCACGAGGATGTCCCGGTCCGCCCCGGCGGCAAGAAGATCCGGAAACGGCGTCGCGGTATCCAGCACCGCGACGGCTCTCGGCAGCCGTCCTTGCCGGGAGAAAGACATCGAATCACTGTCGCCATCAATGGTCGCAGGAAGCATTTGCCAGCCCTTCACGTCGAGAGGATGGGGGCGTGACGACGTCTTGCCTCAGGGGCGCGCGGCATTCGGGAAGAACCGGTCCGATTTCGCACCACCCGGCGCCGCAGTCTCGACCGTGTCACAGTGCCGGCACATTAATTCGCGCAACCGGCGCCCGTGACTGGAATGATGAGAAATTCCAAAGAGGACGATTTTTCCGGATTTTCCAGGTTCGATGAGTTTCAGTGAAGAATTATTTATTTATTTGGATAAATTTCTTTTTATCTGTCTTTTCGCGGATTGGGCCGGATTTAGTCTGCATTTCGGAAGAATCCGTGCGCACATTTCCGACTTCACATGGCCGGTGTTTTATGCGAACCGACTGGCGGTTAATCAGCGTATTTCCAAATTTTCCAAAGTGACACTCAGGTGAGCGTGACAAGCGATAAGAAACAGTCTCCCCGGCACTTTGCCGACAAGCTTCGGCTGATCATGCGGGTGACCGGCTGCGAGACACAGAAGGCATTGTTCTCGCGGCTGAAGTCGGTCAATCCCGATACCGGCTATGACCCGGTCCGGGCCTACAAGTGGGTCCAGGGCCGTTCGAGTCCCCGGAACAAGGCGGTCTATGACGATCTCGCGATGCTGCTGGACCTCGACATTGGCGGCGAGTGGCTTCGGACCTGCAGCTATACCGCCTTTCATGCCCGGCTCGTGAACCGGTTCGGCGCCAAGGTGCCTCCGCTGCACCGCGAGCAAAGCAACCCGCAATCCAGTCATGGGCAGGAGATCGCCGCCGAGTCGCTGGCGCTACCCGGGTATCTCGCCGGACGTTATCTGTCGGTTTCCCGGAGCTGGACGCCGCACAGGCCCGGCACCCTGATCACCGGCATCACTACCGTGAGCGACGGGATCGCCGATGCTGCCGAAATCGAATATGTCGAACATCTGCCATGGGGCGAATTGCGGCTGTCTGGAACTGTGCGGCGGGTCGGACGGAACGTCTCGGCGCCCTTGCGGAGCGGCGGCTCCGAAATGACAATCAATTTCACCTATGCATTGCCGCCGGCGCCGGGCGCCGTTCTTGCCGGGGTCATGAGCGGCGTGACCCTGAGCGATGCGGAAATGCGCCCGGTTGCCTGCCGCGTGCTCGGCCTGCGCTTGCCGGAGGCTGCCGGTCCGGATCCCGAAATCAGCGGATACCTGGAGCCGGAGCAACCGGAACTGGAAACGCGCCTCGTCGCATGCGGTTTTTCCGCCACGCAGGCGGCAGATTTCGCGCCGGATATCCTGGATTTCCTGATGGCACCCGGTGACCGCGGCGTGATCGAAGCGCCGATGACGATGGTCAACGCGCTGATCGGCAAGGTGCTGGGCTAGATGCCGCAGACGTTGCGGTCGTGCGTGACATCAGCAACGGCGTGCAGTACCGGACATCTCTTCGAGAGACGATCCGGAGCAGGACCGATCAACAGGTTTTCCGGGATGAGGCAGTGAGATTGAATGGTCGGGGAGAGAGGATTCGAACCTCCGGCCCCTGCCTCCCGAAGACAGTGCTCTACCAGGCTGAGCTACTCCCCGACCGACGAGAGGGCGCTATATAGCGCGCGCCCCGGGCCGCATCAAGCGGTGATTTTCATTCCGTTACAAGTTTTTGCGCGCACCGGCTCAATAGGCCCGTTCGACGCAGAAATCGACCACGTCGATCAGAGCCTGCTTGGCCGCGCCGTCCTCGAAAAGGCCGAGCGCGTCGCGCGCGATGGCGGCGTAGTGGCGCGCACGCTCCAGGCTGTCGGCGAGCGTGTTGTGCTTCGCCATCAGGGCCTGCGCATGGGCGAGGTCGCCGTCCTGCTGGTCGAGCTCCTGCAGGGTGCGGCGCCAGAACGCGCGCTCCTCGTCGTCGCCACGGCGGAAGGCGAGGATCACCGGCAGGGTGATCTTGCCCTCCTGGAAATCGTCGCCGACGGTCTTGCCGAGCTTTTCCTGTTGCGCCGAATAATCGAGCACGTCGTCCACGAGCTGGAAGGCGATGCCGAGATTCATCCCGTAGCTCTCGAGCGCCTGCTGCTCCGCCTTCGGGCGTTCCGCAACGACGGCGCCGACTTCGGCGGCGGCGGCGAACAGCTTGGCCGTCTTGCCCCGGATCACCTCGAGATAGGCGCTCTCGTCGGTTTCGGTGTCGTTGGTGGTGATGAGTTGCTGCACCTCGCCCTCGGCGATCACCGCGGAGGCCTCGGAAAGGATCCGCATCACCTCGATCGAGCCGTCGGCGGTCATCAGCTGGAAGGAGCGGCTGAAGAGGAAGTCGCCGACCAGAACGCTGGCCTGGTTGCCCCAGACCGCGTTCGCGCTTTCCCGGCCACGCCGCAGTTCGCTCTCGTCGACCACGTCGTCATGCAGAAGGGTGGCGGTATGGATGAACTCGACGCAGGCCGCGAGTTTCACGTGCCGTTCGCCCTCGTAGCCGCAGAGCGCCGCGGCGCCGAGGGTCAGCATCGGTCGCAGACGCTTGCCGCCGGCGGCGATCAGATGTCCCGCGAGCTGCGGGATCAGCGCCACCGGGCTCTGCATGTTCTCGATGATGGTCTTGTTGACCCGCTCGAGATCGGCTGCCACCAGATTGGCGAGCCCCTCTATGGAAGCCTTGCGCTTCCCGCTGTCCCCGAAATCCACAACCACGCCCAAGGCAAACTCCGTGTCGCTTGACGCCCTCAAATTGCGCAGCGAGCATAGGTCCGCATTTCGGGCGGTCAAGTCTCGCGCCCGCGTTCCGGAACAGTGCCGTTCCATATGGTGCCGGCTGTGGCCCTTACGAGACACAAGACCCCGGGGATTGCCCATGAAGGAACTGCTGCGCTCGACCGATCTTGTCCGGCTCTCCTTCCTGACGGCGCTGCTGCGCGATGCCGGGGTCGAACCGCTGGTGCTGGACAGTCACATGAGCGTGCTTGAAGGCAGCGCCAACGCGATTCCGCGCCGGCTCGCCGTCCGCGACGAGGATTACGGTCTGGCGAAGCGCGTGCTGGAGGATGCCGGTGAGCCTCTCGACGAAGACTGAAGCCGAGGTGGAGATCACGGAGGACAGCCTGCTCGGCGGCAAGGTGCGGTTTCTGCAGCCCGCCGCCGGCTACCGCGCTGCCGTCGATCCGCTCCTGCTGTCCGCGATGGCGCCGGCGGAGACGGGCATGAAGGTGCTCGATCTCGGCTGCGGCGCGGGGGCGATCCCGCTCTGCCTGCTGGCCCGCGTGCCGGAACTCTCGGTGACCGGGATCGAGGCGGAAGAGACGATGTGCAGCCTTGCCGGGCGGAACGCCGATCTGAACGGCGTGGCGGAGAGGTTCGAGGTCCGGCATGGCCGGATCGAGGCGCGGCCGCCGCTTTTCGAGGAAGGCGCGTTCGATCTCGTGCTGTCAAACCCGCCCTACCAGATGCCGGAGACGGCCGATCCGTCGGTCAACCGGCTGAAGGCGACGGCGCATGTCGAGGCGGGTACCGTGGCGGCGGACTGGATCGAGGCCGCGTTCCGCGCTCTGCGCCACAAGGGACGTTTCGCCATGATCCAGCGGACGGACAGGCTAGCCGACCTGCTGGCGCCGCTCGACCGGCGTTTCGGCGGGATCGAAATCCATCCGCTCTACCCGAAGCCGGACCGACCTGCAAAACGGGTGATCCTGATCGCCCGCAAGGGTGTGCGCACTCCGCTTGCCCTTTCAAGCGGGGTCGTCCTGCACAATATGGATGGGAGTTATTCCCCGGCCGTCGCCGCCGCGCTCGAGACCGGGTGTGCGCTGGCGGCGGCCTCACCCGAATAGAGGAGCAGAAGATGCCCCGTCGCCGCTGGTCGTGGCTCAACCCGTTCCACCCGCGTGATCCGGAAGTAGCGGTCGTCCGCCTCAAGGGGCCGGTCGGCGACCTCGGCGCGTTCCGCCAGGGTCTCAATATCGAACGTTTCGATGGAATCCTCGAGGCGGCCTTCGCCTCCGGCCGGACGAAGGCGGTGGCCTTGCTGATCAACTCTCCGGGCGGCTCGCCGGTGCAGTCGGACCTGATCAAGACCCGGATCGAGTCGCTGGCCCGCGAGCATGAAAAACCGGTCGTCGCCTTCACGGAGGATCTCTGTGCTTCGGGCGGCTACTGGATTGCCCAGGCGGCAGACGAGATCGTCGCGCATCCGTCCTCCGTGGTCGGCTCGATCGGCGTCATCACGGCGGGATTCGGCATGCAGGAGGCGATCGCCAAGCTCGGGATCGAGCGCCGCGTTCACACCAAGGGCACGGCGAAGGGCATGCTGGATCCGTTCCGGCCGGAGAAACCCGAGGATGTGGAGCGGCTCGAGGCGCTGCAGCAGGACCTCTACGAGGGCTTCAAGAAAGTGGTTCGCCGGCGCCGTGGCGGGAAACTGAAGGGCGAGGACGAGGAGCTGTTCAGCGGTGCGGTCTGGACCGGCGAGACGGCGCTCGAACTCGGCATCGTCGACAGGCTCGGCGATCTGCGCACAGTGATGCGGGAGCGTTACGGCGAGGACGTGCGGTTCCGGAACTACGGCCCGCGGCTCTCCTTCTGGCAGCGGCTTCGGCGCGGCGGCCGGTCATCCGGCCCGGCGGGCGAGGCTCCGTCCCTCGCGCACGGGCTGATCGCGGCGATCGAGGAGCGGCTGCTCTGGAACCGCTTCGGGCTCTGAAGGTCAGCCGTTGGGTCGCAGCAGAACCTTGCCGCCGCGGCCCTCGCGCTTGGCGTGGGCCATCGCCTGCTGGATGTCGTCCAGCCCGTAGCGCGCCTCGACCGCGACCTTAAGCGTGCCGTCGACGAAATAGCCGGACAGATCGCCGTAGAGCTCCTGGATCTTTTTCTTCGACATGCCGCGCATCAGCTTGGCCAGCCAGAAGCCGGTCAGGGTGATGTCCCGGAAGACGACCTGATGCGGGTCGATCACGCAGGGATCGCCGCTCAGCAGGCCGTAATTGACGATGGTGCCGCCGGGCGCCAGGCACTCGGCCATGTCCTGCACCGCGTTGCCGGCGACAGCATCGAGACCGAGCCTGATCTCGGCGCCGTTCGTGGCCGAGGCGACCCGTTCGGCGAGGTCCGGTCCCTCGAGAACCACGATGTTGGCGCCCATGTCGTGCATCGGCCTGATGAGTTCCTTGCGGCGAACGACGTTCACGGTGTGCAGGTCGAGCCTGCGGGCAAGTTTGATAACGTCGGTGCCGACGCCGGAATTCGCGGCGTTCTGGATCACCCAGTCGCCGGGCTTCAGCTTCACATACTTCTGCAGCATCAGCAGGGCGGTCGCCGCGTTGACCTTCATCATCGCCGCCTGTTCGGGATCGATCGTCGCCGGCAGCTTCACCAGTTGCGCCGCCGGGAGTGTCAGTTGCTGGCTCCAGTTGGCGCGATGGAGGCTCATCGCCAGATCGCCGACCGCGAGATCCTTGACGCCGTCCCCGACGGCTGTCACCCGCCCCGCGCCCTCGATCCCGAGAGGAGAGGGCACCTCCGGAATGCTCGCGTAGTTGCCTTCGATGCCGAGAATGTCGGCCGGGTTGATCGAACAAGCGATCAGTTCGATCGTCGCCTCGCCCTTGCCCGGTGCCGGGGCGTCCGGAACATCCTTGCAGACGACGACCTCTTCGGCAGGTCCGACACGTGTCAGTTCAGCGGCTTTCATTCTGGCTCTCCCTCACTCCGTACGCGGACGCCGTTGCGGTTTCTGCAGCGTCGCCATTCAGAAATGCCTCATCAAGCCAGTAATTCAACACTTACTTTCAGGAATGCTGTGTCCGGCGCACGGCCCCTGATAGACTCGTCGCATGGACAGGCTATCGGCACAAAGAATTCTCAGGCGGGCTCCGGAGCGGCTGAAAACCGACCGTCTTCTCTTGCGGCGCTTCGAGGAGGCGGATCGCGCTGAGATGGTCCGTTTCTACGGTGACCCGGAGGTCATGGCGATCCGGAAATACGGGCCCCGGGATCCCGGGGCCGCGAGTGCGGCCTTCGATGTTCTGATGCAGCAATGGGAAACGCGCGGCTTCGGCCTCTATGCGGTCGTCGAGCGCGAGAGCGGCGCGTTCTGCGGCGAATGCGGCTTGCGCCATGTCGATGACAGCGCGGAGATCGAGCTCTCCTACGGGCTCTTCCCGCCGTTCCGCGGCAAGGGCTATGCGACGGAGGCAGCGCGTGCCGCGCGTGATGTCGCCATGGCCGTGCTCGAGCTTTCCGAGCTCGTGGCCTTCTCGCGCGGCGACAATGCGGTCTCGCACAAGGTTCTGGAGAAGCTCGGCATGGTGCTTGTCGAGCGCCGCGAGGTGGCGGCGCACGGTCACGGTGTCGTCAAGTACCGGCTGGATCGAATTTCAGACTCTTGAACTCCCGCCGCGATCAGCTAAAACCATCACATGTTCAGTCTGCAAAAAATCCTCGTTCTCTTCGCTGTTCTCGCGGCCATCTGGTACGGCTTCAAGCTGGTCACCAGGCTCGATCAGGCGCGCAAGCAGAAGCTGAAGGAAACCGCACGGAACGACGCTACGCCCGGCAGCTCTTCGAAAGAGGACGGCGTTGTTGACCTCGTCCAGAATCCGGACGGGACATACGGCGCGAAGAACAAGGACCGCAGTGCCTGAACGCAAGGGCTGCGCTCAGCGCATCCTTTTCTGCAGGTTGCCCCGGACCTTTTCCAGTTTCAGCGTCAGGAAGGTCGAGAGCTGCGGGTTCTGTTCCGCGTTCTGCGATACCGCGTTCAGGCATTGCAACAGATCCGCGTTCATCTGGCGCATGAACGGATCGGCGATCTCGCTTTCGATCCAGGTGATCGCGGCGACACGTTCGCCCGCGGTGACCGGATTCACCCTATGGATCGAATTGGTGGCGTAGAGCACGGCGCCCCCTGCCGGCATCTTGAAGCTGGGGGCGAAGGTCATGTCGCTGTCGATCACGAGTTCGCCGCCTTGGTAGCTCTCCGGATCGGAGAGAAAAATCGTCATCGAGAGGTCAGAGCGCAATTCCTCGGACGTACCCCGATTCATGATGTTGTTGTCCATGTGGTCGCCATAGGTACCGCCCTTGGCAGTCTTCGAGACCAGGAACTTGCCGATTTTCGACGGCGCCGCGAGGAACGTGAAGAGCAGGGACTCCCGGCGCTGGTAGTCGCGCAGCACCGTCGTGATGGCATCGGAAATCTGTACCCGCAGGTCGCTGTCGGCCGCCAGTTCCAGGTTCTTTTTCCTGCCCTTCTCCTTTCCGGCCGTCTGGCTTCCATCCACCCAGGCATCCGGCTCGGATTTCATCCTGTTGTTGATCTCGGCGACGAGCTCCTGTGGCAGGAGATTCGGAATCGGATAGACGTATGGCATGGCGGGACCGGTTTCATTCTTTGAAGGCGGGACACCCTAGCCGACCCGCAAAGTCCGGGCCAGCGACATCTCCATGGCTCGGGACTTCTTGGTGGGAGCCGGACGGCGGTTACATTAAGGTGACTCTTCGGTTCGTGTATCCGGCGCCGATCGGCCGCCGGGCAGAGAGTGGAGCGGTCATGGCCCGCAAGCGTCTAGCGAAGGATGGTCACTGCGCCCCGGCAGGGGAGCCTCGTGGCGAGACGGCCTATCTGAGACTGAAGGAGGCCATTCGCTCGGGCGAACTGAAGCCGGGCCAGCGGGTGCGCGAAAACGAGATGGCGGAGAAACTCGATGTCAGCCGGACGCCGGTGCGCGAAGCTTTCCGGCGCCTCGAGGCGGACGGGCTGCTCAGCTTCGCGCCTTATCGCGGCATGGTGATTTCGGAGCTGGACCACCAGGCGATCATGGAGCTCTATTTCATGCGCGAGGTTCTTGAGGGCACGGCGGCGGGGCTCGCGGCGCGCCGGGCGTCGGAGGCGGAGGTCGCGATCCTGGAGGAGTTGGTCTCGCTGGATCCGGGCAGCAAGGGGCGGCCGTCGTCGGTGGCCGGGCATAACCGCCGTTACCACAGCGCGCTCTATCACGCGGCCCATAACAGGTATCTTCTGAAGACTCTCAATGTGCTGCAGGACGCGATGGCCCTGCTGGGGCCGACGACCATGGAGGTCGAAGGCCGTTCGGAGGAGGCCAAGAAGGAGCACGCCGCGATCGTCGAGGCGATCGCGGCGAAGGATGCGGAACTGGCCGAGCGGTTGATGCGAGAGCATATCCGCGGAGCCCAGAAAGCGCGCCTTCATCTGCTCGCCAGCGTCGAGGAGGACTAGGGCGGCCCGATATTCTTGCCTGGTCGGTGACTCCCGGTTGCGCGAAAGGCTGTTTTTATTTCCCTGATATGAAATAGTAGAGGGCAATAAATCCTTATTCTTTCCGACAGGCAAAGATGATCCTCGCCCTGTTCCGAGAGCTCCAGTCCCGGTTCCTCGCCATATCGCCCAATGTTCAGGGCATGATCTGGATCGCCCTTTCCGGGCTGGTCTTTTCCAGTTTCATGGCGATCGTGCGCTATGTCGGCGCGACTCTCGATCCGGTACAGACGGGCTTCCTGCGCTACGCCTTCGCGCTCGTTTTCATGGCTCCGTTCTTCCTGAAGCTGCGGCCCTCGGATGTCCGCAACGCCAGGCTCCCGATGCATGCCCTGCGCGGGTTCCTGCATGGCGGCGGGGTACTGCTCTGGTTTTACGCCATGTCGCGCATGCCGCTGGCGGAAGTGACGGCGATGGGCTTTACAGCGCCGGTCTACACAACGCTCCTTGCCGCCCTCTTTCTGGGCGAAGCGATCCGCATCCGGCGCATGATCGCCATCGTCACCGGCCTGCTCGGTGCGCTGATCATCATCCGCCCGGGTTTCGCGGTCGTCGATCCGGGGGCAATCGCGATGCTGATCGCGGCGCCGGTCTTCGCCTGCGCCGATATCGTCGCGAAGAAACTGACGCTGACCGAGAGCGGCCCGGCGGTGGTCGCCTATCTCTCGGTCTTCGTCACGCTCTTCACCCTGATTCCCGCGATCTATGTCTGGCGCTCGCCGACTTTCGAGGAACTGGTCCTGGTCGCCATCACCGCCGGGCTGGCGACGCTCGGGCACCTGTTGATGACCCAGGGCTTCAAGGTCGCCGAGATGTCTGCGATCCAGCCGATCAAATTTGTCCAGCTGATCTGGTCCGCCATCATCGGTTTCGCGATCTTCGGCGAAGTGCCGGAGATCTTCACATGGATCGGTGCGGCGATCATCGTCGGCAGCGTCTCCTACATCGCACACCGGGAAGCGGTAGCGCGGCGTGGGCGGAAGGCGAAAACAAACGCATGAGCCGCGCAACTCAGAGGTCGAATTCGACGAAGATCGGGTAGTGATCGGAGGCGGTGACCTCTGTCGCGACCCGGCTGCCCGTCACCTTCGCGGCCAGATCGTCGGTTACCAGCACATGGTCGATCTTGTAGTCGCCCTCGCGGGTGTAGATCGTCGAGACACCTTCCTCTTCGTGCCCCGAGACGACCCAGGTGTCGACGAGCTGGTCGTAATGCCGCGCGCGGCCGTGCTTCGGGTGGGGATCGCCGCAGAGATGTGCGTATTCCTCGGATGTCGGGCGGCAGTTGAAATCGCCGGCGAGGATGGCGCTGTTCGGTGCGGGGACGAACGGAAGACCCTCCGTCCAGTCGAAGGCCGAGTCCGGCGGCAGCGGATGCGGAGCGTCGATCGGTGCGCCTTCGTAAGGCGCGCGGAAAATGTATTCGCGCAGCGCCTCGACCTGCGGCATGCGGTGGGACGGCGCCTGGTGGCCGAGGTGGGTGCTGTAGACCCGGATCGGACCGCTTGGCAGTTCGACGATGGCCTCGACGGCACAGCGCTGCAGGTCGAACACGCCCGGAGACGGTTTCTTCCTCAGGTGCAGGGTGCGGGAGGCGGAGATCGGCCAGCGGCTCGCCACCATGTTGCCGAAGGTGCGGCGGCGGTTCACCACCTTGCCGGCCTCGTCCCGGAAGCTCCCGTCGACATCGAAGGTGGAGCCGAAGACGTAGAAATAGTTCAGCCGCCCGGCGATGGTCGCCGCCTGGTCCTCGAAATCGTCGCGCGGCCAGCCCTGCACGACTTCCTGGAAACAGACGATGTCGGCCTCTGCGACCGCGTCGGCGATGCGCGATGTATCGAATTTTCCGTCCTGGCCGAGGCCGAACTGGATGTTGTAGGTGGCGAAGGTGAGCGTCATGACGGTCCCGGAATCTGAGGAGCGAGTGGACGGCAGATTATCCGCTGACCATGACGCTCGAATGACTCGCTAGCGGAGACCCAAGGACCTTACGCGTAGAGATGACATTCGACCTTGCCGTCGGCGTCCTGGATCACCGGCGGATTGGTCTGCGAGCACGGTCCGAAGGCCTTCACGCAGCGCGGATGGAAGGTGCAGCCGCTCGGCGGGTTGATCGGATTCGGGAAGGCAATGCCGAGACCACTGTCCGGCACGCCGAGGCCCGGCTCCGGTGTCAGCACCGAGCCGAGAAGTGCTTCGGTATAAGGGTGCCGCGCCTTCTCGAACAGGGCCGCTGTATCGGTCTCCTCGACGAGGCGGCCAAGATACATCACCGCCACCTTGGTCGCGATATGCTCGACCACGGCGAGGTTGTGGCTGATCAGAACGTAGGTCAGGTCCAGTTCCTCGCGCAGATCCATCAGCAAGTTCAGGATCTGCGACTGTACCGAGACGTCCAGCGCGGAAGTCGGCTCGTCGCAGATGACGATTTCCGGCTTCATGATCAGCGCGCGGGCGATGGCGACGCGCTGGCGCTGACCGCCGGAAAGCTGGTTCGGGTAGCTGTCATAGACCCGGCGCGGCAGACCGACGATATCGAGGATGTCCTCGACCGACTTGCGCCAGCTCGACGGCTCGCCGACCTTGTGGACGCGCAGCGGCAGCGAGACGATGGAGCCGATGGTCTTGCGCGGGTTCAGCGAGGAATAGGGGTCCTGGAAGATCGGCTGGATGCGGCGCGCGATCTCGGTACGGTTGCCGCCCTGGTAGGCCGGCTCGCCGTCGATGAAGATCTCGCCAGCTGTCGGCGGTTCGAGACCGAGCAGCATCTTGGCGAGCGTGGACTTGCCGCAGCCGGATTCGCCGACCAGGCCGAGCACGTCGCCCTTCTCGATTTTCAGCGAGATACCGTTGACGGCGTGCAGCGGCTGTTTCGGGCTGAAGATGCCGCGGCGGATCATGAAGGTCTTGGTCACGTCCCGCATTTCGAGGACGGGAGGGATGGGCGCTCCGGTCATGCGGATACAAGCTCCTTGGCATTGGCTTGGCAGGTCGCGACATCGAGGGTGCAGCGATAGCCGCGCCCCGGGCCGAGCGTGTGATAGGGGTCCTGGGTGTCGCAGGCGTCATGCGCGAAGGCGCAGCGGTTGCGGAAGCTGCAACCCCGGATGTCGCCGATCAGCGTCGGCACGATGCCGGGAATGGAGCCGAGGCGGGAACCGCGCGCGGTCTTGCCCGGTACCGGGATGCAGTTTATCAGGCCCTGGGTATAGGGGTGCAGCGGTGCGTTGAAGATCTCCTCGACCGTGCCGGCCTCGACGATCTTGCCGGCATACATCACGGCCACCTTGTCCGCGACCCGGGCGACGACGCCGAGATCGTGGGTGATCAGGATCAGCGCGGAGTTGAATTCGTTCCGCAGCTCGGCCAGCAGGTGCAGGATCTGCGCCTGGATGGTGACGTCGAGCGCGGTTGTCGGTTCGTCGGCGATGATCAGTTCGGGATCGCACATCAGCGCCATGGCGATCATCACGCGTTGGCGCAGGCCGCCCGAAAGCTGGTGCGGATACTGCGAGAGACGGCTTGCCGCCGCGGTGATGCCGACCCGTTCCAGCAGGTAGATCGCCCGCTCGCGGGCTTCCCTGTCGCTTGCCTTCTTGTGCCGGACATAGGGCTCCATCAACTGGTTGCCGATGGTATAGGCCGGGTTCAGCGAGGTCATCGGTTCCTGGAAGATCATCGCCATCCGGTTCCCGCGGATAGCCGAGAGTTCCCTTTCCTTCAATCCGAGCAGATCGGTGCCGGTGAATTCCATCCTGTCGGCTTTGATCTTCGCCCGTTTCGGGAGCAGGCCCATGATCGAGAGCGAGGTGAGGGACTTGCCGCAGCCGGACTCGCCGACGATGCAGAGAGTCTCGCCTTTCTCGACGGAGAAATCGATGCCGCGCACCGCATGCAGGTCGCCGGCCGCGACCGGGATGTCGACCGTGAGGCCTTTGACTTCGAGAACGGCTGACACGTTACACTCCAGTTCGGGTGGGTCGGGTTGCCTGCATCAGTTCCGGGCCTCCGGCGCGGTCACGTCGCGGATGCCGTCGCCGACCAGGTTGATCGCGAGCACGAGCAGGAACAGGGCGACGCCAGGAATCATGATCATCCAGGATTCGAAGAGAATGTAATCCTTGCCTTCCGAAACCATCAGGCCCCAGGACGGGGTCGGGGGCTGAACCCCCATGCCGAGGAAGGACAGGGCGGCTTCGAGCAGGATGGCGTGCGCCATCTCCAGGGTCGCCACCACGATCAGGTTGTTGACGATGTTCGGCATGATTTCGGTCAGCAGGATGCGCGGCGTGGAGCAGCCGACCGCGCGGGCCGCGGCGACATAGTCCATCTGCCGGATCTGCTGGGTCGCAGAACGCATGACGACGGCATAGCGATCCCAGAGCAACAGTCCCAGCACGCTGATGACCACAGTGAGAGAGCCGCCGATGAGCGCCACGACGGCAAGGGCGACAAGGACGACGGGCATCGAGAGGCGCACGGTGATCAGGAAGGTGACCACCATGTCGACGCGGCCGCCGAAATAGCCCGCCGCGACGCCCATCGCGGTGCCGATGATCCCGGAGATGGTGGCTGCGGCGAACCCGATCAGCAGAGAGATCTGGGCGCCATACATCAGTCTGGAAAAATAGTCCCGGCCGAGCTGGTCGGTGCCGAGAATGTGATTCCAGTCCCCGGTCACCCATACAGGCGGCTGCACTCGTGCGAGCAGTTCCTGGAAATACGGATCGTGCGGCGCGAGGAAGGGAGCCGTCAGCGCCATGAGGAACATGATTCCGAGGATGCTGCCCCCGATTATCAGTCCGCGATGGCCGAAAATGCGACGGCGGAGCTGCTGGCCCGGCGTCGGGCCGACAATGTCCTCTGCCGCCGGAAGTCCGCGATTTGCAACGGTCGTCGTCATGGCGTCAGCCCACCCGGATCCGCGGATCGAGCCAGGCATTCAGCAGATCCGAGAGAAAAGTGAGAACGATGTAAAACAGCGAGAAAACCAGCACCACGGCCTGCACCACCGGCAGATCGTTGCGGCCGATCGATTCCCAGGCGAGATAGCCCGCCCCATGCAGCGCGAAGATGCTCTCGATCACGATGGACCCGCCGAGCATGAATCCGAACTGAACGGCCGCAAGAGAGACCACCGGGATCACCGCGTTGCGCAGCGCGTGCTTGAACAGCACGACATGTTGCGGCAGCCCCTTGGCCCGTGCGGTGCGTATATAGTCGGAGCCGAGCACTTCGAGCATACCCGTTCGGGTCAGCCGCATGATGGCCGGCGTCGCGTAGTAGCCGAGCACGACGGTCGGCATGATGAAATGTTCCCAGCTCTCCGATCCGGTTGTCGGCAAAATCGGATACCAGACGGCAAAGATCACGATCAGCATCAAGGCGAACCAGAAGCTTGGCATTGCCTGGCCGACCACCGAGATGCCCAGAGCCAGCCGGTCTATCAGGCTGTTCGGCCGCATCGCGGCAAGCACGCCGAGGGGGATAGAGAGGATGATCGCGAAGCTGATGGCGCAGACGCCGAGCGTCATCGAGACCGGCAGACGTTCGAGCAGCAAATCTGCGACCGGGAGCCTGAAATAGAAACTCTGACCGAAATCTCCGCGAATGGCCTTGGCGGACCATTCCAGATATTGCACGTAGATCGGCCGATCGAAGCCATAGAGTTCGCGGATATATTCGATATCCGCATCGCTCGCCGTCTCGCCGGCCATCGCAACGGCCGGATCGCCGGCCAGGTAGGTCAGGGAGAAAGTGATCCCCGAAACCGTGACGGCGACGAGAAAAGCCACGACCAGGCGTTTCAAAGTGTAGACCAGCATGCCTCTAAATCCGATATGGCCGGGTACGCAAGGGAATGTGCCCCTCCCGGCTCTACCTATTGATCCCGATCCCGGCTGGTGCCGGGATCGGGACGGAAAGGTTCAGCTTACTTCCACTTGGCGGTGAAGAAGCGCGGGATCTCGTCGGAGGTCGGGGTGAAGTCGAGATCCGTCGAGAACGCGTAGTTCGTGTTGTAGGACCAGAGCGGCAGCCAGTAGGCCTGGTCGGCGATGCGGTTCAAGGCTTCGCTGTAGGCTTTCTTGCGGGCCGCCGGGTCGACCGTGGTGTCGCCTTTGTCCAATGCCGCTTTCACCTGATCGTCAAGGGCGAGGTCGTCCTTGCCGTGGGTAAAGAAGTTGCTGGTGATCGCGGAGACGTCGTTGATCGAGTAGGAGCCCCAGGTCATGAAGGCCATCGGCACTTCCTTCGCCCGGATCTTGTCCCGCAGAGCGGCGTATTTCAGGTAGCCGAAATTCACCTTGATGCCGACCGCGTTCAGGAACCCGATCATGGCCTCGGCGTAATCGCGGTTGCGGTACGCAAAGAACGGAATTTCAAATCCGTCCGGGTAACCGGCCTCGGCCAGCAGGGCCTTCGCCTTGGCTGGATCGTAGGGATACTTGGTCACGTCCGTGTCGCAGCCGAACTGGCTCGGGAAACAGGCGGAGTGGACGACCTGTGACTTTCCGCGGACCAGAGCCTTCACAATGGCGTCACGGTCGATCGCATGTGCGATGGCCTTGCGGACCAGCGGGTTCTTCAGCGGCGTGTCGCCGGTGACGCCGGCGGCATCCATGGTGATGTAGCCGATCCGGAAGGTCTGCTCGTTGACGACCTGCACCTTGCCGGAAGACTGCAGGCGGTCAGCCTGGTCCGCCGGGACCCGCCACATCCAGTCGGCACGACCGGCGAGCAGTTCGGCGATCTGGGTGTTGCGCTCCGGGATGGTGCGCTGGACGATCTTGCCGATGGTCGGCGTGCCTTTCGGACCGTCCTTCATGTAGCCATCGAACTTCTCCCAGACGACCCTCTTGCCGGGCTCGAGTTCGACAACCTTGTAGGGGCCGGAGCCAACCGGCTTCTGACCCATGCCGTCCGGCCCGACTTTCTCGTAATAGTCCTTCGGGTAGATCGGCACGGAACCGGAGACGAATTCGAGCGCAGCCGGGAACGGCGCTTTCAGGATCACCTGGACCTTGTACTTGCCCAGCTTCTTCGCTTCCTTGATCCAGTTGACGTTGCGCTGGGTCTTCACACCGTTGTCCGGATTGGAAACCCAGTTGTAGGTGTAGACGACATCGTCGGCGTCGAGTTCCTCGCCGTTATGGAAGGTCAGACCCTCACGCAGCTCGAACTCCAGCGTGACGTCGTCGACCCACTTGTAGGACTTTGCGATCAGCGGCACGTAGTCCATCGTCTTCGGATCGCGGTACAGCAGGCCGTCCCACGTCAGTCGGGAGAAGATGATGCCTTCACGGGCGGTGTTGAAATAGTTGTCGACGTTCTCCAGCTCGCGTTCCCACACGATATTCAAAGTGTCGTCGGCCTTGCCGGCGAGAGCCGCCGGGATTGTCGAGACGAGCGCCAGCGAAGCCAACGCAGACGCAGCAAGAATTCTCTTCATGTCCACTCCTGTTCGTTTCCGGTTTCTTGGGTGGCGGAGGAGGCGTCCGTTGCCGACCCGCCGTCGGACAGAATGTCCGGACCGTTTGAAGTCGAAAGCATCGCAGGCTGAAATGCCCTTGGCAAGGGATTGAACCCGTCGCGCCGAGGAAACATTGCGTTGCAGCAACGCAATGTTTCGCGCAGGCGTTGAGTAATTAAAGTGTATATATTTTAATGGGTTAGGTTTCTTCTTGAGCTTCAGATCGGATTTGGTGTCGCCAGTCCGTATTTGTCCGCCCACGGGGTGAGCGCTTCCATAATGCCGGGATACAGACCAAGCCCCGATGCGTGTGCCTCGGCCCTCTTCGTCTGCGCACTTCCTCCCGGCAGGCGGACCGGCGGTCCGCCCGCAACCGGTTTGTTCGCGAGACAGCGCTCGACGATGTGATCGATCTGCCGGGTGAAGGCAGCGCTGCCGGAAAAGGCGGTCGGATCGCTCACCTGGATATGGACCCCGGCGCCCCAGCCTTCGGCAGGATCCGCCCGTCCATGACCGGCGAGGCCCTGCGTCAGGGCTTCGATCATCAGCGCAAGGCCGTAACCTTTGTGGCCGTATTCCTTCCCGCCTATCGGCAAGATCGTGCCCGGGGTATCGGTGAACAGCACCGCCGGGTCGTCGCTCGCCGTGCCCTGCGCATCCTGCACCCACTTTCCCGGAAGCTTCTTGCCTTCTCCGTGAAGGCGTCCGGTCAGGCCGTTCGTCGTGATCGAGGCGCTGGTGTCGACCAGGATCGGGTCGCCGCCGGTCGGGATGCCGACCGCGATCGGGTCCGGAGTGAACAGCGGTTCGGTCCCGCCATAGGGTGCGACGCTGGCCACAGCCGGGTCGGAGGACGTGATCTGGACCATGCAGCCGTGCCGGGTCGCCCGCTCGAGGAAGACGGCGAGACAGGCGATATGGTGGCTGCGGCGGATCGCGATGCTGGCGGTGCCGTATAGTTTCGCCCGCTCGACCCCGAGATCGACTGCCCGTGCTGTCAGCCAGACGCCGGGCAGGCGGCGGCCGTCCCAGGTGACGGCGGCGCCGCGGTCGCTCAGCACTTCCGGCCCGCCCCGCTTCTCCATCGTTCCGTCTTCAAGGGCTTTCAGGTAAGGGGCGCAGAGCTGCAAGCCGTGGGTTGTATGGCCCATGAGATCGGCCTCGACCAGGAGAGGGCCGATCGTCCCTGCCTTGTCCGCGTCAAGCCCGGCCGCTTCGAACAGTCCCGTGGCGAAGTCGGCCAGGGCCTTGGCATCGTAGCGCTCTTCCATCGTTTCCCCCTGCAATCCCTACTGTTGAGAGGAAGCCTGCCGACTTGGGCCGAAAATGGGAAGACCTCACGTCCGGCTTGCGCAAGAATGACCGCGCATTTCATCCGGTTGGGGGGACGGGACATGGCCGCGAGCGATTATGAGATTCGGGACGAGCGGTTCAGAAGAAGCGTCAAGATCATCGAGACGGTGGAACGGCTCTGGACCGGAGGGAAATGGACCGAGGGACCAGTCTATGTCCCGGCCTATAAATCGGTGATCTGGAGCGACATTCCGAACGACCGGCGGCTGCGCTGGGACGAGTGCTCCGGCGCGGTCGGCGTGTTCCGCGCCAACGAGAGCGCCAATGTGAACGGCAGTACCCTCGACCGCGCGGGACGGGTGATCTGCTGCGAGCATGGCAGCCGCAGCGTCACGCGGACGAACCATGACGGCACGATCGAGACCCTCGCCGACCGCTTCGAAGGCAAGCGTTTCAACAGCCCGAACGATGTTGTGGTGAAGTCGGACGACTCGATCTGGTTCACCGACCCGGCCTACGGAATCGAATCGGACTATGAAGGTTTCGAGAGCGCGGAGGAGATCGGCGGTCAGCATGTCTACAGGATCGACGGCAACACGGGCGCGATCACCCAGGTCACCGACGACTTCACCTGCCCGAACGGGCTCGCCTTTTCGCTCGACGAGTCGAAGCTCTACATCGCGGACAGCGGCGCGACGCGCTATCCGGGTGCTCCGAAACATATCCGCGTCTTCGACGTGACGGAGGACAACCGGCTGACGGGCGGGGCGGTCTTCGCGGAGTGCGAAAACGGCGTTTTCGACGGTTTCCGCTTCGACAATCGCGGCCGGATCTGGACCAGCGCCGCCGATGGCGTGCACTGCTACCACCCCGATGGAACCCTGATCGGAAAGATCTTTGTTCCGGAGACGGTCTCGAACCTCTGTTTCGGAGGTCCGAAGAGGAACCGGCTCTTCATCACCGCGACGACAAGTGTCTATTCGGTGCTGCTCGCGACCAGCGGACCGCGGTCCTAGTCAGCCGCGTCCCGGTTCTTTAGGGAGAACCGCTTGAGCCGCGCCTCCTCGAGCACGCCGGCCAGCACTTCGGTGTGGAAGCGGTCGCAACCGATACAGAGATTGCGGTAGGGGCGGCCGTCGACCGTCACCGTCTCCGATTTCTTGAGGAAGGTCTCCACATCCCAGCCGTGGGCGATCCCCATGCGTTCCGGATGCCCCATCGAGATCGCCTCGAAGGCCGGATGGCCGACCAGGCTGTCGATGATGTCTTCCAGCCGTTCCTCGGTCAGGTTGCCGAGCGGCGCCTTGGTCTTGAGGCAGCACGGGAAGACGTCGCCGTTCGGGTCGATGGAGACCTCGGAGCCGGAATAGCGCCGGTTCAGGAAATTGAGGCCGCCGGACCAGGCATTGCAGAAATTGTCGGCGATGGTGGCGCGCGACAGGCCGTTCGACCAGGCCCGCCCGCGCGGCCAGATCTTGCCGATCCAGGCGTCCTCGGTGGCGCCGAAGAAGGAGAAGGCCGGTCCGCCGTCTTCCCAGGCGCGCTTCGCGGGTTCGTGCACGAAGGGGCGCATCCCGGCCGCCTCGAACCAGCGGACCAGTTGCTCCTGCAGCGGGACCCGTTTCTCGCCTTCCATGCCGACATGGAAGTCGTCCATGCCCGCGACGGAGATCATGTAGATGCCGCGCTCCAGGAGTTCCTCGATGATCTTCTCGGTCAGCAGGTCGCCGGTGGTCTGCACCACGAGCTTGACCCCGCCCTGTGCACGGTACTTGTCCCGGATCTGTTCCAGCGCCGGATAGAGGATGGTCTCGCGCACCGGGTCGATCAGAACCTCGCCGCCGGAAACGATGATCCGGCTGGTGCGCTCGACATAGCCGCCGGGCGCGGAATCGTCCGGCTGTTCGAGGTCGAGATAGGTCAGGCGCTCCGGCAGGTTGGCGATGATCTTCGGGAAATTCTCCTCCGCCGCGCTGACGACCGCCTTCAGTTCGTCGCGCACATAGGGCCGGAAGCGCTCCTCGTAGCAATGCTTGCAGCGCCGGTGACAGGCCCATGAGAGGACGTAATAGATACTTTCCATTGGCATTTCCCATATTCGCCTGACATGGCATATGCCCGATCCGGCGCCGGGTGTGAAGTCACGCCTCCGTCAGCGCATGTGTGGTCGCCCGGGCGACTCGCGTCTTCCGGACGCCGTGCTACGTTCGAAGGCGCAGTCTGTTGGCAGTGGAGGAAATGGGCGGCAGATGAGTGCGAGGGTTTTGATCGGAGATCTCGGCGGCACCAATCTGAGACTGGCCTTGACCGACGGAGACGGGCTGCGCAGCGAGTGCGTCTTCAAGACCGCGGAGCTTGCGGGATTGGAGGCCGCGCTTGAGGCGTTTCTGGAACCTATCCCCGCGCCGGAGCGGCCGAAGAGCGCGATCGTGGCGGTTGCCGGGCCGGTGTCCGGCGACCGGATCAGGCTGACCAACTGTCCCTGGCAGTTTTCGCGCGATGCCGTCCGGGAGCGCTTCGGCTGGGCCCGATTCGGACTGATGAACGATTTCGCCGCGGTCGCCGCGGCGCTGCCGCACTTTGCCGACGATCATCTCGATGCGGTGCAGACCGGGATCGAGGTCGCGCGCCGGCCGAAGCTTGTTCTGGGGCCGGGAACGGGCCTCGGGGTCGGTGTCGCCGTGCCGTCGGGCGAGGATTGGCATGTCCTCGACGGCGAGGGCGGCCATGCGACGCTCGCCGCCTCGAACGGGGAAGAGGCGGAACTGATCGCTCTCCTCCGGCGGCGCCTCGGCCACGTCTCGGCGGAGGACGTCCTTTCCGGGCCCGGGCTTGTCAACATCTTCGCCGCCATCGCAGAGCGGGATGGGCTCGACCTCGATCCGGCCACGGGCGAGGAGGTTGTGGAGCGACTCGACAAGGAAGGCTGTCCCGCGGCGCAGGAGGCACTGGACCGGTTCGCATGCTTCCTCGGGACCGTCGCGGGCAATGCGGCCCTGACGGCCGGAGCCCGCGGCGGGGTCTACCTTGCGGGCGGCGTGCTGCAGAATCTGGGGGCGCGGTTCCGCGCCGACCTGTTCCGGGCCGCCTTCAACGCCAAGGGCCGGATGAGCGCGTATCTGGAGACCGTGCCGGTCTACCGCATCACCCATCCGGAACCCGGGCTCTTTGGCCTGCAGGCGCTCGCCAGGGGATAAGTGCCGGCCTACTCCTCCTCAATGCACGTTGGTCAGCACGTCGCCGAAGCGCTCCAGGGCCCAGTCGACCTGGTCGCGAGTGATGACCAGCGGAGGGGCGATGCGGATGGAATGCTCGTGGGTGTCCTTGGCGAGGATTCCGCGCTCCTTCAGCGCATCGCAGTATTTCCTGGCGCCGCCCGCTTCCGGCTCCAGCTCGACCGCCAGCATCAGGCCGCGGCCGCGGACCTCCTTCACCGCGTTCGAGCGGATGCCCTCGAGTTCCCGCTTGAAATAGGCGCCCTGTTCGGCCGAGTTCTCTACCATGCCCTCGTTCACCAGCACGTCGAGCGCGGCCCGCGCGACGGCGCAGGCGAGCGGATTTCCGCCGAAGGTCGAGCCGTGCTGGCCCGGCTGCAGGACACCGAGCACGTCGGAGTTCGAAAGTACGGCCGAGACCGGGTAGTAGCCGCCCGAAAGCGCCTTGCCGACCAGGGTCACGTCCGCCTCGATGCCCTCGTGCTCCTCCGCCAGCAGCTTGCCGGTGCGGCCGAGCCCGGTCTGGATCTCGTCGAGGATGAGGGTGATGTTGTGTTCGGTGCAGAGCTCCCGCATCCGCGTGAAATAGCCGGAGGGCGGGATGATCACGCCGGCCTCGCCCTGGATCGGCTCGATAAGGGCGGCGACGGTGTTGGCGTTGATCGCCTGCTCGAAGGCCGCGATATCGCCGAACTTCACCACCCGGAAGCCCGGCGCGAAGGGACCGAAATTGCCGCGTGCGACCGGATCGGTGGAGAATCCGACGACGCCGATCGTGCGGCCGTGGAAATTGTTGCTGAAGACGATGACCTCGGCCTGGTTCTCGGCCACGCCCTTTTGCTCGTAGCCCCATTTGCGCACCGCCTTGATCGCGGACTCGACCGCCTCGGCGCCGGAATTCATCGGCAGCACCTTGTGGCTGCCGGTGAGCCGCGCGATGTCCTCGTAGAAACCGGCGAGCTGGTCGTTGTGGAAGGCGCGGGAGGTCAGGGTCAGCTTTTTCGCCTGCGTCATCATCGCCTCCAGGATCTTCGGGTGGCAGTGGCCCTGGTTCACGGCTGAATAGGCGGAGAGGCAGTCGAGATACTGCTTGCCGTCCACATCCCAGACATGGACGCCTTCGCCGCGCGTGAGCACAACATCGAGCGGCTTGTAGTTATGCGCGCCGAGACGCTGTTCCGTGGCGATGAGGTTTGCTGCGGCGTGGCCCATGATGGTCTCCGTGGTTGCGTGGTCTCAATAGGGGCGGTTCGGCCGGTCCATGACCTTGCGGCCGAAAAGGCTCGCGGTCAGGTCGACCATAAGGCGGGCGGTCCTGCCGCGGTCGTCGAGAAACGGGTTCAGTTCGACGAGGTCGAGCGAGCCGACGCGGCCGCAATCGTAGAGTTTTTCCATGATCAGATGGGCTTCGCGGAAGGTTGCGCCGCCGGGAACGGTGGTGCCGACCGCGGGGGCGATTTCCGGATCGAGGAAATCGACGTCGAGGCTGACATGGATAACGCCGTCCGCTTCCTCGACCCGCCGCAGGAAGTCGTTCAGCAGGACGCTGACGCCGCGCTCGTCGATTGCCCGCATGTCGATCACTTCGATCGGCTTGTCCAGCAGCTCGCGATGTTCCGCCGGGTCGACGGAGCGGATGCCCATCATGGTGATGTTTTCCGGTTTCACCGGCACCTCGAGGGGCGGGAAATAGCCGCCAAAGCCGCTGCGGCCGGTGAAATAGGCAACCGGCACGCCGTGCAGGTTGCCGCTCTCCGTGCTGTCGAGGTCGTGATAGTCGGTATGGGCGTCGAGCCAGAGGACGAAGAGTTCCCGGCCTTCCTCGCGCACCGCCTTCGCGATGCCGGGAAGCGTTCCGGCCGCAAGGGCGTGGTCGCCGCCGAGAAAGATGGGCGTCCGTCCGCCGCGCTTCGCCTCGTAGGCGGCTTCGGTCAGCGTCTGCACCCAGCCGGCGGTTTCGGTGAGGTTCTTGATCGCCCTGTTCGGATGGATCCGTTCGCCGAGCGGTGCGGCCGTGCAGTTCCCGAGATCCTCGACGGCATGGCCGAGGCTTTGCAAGGCTCGGCCGAGCCCGGCGGTGCGGAAGGCGTCCGGCCCCATCAGGCAGCCGGGCTGGCCCGCGCCGATCTGGACAGGGGCGCCGACAAGAACACATGAACGGGGATCGGTCATTGATTGCTCCACTCTGTCGATCGGAAAGCAGCCCGCCGACACATGCTGTCGAACTATGCGGGAAAGGCGATGGCGCAAAAAAGATATCAATTTGCGCGAAATGATTGATGATATGCTCAAACTGATAGGGAAAAGTGACAGTTTGAGCAATGGATGCAATTGACGAGAAACTGATCGCCGCGCTTCGGCGGGACGGCCGTGCCGGGATCTCGGAACTCGCGGCGATCCTGGAGGTCTCGCGCGCGACGGTGCGCAGCCGGCTGGAGCGGCTGGAGCGGGACGGGCACATTCTCGGCTACACCGTGGTGCTCCGGGGCGACGCGCAGGAGATGCCGGTGCGCGGAATCATGCTGATCGAGATCGAAGGGCGCGGCACCGAGAACGTGGTCCGCCAGCTGACGGGCATCGGCGCGGTCGGGGCGATCCATTCGACCAACGGCAAGTGGGATCTGATCGCGGAAATCGGCGCCGAGACGCTGACCGATTTCGACGACGTGCTGCGCCGCATCCGCCTGATCGAAGGCATCGCGACCTCGGAGACCAACCTGCTGCTCGCGACCCGGCGCAGCGCGCGGGCGGCGCGCGCCAAGTAGAACAGCGGATTTTAATACGCTGCGGAACGGGCTAGTCTCGCGGTGTCAGGGAGGTGGCAAGGTCTCCCGGCAGGAAAGGGAGTGGAAATCCGCGCGATGAAGATCACATCGGTCCGCAGCCACGTGCTGCAGTACGACCTCAGCGAAGAACTCGGTTATTCCCAGCAATATTACCTGAAGCGGACGGCTCACCTGGTCGAGATCTCGACCGACGAGGGACTGACCGGCTGGGGGGAATGTTTCGGCGGTGGCGACATCGCCTTCGCCAACAAGGCCATCGTCGAGAGGGTGATCCAGCCGATGGTGATCGGAATGGATCCGCTGGCGCGCGAGGTCATCTGGCACAAGGTCTACAACCTGATGCGCGACCACGGCCAGAAGGGCATGCCGCTGCAATCGCTCTCCGGCGTCGACATCGCGCTCTGGGACCTCGCGGGGAAAGTCCACGGCGTGCCGCTTTACCGCCTGCTCGGCGGCGCCTTCCGCGACCGTATCCCTGTCTACGGTTACGGCATGATGCTGCAGCGCGTGCCCGATCTCAAAGAGCGCTTTGCCGTCGATAGTGCGGCGATCCGCGATGCCGGCTACAGGGCGATGAAGATGAAGATCGGAATCGATCCGAAAACCGATATCGCGCTGGTCGAGACCGTCCGGAGATCCATCGGCGAGGAGACCGGACTGATGGTCGACGCCAACCACGCCTACACAGCCCGCGAGGCGATCCCGCTCGGGCGTGAACTGGAACGGCTCGGCGTCGCCTGGTTCGAGGAACCGGTCGCGCCGGAGGACCGGCAGGGCTACCGCGATCTCTGCACCGCGCTCGACATGCCGATCGCCGGCGGGGAAGGCGAGTTTACCCGTTGGGGCTTCCGCGATCTGATCCGCGAGCGATGCGTCGACGTGTTGCAGCCGGAGGTCTGCGGGCTCGGCGGGATCACGGAGTATCTGAAAGTCCGGGCGCTCGCCGAGGCGCATTTCCTCCCGATCGTGAACCATGTCTGGGGCTCGGCAGTCGCGGTGGCGACCAACATGCACCTGCTGGCGGCCCTGCCGGACCTTCCCGGCGGTGCGCATCCGGTGCAGCCGATGCTGGAATACGACACCACGCCGAACCGCTTCCGCGAGGAACTGCTTACCGAGCCGCTCCGGGTCGGCGAGCAGGTGAAGGAAAGCGGCGGCACGGTGGCGCTCCCGGGCGGGCCGGGGCTCGGCGTTGAGCCGGATCCGGGTTTCCTACAGCACTTCTCGGTCAGCTAACCCGTCTGTCAGCCGCCGAATTGGAGCATCGGGCGATAGCGGATCAGGCTGGTATTGATGCGCTCGGCGACGCTCGCTTTCATCGTCTCTACATCTCCGGCAATCGCGAGGTTCCAGCTGTTTGGACGGAGCCGGCCGTATTCCTCCGGATCGAGATCTCTCAGATATTGTCCGGATGCCAGCACCACGTCGCCGACATAGAGAACCTCGCCCGCTTCGATGTGAAACACCGGAACGCCCGCGCGCAATTTGTTCTCCTTGACCGACCGGACGATGGTGGTGCGGTTCATCGAGCGGACGATCTGGCGATCCAGGAACCAGTCTCCCGGGGTCACTTTGACAATGGCGTAATTCATGGTTCCGAATCGATCCGTCCTGTCGGGAAGGCTGAGAAGCGAGTTCGGCTTGCTGAGCGGAACGGGAACCAGTTCGGGCGAGGGTGCTTCCAGGACAAGCTTGTCCAGATCCTCGCCGGTTGCCGGATCGTAGCGTCTGAAAGAGGCTTCGGCCTCGGACAGCACGGCCGGGACGCGCAGCGGAGCGGCCACGACCTCGATATTATCGGTCCGGATGGCCGGCCCGATATCGGGAACGAGAAACGCACCGCCGACAATCACGATGGCCTTGCCCTGGCTTGGCCCGCCCTCGAAAGTGCTGGTGCTGGAGATTGCGCAGGCGCCGAGGAGCGCGCAGAGCAGCAGCGCGGCGAAACGGTTCAGAGCAGGCATGGGACCCCCGGACATGTTTGCGCGAAGGCTAGTCCGGTACCGGGATGCCCGCAACTCTTGCGGTCTGCCGCTCAGTCGAAACTGCGGCCGCCGACGGCCTTGCGCGGGCGTCCCTTGATTTCGGGAAGCGGGATGAAATCCGCCTCGTCGCCTGGCACGGTCTCGAAGCGGCCGCGACGCCATTCCTCCTTCGCCTGTTCGATCCGTTCGAGCCGGGAGGAGACGAAGTTCCACCAGATGTAGCGCGGCCCTTCCATAGGGTCGCCGCCGAACAGCATGAAGCGGCTGTCTGCCGCCGCGCGGACCGTCGCGGGAATGCCCGGGTGAAGGATCAGCAGAGTGCCCGACCCGTGCCGGTCGCCGTCGATCTCGATCTCTCCGTCGAGCAGGTAGAGTGCGCGCTCCTCGTGACTCGCCTCGACCTCATAGGCGCCTCCATGGCCGAGTTTTATGTCTGCATAGAGCGTCTCGGACGCGGTCTTCAGAGGCGAGCGTACGCCATGCAGGGAGCCGGCGATCAGATACATGGAAAGCTTGCCGTCGGCGATCGCAGGGATCTCGTTCTCCGCGTGATGCAGAAACGCGGGCGGGGTCTCCTCTTCGGCTTCCGGCAGCGCGACCCAGGTCTGCAGGCCGAAAAGACGCTGGCCGGACTTCTTCAGGTCGTCGGACGTGCGTTCGGAGTGAACGATGCCGGTGCCGGCCTTCATCCAGTTCACCGCACCCGGGCGGATCGCCTGTTCGGTGCCGAGGCTGTCCCGGTGCATGATCTCGCCTTCCATAAGATAGGTCACGGTGGCGAGGTTGATGTGCGGATGCGGGCGGACGTCGATGCCCTGGTCGGTCAGGAATTCCGCCGGGCCCATCTGGTCGAAGAAGATGAAGGGGCCGACCATCTGCCGCTTCACGCTGGGCAGCGCGCGGCGCACCTCCATTTCACCGAGATCGACCGCGCGCGGTACGATGACGGTCTCGATGGCGTCACAGGCGGCCTTGTCGCCAAGGATCGGGTCGGGACAGGGGCTCCAGCTCATTGTTGTCTCCGGCAGGTTTTTCGCAATCAGCATGGAAATGGGTTCGGAAACTCGCAGATACAGGGCTATGCGGCGAATTGATTGTTTCCACCGAGCGCATCACGAACACGGGCATTCCGTATCGAACATGGCATAAACGACGTCCGCGCTGTACAGAGGTCCGATGTATCGCAAGGGCGCCATATTGGCGGTGACGGGGATTCTCCTCCTGAGTTTCGATGTTCCCCTGATCCGCCTGATCAGTGCGGAGAGCTGGACCGTCATCGTTTGGCGCGGCGGGCTGACGGCGATCGCGTTTTCGCTGTTCGCGGCGCTTCATCCGCGAATGCGGGCGCGGTTCTTCCGCGTCCCGAGCCCCGGCACGCTGCTGACCGGGCTGCTTTTCAGCGGAAGCACCGTCGCGTTCGTTCTGGCCGCGAAACTCATCCCGGTGTCGAGCGTGCTCACGGTGGTCGCAACAATTCCGCTCGGTGCGGCCCTGCTGTCGCGGATCTTTCTCGGCGAGCGTCTGGATCTGTCGCTCGTGCTCGCTCTTCTCGGTGCCTCTTTCGGGGCGGCACTGGTGGCGCGCGGGGACTGGACGGCCGGAGACCCAGTCGGCTACGGGGTGAGCCTCCTGATCGTTCTCTGTGTCGGCGGATACCTGACGGCATTGCGGAGCAGTCTCAAACCCTATGCGCCGCAGGCGCTTGCCCTCTCGGGGCTGTTCGCCGCGATCGTCGGCCTCGCGGTCGGCGGGCTGCCCCATGTACCGGCAGACGACATTCCCTATTTGCTGCTGCTCGGCCTGGTCGTCGTGCCGGTATCCGTCGCGCTGCTGTCGGCCAGCGCGAGGTATATCAGCGCGTCCGATGTCGGGATGATCATGGTACTCGAACTGGTTTTCGGGGTGTTCTGGGCGTGGCTCTTCCTCGGCGAGGTGATGGCGCGCGTGACCGCTGTGGGGGTAACGGTCGTTTTTCTGGTGCTGATGCTCAGGGCGCGGGTCGCCTCGCGGAAATCCCCGCAGTCGGCAGAGGAGATCGCGCGGGCGAGACCGGCGGACTGATCCGGCCCTGGCGGCGAGGTCCCGCCGGGACTTGCCGATCTCCGCAAAAACTTGAGATTGAGCGACGGCATGACCATAAAGGGCGCGGAACCGAGCAACAAAGAGCCGTGTCACTAGACGAGGAGCCTATGCAGGCCGCCACGCAACCACATCGCATATCCGTCGCGCCGATGATGGACTGGACCGACCGGCACGACCGCTATTTCCTGCGGCAGATCAGCCGGCGGGTGGTGCTCTATACCGAGATGGTGACGACCGGCGCCCTGCTGCACGGCGAGGCCGCGCGCTTCCTGCGCTACGACGCGGCGGAGCATCCGGTCGTGCTACAGCTCGGCGGCAGCGAGCCGGAAGCGATGGCGGAATGCGCCCGCATGGCCGAAGACTGGGGCTATGACGAGGTGAACATCAATGTCGGCTGCCCGAGCGACCGCGTGCAATCCGGCAGCTTCGGTGCGTGTCTGATGCGCGAGCCTGATCTCGTTGCGCGCTGCGTCGCGGCGATGAGTGCGGCGGTTTCCATTCCCGTGACAGTGAAATCGCGCATCGGCGTTGATGACCAGATACCGGAAAGGGTGCTTCCCGACTTCATCCGGCAGGTCAGCGATGCCGGCTGCCGGCACGTCATCGTCCATGCCCGCAAGGCCTGGCTGCAGGGACTCAGCCCGAAGGAGAACCGGGACGTCCCGCCGCTCGACTATCCGCTGGTCCACGCGATGAAACGGGCGTGGCCGGACCTCACGGTCTCCATCAATGGCGGTATCCAGAGCCTCGACGAGGCGGAGCGCCAGCTTTCCCATGTCGACGGGGTCATGATCGGCCGTGCCGCCTACCAGACGCCCTGGATCCTTTCCGATGTCGACCGCCGCTTCTACGGCGAAGCAGGTGCGCCGGTCGACCCGTGGGAGATCGCCGAGGCGATGGTGGAGTATGCCGGTGCCCGGATGGCCGAGGGCGTCCCGCTGAAGAGCATCACCCGGCACATGCTCGGCCTCTTCCAGGGTCGGGCCGGGGCCCGCGCCTGGCGGCGGCACCTCTCCGAGAACGCCCATCTCGATGGCGCGCGGCCGGAGCTGATCCGGGAAGCGGCGGCACTGGTGCCGCGCAGGCAGGCGGCCTAGCTGAAGCCGGCATTTCGGTGTTTGATACCTGTCCGGGCTCATGACACGTGCAGGTAACGCAATGAACGTCTTCGAGGATCGTGCCTTCTTTCACGAGGGCATGCGCGACTGGCAGGATCGTTTCGACGGACGCCGTACGGCGGAGGCGATCGAGAGAAACCGCAAGCACTATGCGTTCTGGGACGACGAGATCGCCTTCATCCAGGCCGCGCCGTTCTTCTTCATCGCCTCGACCTTCGAGGACTATGTCGATTGCAACATCAGGTCCGGCGATCCGGGCTTCGTGAAGATCGTCGGTCCCAACGTTCTCGAATATCCCGAATATGACGGGAACTCGATGTACCGTACGGTCGGCAATATCGCGAAGAACCCGAATGTCGGATTGCTGTTCGTCGCCTTCGACGGTAAGAGCCGGCGCATCCGGATCAACGGCAAGGCGGAAGTGCTGACCGACCCGGAAGCGCTCGATCGGCATTACGGTGCGAAGATGGTGGTGCGCATCGAATGCGAGATCTATCCGAACTGTCCGCGCTATGTCCCGAACCTGATGGACCGGGAGCCCTCGCCACACGTGCCGAGGGAGGGCGAGGGCACACCGCCCGCGCCGGAATGGAAAACCCGCGACTACATCAGGGAGATCCTCCCCGACGGAGATCCGCACGCATCGTCGATCAAGGGGGACGACGATCCGGCGTGATCGCGCAGAGGCTGGATGACCGGCCCCCACGGCCGGTGTGATTCCTCGTGGATGTGTCGTTTCGTTTCAAGAGAGGGCGATCAGTTCCGCCCGCAGGCCGTCGGGATCGCCGCTCGGCAACAGCCGGTCGATGTCGTCGTGGGTTTTCCGCCAGACCGGAACCGCCGCTTTCAGGATCTCGTGTCCGGCCGGAGTCAGGCGCAGCAGGCGGCCACGCTTGTCGGCAGGATCGACAGAGATTTCCAGCAATCCACGGCGCTCGAGCGGTTTCAGGTTTGCCGTCAGCGTCGTCCGGTCCATCGCCAGAAACGGCGCGACATCCTTCATGCGCGGCGCGGCAGGGCGGTTCAGGGCCATCAGCAGGGAAAACTGACCGTTGGTGAGCCCGAAAGGCCGCAACACTTCGTCGAACCGGCGTCCGATGGTCCGCGCCGCCCGTTGGATATGGAGGCAGAGACAGCGGTCGCGTACCTCGCGGGTCACCTCGATCGGAAGATCGTTTTGCATGCTCATGATTCTAATTATGTTGACATCAACGTTTTAATCAAGCAGGTTTCGCAACATCCAACAGCGGGCCGCATTTGGCGAGTGGCTTTGCATCAACCGGACGGGAGGAAGAAGATGAGCTATGTGAGCGGTTTCGTGGCCGCGGTGCCGACGGCGAACCGGGAAAAGTTTGTCGAACACTGCAGGGTATCTGCCGAAGTCTTCAAGGAGCTCGGTGCACTTGAAGTTGTTGAGTGCTGGGGCGTGAATGTGCCCGAAGGCGAGGTGACCTCGTTCCCGATGGCTGTAAAAGCGAAAGAAGACGAAACGGTCGTGTTTTCCTGGATTGTCTGGCCTTCCGAGGAGATCTGGCAAACCGGCATGCAGAAGATGATGGAAGACCCGCGCATGGACCCGGCCAACAATCCGATGCCGTTCGACGGAAATAGAATCATCTTTGGCGGCTTCGAGAAGGTGTTCGAAGCCTAGGTTTTCCGTGTCGAATGGCGCGACAGCCACCAGAGGCCGGGCAGCGCCAGCGCCGAGCAGAGGCCCATCGCATTGTAGGCCGCCGGCCCGTAGCTCTCGTAAAGAGTTCCGGCGAGCGGCATCATCGCGCCCATGAGAACCCCGCCGGTCAGAGCGTAGTAGAGACTCTGGCCGGTGGCGCCGACGCTGTCGGGGATGTTTCGCGCGAGATAGGCCATGGCGCCGAGATGGGCGGCGCCAAAGGTCAGCGCGTGCAGGCATTGCAGCGGCACGAGTAGCCACGGGTCGTAGGTCAACGGCGTCAGCGGCCAGCGGATCACGCCGCCGATCGCAGCGACGGCGAGAAATCCGAGCGGACCGATCCGGCGTGCGAAGCGGCCGGCGAAAGCAAAGAGAACCACTTCCGCGACCACGCCGACGCCCCAGAGCAGGCCGATCACGCTCTCGTCGAGGCCTGCGTTGCGCCAGGAAATAGAGCCAAAGGCGTAATAGACGGCATGGCAGACTTGGAGCAGGCCCGCCGTCGCAATGAAAAGCAGGAAGTCCGGCCTTGTCAGAAGGCGAAGCGGATTGGCGCGTTCGCTTGAAGACCATTTCGGTACTTCGGGCATCGCCAGGCAGGCGACCAGAATGAGCGCCACCGTGCCGCTGGCGATCCAGATCACCCAGTCCGGGTCGCGTCCAGTGAGAAAGGCGCCCGTCGCCGTGGTGCCGAGAATGAAGCTGATCGAGCCCCAGAGCCGGACCCTCCCGTAGTCGAGCCCGGCATCGCGGACGGTCCGCAGCGCGATGTTTTCCATGATCGGCAGGATCGGATTGTGCAGGGCATAGAACAGGCCGGCGAGAAGGGCGATCGGCCAGAAGCCTTCCGCGCCGTTCATTGCGAGGCAGACCATGAGCGCGAGTGCGGCAAGCACGATCGAGAGCTTGCGTCCGGCGTTGCGGCGGTCGGCGAATTGCGCGACCAAAGGGTGGGCGATCATCTTGACCCAGAAAATCGCCGCCATGATCGAGGCGATCTCTACTGCACCGAGCCCGCGATGGTCGAGCCAGACAGGCCAGAATGGCAACAGAACGCCGAACAGCAGAAAGAACGCGCCGTAGAAAGCGGATAGGCGGACAAACAGGCTCTGACGGCTCGGAGCCGGGGCGCTCTCGACGGACATGCCGTGTCTTTCGGGGCCGGCCTCAGGCGGAGCGGCGATGTCCGGGCCGGGATGCGGAGATCGCCCGGCTCAGGACTATCACCGGCAGGATGCCCGCGGCAACGATCAGCAGCGCCGGAAGCGCAGCTTCCTCCAGGAGTTCGTCCTTCGCGTACTGGTATACGTAGGTCGCCAGGGTCTCGTAGTTGAAGGGACGCAGAAGCAGCGTCATCGGCAGTTCCTTCATCACGTCCACGAAGACAAGCACAGCCCCCGCCGCGACCGAACCGCGGATCAGCGGCGTCACGATGCGCGCGAGGCTGCCGCTCAGTGTCTGCCCGAGCGTCCGGCCCGCATCCACGAGATGCGGCGGTACGCGCTCGAGACCCGAGGCGATGGCACCGCGGCCGACCGCCTGGAAGCGGACGACGCAGGCCAGCACCACGAGGCCGACGCCGCTGGTCAGCCAACCCTCGTAGGAGAGGCCGAGCACGCCTTCGGAGAACCGGCCTATGCCGTCGTCGAGATAGCCGGCCGCGGTCACGACGCCGACGGCCAGGATCGTCCCCGGAAAGGCGTAGCCGATCGAGGCGACGGCCGTCAGCCTGTGCAGCAGCGGGCGGCCGCCATAGGCGGCGACGAGCCCCATGAAGGTTGCCACCGCGATGACGAGAAACGCCACCATCGCAGCGACGCTCAGTGAGTTGAAAGCGGCCTCCGCGGCGGCGCTGGTGAGGTCGAGCGAATATCCCTTCAGGATGAAGGAGAGCAGGACCGAGACGGGAATGACGAAGCCGATCGTGACCGGCAGGGCGCAGACGAGAATGCAGAACAAGGCCGTCCGGCCCCGTGCGCGGACCGGCCGGGCGACGAGCTGGCGGCGCGAGGTGTCCGCAAAACGACGGCGCGCCCGGGCTAGGGTTTCCAGCATCAACAGCCCGAGGATCAGAATGAAGGCAACGCAGGCGATCTGGGCCGCCGCAGCCAGGTTGTTCATGCCGAGCCAGACATTGAAGATGCCGAGGGTCAGTGTCTGGATCGCGAAATACTCGACGGTCCCGAAATCGGAGATCGTCTCCATCAGCACAAGCGCGAGCCCGGCAACGATGGCCGGGCGGGCAAGCGGCAGGTCGATGCCCCAGAAGAGGTTGCGTTTGGCCAATTGCCCGGCCTCGAGCAGGGAGGTCGGGGTCTGCAGAAAGGCGGTCCGTGCCATCATGTAGACATAGGGATAGAGGACCGCGCCCAGTACGAGGGACGCACCGTACATCGAGCGAATTTCCGGGAACCAGTAATCCCGCGCGCTCGTCCAGCCGAACAGATCCCGCAGAGCGGCCTGCACCGGCCCCGCATATTCCAAGAAGTCTGTATAGGTGTAGGCGATCAGGTATCCCGGGACCGCGGCCGGCAGCAGCAGGGCCCATTCCAGTATCCGGCTGCCTGGAAACTCGTAGCGGGCGACGAGCCAGGCCGTGCTCACCCCGAAGGCGAGGCTGACGACCGTCACTCCGGCCATCAGCAACAGGGTGTTGGAGACATAGAGCGGCAGTACGGTCGAGGCGAGGTGCGCCCAAAGGCCCTCGCTGTCGCCCGCGGCGGTGACGAAGACTGCGAGAATGGGGAGCAGCATCGCCGCGGCCAGAACGCCGCTTGCGACATGCAGCGGCGAGAGGCCGGTGCCGCCGGTTCTTCCCCGGGTGGCGAAAGAGGGAAGCGCTACCATCTCACCCGGTCGATGATGAGCTGCGCTTCGGGCGCCAGGTCGGCGATCGTGGCGATCGGCATCTGGTCTTCCTCGAACTGGCCCCAGGAGCGCAGTTCCGCCGGTGTCGCAACCGCCGGGTTGACCGGATACTCGAAATTGATCGCGCCGTAGAGCTCCTGGGATTCCGGGGCGGTCAGGAACTCGAGAAAGCGGGTCGCTTCCGCCTTGTTTTTCGAGTGTACGGCCACGCCGCCGCCGGAAATGTTCACGTGGGTTCCGCGGTCGCCCTGGTTCGGGAAAATCAGCTTCACGGCGGCGGCCCAGTCCCTCTGCTCCGGTTTGTCGGAATGCATCAGCTTGCCGAAATAGTAGTTGTTGATGATCGCGATGTCGCAGACGCCCTCGTAGATCCCCTTGACCTGCGCGCGGTCGTTGCCTTGCGGGCGGCGCGCGAGATTGTCGACCACGCCCTGAGCCCATTCCTCCGCCTTCCGGGGGCCGGAGGCATGGATGATCGAAGCGACCAGTGCGCGATTGTAGACGTGGCTTCCGGGGCGCGAGCAGATCCGGCCGTTCCACTTGTCGTCAGCCAGATCCTCGTAGCGGGAGATCTCCTGGGCGTCGGAGGCCTGCTTCGAGACCGCGATGACCCGTGCCCGTTTCGAGAAGGCGAACCAGCGGTTCTCCGGGTCGCGGAGATGCGCCGGAATGTTTTTTGTCAGGATGTCGGACCGGATGGGGGCCAGCAGGTCCTTGTCCGCATAGATATGCAGCCGGGCGATGTCCACGGTCAGGATCACGTCGGCCGGGCTGCGCTTGCCTTCCGCCTGCAGGCGCTGGGCCAGCCCGCGCGAGGCGTAGACGATATTCACTTTCGTACCGGTCCGCTCGGTATAGGCATCGACGAATGGCTGGATCAGGAACGGCTGCCGGTGCGAGTAGATGTTCAGCTCTTGCTCGGAAAACGCATAGCCGGCCGAGGCGACGAGAACGGCGAGCAGCATCAGGCTTCCGACCAGAACGCGGCGGATGGCGGACGGCAGTAGGGTCGACATGAGGTTCAGTCCTTTTTGCAACGAAAGCCGCGCGCGGTGCGCCGCTTCGAAGAGGGGAGCGAGATAGAGAGACTTCAGGTCGTGCGGCGCGCTGGCTTCCGTCGCGCTGACGCCGAATGTCACCGGTTTCCTTCGGTCGGCGAGATAGAGGCTGCCGCCGATCCAATCCCAGATCGCCAGTACCGCACCGAAGTTCTTGTCGTAATGCTCCGATGCGACGGAGTGGTGGATCTGATGCTGTGCGGGGGAAATGAGAATGCGCTCAATCCAACGACCGTAGGAAAGCCTGACATGGGAATGTCGTAGGTTGGAGCCGGCCACGTTGAAAGCAAAAAGAAGCGCATTGGCGCCGAGGATGGTGACCAGCTCGGCGCGCGCACCGAAAAAGTAGATGAAGGCCGCGACGGCGACGCCCTGAACGAGGATGCTGCGGAGGGCGAAAATCACCCCTTCGACCGGATGGGTCCGGTACACCGTGAGCGGTGTCAGGGTTTCCGCCGAGTGGTGGACCCGGTGAAAGCACCAGAGCAGCGGCGAGCGGTGCAGGGCGCGGTGCACCAGGTATTTCGTCGCATCGTCGAGCAGGAAGAGCGCGAAGGTGAAGAGCGCGCCGATTGCCCAGGCCGGTGCGTCCTGCCAGATCAGCGCGCGGCCGTCGAACCAGAGATGGAGGCCCTCGAAGACCAGTGTCGCGATCGCGAGCTTCGAGACCAGGCGCGGCATGACGCCCATGAAGAGCGCCTGATTGATCAGCAGGAGCTTGTAGTCGGCCTGCGCCGAGCGTGACCACCACACGTGCCGGCCGAATGCCTCGCCGAGCGCCTGCCGCCAGCGGTCGCGCTGGGTCAGAACGCAGAAAGCCGAGGCGAGCAGAACCGCCCCGGCCAGATAGCCGACAAAGACCCTCTTTTCCGGATTGAGGAACGGATCGAGGACCTGATCGATATAGCTGTAGACCAATTCGTCCATGCGGGCGCCCGGAAGGGACCGACGGGCACGCGGCGGTGCCCGTCGGTGCTCGTTGGATCAGTCGTTCTCGGCGCTGGCCGAACCGCCGAGGGTATTGGCGAGATCGGCAAGGCTTCCGGTGACGTCGTTGTTGCGGGCCTTGACGTCGAACTCGTCGATCATCAGCTTCTGAACCTTGCCCATATGCAGCATGTACTCGCCCCAGGCTGGGCCCTGGTCGCGGACATAGTTGCCCTTGCTGTCGATATCGACGACCTGGCTGGAATTGGTCAGCAACGGGCCGTAGCCGATGAGACGGTTCAGACGCGTGGCGGTCTCGCCGAGATTGTCCTTGCCGGTCTGCAGCGCCAGGCTGAAGCCTTTCAGCTCGCCCCAGTGCTTGACGTAATTGCCGTAGACCTTCGTGGTGTCGCCATTGGCTTCCATGATCGTCTGCAGCTTCACCATGTCCTTGTAGACCGAGCCGGCATATTTGAAGACCGCCTCGGCGAGGACCCGTTCCCAATTCTCGGAAATCACCGCGGCATACTCGCGCAGCGAGGCGCGCTGGGCGTCGGTCAGTTTCTCCCCGTTCGCATCGGTGAGCAGCTGCCGGCCGTCGAGGAACGCGCCGGTAATGGTATGCAGATAGCTCGTCGCATTGCCTTTGTCATAGACGGAGGCATCGAACCCGGCGGCGTAATAGGCCGGGCCGAAGGTCATCTCGGTCTTCAGGTCGACCTTGCCGTCCTTGTTGAAGTCGGCGGCCGCGAGGGCCTCGGCGCCCTTGCGCTTGCTGATGTCATAGACCTGCTTGGCGGTCAGCCGCATTGTGTGAGCGGGCGCGCCGAAATAGCCAAACGCCTCGTCCCAGGCATGTTCCTTGCCGGTATATGGCGCGCCGTCGCTATAGGGCTTGTCGTTCGGCTTCTTGTCGGCGCCGAGATACTCGTCGAGATAGCCGTCGACCGCCTGGTTGTAGAAGGTCGCGCCCATGATGAACTTGGAGATCAGCTGCGCGTAATCGTAGCCGTTGGCGAGATCGACGCCGCCCCGGGCTTCGCTGGCCTTGCTGATCCAGAACTCCACCAGCTCGGGGCCGGTCATGTTGTTCGGCATGCCGGTGATCGTCGCTTTCGTGGTCTTCCCGGCGAGGTTCTTCTTCTTCGAGATCTCGTCGATCGTGGTCTGCGCGATCACGAAGTCGCCCTTGCTGGTCGGGGCGAGAATGCCGCGGCCGGCATCGCTCTTGGAGAAATAGGCCAGCATCCGCGTCTTCAGATCTTCCGGGCTGCTGCCATCGCCGGATCCGGCAAGCTTCTTCAGCGAGTCGTGCAGGGCCTGACGGGCGATCTGGCCGGTATAGGAAACCGACGTCGTCTTGCTCCCCGTATAGCCCTTCACCGTCACCGGGAAGTCCGCATAGACCCGGTCGTCGGCCAAGGCCGGCGCCGCCATTGCCAGCGAGACCAGACATGTGGTCGCCAACATCGAGAGTTTACGCATCGGATTTTCTCCACATCATTCCCTGCCAGAACCCCATTGTCCTGAGTCTTGATAATGCGAGTTCTTATCAATATCGATCGCAATATAAAACCGTATTCGGAAAATGGATTATGATTTCGCATCTGCGGACCGGTCGGTTGAGTGCGTTTCATTCATCACATAACAAGTGGGGTGAGCCCGCTTCCTCGGTGGGCAATGTCGTCGCACCATGCGGTTTCCGTCGTTCGCCCGATGCCGGAAATCCCTTCCCCAACAAGCGGATCCGAGATCATCGACAAACTGATTTCCGAGAAGAACCGGGCACGCGACACGGCACCAGGAGCGTTTCCATACTGCGGCCTGAACGGAATCAGCCCATCAAGGCGCGTGATAACAATTCCGTTATCATGTTGGAATTATTCTAATTTCAGCCGGAAGGAGAGCGAACCGCCCCACCGGGAATCAGGCGTCGGTCAATCGTACTGCTCTTGATCAGCGCGTAGACGTTCCTCCCGGGGACGAGATCCAGTTCCTCGACGCTTTCGCGGGTGATGCGGGCGCGCAAGGCGGCATCTTCCAGCTCGAGCAGGATCTCCGCGAACGCCCCGTCTTCGACAAAGATTTCGGCAATCCGGGCCTTGAGCACGTTGCGGATGCTCAGGCCGGAGGGGGCTTCGGTCGCGATCGACACGTCCCGGGCGCGGATTCGGACCCGGACGACCGTTCCTGGCTCCGCGTCGATATTCGGCATGCGCAGGACCTGGCCGCCGATCGCGAGGTCGGTCATAGCGAAGTCGGGATCCTGGGCGACGACCGGACCCTCGAGGATCACACCGGCCTCGAAGCGGCCCATCATCGGGCCAAGATCCATCCGCTGCATGATGTCCGGCACCGTGCCCTGGGCGGCCACGGTGCCGTCCCGTATCAGCAGCATGTGGTCGGCAAGGCGGCTGAGTTCGTCGATCGAATGGGTGACGTAAAGGACCGGGATGTCCATCTCCTCCCGGAGGCGCTCGATATAGGGCAGGATTTCCATCTTGCGCCGAAGATCCAGGGCGGAGAGAGGTTCGTCCATGAGCAGCAGCCGCGGCCGAGAGACGAGCGCGCGCCCGATGGCGACGCGCTGGGTCTCGCCGCCGGACAGGTCCTGGATCCGACGGTGAAGCAGGGAGCCGAGATCGAGCATGTCGACGATCTGGTCCCGTGTCGGTTCGCGGCGCTCGGCGCTTGCCCTGCGGACGGCATAGTCCAGGTTTCCGCCGGCCGTCAGATGAGGGAATAGCCTGCTGTCCTGGAAGACGAAGCCGATGCCGCGTTTGTGCGGCGGCACGAAGATCCCCCTGGTATCGTCCTGCCAGACCTCGCCTGCATGTTCCACGTGACTGTCCGCGCCCCGTTCCAGTCCGGCCGCGAGCCTGAGCAGCGTGGTCTTGCCATGGCCGGACGGGCCGAACAGGCCGACGATGCCGGCCAGCGGAGTCGACACGTCCACGCCGGCGGCGAATTCCGGAAAGCGGATCGTGCTGCGGAGGATCAGCATCGCTGTCTACCCCACCCTGACCGGTGCCCGCCGGTGCAGGATCGTGACCGCCATCAGCACGAGGAATGAAAACACAAGCAACCCGATGGATAGCCGGTGCGCGTCGCCGTAAGACAGGGTTTCCACATGCTCGAAGATCGCGATCGAGATCACCCGGGTGCGTTCGGGAATATTGCCGCCGACCATCAGCACGACGCCGAATTCGCCGATGGTATGGGCGAAGGTCAGGACCAGTGCGGTGAGATAACCCCGGAGCGCGATCGGCGAGGCAACGGTGAGGAAGGCATCGAACGGCGAGGCGCCAAGCGTCGCGGCAGCCTCCATGTGCTTGATCCCGACCGCCTGGAACGCGGTCTGCAACGGCTGAACGGCAAAGGGCAGCGAATAGACGACGGAGGCGATCAGCAGTCCGGCGAAGGAAAAGGCAAGGCTGTCGCCGGTCAGCGCGACCCAGGCGCTGCCGAGGGTGCCGGCGGGGCCGAGCAGGATAAGGAGATAGAACCCGAGCACGGTCGGCGGCAGGACCAGGGGCAGGGCGACGACGGGCTCGATGATCCAGCGCAGCCGCGAACGGGTATGCGCCAGCCACCAGGCAAGCGGGGTCGAGAGCAGCAGCAGGATGACGGAGGTCGCGCCCGCGAGCTTCAGGGTCAGCAGGATTGCCGAGAGATCACCCTCGTTCACGGGCAGGCCTCGCCCGTCATGTACCCTGCGGCGCGGATCGCGGCACAGCCCTCGGGCGCGGTCAGGAAGGCGAGGAACGCCCTCGCCGCCGGGTTGTTCCGGCCGCGAAGCAGCAGCACTGCATCTTGGCGGATCGGCGTATGCATCTCGCTCGGAACCACCCAGTGGCTTCCTTTCAGATCGGCCGGGGCGTCCTGCAACTGCGACAGCGCGACGAGTCCCGCTTGGACGCCGCCGGTGGCCGTGATCTGGAAGGTCTGGGCGATGTTCTGCCCCATGACGATCCGCCCGCTATAGCTCTCCCAGAGACCAAGGGCTACAAGACTCTCACGGGCGGCAAGCCCGTACGGGGCGAGTTTCGGATTGGCGAGGGCGATGCGGCCTTTTCTCTCCGCGGCGAGGAAAGCGGCTCCGTCTTGCGGAATACGCTGCGGATCGGGACTCCAGAGCACCAGCTGTCCCGTCGCATAAGTGAATGGCTCGGCAGCGGCCTGCTGCTCCGCGAAGAGCAGGGCTGGCCGCTCCCGGTCGGCCGCAAGCAGGACGTCGAACGGGGCGCCCTGACGGATCTGGGCATAGAGCTGTCCGGTCGAGCCGGTTGCGATCACCAGGTCGTGGCCGCTGCGGCGCTCGAACGCCGCTGCGAGCTCTTGCGCCGTCGAAGTGAAGTTCGCCGCGACCGCGATCGTGCCTTGCGCCGCGTCGGCGCTGCAGACCAGGCTTCCGAAAGCGGCGGCCAGACCCAGAATGCGGCAGAGAGATGACCGGGCGGTCGTGCCGGAAAGGCGGAATGACATGAACTGTCTCGTCGCAGGTTAGGGGCCGGGCGAATGGACGATATATTCAAGCGGACATAACGGTGCGTCAAGACGCGCTCCCGTTCCCCCCCGAATCGGATTCTTCGGCGAGCAGCCCGCGCAATCGCTCGATTTCCGGGGCCAGAATCTCGGTTGCACGGGCTTCCATCTGCCGGTAGCAGGCCGCAACCTCCTGCCCTGTCTCCGTCAATCGCGCACCTCCGCCGCTGCTACCGCCCTTGGCGGTCTCCACCAGAGGCGCGGAGAAATGCGCGTTCATCTTCTGCACCAGCAGCCAGGCGCGGCGATAGCTCATGTTCATCCGCCGCCCGGCCTGGCTGATCGAGCCGGTTTCGCCGATGGCCTCCAGGAGGTCCGCCTGGCCCGGACCGATCGCGACATTCGTATCCAGCACGACGCGCAAACGTGGACCGAGGGTTTTGTTTCCTGCTTTCATGGGAGCGACTTTGCCACGGAGTCCTTCGTGGCACATCGGCAAAATCAAATGACCGGAAGGGTCAGCGGGAGGCGTAATGACGGGCGCGACGGAAGATCTCATTTACGAAGTGAGGGACGGGATCGGCTGGATCACCTTCAACAGGCCGCAGGCGCGCAACGCCTTCACCTTCGCAATGTACGAAGGGGTCGCCGAAATCTGTCGCGCGGTGCGGGCTGGCGGCGACGTTGCCGCCATCGTCATGTCGGGAGCCGGGGACAAGGCTTTTGCGGCCGGAACCGATATCGGACAGTTCAAGGATTTCGAGGGGGCTGAGGACGCGCTCGCTTACGAGGCGAACGGAAACAAGATCATGAACGATATCGAGCGCTGCGAGGTTCCGACCATCGCGGCGATCCACGGGGCCTGCACCGGCGGCGGCGCGGCGATCGCTGCGGCCTGCGATATCCGGATCTCGGGCGCCGACCTCAAGTTCGGCTTCCCGATCGCACGCACCCTCGGCAATTGCCTCTCCAACGAGAACCTGAGGCGGCTTTCCTGGCTGGTCGGACCGGCGCGGGTCTCGGAGATGCTGCTGACCGCCCGCCTGATCGAGGCCGGGGAGGCGCAGGCGATCGGGTTGGTCTCGGAGGTTCTGGCGGACAAGGCCGCCGTGATCGAACGGGCGGCAGCGCTGGCCGCGACGATGAAGGGGCATGCGCCGATCACCATGCGGGTCACCAAGGAAGCGTTGCGCCGGATCAAGGCTGGCGGCGGCGTGCCGGACGACCACGACCTGATCGTCGCCGCCTATACCAGTGCCGATTTTCGCGAAGGCATGTCCGCTTTCCTCGAGAAGCGCAAGCCGGACTGGCAGGGCCGCTGACCGGACCGGTCAGGCGGCGAACTCGCGGCTCATGAAAGTGCTGTGCGGGTCGGGCCGGTAACTGCCGAAGGGCGGGCACTCCGCGAAGCCGTAGCGTTCGTAGAGTGCCCGTGCCGGCGCGAACGCCTCCATGGAGCCGGTCTCCAGGCTGATCCGTCGATAACCACGCGTCTGAGCTTCTTTCAGGATATGTTCCAATATCGCGCGGCCGACTCCCTTTCCCCGGTGCCGGGCGGCGGTATGCATGGATTTCAGCTCGCCATGCTCCGCAGAAAGCTCGCGCAGCGCGCCGCAGCCGAGCAGTTCGTCCTCCTCCCAGGCGCTCCAGAAGGTGATATCCGGCGCGCGCAACCCGTCGAGGTCGAGGGCGTGGACGCTTTCCGGCGGGGAATGTGCGTTGCCGTGATCGAGATGTGCGCTCAGCAGCTCGGCAATTTCGGAGCCGGTCAGATCATCCACACGGATATGCATTGCGCTGTCCTCTTGCGTTCAGGACCGAAAGCCTATCAATCCTGTCGAGGAGAGCTCAAGTGAGCTGCGCGGGTTGCGTTTCCCGGACCGCCACTCCACTCGCGGACCGAACGGGGATATCGGCGAGCACGTTGTCCGCGTGGCGGATGCCGGAGCGAGCATGCACCGGAGCCGTTCCGCATTCTACTGGTCCGGTGGGTGACAAGACCGGGTTTCTGGCTTAAATTTCAATAAATTGTGGGTTCATACTCCTGAATCATTCGCGCGATCGGTGGGTTACCTCGAGATGGCGATATCCCTGCAGACAGCGGTGCTCAGCGCGATGGTCGGGACCATGTTGCTCGCTGCGGCGCTGACCTATCTGAGAACCTCGCCGAACGCGCCTCGCGGGCTTGGATATTGGGCGGGCGGTTTCTGGATCCATGTTTCCGGCTATGCCTGCGCCGCGTTCATTCAGCCTCCGCTGCAATGGCTGCTCGGCGATATCCTTCAGGCCGCTTCGGCGGTTCTGATCCTGGCGGGGACCGCTGTCTTCATGGGCCGCAGCGTCCGCCCCCCGCTACTGGTTGTCGGAATTTCCCTCGTGGTGTTCTGGGCGCTGTTCGGGGCTGTCAGCGAGCTCGGTTTCGTTGCCCGGACTCTGCCTGTTTTCATGCTGTCCGGCGGTGCCCTGCTGCTGACCGCGTGGCTGCTGTGGCGCAAATCCTCTGTCGGGCGTCTGGGGACCGGATATCGGGTCGTCAGCATTGTCTTCCTGCTCTGGGGATTGCACCGGTTCGACTATCCATTTCTCCGCCCCGTCGAGGCCTTCGCGCCCTACGGCTTCATTATCGCCGAAGTGCTTGCGATCGCGGCTGCGGTCGGCCTGATGCTGGTGGCGCAGCACAGCCTGATCGAAAAAGCGGAAGCGGAAGGCGCGGCGCGCAACCTTGCGGATATGGCGCTGCGCAAGCAGCTCGAAATCCAGCAAAGCATCATCGATGCGGTCCCGATTCCGATATTTCTGAAGGATCCGGATGACAAGATCATCAGTGCAAACCGTGCCTTTGTGGAGCTATTCGGTCAGCACGCCGGCGCGATTCTGGGCGCATCCGTCCAGGACATCTGGAACGATCCGGCTGCCGACAAGATTTTCCGTATCGCAGAAGAGGCTCTCGGCGAGGGGCGGGCTGAAATCGTCGAAACACAACTGACCCTTCCCGGCAAGGAAGGTCGCGATTACGTGGTTTCGAAAGTGCCGCTGCTGATCGGCGAAGCGGACCGCCCGGCGGTCGTCGGCGTGATGCAGGACATGACCGAGCGCAATCGCGCGCAACAGCAGTTGTTCGAGAGCGAAAAGCGCTTCCGGGATTTTGCCGAGGCGTCGTCGGACTGGTTGTGGGAAACCGACGTGGAGGGCCGGTTCACGTTCTTTGCCCATGGAAGTGGGAACTTCAGCGGTCATATTCCGGAGACCAATCTTGGCAGAACCCGTTTCGAGGCGACGATCGAGGACCTGACATCCGAAAAATGGCGCGCACATATCGCTGATCTGGAGGCGCGGCGCCCGTTCGCCGGCTTCCGCTACCTCCTGCGCGGGGAGAACGGACACGACGTGGCGGTTGTGACCAATGGCGTGCCGGTGTTCGACGACGAGGGTGAGTTTCTCGGCTACCGGGGTACCGGCAGTGACGTAACCCAGCAGCGCGAAGCGGAAATCTCGCGGGACCGGGCGCGCCTGGAAGCCGAACGCGCGAACCGTGCAAAGTCCGAGTTCCTCGCCACAATGAGCCATGAGTTCCGGACCCCGCTGAATGCCATCCTGGGCTTCAGCGAAATGCTGTCAAAAGAGGTGCTGGGTCCCCTCGGACGGGAGGCCTACCGGGATTACGCCGAGGCAATCCACGACAGCGGTGCGCACATGCTCGCCCTGGTGAACGATATTCTCGATATCTCCGCGATCGAGGCCGGTAAACGGACTTTCGCGCAGGAAGAAATCGCCGTGCTCGACATGCTCAAGGACTGTACGGTCGAGGTCTCCACCATCGCGGCGGACAAATCGATCAGTCTGGAGGTCGGTGTCCCGAGCGAACGGCTGACCGTTATGGCCGATACGCGGTCGGTCCGGCAGATCATTCTCAATCTGCTGTCGAACGCCGTGAAATTTACACCGGAAGGCGGCTGGATAAGGTTGACCGCGGAACCGGACCGCGGCGATATGATTGCGATATCGGTCGAAGACAATGGCGAGGGTATCGCGCCGGACCGGCTTCCGACGATCACCGATCCGTTTTCTCAGGCGGGCAATCATCCGCATCATAGCCGGGAGGGGACGGGACTTGGTCTCAGCATCGTGAAATCCCTGGTCGAGGCGCATTCGGGCGAGTTCAACATCGAGAGTACGCCGGGTGTCGGAACGAAGGCGACTGTTTGGCTGCAGGCGGCGCCGCAGCTGCAGCTTGCGCGCGCGGAGCAGCAAGATTCCGGCCCGAGGGCGGTGTCGGAGGAGGATCCGGACGGGTCGTAGAGCCGGCTCCGGACAGGCGAACCGATCGAGCCGGTTGTTCTTCACTCAATCGGCCTTTACATCCACTGCAATGAACTGAACCGAGAACGGATAACCAGATGTTTCGATCCTTCTTCCTGACCCGCGAATGGGCGATCTGGGCGTGGGTTGGTATGGCGATCATCTTCGGCGGCACCTGGTATCAGGTTCAGCTGGATGTGCAGATCAACGAGTGGTTCGGCGGCTTTTACGACATGGTGCAGAAGGCACTGGCGGCGCCGAACAGCATCACGATCGGTGAGTTCTACAAATTCCTTCTGACCTTCGGCCAGATTGCGGGCATCTACATTTTCGTCGCCGTAATGCTCGGCTTTTTCACCAAGCACTGGGTGTTCCGATGGCGCCAGGCGATGAACAATTTCTACATGAGTCACTGGCCGCGCCTGCGCCATATCGAGGGTGCGAGCCAGCGGGTTCAGGAAGACACCAAACGGTTCGCGAACATCATGGAAACGCTCGGCAGCAATCTGCTCGACTCCCTGATGACGCTCGTCGCCTTCCTGCCGATCCTTTGGGAATTGTCGAAGAAAGTGAAGGAAGTGCCGTTCTTCGGCGCGGTCGATCACGCCCTGGTCTATGTCGCGATTCTTTTCGCCCTCTTCGGCACTGCGGTTCTGGCGGCGGTCGGGGTGAAGCTGCCGGGTCTCGAATTCAACAACCAGAAGGTCGAGGCGGCCTATCGCAAGGAGCTCGTCTATGGCGAGGACCATGAGCAGCGCGCAGACCCGCCGACCGTTCGCGAGCTGTTCCACAACGTCCGCCGGAACTATTTCCGGCTGTTTTTCCACTACATGTATTTCGACGTCGCGAAATGGAGCTACCTGCAATTCGGCGTACTGGTGCCCTATATCGCACTTGCCCCGACCATCGTGGCCGCCGGGATCACGCTCGGGGTCATGCAGCAGATCGTGCGGGCCTTCGGGCGGGTGGAATCCTCGTTCCAGTTCCTGGTGCGGAGCTGGAGCACGATCGTGGAGCTGATCTCCGTCTACAAACGTCTGCGTGCCTTCGAGGCGCAGATCGGCACCGCGCGGCCGATACCGCAGCCCGAGGCGGCGGACTGACGCCGGCGTGTCGGCAATCCGTCAGAGGTTGCGCCGCCGGAGAAGGGAAAGCAGCAGGAGTATGAACAGGTAGCCGCCGCCGATTAGCGCGGCGACGATTCCGGCCGGAAGCTGATTCGGATAGGCGACGAAGCGGCCGGTGACCTCGGCAGCGACCAGCAGGATTGCGCCGAGAGCGCTCGCGGCGACAAGCTGCTGTCCTGCCCGGCGCGCACCGAGCATGGTCGCCGCGTGCGGCGCCAGGAGACCGATGAAGGAAATCGGGCCGACCCAGGCCACGACGCTTCCGGCTCCGGCAGCGACGAGCGTCAGGAGAATGCGCCGGGCGGAGATCACGCCGACGCCCCTTGCCGCCGCCATGCCTTCGCCGAGGGACAGCAGGGTCAGCCAGCGCCGCAGTGCGAAAGCGAGGCCGAAGATCGCGATGGCGGTGGCAAACAGCGTTGCCGCACCGGCGGCCGAGACCAAAGATGTCGCACCGGTTCTCCAGGCAAGCAAGTCGTATGCTTCGTCTCCCGCCCGGGCCATCGCGAACTGGATCAGCGCGTCGAGCAGGGCGGCAAGCGCGATGCCGGTCAGGATCAGGATCGCAGGCGGGGTTTCGCTGCGCTGCCAGAGGGCGGACAGGAGGATCAGCACGGCGAAAGCACCGAGCACGGCACTCGGGATCGCGATCTCGGCGGCAGGTAGCCCCAGAAATACGACCCCGGCGACCGCGATGAAGGTCGCGCCGGCCGTGACGCCGAGCACGTCGGGGCTGGCGAGCGGATTGCGCAGCAGGCGCTGCAGGATCACCCCGATGATGGCGAGTACGGCACCCGCTCCGGCGGCCGCAAGCACGCTTGGCCAGCGCAATGAGAGGATCATGCCGCGGATCCGCTCCGACTGGTCCCCGATCCAGATGGCACCGTCGGGCGACGCGCCGTAGCCGATAGCCAGTGCGATGGCGACGAGCGCGGTCCCGCAAAGCGCGGGAATCAGCGCGCGCGGGGCGCGTTCCAGCCCCCAATGCATGTGGAAGCCGCCGGCAGTCTCCGGCTTCAGCTGCTTCAAGGCGACCAGAATCAGCGCCGGGGCACCGATCAGCGCGGCGCTGGAGCCGCTCGGGATCAAGGTGCGCGACCAGTCGTTGAGCGCGACCGGAATGGCGTCGGTCAGGGCGAGGCCGGCCGCGCCGACGAGAGCGCCGAGCAGCAACGAGGGAGTGACCGCACGGATTCCGAGCAGGCGCACCACATTCGGTGCGATCAGGCCGATAAAGCCGATGGCGCCGACCACGGCGATGGAGGCGGCGGTCAGCCAGACCGAGAGCGCGAGCAGGGCGATCATCAGTGGGAGGACGGCGAGCCCACGGGCCCTGGCGGCGTCCTGACCGAGCCGCATGATGCCAAGCGGCCGGGCGAGAGAGAGCAGGAGCACGGCCCCGACGGCAACCTGCGGCGCCAGCCACCCGGCGTCCGCCCAGCCCGTCTGCGTCAGGTCCCCGGCGGACCAGACGAACACGGCGTGCACGGTGTCGCCTTTCATCAGCGCGAGGATCAGAGCTGCGCCGCCGAGAAACAGATTGGTCGCCATGCCGAGCACGATGACGACGATCCCGTCCATCCGGGCGAGCCCGGACACGGTAAGGACCAGCGCCGTTACCGCGAGTCCGCCGAAGAGGCAGATCCAGACGCCGTAGCGGGCCGCAAGCTCGGGCCAGAACACGGTTGCGACCATCAGCGCGAGCCAGGCCCCCGCGATCGTGCCGAGGGTCGAGGGCGAGCCGAGCGGGTTGCGGGTGACTTCCTGCATCGTGCTGCCGGCAAGCCCGAGCGCGGCCCCGACCAGCAAGGCCATGGCGACCCGCGGCAGTTCGACATTCCAGAACAGGATGCTCCGCAACCCGCTTCCATCGATGAGTGCGACGGCTGTCAGCCCGGGGGGGAAACCGGCGGCGATATGCAGGCCGGCTCCGGCGATCAGCAAGGCGAGGACGACGAGATAGGGCCGCATCAGGTCTGGTCGGACAGCAGGGATTTCGCGATCTGCCCGCCGATCCGGCCGATCGAGAGCGCGCCGCCATAGGTCCAGAGCGTCGGCAGGGTACGGAACCGTCCCGCCTTCACGAAAGGCATCCCCTGCCAGAGAGCGGTGTTGAAGAGCCGATCGCCTTTCGGGAAGGGCTCCATGTGCATGACGTAGCCCTCCTCGATCTCCGCCAGCGCCGTAACCGGCTTGAAGGCGATGCCCCAGCGGGACGGTTCGACCGGAAATCCTGTCTCGAGGCCGAGCGCCGTCATCGCCGCTTCCGGCAATCCGTTGGCCCCGGAAATCACCACGCGCTTGTCATCGATGAAGCGCACGACGGTCAGTTTCGGCGCACCTTCCGGAAAGGCCGAGGCGATCTCGTCCTTCAGCCGCGCAAGCTCGGCGTCCATCGCCGCAAGTTTCCGCTCCGCGAGCTCCCGGCGTCCGAAGAGTGCTCCGAGGTCGAGGAAGTTGGCGCGGACCGCCGTAGCATTGTCGTGATCCTCGCGGAAGAGTTCGAAATGCAGCGTCGGCGCTATGGTTTCGGCAAGGTCGGCATAGTTGCCCTGCAGGCCGCCGAGCAGCAGCAGGTCGGGTTGCAGGCCGAGGATGCGCTCGAGGTTCGGCGTCTCGCGCTTGCCGACATCGACGGTGGCCTTCGGGATCGGCGGGTAGGCGACCCACTGGGCATAGCCTTCGGGGTCGGCGACGCCCGCCGGGACGATCTCCAGACCGATGAGCTGCTCTGTCAGTGCCCAGTTGAGCGAGACGATCCGCTGCGGAGTCGTGGCGAAGCTCCGCGGGCCGCGCGAGTCCGTGATCGATCTCGGCTCTCCGGCGCGGAGCGCCCTCGGGAGGATGGCGGCTCCGGCCGTGGCGAGCAGGCCGCGGAGGAAAGCGCGTCGTGCGGGCAAGCGCATGGAAAAGGATCCTGTCAGTCGCTGAGCGCGACGAGCCGGTCGTCGCGGGGGTGTCGCGTGATGGAGAAGGGATGGCCGAACAGCTCGCGCAGCCTGGCACCGTCCAGCAGTTCTTCCGGCGCCCCCTGGAAAGCAAGGCGGCCATCCTTCAGGGTGATGATGTCGTCGGCATAGCGCGTGGCGAGGTTGATATCGTGCAGGATGGCGACGACGCCGATCCCGGTGTCCCGGTTCTGCCGGGAGAGATGTTCGACGACTTCGATCTGATGTGCGACGTCGAGCGCGGAGACCGGTTCGTCGAGCAGCACGCAATCCGCCCTCTGCGCCAGGGCCATGGCGATCCAGCTTCGCTGGCGTTCGCCGCCGGAGAGATGGTCCACGAGGGTGCCGGCGTATTTTTCGACATTCATCGCCCGAAGGCAGTCGCGGACGATGCCGTCGTCTTCCTCCCGCCAGCGGGCGAAGGGACCGCGCCAGGGATAGCGCCCGAGCCTGCAGAGGGCGCGGGCGTCGAGACCGGGAGCCTCGGGAAGGTGCTGCGGCAGAAAAGCCACGGAGCGGGCGAATTCGGCCTGGCCGTATAGTTCGATCGGTTTATCGTTCAGCAGAATCCGGCTGCTCCCGGCGCGCTGTTGGCGCGCCAGGATCTTCATCAGAGTCGACTTTCCCGAGCCGTTCTGACCAAGGATGACTGTGAACCGGCCCGGAGCAATCCGCAGCTGTTCCAGATCGAGGACGGTCCGCCCCCCGTAGATCACCCTGAGGTCGCTGATCCTGAACATTAATTCGGTGTTCCCGCGTGGGCTTGGTGCACCGTCTTCGCTCAGAACTTCACGCTGTAGGCCAGCGCGACCGTTCGTCCCGGTCCCTTCACATAGTAGTAGTCGTCATAGCCGTAGGCCTGCACCGAGTAGGACTGCTGCAACACCGGCACGTAGCTCTCGTTGAAGATGTTCTCGATCCCGAAGCTGAGGGTGCCGGGGCCAACCTGGAGGCGGCCGAGCAGGTCGACGAGGAAATAATTGTCGATGGTCTGCAAACCGGAGAACTGGTTGCTGTCCGGATTGCGGGTGCCCGAATAGAGCGATTGCAGGCGGAGCGAGCCGAAGTCCCATGGACGGGCCTCGATATAGGCCGTGACCTTGGCCGGTGCGATCCGGTCGGACCCGAGATCGGTGTCGTAGTCGCCGTCGCCGTTGGCGTCGTAGCGGCCCTCGAGCCAGGTGAAGGTGCCGCCGATGCCGATCTTTTCGTGCAGTGCGTAGGAGGCCGCCACCTCGACGCCGTAGACCTTCTCAGGCGCCAGCTGGATGTTCAGTTCCTGATCGTAAGTCACGCCGTTGTCGGACTCGTTGTAGAACACGGTCGGCTCGACCATCAGGCCCGCATGCTCGATGCGGAAGCCGAGTTCGTAGCTCTCGGTCTTCTGCCCCTCGGAGGACAATTGCGAGACGTCGCTGAAACCGGAATCGTAGAGATAGCGGCCGAGATCGCCGAGCTGGAAACCTTCCGAGTAGCCGCCGAACATGTCGAGCCCGTCGAGCAGCTGATAGGAGGCGCTGAGATTGAAGAGCGGTTCACGGTAATCGACGGTACCGCCGTTCACCGTGGTGCCGAGCTCGTTCACGTGGGTCGGAATGTCGACGTCGATGAGCTCATAGCGAACACCGCCGGTGACCTTGAGGTCCGTCGTCAGGTCCGCCTGGAGTTGCGCGAACGGCGCGTAGCCGTTCATCGTGTAGTCCGGAACCGTGGAGGGTGCGTCAATGTCGTTCACCACGGTCTTGTCGTGAATGTAGTCGACGCCCCAGATCACGTTGAGCGGGAGCGGGGAGGCCGTGACCGGCGTATCGACGGTCAGCCGGGAGCCGAATTTCGAGGACTCGGTCTCGTACTGGTCATAGACGAAGTCCAGGAACTCGGTCCGGGTGAAGGTCGTGGTGTTGTTGTTGTAGTAGCCTTGCAGGGTGACCATGCTGCCCAGCACGTCGATATTGCTGTAGGTCGCATTCAGCGTGAGGTTCTCCATGCCGGGCTTTCTGGTGTTGAGATTGCCCCGCGACGGCGTCGCGCTGGTATTGTTGGCGATGCTGCCGCCGGCGACCGTGCCGGCCCAGTCGCTGTCCTGGGTGTAATCGTAGTAGTTGGCGCTGAGGTCGAACCGGTGATCCTCGCGCTCGAATCCGAGCTTGCCGAGGAAATTGTAGGAAGTGATGTCGTCCGTGCCGCCCTGGGTGCCGTAGCTGTCCGGCGGACGTCGTTCGCCGTCCGCGGTGAAACTTCCGCCGGCCATGTCGAAATTGCCGTTCACCAGATAATCCACCTGGCCGGTACGACCGGAGGCGCCGAGATTGGTGTTGTAGCTCGCGGATTCTCCGACATCTTCCGGCTGGAAGCGGAAACCGCCGGAGGCCGTATAGTTGACCTCCCCGTCTTCCGGTTTCCTGGTGACGATGTTGACGAGACCGCCCGGCGCGCCGAAGCCGTAGGCGGCGGTCGCGCCGCGCACCACTTCGATCTGCTCGATCGCGCTTGAGCTGATGCTGTTCAGTGCCCGATAGTTGTTGTTCAGCGTATTGGTCTGCGGCACGCCGTCGATCAGGGTGAGGAAATTGCGCCCGCGCAGGGTCTGGCCATATTCCGTCAGGTTCTCCGTCGACTGGCCGAAGCCGGGTACAGTCTTGGAGAGGATCTCGCCGACCGGCGTGTTGACGGTGGTCTGCTCCTCGATCTCCTCGCGCGTGATCACGGTGACGGAGACCGTCGTCTCCTCGACCGGCGTTTCTGTCCGGGTGGCGGATGTGACGGTGATCCTGTCGAGCGCGACCGGCTCACCGGACCTCGTCTTGTCCTGCGCCAGCGCCGTGGCCGCCGTCAGGGTCGTGGAGGCGGTCAACGCGAATAAAAACAGTCTTTTCATGGAACGACTCACTCTACGCAACAAAACTCAATGGGAATGGGCGGTTTCGTCGCGCCGCCAGTAGACGGCGCTGTATCTCCGGTTCGGCGCGAGGCCGAGCGCGGTCTTGAAGTGCTCGCGGATCTCTCTTGCCTGTTCCGCCTCGCCGGCAAACCAGCCGGTCTGCTCGGCGCCGTGCGCCGATGCCGCCGTTTTCAATGCGGCGGGCAGCATGTCGAGCGGGACCCAATCGAGAGAGAAGCCTTGGGGAAGGGAGACCGGGAGCGGTTCCTGATGCGGCCGCAGACCGATCACGGCGTGACCGCCGTCCCCGCCTTGGCGGGCTTCCAGGATGCGCAGGATCGCCGGAACGGCCGTGTCGTCGCCGCCGATCGAGAGCCATCCGCCGGCAGGGAAACCGCCGCCGCCGGGGCCGATCATGCCGACCCGGTCGCCCGTTTTCGCCGTCTCCGCCCAGTCGGAGAAGGCGCCGCCGCGATGGCGTACGATGTCGATCTCGACCTCGCCCCGTTCCGGGGAAATCGCGCGGATCGTGTAGACGCGGACGATCAGTTCGTCCTCTCCGCTTGGAAACCGCACCGCGCCGGAGCGTTCGATGGTCGGCCAGACGATCTCGGTGCACGACGGGCTGCGCGGTATCATCAGCCGGACATGCAGGCCGCGTTCGGTGAAGGGCGAGAGATCCTGGCCGCCGAGGGTCATCCTTAGCAGCCAGTCAGAGATTTCCCGCGTGCGGAGGACTCGCATGACCCGGAGGTTCTTCGGTCTACCGGGCTCCGGCGCCGTTCCGTTCCAGGCGATTTCGTTCGCCAGCTTCGGGTCATGGGCGATCAGATACTCCGAGATCGAGCCTTGCAGCACGGTCAGGCCGTCATCGTCCGGGGAGTCGATGTGGACCCGGAGTTCTTCCGTACCCGCGGCGAGCCGGATCTTTCCGTAAGCCGTCTGGTAGACGGCACTGTCCCGGCAGCGCACGACGGGGTGAAGATCGTGCGTCCGGAGATGACGGACATGGTCGTCCAGCCATGCCCCGGCGTTTCCGAGTCTTACGGATAGTTCTGACTGCATGACCCCGCGCCTGTCGCGGCATCGGGTGCCGCTATTGCAAATGATAGTGGTTCGCAGAATCAGTCGCAAAAAATGCGGGATGTCAAGATCGAAGTGTTGCCGGCCGGAGGCCGGATTCCGGTTTCAGTCTGGAATCCGCGATCTCTGACGAGCGGAAACTTGAGCGCTGCCGGGTCAGAAAGCCAGCCCGGCATGGAGATTGATGCCGACAACCATGATCATGTTGGCTGCGGCATAGAGGCCGTTGGGGACGTAGATCGCTGGCAACGGGGGCAAAATGGCATAGATCAGCCAAAGCAACGAGAGCAGGAGACACATGCTCCAGGTGGCCAGGGAGAAGCTTCGGCCAAGTGACAATGGGTATGATAGAGCTTCACAATCTTTGGAGTCGTCGCGCAAGGGCCGATGATCCCGAAGGCGAGCATGCCTTTCTCGAAAAGACGAATGAATCTCTTGCGGATCGTCGGCAGGTCTTGAATAGCGTCGGTCTCATCGGATCCTTAATTGCGTCGGTGGCGTTGCATTCCGATTGTGTCGATCATGACAACTGCAACGGGTATCGCGCACTCAGAGAGAGCTAGTAAGATATCCGGAAATAATTCCGGTTATTAGTACCGCTTCCGTTCGGAGATTTGGTACTAGGCATAGAACCTGCTTGTCCAACGCCGTGTCTGAAGGGATCGATATGGCGACCGAAGTCATCGCCTCTCCGGACCTGGTTGTCTTCCGGGTTCGTGGCCCACTGACAGGAGCGGAGGCCTTGTCCGTCGTAGATGGCCATTTCTCCAGCACGCCGACGAAACTTGCGCTGTGGGATCTGAGAGAGGCTTCACTGTCTGCTTTCCGCGCTGACGAGATCTCGTCGCTGGTCGAAGCGGGCGCGCGGCATCTGGAGCGTAGGGGCGCAGGTGCGAAAACCGCCGTCGTCACCGCCGGTGAGTGGGACGAAGCACTCCTCAGAGTGTACGAAGCACGTGCTCTGGCGGCTCTAGGCGAAGTCCGGTTTCGGGTATTCAACGACGCGGACCGCGCACGGGAATGGCTCTGCGACCCTGCGTAGTCTTGTCGGGCGCCATCCGCAAGAGCCGAACGCGTTTTTGGATCTTCACGTGTTTCTTAACCATTTGATTACGCTCACAGCGTCAGCATGGTCGCCGCATGGAACGGGCGCTGGAAAATTGTGAGAATTCGGATATCGCAGACGCTTCCCGAAACTGACTATGACGTATTGGCTCGACTCCGGAGGGGCGGGAAGGCTTACTCCCTGCGGGGTATTGGGTGTGACACAGCTGGACGGAAGGATCGATGAAGCCGTCTTCTCCGGATCGGATGGAGAGATCCGTCATCCACGATGCTGAGGGCGACCTGCTGGTTCAGCGAATAGAGCCGCTCTTCAGCTCCAACCTTCCGGCGCTTGCCAACGTCGCGATCGCGGCCCTGGTTTCCGTTGCGGCAAGGGATGACGTTCCGCGCGCCTATCTCGTCGGATGGGTCCTCCTCATGGGGGCGCTGTCTCTTTACCGCGTCTTCCTGGTCGACAGATTCCGCCGTTCCAGGCCGGGGCCTTCCGAGGCGCCTTTCTGGGAGCGCCGGATGTTCCACTGCGCGGCCGCGCAGGGCCTTGTCTGGTCCCTGACCGGCCTCTCGGTCGCGCAATTCCCGATGCCGATGGAGGTTATCGGAATCATCTCCGTTGCTGTTTGCGGCATGTTGGCCGGGGCCACGTTCACCCTGACAGGGAGCCAGAGGGTGTTCCGGGCCTATGTGTTTCCGGCGGGCATCGGCCTGATTGCGGGAATCATGCTCTCGGGCGCCCCGGAAGGGCCTGTGGTCGCCTTTATGGGGATTGTCTATTTGACTGTCGTTCTGGTCTGGGGACGCGAAATCGGACGCTCGGCGGAGGAGCGACTCGCGATGGCGGCCGAGAAGGCTCATCTGCTCGCCAATCTCGAGTTCGCGCAGCGCGAAACCGAGCTGGAGAAGGAGTTCAAGCAGGAGACCTACAACAAGCTGGGGCACGAGCTCAGAACGCCGCTCAACAGCATCATCGGATTTGCCGAAGTCATCGCGAGCGAGGCGGTCGGGCCTGTCGGCACGCCAAGATACAAGGAATATGCCGAGCTCGTCGCGGAGAGCGGAAAACACCTTTCAAATCTGATCGACGAGATGCTCACACTTGCGACAGGCGAGTCGCCCCAGACCGGCGCCGACGGTGAGCCGGTGGATGTGACGGAGGTCATGGTTTTCTGCCGGGATATGCTCGCGCCCTTCGCGAAGACGCGGGGGATCGAACTCCGGCTTTCGCCGGCGGATCAGGACCTCCCGCCGATCCGCATAGACCCGCTGAAGCTGCGTCAGGTCCTGATCAATCTGCTGAATAATGCCATCCACTACACGCTGCAGGGCGGGCGGATCGAACTGGCATCGACGCGGGGCGCCGGAAATTTCATCGAGATCAGCGTCTCGGACACCGGGATCGGGATGTCCGATGCCGATATCCCGAAAGCCCTCGAGCCTTTCAATCAGCTCGAGAATGGCAAGACCCACAACCCGCACGGCAAGGGCATAGGATTGGCGCTCTCGAAGAAATTTGTCGAACTCTACGGCGGACGGATGGAGATCGAGAGCGAACTTGGTGTGGGAACCAAGATCACGGTTTTCCTGCCGACAGATCCCCGGGCAGCAGGCTGACGCGGCTAACGCGACGGACCGCTTTCACTGCATTGAAGAGGAGGGCAGCGGCGGCGGCGAATATGGCGGAGGCGGGGTGAACGCCCCGCTCCGGCTGCCGCGCCGACCAGGACATGGATAGGCAGACCGAAGCGGCCCCGATGCCGCGGAGCAGGGGCATCGCGTAGGAGAACAGATTTCGTCCCGGTTTCGCGGTCGCCATCATCCGCCGTTCCGCGGGATCCGGAAATCTCCTGGCGGTCGGGATGCTGCAGCGCGAAATCCGGCCGGCGGGGGGCCGTGACGGAAAATTACCCGCCCCAAAGAAAAAATGCCGGGAACCGCTAGGTTCCCGGCAAGTTGAACAGGGAGGCTTCACGTCTGGGAGACGTAGGACCCCGGAGGGCCCTCTACTTCAGGCGGGGGCCTGAAGGGAAGATGCTGCAAAGCAGCACCGTGATCTTCTTCTAAATATGTCTATAAGAGGTTAACGACCATGCATTTTTGTTCAGTTCGGATATGCAAAAAATGCATGCCCCTTGCACCTTCAATGTCAAATTCATGAAACAAACCGTCGTTCCGAATCCAACCTGAATCGAGAGATGGGGTTTAAGAATGATCGGTGCAATATGCTCCGATTTAGATTTTTTCCAAAAATCAAAACTGGGTTTTGGCGACTTCCTGGATCAGGAAATCGCGGAGCACGGTGATCCGTTTCGAATGACGGAGTTCCTCGGGATAGACAAAGTAGGCGGGCACCTGCGGGCCTTCGACATCCGGCATCACCCGCACGAGGCTGCTGTCCTCCTGGGCCAGATAATCGGGGATCGCGGCGATCCCGACACCGCCCTGGACGGCCCGGAGAATGGCGTAATAATTGTTCACCGCGAAGGTGTTCATATGGACGCGCCGGTTCCCGCCGGTGGCGAGTTCCCTGAGCCAGTTGACGTTCGGAAACGGCGGGTGCGGTGTATCGCCGAACAGCACGAGCCGATGATTTTGTAGATCTTCCGCGGTCTGCGGCACGCCCGCCTGTTTCAGATATGACGGCGAGGCGTAGAGATGCAGCTTGATGTTCTTGATATGGCGCTGGATCAGATCCGGCTGCCGCGGCGGGCTGAGCCGGATCGCGACATCGGCCTGCCGCATCCCGAGATCGAGTTCGCCGTCGTCAATGATCAGATTGACGCTGATCTCCGGATAGAGCTCGAGGAAACGGCCGATCCGCGAGGCGAGCCAGGTCGAACCGAAGGCGACCGGAGTGGTGATCTTGAGCGGGCCGCGCGGCAGTTCCTTGCCTTCCGACAGGCTCGCTTCCGCGGCTGCGAGCTTGGCGAAGACTTCGCGTGCAGTGCGGTAGAGCGTTTCGCCCTGCTCGGTCAGGATCAGACCCCGCGCATGACGGTGAAACAGCGCGACCTTGAGCGAATCTTCCAGCTGGCTGATCTGACGGCTGACGGCAGACTGGCTGAGATTGAGAGTCTCTCCCGCATGCGTGAAGCTGCCCGCCTCCGCGACGGCGTGAAAGACCCGGAGTTTGTCCCAGTCCATGGCCATGGTGAACCGATCTCGCCTTCTCACACAGAATTCCAGCATCCAGTCTAGGCCAGGCGACGGGCGCGGGCCAGAAGAACACGGAGCAAAAAGCAGTTTAGGAGAAGAGGGTTATCGGATCGTTACCGAGCCCGTCAGATTATTCCGCCGCTTCGGCGGCGGCATCCTCCAGCGCGGCAAGGTATTTTTCCGCCTCCAGCGCCGCCATGCAGCCCATGCCGGCCGCGGTCACCGCCTGACGGTAGACCTTGTCGACGCAGTCGCCGGCGGCGTAGATGCCGGGAACAGAGGTTCGGGTGCTGCCGGTCTCGGTCAGCAGGTAGCCTTCTCCGTCGGATTCAAGGGCCCCGACGAACGGCTTGGTTGCCGGATCGTGCCCGATGGCGACGAAGAAGCCGGTCGCCTTGATCTCTTTCACGGCGCCGGTCTTGACGTTCTTGATCCGCGCGCCCTCGACTCCGGCCATCGGCCCTTCGCCGCCGAGGACCTCTTCGACCACGCTGTCCCAGACCACCTCGATCTTCTCGTGCCGGAACAGCCGTTCCTGCATGATCTTCTCTGCCCGGAGCGAATCGCGTCGATGCACCAGCGTCACCTTGGAGGCGATGTTGGCGAGATAGAGCGCTTCCTCGACCGCCGTGTTGCCGCCGCCGACGACGATGACCTCCTGCTCGCGGAAAAAGAAACCGTCGCAGGTGGCGCAGGCCGAGACGCCGCGGCCGCTGTAGGTCTGCTCGCTCTCGAGCCCGAGCCAGCGGGCCTGCGCACCGGTAGCGATGATCACCGCGTCGGCGGCGAATGTGTCACCGCTATCCATGGAAAGAGTGTAGGGACGCTTCGAGAAATCGACCGCCGTCACGAGGTCGTAGACGATCCGCGCGCCAACATGCTCTGCCTGCTTCTGCATCTGTTCCATCAGCCACGGACCCTGGATGACGTCCGCGAAGCCCGGATAATTCTCCACCTCGGAGGTGATCGTCATCTGTCCGCCCGGCTGCAGTCCCGCAAGCACGACCGGCTTTAAGTTGGCGCGCGCGGTATAGATGGCGGCGGTGAGTCCGGCGGCGCCGGAGCCGATGATGACGATTTTCTCGCGATGTTCGGTCATGGGGCAGAGCAGTCCTGTTGTCTGGGGTTCTCGGACCTTTGGTGGCGGCCTCTTCCGAACATAAGCAACCGCCGGGAAGCGAACAAGCGGCGCGGCGCCTATTCCTCGCAACGTGCCGCATGTTTCGGCTGGTCGTCGGCAGAGACCGGCCGGGGAAGGCGCCCGCCCGGGTGCACGCGCCGTTCCGGTGACCGCGCGCGGGTTGGCCGGTCACCGTTCTGCCGCGTCTCCCGTCCCGCATATCGCTCCGGGCAGCTTGACAGTCCCCCTCTTGCCCCTGCATGTCTCACGTCGATCCGAGCTCACCTCAGGAACGGAAGATTGTCGATGCCTGACTGGCCCGCCTGGCTGACGACCCTGCTGATCGCAACCAATCTGCTGTCGCTGGTCGCGCTCTATTTCATCACCCGGCGCATGCTGAAACTGCGACGGCAGAAGAAGCGGGCCTTCGCCTTTTCCGATTATCCGATCCGCAAGGCGAAGCTGGAAGAGGTCGCGCCCTGTTTCGCCATGACGCCCTATGGTCCGAGTCCGGATTCCGAAGTGCGCTTCATCGGCGGCGAGGGTGTCGTGGCGTCGCTGTCGGATCGGGAATCCTGGGTCATGGCGGCACTGGCCAAGGGGGCGAAGCGCATCTTCGAATTCGGAACCTGTACCGGCAAGACCGCGCATGTCTTTGCCCTGAACGCTGCACCGGATGCCGAGATCCACACCCTCACGCTGCACCCGGACGATCTGGCGGCGCTGGAATTCGGCCTCGGCGACGATAAGCATCACCGGGACGTCGCGGCCGAGGAATCCTCTTTTCAGACCTTCTATTACAACGGCCAGCCGACCGAGAGGAACATTCGGCAGATCTTCTCCGACAGCAAGGCCTATGACGAGGAAGACCTGCGCGGAAAGGTCGACCTCGTCTTCGTCGACGGCGCGCATACGCGGACCTATGTCGAAAGCGACACGCGCAAGGCGCTCAACATGCTCGCCGCGGAAGGCGTCATTCTCTGGCATGACTACAAGCCGGACGCGCCGGATGTCTTCGCCTTCCTGAACGATCTCTCGAAGCAACTGCCGCTGGTGCATATCGCCGAGACGGATCTCGTCATGTACCGGCGGACCGCCGCCGACACATAGAACGCGGTCAGAGAATGTCGCGGCAGGGGAACTGCATCACGACCTCGGAGACGTTCGCGTTCCGATCGTCCGCGAACTGAGCGAGATTGTAGAGACTGATCCCGAGGATGACATCGGTCTTGCCGTCTTCGGACGCCATCGGCAGCAGCAATCTCTCCGCATGCCAGGCATCGAGTGAGGAGAGCCGCTCCTCGACCGCGCCGTACTGGATCAGTGGAACTCCGACGATTTTATCCCAGCGCTCTTTCACCACAGGATAGTCGATCTCGCCGACGATGTTGCGGATGGTGCGGCCCTTGATTCCCCTTCCCCAGGCATCGTTGACGCTCTCGCCCGCCAGTTTGCAGACGTAGTCGCCCACCTCCGGCTCGAAGCGATAGATCCAGATGTAGCGCAGGAGGGACGGTACGCTGAGCGGGGAGAAGTCCTTTCGGCGTGCGACAAGGGCGTCGCTGCGCGCAGCGAGCCAGGCGGCGAAAAACTCGAAGATCCTTTCGTCCGCCTGGGGAATTCGTTTCCTCAGTTCCGAGATCGCTCTGTCGTCAGAGGGCATCTGCTGAATTCACGCACACGTCTTCGTTGGATTTCCAGTATAGCTCAGAATTTGTTTACCGAGGGTTAGCCGGACCAAATAAATCGGCTCCGGGGCGCGACGTTGTGATTCGGCTCACACCTTGGCTCCGGACACCACCGCGAAGCACCATTGCTTGTAGTCGCAGCGGACATCCTCGTATCCGTCGTCGGAGAGGTTCTGCGTGATTGTTCCGAGGGTCGGCGGGCGGCCGTTCCGGTGCGTCTCGATCGCTTCCTCGATCTCGCCTTCCGGCGCACCGAGGCTGAGCGCGTCACGGCGCCAGGCATCGAGATGCCTGTCCTCGACGCAATCCGTTTCTCCCCGAACCTGATCGGCATTGACGAATATCCCGCCGCCCCGGCGAAGCCCGGCATAGCTGGCGGAAAGCAGGGTCCGTATTGATTTCGGATTGAGGTGATGGATCGAGAGTTCCGCGATGACGGCGTCGTAGGGACCGTCGTAGGTCATGTGCACATAGTCGCCGGACATCACCGTGACGCGTGGCCCGTACGGCTCGAGCCTGCCGCGCACATTCGCGACGACGGCCTCGGAGAAATCGATCAGGGTGAGCTCGGCATTCTCGTCGGCGGCAAGAATACGCTCCGCCAGGAGCCCGGTTCCGGGTCCGAGATCGAGGATGCGCAGCGGCGATCCGTCCTGCGGCTCCGGCAGCAGGTCGATGATGGTGCGGTGAATGGAATCGCGATAGGGAACGAGCTTGCCGCGCGCCGTGTCGGCATCCCTCACGACGCTGTGGAACGTGTCTTCGGTCGGTCCGCTCATGGCATGGCCCCCCACAGCCTGTCTGCTCCGGACTCCGGACCTACATGAAGAGACGCTCGCCCTCCAGCCCTTTGTAGAGACCGGCGACCTGTTCGGCATAGCCGTTGTAGAGCAGGGTCGGCACCTTGGCGCCGCCGCCGAGCGGCCGTTCCGAGGCCTGGCTCCAGCGCGGATGCGGCACGTCCGGATTCACGTTCGCCCAGAATCCGTATTCGCTCGCCTGCAGCTCCTCCCAGAACGAGACCGGGCGCTCGGAGGTGAAGGTAAAGCGGACGATCGATTTGGTCGACTTGAAGCCGTATTTCCACGGCACGGCGAGGCGCAGCGGCGCGCCGTTCTGCCGCGGCATGGGCTTGCCGTAGATCCCGGTCGCGATGAAGGCGAGATCGTTCGTCGCCTCCTCGATGGTCAGTCCCTCGATATAGGGCCAGGGATACCAATGCTGCTTCTGCCCGCGCGCCATCTCCGGATCCATGAAGGTTTCCATGCGGACATATTTCGCCGAGGAGAGCGGCTCGGCGAGCTTGACCAGCGCGGCCAGCGGAAAGCCGCTCCAGGGGACGACCATGGACCATGCCTCGACGCAGCGCAGGCGGTAGACCCGTTCTTCCAGCGGCATCTGCTCCAGCAGGTCGTCGATATCGATGGTCTTCGGCTTCGCGACCTCGCCGTCGAGGGTGACGGTCCAGGGGCGGATCTTCAGATCCTGCGCCGCGCGAACGATGTCCTTGTGGCTGCCGAACTCGTAGAAATTGTTGTAGCTGGTGGCGAGGTCCTCGACCGTGATCGGACGGTCCGGGCCGCCGTCGGCATAGGCCGGATTGCGCTTCACCGGATAGAGATGCGCGGACGGATCCGGCGGAACCGCGGCGATCATGCTGGCCGGATCGCCGTCCGCCGTGGCCTCGTCGCCGCAACCGGTCAGCGCCGCCGCCGAGAGCACCATCGGTCCGGCCGCGAGGCCCTTCAGCAGGGACCGGCGGTTGCGGAACAGGGATTCGGGCGTCACCGCCCGTTCCGGCAGTTCCCAGCCCTTCCATCGTTTCAACAGCATGGCGCATCCTCCGGCCGCGGACTTTCTGCAGAAGACAGACATAGGCCAGCGCGCCGGACACGGCCAGTCACGTGCGGGTGAGAGACGCGTGTCCGGGCGGCCGGGAGCGGGGTCAGGCCGCCAGTTTTTCCTCGAGATCGAGCACTTCGAGGCAGGCATGCGCGGCTTCCCGGCCCTTGCCTTCCATGTGCGCCCGGAAGAACCCGATATGCTCGTCCGTGCCGTGGAAATGGTGCGGTGTCAGGACCACGGAGAGCACCGGCACCCCGCTGTCGAGCTGGACGCGCATCAGACCGTCGATCACCGCGGAGGCGACGAAATCGTGCCGGTAGATGCCGCCGTCGACGACGAAGGCGGTGGCCACGATGGCGGCGTAGTCCGGTCCCGCCGCAAGTCTCTGGGCCATCAGCGGGATCTCGAACGCGCCCGGGACCTCGAAATAGTCCACGCGGTCGGCGCTGAAGCCGCGGTCGGCCAGTTCGGCGGCGAAGCCGGACCGGGCCTGGCTCGTCATGTCATGGTGCCAGCGCGCCTGAACGAAGGCGATGCGGCCGCCGATCGGGCCGGTCGTGGGTTTGATGTCTTTCTGGATCATCGGTTCCAACTCCTTGTCAAAAAACAGGAATCGAGGCCGAGTTCGAACACCGGAAAACGCGCCGCGCCGAGGGCGCAACGCATCCGTGCCGTTCTCTTTCATCCGGACTTTCACCGTCGGCTTCGGAGTCGCACCGAATCTGCTGACCCCGGCAGTGCCGGGCGCTCGCGGGCTTCACGGAACAGCCGGATGGCTCTCTCATGTCACCGCCGGTGGGGACTTTCACCCCGCCCCGAGAACTTCGCCGCCAACCATCTGGCGACTCTTCAAACCTAGGGACCCGGCCCGCCCGTTACAATCGGGAACTGGCTGCGGATTGCCTCTGGTATCGGCGCGGCTGCGCCCTATCTTCAGCGCCATGAAAGACACGGAACGCAATTCCCTCGGCGGCCGCGTGAAGCGCTACGCCAGGGTCACGGGCGCGGTCGGCGGCCTTGCCGCGCGGGTCGCCGGCGAGCGCTATCTCGGCTTCAAGCTGGACAAGGGCGAACATGCGGCGGAACTGCGCGAGGCGCTCGGCGGTCTCAAGGGGCCACTGATGAAGGTGGCGCAGATCCTCGCCACCATCCCCGACGCCCTGCCGAAGGAATATACCAACGAGCTGGTGCAGCTTCAGGCCGACGCGCCGAGCATGGGCTGGCTCTTCGTCAAGCGCCGGATGAGCCGCGAGCTCGGTGCCGGCTGGCAGAAACGGTTCGGCGCCTTCGAGCACGAGGCCGCGGCCGCCGCCTCGCTCGGCCAGGTGCACCGGGCGGCGGACCGGGAGGGCAATCCGCTCGCGGTGAAGCTGCAATATCCCGACATGTCCTCGGCGGTGGAGGCGGACCTGCGCCAGCTCCGGCTGATCTTCTCGGTCTATGCGCGCTACGACAAGGCGATCCATACCGACGAGATCTACAAGGAACTCTCCGCCCGCCTGCGCGAGGAACTGGATTACGAGCGCGAGGCGCGGCACATGGCGCTCTACGGCCTGATGCTGAAGGACGAGTCGAGCGTCCATGTCCCGGAAGCCGTCGATGCCCTGACCACGCCGCGGCTGCTCACCATGAACTGGCTGGACGGCGCCAGGCTGCTCGACTTCATTGCCGCGCATGAGGACCAGGAGACCCGCAACCGGGTGGCACTCAACATGTTCCGCGCCTGGTACGTGCCGTTCTACGAATACGGCGTGATCCACGGCGACCCGCATCTCGGGAACTATTCGGTGCGGCCGGACGGCAGCATCAATCTGCTCGATTTCGGCTGCATCCGCGTCTTCCCGCCGAGCTTCGTGAAAGGGGTGATCGACCTCTACAACGCGCTCTCGACCGACGACGAGGCGCTCGCGGTCCATGCCTACGAGAGCTGGGGCTTCGAGGGGCTCGACAAGGAGACGATCGGGGTCCTCAACATGTGGGCCCGCTTCATCTACGCCCCGCTGATGGAGGACAAGGCGCGCCGCATCCAGGAGACCAATACCGGCATGTATGGCCGCGAGGTGGCGGAAAAGGTCCATGTCGAGCTGCGCCGCCTGCAGGGCGTCAAGCCGCCGCGCGAATTCGTCCTGATGGACCGCGCCGCGATCGGCCTCGGCTCGGTCTTCCTGCATCTGAAGGCGGAGGTGAACTGGTACCGCCTGTTCCACGAGCTGGTCGCGGAGTTCGATGTGGCGGCGCTGGCGAAACGGCAGGCGCAGGCGCTCAAGGAAGCGCGGGTGCCGGCGGCGGAGTGAGCGCTTTGAACGAGACAGGGCGGCGCCCTCGAAATAGTATCTGGTGCCATGAGGGCGGCACCGAATTCACCATGCGAACGGCTTCAGCCGGGCACTGACTTAGAACGGGTGGCGAAAAGCCTCGCCGTGCACACGCTCGGCGGCTATGTGCAGCCGGGCACGGCGCTGATGCGCATCGTGCCGCAGGAGGACCGGCTCACGGTTGAGGCGACGGTGACCAACCGGGATATCGGCTTCATCGAGGTGGGCCAGCGCGCGGCGGTGAAGGTCGATGCCTTCAACTACATGCGCTACGGCAGCATCGAGGGGCGGGTCGTCTCCCTCAGCGCCGATGCCGTGGTGCCGCAGGACGCGAGTCATGCGGCCGGGGCCGCCAGCGCCGCGGGCGCGGCCACCAGCGGCCCGCAGGCGGCACCGCAGATGCTGTCCTACACCGCGCGGATCGAGCTGGAGCGCGAGCATCTCCGCGTCGACGGGTGGGACGTCCGCCTGGTGCCGGGCATGTCGGTGACAGCGGACCTGCTGACGGGGGAAAGACGGGTGCTGGAATACGTGCTGCAGCCTGTGCTGCGCTATGCGAGCGAAGGGATGCGGGAGCGATGAGCAGTAACTGCAAAGACCGAGTTGAGTCAGGAAAATTTTGGCTACTAGAGAGCAGCATTAAGTCAATATATCCATTTTTTGTATTGTTAGTATATTTTTGGGAGCCGAGTAGAACTTTTGTAGTTCTAGTCCTAAATAATGCATTTAATTTTTTGACTTTTGGCAAAGGAAATTTGCAATATACGTTTATTGGCGGGGATTATTGGATAGCTAAGTATTTTTTGTTATTTTCTTGTATTGTTTGGGTGTTCTGGTATCTGCGAGAGCGTGCAGTGTTGTTTTTACAGTGTAAATCAAGAAGTAAATTATCAAAATTTATCATTGCTTCTGTTTCGTATTTTTTAATATGGATGGTTTTCGGTTTCATTTTTTATTGGTTATATAAATATATATATGTTTATGCATTTCTTGTATGATGTGGATTAATCATTAAGTGGTAATTGTAATTAGTAAATAAATAAATTGGTTTTTCAATCTAGGGGCGGAGCGGTTATGAGCCAGGATCAGCAAGTTATATTGAATAGTGCGGGTTATCAAATTGCTTTGTCGGTGGTGCATTATCTAAAGCAAAGCTCTGCCGAATTTGCCTATTTGAACAATATAAGTGTAAGAGAAAATAGCGTAACGCTTATTAAGGGATTAAGGGGACACACTACTTAATTTGACGCCCAACAGATTTGAGGGGGCGGACGGTTCAAATCGCTGGCCAGCTATGCGCTGGACGGTGCGGATTAATTAAGTAACGTGTCCCTTTAACCCTAACCCAAGAAGTAACGTGTCCCTTTAACCCTGCCTCTTCCGCTTCCTTCGCCCTTTGCCGCCCGCACCTCCTCCCGTCATCGTCGTTCTCGCAACGGGATCAACGCCTGCAGACGGGGGAAGGCGACATATCGATGGAACAGCCCGCGCTCGATCCGTGGTTCGATATCGGGGATATCGTGCCGCCGATCGGCCTGAAGCTCCCGGACGGCAAGCCGAAGCCGCCGAGCCGCATGGCGGGCCCGGGCGGCGCGGTCGCCTTTTCCTGCTCCCTGCTGCACGAGGCACGCCCGGTCTCCGGCGGCGCGCGTTGCGTGCTGCTTGCCTTCCTCCACCGAGAGGGGGAGGAGGACCTAGGCTTCGCGATGCCGGGGCGCACCGTCTCCGAGGACGATGGTGTCCATCGGCACGTCCCAGGGCATCGGGAAGATCGTCTTCAGCGTGCAGCCGGGCAGGCCGACGCCGATGATCCGTGGGCGCGGTTCGAGGCGCGCGAGGGTCATGTCGTAATAGCCGCCGCCATTGCCGAGGCGGAAGCAGCCCTCGTCGACCCCGACGAGCGGCGAGACCACAAGGTCGGGCAAACCGGTCTCCCGGGCGGCCGGCACCGGAATGTTCCAGATCCCCCGCTCCATCTTCGCCCGGGGCTCCCAGCGCCGGAAGGCGAGCGGCTGGCCCTTCTGTTCGACGACCGGGAGCAGGATCCGGGCGCCCGCCTCGTGCGCCTCCTTCATCCAGGGCCGCAGGTCCGGCTCGCCCCGGATCGGCCAGTAGACCGAGACGTTCAGGCCGTCGAGCGGGCCGGTGACGGTCTCCAGGTCGCGGACGATCGCCTCGGTGGCGGCGGCCCGCGCTTCGGGCGAAAAGGCCTTGCGCAGGGCATAGAGCCGTTCCCGCTCGGCCCGCCGCATGCGCGCGACGTCGCGCCAGGTATCGGGGTCGACGGGATGTCCGTCGACGAGGGTATGGAGAAAGCAGGCCGCATCTCCGCCCGCCGTTTCGTCCACCATTCGAGGGCCCTCCGGATCGGGTTCAGAGTTTCAAGAGGAAGATCCGCGTCACCGCGATGGTCGCGAATTCGAGATAGAGGATCATCGCGATCAGGATGCCGTAGCGCTGGATGTCGCTCAGCAGCTTCGATTTCCGGTTCCGCGCGGCGGTGCTGAAACTGCCCCATTTCGATGCGACGTAGGCAATCTTGCTGTTCTCCGCCGCCTGCCACCATTGCAGGCTGACGATAAGCGCGGCGCTGGCGAGGCTGAAGACCCAGACCATGAAAAGCAGCAGGCGGGAGAGATCCTTGTCCTGCCAGTGCGTCCACTCTCCGTAAGCGGTCACAAGCGTCGCACCGACGGAAAAATAGAGCACCGAGCGCCATTGCTGCGTCTTGGCGAAACGCAGATTGTCCGAGGCGTCGCGATAGATCGCCAGAAACTCGGCATGGGTCGTTTCCGCGAGATCGCTCGGCGTGTCCTCCGCCGGATTGAGCGGATCCGGACGCGGGTCCTCTTCGGTGTCGATCGGGTTGAGTGGCCTGGCCATGGAACGGATTCTCCACATATGCGGCCTTTGCCGGCCGCCGGGCTCTCCCATCCGGGGAGAGTGTGCCCGATTTCGGACGAGAAAGGAATTTCCTAATTGTTGCGGGGGCTTGCGCCGGTTCAGAGCGGAAGAAGGGCGAGCCCGCCGGCAAAGCTCGCCGCGCCCGCACCCGCTGCCAGCAGCAGGTTCCGCTTCGCGAGGAAATAGACCGCGAAACCGATCGCCACGGCGCCGAGCCGGAGGGCGAGCGGGGTTTCCGCGAGGTCGCCCGTGGGCAGCACCGCCATGCGGCTGATCAGACCGGCGACGGTGGCGTAGGAGACGCAGGCGATCCAGCGGAAGAGCGCGCCCTCGGTGTCGATCTTCGAGGCGAGCAGGGCGCCGAGCGCGCGCCAGAGGAAGGTGACCGCCGCCGCCAGCAGGACGAGGGCGAGGGGAGAGACGGCGGCGCCGCTCATCGCCGCCTCCCGAGCAGGGCATAGGCGAAGCTGCCGCCGATCACGCCGGTCAGCAGGACGCCGTAGTTCGGCTCGAGCGCATGCAGCGGCGGGCCGAGCACGGCGCCGGCCGCCACCGCCAGAATGACCAGCCGGTCCCGGTTCTGCGCGAACAGCAGCGAGAGGAAGATCACATTCAGAAACACCAGGGTCATGCGGGCGATATCGGGCATGTCGGCGGAGAGCCAGTAGCCCGCGAGCGTGCCGATGCAGCCCATGGTGATGCAGAGCGTGGCGACCGGCCAGTAATAGGCCATGGCGGAAGGCAGCTGCATGCGCTGGCTCGCCGCCATGCCCATCGGCCAGGTCGTTGCCGACATCAGGTGCGCGATCAGAAACTGGCGCGGCAGGTCGGGCGACGCGCTGCGGAAGGTGCCGACCAGGATGGTGGCCATCGGAAAGAACCGTACGCTCGCCATCGAGACGGCAAGCAGGATGACGAACAGATCGGCGCCGGAGGCACTCAGATCCGCCATTGCCACCTGGCCCGGCATCGCCCAGACCAGAAGGGTCGAGAGGAAGGCCTCGAAGGCGGAAAAGCCGCTCGCATTGGCGAGCGAGCCGAAGCCGAGCATGGTGGAAAACACGACGATGGACGGCACCGCCAGCCCGTGGCGAACACCTTGGTAGAATGCCGTGCGGCGGTCCGGGCCGGGGCCGGACGTCTCTTTCCCCGCCTTCATGTCCTGTTCGGTCCCCTGTTGTTCGGAACCGGAAACCTGCCAGATCGTTCCCGGGCCTGGCTACGAAAAGCCGACCCCGGATGGCGCCGCGGCGGGATGCCGGGACGGCGGAGAAACCGGGTGGCCCGACGCGCCGTCAGCCTATCGGGGAGCGTCGAGGGCATTTCGCACGTTTGGCGCTAATGTTCGGGGGCGGAACGGAAGAGCCGCTTCCGACAAGCGAAATTTGCCATATTGCGTCTGGATTCAATGCCGAAAACCGGACACACTCCCCGGCTTGAAACAGGGTGCGACAACAAAAACTCCAAAGCACCGGCATCAGACGAGCGAGCCAGGGAGGCCGTATAAATGCATCAGGACCGACTGATCGAAGTGAACGATCTTCGGGTACATTTTCCGCTGGACGACCAGACCGTCAAAGCGGTCGACGGGGTTTCCTGGCATATCGACCGGGGCGAGACTCTGGCCGTGGTCGGGGAGTCCGGCTCCGGCAAGTCCGTGACCGCTATGACGCTGATGCGGCTGACCGATTATGCAGGCGGTCAGATCGTTTCAGGAGACATCAACTTCCGCCGCAAGAACGGCGAGGTGATCGATATCGCGACATCGTCGCAGGGTCTGATGCGGGATATCCGCGGCAACGACATCTCGATGATCTTCCAGGAGCCGATGACCTCGCTGAACCCGGTGTTCACCATCGGTTTCCAGATCGCCGAGACGATCATGCTGCACCAGGGCAAGAGCGAGCAGGAGGCGCTTGATCTCGCGCTCGAGATGCTGAAGCTGGTGCGCATTCCGGAGCCGGAGAAGCAGCTCACCCAGTATCCGCACCAGCTCTCCGGCGGCATGCGCCAGCGCGTCATGATTGCCATGGCGCTCGCCTGCCGGCCGAGCCTGCTGATCGCGGACGAGCCGACCACGGCGCTCGACGTGACGATCCAGGCGCAGATCCTCGATCTGATCAAGATGCTGCAGCAGGAAATCGGCATGTCGGTCATGTTCATCACCCACGACATGGGCGTCGTGGCGGAGGTGGCGGACCGCGTCGTCGTCATGCTGAAGGGCGAGAAGGTCGAGGAAGGCCCGGCCGAGCAGATCTTCCACCACCCGGAACACCCCTATACCAAGGCGCTCCTCGCCGCGGTGCCGAAGCTCGGTTCCATGCAGGGCAAGACCTTCCCGGCCAAGTTCGCCAATGTCGACGTGAACCGGGCCGAGGGCGACGTGGTCAAGGAAGGCGCGAGCGCCGAGGCGACGCTCGAGGAGATGCAGGACACGGTCCGCCACGAGGCTCCGCCGCTGCTCAAGGTCGAGGGGCTGACCACCCGGTTCGATATCCGCAAGGGCATGTTCGGCGCGGCGACGGCACGGGTCCACGCGGTTGAGGGTGTCTCGTTCGAACTGCAGCCGGGCGAAACCCTGGCTCTCGTCGGCGAATCCGGCTGCGGCAAGTCGACCACCGGCCGCTCGATCATCAAGCTGGTCGAACCGAACAGCGGCAGCATCAAGTTCGAGGGCGCCGAGCTCATGGGGCTCGACCCGAAGAAGATGCGTCCGCTCCGCCGCGATATGCAGATGATCTTCCAGGATCCGTTCGCCTCGCTCAACCCGCGCATGACGGCGGGCTCGGCGATCGCCGAGCCGATGATCGTGCACGGGCTCGCCAGGGGCAAGGACGCGGACGAACGGGTGGTCTCGCTGCTGCGCCGTGTCGGTCTCGATGCCGAGCACGCGGAACGCTATCCGCATGAATTCTCCGGCGGCCAGCGGCAGCGTCTCTGCATTGCCCGTGCCCTCGGGCTCGGTCCGAAGCTGATCATCGCCGACGAGGCGGTGTCGGCGCTTGACGTGTCGATCCAGGCCCAGGTCGTCAACCTGATGATGGATCTGCAGGAGGAATTCGGCCTCGCCTATCTCTTCATCAGCCATGACATGGCGGTGGTGGAGCGTGTGAGCCATCGCGTCGCGGTGATGTATCTCGGCGAGATCGTCGAGATCGGACCGCGCGCCGCGGTGTTCGAGAACGCCCAGCATTCCTATACGAAGAAGCTTATGTCGGCGGTCCCGGTCGCCGATCCGTCGCGCCGGAAACGGGAACTCAACCTGATGACGGACGAGATCCCGAGCCCGCTGAAGCCGATGGGCTACGAGCCGCCGAAGCGCAACTACCGCCAGGTTGGGGAAGGGCACTTCGTGCTGGAGGGGTGAACGCACCTTCTTCGGGCAAACCGGATGATCGGAAAGCGGCGCCGTGGGGCGCCGCTTTTCTTTGTCGCGGCATATCGTTCAGAGACGATCCGGGACAGCTTGGATGGACGCCGGATTTTTCTGGGCGGCAACGATATCCGTGATAGAAACGCCTCATGTTCGGGGGGCGCGGAAGACAGGCTAGGGGACGGGGCATTTTCATGTCCCTGCTGCTTGTTGTTTCGCTTCTCTCGCATGCCTTCGGACCGCTCGACGGGTTGCCGCGCAAGGACGGGTTTGCGGCGATTTGCACGGGGGACGAGATTGTCTATATCCCGCTCTCCTCGCTCGGCCTCGAGCCGCCGCGGGACGAGGAGCCGGCACCGAAATCCGACCAATGCCCCTGGTTCGCACAGTTCCATGCGATGGCGGCCGATCCTGCAGCGGATGGCCGGGATGCGGCCTATTTCTCCCGCGTTCGCTTCGTGGCGGTTGCCGCGGATTTCGACGGGAGCCTTTCCCTCAAGACATCTCTGGCCCGAGGACCGCCTGATCTCCCGGTCTGAGTTCTAGGCCGTTTGGTGAATCCTCTGCCGGTTCCGCGTCGGTGCGGAGCGGCATCCCGTTGCTATGGATGAAAAAATGAAACCTTCTGTTTCCGGCGGAACGCCAGTTTCCGCGCTGTATCGTGCTGTCTGGCGATGGCACTTCTATGCAGGCCTCCTGGTCCTGCCCTTCATGATCCTTATCGCCGTAACCGGCGCGCTCTACCTCTTCAAGGACGAGATCAACGACGCCCTCTATGGCGACCTGAGTCATGTCCGGCCACTTGCGAGCGCGCAGCTAGCACCGTCCGAACTGGCGGGGCGGGCGCTTGCGGCCTATCCCGGAAAGCTGAAAGGCTACAATCCGCCTTCCGGGCCGGACCGGGCGGCCCTCGTGAAGGCGGTCGGCGAGGATGGTGTGAAGACCGCAATCTACGTCAATCCCTACACAGGCGCCGTTCTCGGCAGCACCTGGGATGCCGGATTCGCCGGATCGACACTGATGTGGACGATCCGCAAGCTGCACAGCCTCGAATATATCGGCTGGTTCGGGAACAGGGTCATCGAATGCGTCGCCGGCTGGTCCGTCCTGCTGGTGATTACAGGCACCTATCTCTGGTGGCCGCGTGGACGCAATGTCGGAGCGTTCCGGCTTCGCAAGACCTCCGGGCGGGCGCTCTGGCGGGACCTACACGCGGTGACCGGGATCTATACGGCAGGGTTCATCGTATTCCTCGCGCTGACTGGATTGCCGTGGTCGGGCGTATGGGGAAAGCAGTTCTATGACCTGTCCTACGCGGCTGGTATAGGCATGCCGGACGGATATTGGAGCAAGTATCCGACATCGACCGTGCCGACGGCCGAAGCGTTGGAGAAATCGCCCTGGATCCTGGAGAACCAGCCGATGCCGCTTTCCAGTGCGGCAAAGGGCGTGCCGGTCGGTCTCGATACTGTCGTTCGCACGGTCGAGGAGGCTGGAATCCATCCGGGATACTCGATTGCGGTGCCAGGCGGCCCCGAGGGCGTCTTCACGGCGTCTGTCTATCCCGACGACGTTTCCCGGGAGCGGGTGATCCATCTCGATCAGTATACCGGCGAGGTTCTGGCCGACATGGGATTTGCCGATCTCGGCGCACTCGGCCGGGCTGCGGAGTGGAGTATCAGCGTCCATATGGGCCAGGAGTTCGGCGTTCTGAATCAGATCGTGCTCTTGCTCGCCTGTATTGCGATCGTATTGATGTCGGTCTCTGCGGCGGTGATGTGGTGGAAACGTCGCCCAACCGGGCAAATCGGTGTTCCGCCGATGCCGAGGGACTGGCGCCTGCCGAGAACGGTGCTGGTGATCGCCATATTGCTGGGAGCGTTCTTCCCGCTTGTCGGCTTGACACTTCTGCTGGCGGCCGCGATCGAATGCGGGTTGCTCATCACGGCCCGCTGGAAGGCAGCATGATCCTTACTTTGCCCGTGAGTGGTCGAGGTGCGGCTTCCGGGCCGACCATCGGTGACTTCGGGTAAAAAAAACCCCGCCATCTGGCGGGGTTTTTTGTGTTTTATGTATGGGCCTCACCGGGTCCGCAGTTTCGGATCCAGGATGTCGCGGACCGCGTCGCCGAAGAGGTTGAAGCCGAACACCGCGATGGTGATCGCAAGACCCGGCCAGATCGGCACCCAGGGTGCGCTCTCGGCATATTCCTCGGCTCCACCCTGCAGCATGAGGCCCCAGGCCGGTGTCGGCTCCTGCACTCCAAGACCGAGATAGGAGAGCGAGGCCTCGAGCAGGATTGCCTCCCCGAGGAAGGCGGTCAGCATGATCAGGAAGGGCGCCACCACGTTGGGGGCGATGTGCTTCATGATGATCCGGATATGCCCGTAGCCGATCGAGCGTGCGGCATCGATATAGGGCATCTCGCGGACCGCGAGCGCGCTGGACCGGACCACGCGGGCGCAGCGCGGAATGAAGGGGATGGTGATCGCGATGATCACCTTGTCCGTGCCGGTCCCGAAAATGGCGACGATGGCAAGGGCCATGATGATCAGCGGGAAGGCCATGAACACATCGATGATGCGCTGCATGATCATATCGAACCAGCCGCCGAAATAGGCACTTGCGACGCCCAGTACCAGCCCTCCGAACGCGCCGACGATGGCGCAGACGAAGCCGACGAAGAGCGCTGTACGCGCGCCGTAGACGATGCGCGAGAACAGGTCTCGGCCGAACTGGTCGGTGCCGAGCAGGAAATCCCAGCTCGGCGGGACAAGCATGTGTTCGAAACTGTTCGCCTCCGGGTCGTACGGGGCAATGACATCTGCGAAGAGTGCCATTGCCAGCATGACGATGATGACGATCGCGCCGCCGGTGCCGAGCGGCTGGCGACGCACGAGCCGGCCGACATGGTCCATGACCGTCGTGCGCCGGAACCCGGTGTTGGACTCGGGACCTGCTTCCATGGTGCTCATGTTCTGCATCTCCCTCAGCTGTAGCGGATGCGCGGGTCGAGCCACGCATAGAGCACGTCGACGACGAAGTTCATGACCACAAAGATGGTCACGACCAGCATCACCAGTGCCTGAGTCAATGTGTAATCGGACTGGGTTACCGATTCGACGAAGAGCTTGCCGAGGCCGTTCAGATTGAACACCTGCTCGGTCACGACGAGGCCGCCCATGAGGAATGCGAACTCGATACCGATGATGGTCACGACCGGCAGCATCGCGTTCTTCAGCGCGTGCTTGTTGATGATGACCTTTTCGATCAGCCCCTTCGCCCGCGCGGTCCGTACATAGTCTTCGCGCAGCACCTCAAGCATGGCCGAGCGCGTCATGCGTGTCGCCACGGCGGAGTACCTGTACCCGGTCGCAAGCGCCGGCCAGATGAGCTGCGACAGGTTGTGCATCGGGTCCTCCCAAATCGGAAGGTAGGTGATCGGTGGCATCCAGGGACGCCCCATGAATTCCTGGGTTCCGATAAGCAGCCCGAGAATGATCAGGATCCCGAGCCAGAAGGACGGCATCGCAATTCCGGCGATGCTGAAGCCCCGGATCACGTAATCGACCATCGTGTTTTGCTTCGCGGCGGAAATCACGCCAAGCGGGATGGCGATGATGATCGAGGTCAGGGTCGCCATGACCGCGATCTGAAGCGAAAGCTGGAAGCGTACGCCGATCTCCTCGGTCACCGGCTTTCCGGTCCACATGGAAGTGCCGAGATCCAGGACAAAGAAGCCCTTCAGGTAGTCCCAGAACTGGACATAGATCGGGTCGCCCAGTCCGAGTTGGATCTGACACTGCTTGATTTGCTCCGGATCCGCGTATGCGCCTTCTCCACCGAACTTGATCAGGCAGATATCGCCCGGGACAAGCCGCAACAGGAGGAACACCAGGATCGCCGCTCCGACCAGAGTCGGGAGCAGCATGAGCATGCGTTTGACGATGTATCCGTACATGCCTGCCGTCTAAAGCCTTCTTTGGGAAAAGGACGGCCGCCCCGCACGAGGCGGGACGGCCGACATCATTCTTGGGTGATCAGCCGCCGAGTTGGCGCTTCTTTTCGGCCTGATCGATCCAAACGTTATCCAGAGCCTGGTTCAGATAATGGCTCGGTGCGATCTTCCAGCCCTTCACGTAGGAGCGGTGCGGGTTGATCTTGTACCACCACAGCGTGATGAACTGGGACGCCAGCTCATCCAGCACCCGCGCTTCGTACTTGCGGATGATTTCGCGCTGCTTGCCTTCGTCACCTTCGGCCAGGAGCTCATCGTACCATTTCACCAGCTGCTCGTCCTGGAAGTAGGCGTAGTTCGCGCCTGCGCCCGGAAGGAACTTCGAGATGTCGGCGATCGGGTTGATGATCGACTGACAGTTGAAGTCGAGCGAGATCGTGAAGTCTTTCTTGGTCCGCAGCGTTGCATAGAACGGAGTGGAAGGCTGAACCCACTGCTCCGCCTGCACGCCGATCTTCTTCCACTGGTCGATCAGCCAGGTGCCGACAACCTTGTAGGGCTGGTCGACGCCGCGGTTATGCAGAGTGACCTTCAGGTTCTCGTGACCGGCTTCCTTGAGCAGACGCTTCGCTTCCGCCCGGTTGGCCTCGATATCGTTGCCATAGCCGGCAAGCTTGGCCAGTTCGGCTTCGGTCGCCGCAAGCGGGTGACCCGGGAAGACGATGCCGCCCACCGTCTTCACGATGGCGATCTTGGAGAGGTACTGAGAGCCGCCCTTGCGATCGATCGCGAGGGACAGGGCCCGGCGGACCCGCGGATCGTCCATCGGCTTGACCTGGTGGTTCGGCGTCACGATCAGGACGCAGTTCCAGTCGCTTTCCTGGACCGTGATGTCGTCACCGAGCGCTTTGACGAGGTCGTCACGCGCTTTCGGCGGGAAACCGCGGAACTCGATGTCGGCCTGGCCGCCGCGGATCGCCTGCAGGCGCACGGACATTTTCGGAGCCGAGATCGCAGTGAAGCCGTCGAGGAACGGACGCCCCTCGTGGTGATAATCCTCGTACTTGACGCCCTTCACATGGCTACCGGGAACATGCTCGACAAAGCGGAACGCGCCGGATCCATTGATGTTCTTCTGGTGCCAGGTGTAGCCGTGCTGATCCAGGTCCTTCTTCGCGTAGATGAAGTTGAACGGCATGGCGACCGACGGCAGGAAGGTGCCGGTCGGGTTTTTCAGCTTGAAGACGACCGTGTAGTCGTCCGGCGCGGTAATCGACTCGACCGAACGGAAATAGGCGACGCGGTTGGAGGCGATGCCTTCCGGCGGAAACGCGATCTTGTCGAAGGTCGCCTTGACGTCATGCGCGGTCAGCGGCGTTCCGTCATGGAACTTGATGTCCTTGCGGATCTTGAAGGTGTACTTCGTGCCCCCTTCGGTCGCTGTCGGAACATCGCCCTCGCACACATCGCAGATGAAATCGGTCGGCGAGGACGGGTTCTCGGGATTGACCCGGATCAGCACGCTGTAGAACGGGCGGATCGGGTGGATCATGCCAAAGGTGGACTCGATATGCGCGTCGTAGGACGGGATTTTCGAGCCGACCACCATGCGCAATTCATCGCCATATTGCGGTGTCTCGGCCTTTGCGGCGGCGGGGCCGAACAGGGCCGCGACACCGATGGCCAGCGCAGTGGTGGCGGTAGACCGCCAAAGCTTCTTCATGGACGTTACTCCTTCCCTAATGCGGAATTCTTGTTTGAGAAGGCGCGGTTTGTCGCGCGCAGCAACGCCTCTTCGCACAGCGAAGAAGACACTCTTGCCATTTGGGAGCGTTGCCTGACGTTCCTCCGTTCGCCTACCCTTTCGTCGGTCTGCTAACCGTTGTTTTCCGGTCTTCCAGCCGAACGAACTGTATACCATTGTCCCGGCTTTCGATTTCCGGTCAAGAAAACTGTGCGCTGGGCGCAGGCTTTTCCGGAGTACGGGAACGCAACAATAATACGAACGGGGGCTGAAATGGTTAAAGCGCTGTTCTTCGATGTCTTCGGAACGGTGGTCGACTGGCGCAACAGTATCGCCGCAGAGGTCGAGCGGCTTTCGGATGCGAAAGGGCTCGGGATCGACGGTCAGGCCTTCGCGCTGGCCTGGCGCCGACGTTACCAGCCGGCGATGAAGGTGGTCCGGTCCGGTAATCGGGGGTTCGTCGCGCTCGACACGCTGCACCGTGAAAACCTGATCGAGGTGCTGGCGGAATTCGGCATCGACGATCTGAGCGAGGCGGAGATCGACGAGTTGAACCGGGCCTGGCATCGTCTCTCGCCCTGGCCGGACAGCGTGCCGGGTCTGACGCGGCTGAAGAGGAAGTTCATTATTGCCACGATGTCGAACGGCAATGTCGCGCTCATGGTCGATATGGCCAAACATGGCGGCTTGCCGTGGGACATGATTCTCGGTGCCGAGATTTCGCAGACCTACAAGCCTGATCCGGAGACCTATCTGACCGGATGCCGCCTGCTGCATCTGGCGCCGGAGGAGTGCATGATGGTCGCCGCGCACAATAGCGATCTCGTCGCCGCCCGTGACCTCGGCCTGAAGGCCGCCTTCATCGCCCGCCCGACGGAGTATGGGCCGGAGCAGACGGTTGATTTCAAGGCCGAGCACGAATTCGACGTGGTCGCCGAGTCGATGGAGGGCGTCGCCGATCAGCTCGGGTGCTGAGCGCGGGAGAGGGAGGACGAGCCATGGCCGTAAAGAGCCCGATAGAGAATTTCGCCGGTTTTGTCGCTGGCCTCGACAAGGCGGATATGCCGGAGGTGGCGCGGCATCATGCCCGGCGTTGCGTCCTCGACTGGTTCGCCGCCACGGTGCCGGGAGGCGTTCTGTCTCCGGCGACGCTTCTTCAAAGCGCCGTCGCGGAGGACCTAGATCGCGGACGCGCCCGGCTGATTCCGTCCGGCCGCAGAGCGACCGCGCGGGCGGCGGCATTGATCAACGGCGCCGCATCGCACACCGTCGAATTCGACGATATCTACAGGGACGGACTGTTCCATCCCGGGGTTGTGGTGATTCCGGCGGCGCTTGCGCTTGCCGAGGACAAGGGCGTGTCCGGCGAGGTTTTCCTGCGGGCCGTGATTGCCGGGTACGAGACCGCCAACCGGATCGCCGCCGCGGTCAATCCGGCGCACTATGATTTCTGGCACACGACGGCGACCGTCGGGTTCTTCGGCGCTGCCGCGGCATCTTCCGCGGTCCTCGGCCTTTCCGCGTCGCAGACGGCGCACGCGCTGGCCAGTGCCGGCACCATGGCGGCGGGGTTGCAGCAGGCCTTTCGCGCCGAGGCGATGAGCAAGCCGTTGCATGCCGGCCGGGCGGCCGAAGGCGGCCTGCTCGCGGCCCGCATGGCGGAAGCGGGGATCACCGGTGCGCTGGACATTCTCGACGGTGCGGCCGGGTTCGGCGCGGCGATGAGCCGGAACGTCGACTGGACCGCCGCGGTCGCCGGCCTCGGGACGGACTGGACCATCGAGCGCACGACGCAGAAGAACCATGCGGCGTGCGGACATGTGCACGCCGCTGTGGATGCCGCGTGGGAGATCGTCACGGCCAACGGCCTTGCGGTCGGAGATATTGCGCGCATAGAGGTCGGGTCCTATGCGAAATCGCTCGAGATCTGCGGCAATGCGGATCCGAAGACGGCCTTCGAGGCGAAGTTCTCGCTCCCCTATTGCGTCGGTGCGGCAATCGCGACCGGCGCGGTGCGGATCGCCGCCTTTACGCCCGAGGCGCTCGCCGACCCGGACATTCGAGCCATCGCAGCGAAGGTCGACCATTCGGTTGATCCGGACTGCGAGGCGGCATTCCCGAAGAAGCGGTCCGCGCGGGTCGCAATCGAGACGGTGGACGGACGCCATTTCAGCCACCACGCACCCACCCGCAAGGGCGATCCCGATGCCCCGCTCAGCGATGCGGAACTCGACGCCAAGTTCACGGAGCTGACGGCGGATGTCCTCGGCGGCGGGAGCGACGCTCTGCGAGACGCGATCTGGCGTATCGACACAATGCCGACGCTGGCGGCTTTGCCGGTCGGTGCTCCCGCGCTCAAAGCCGGATAAAGCCGTCGACCGTGTCGAGCCGGCGGGTGCGTGTGTCGACCCGGTCGGACGTATTTCCTTCGATCGTGTCGAAGGTCTCGTTGCCCGGATTGTGTGAGGTGACGAACCCGGTGTGGCCGCCAACCAGTTTTCCGGTGCGGTCGTAGCGCGCCATCAGGAAAATGTCGCCGCGGACCGGCGGCGAGGCGCCGGAGGAGAAGTAGCTCCCGGACTTCTTTCCCCAGCGCCTGAGGCCCTCGACCCAGGCGAGATGTCCGAACGGGCTGGTGCCGTGCTGCTCTACGCACCAGCTGACGAAATGGCAGCACCAGGCCTCGCGCCGCCCGCCGGTAAACGGATCCACCTCCGGCCCGCCATTCGAGCCTTTCGGTTCTTCCTTGGCGCCGAACTCCTGTTCGGCTGTCGTGACGGCTTTCCGGCCGTGCGCGGACGCACCTTTCGACGGTTTGTATTGATCGGTGCCGTCCGGTCTGGATTGTCGGGCATAGACTTCGTCGTCGGACGTCCCGCCGCCGGTCTCGGGCGCCTTCGGGGCGGAAGGTGCGCGTGGTGCGGACGGGTGCGCGGGGCCGGCGTTGCCGCCGCCGTCGAACCCCAGATCCGGCAGAGAAAACCCTGGCAGCGGACCGAAACCGGGAAGCGCGTTCGGCAATCCGGATTTGCTTTTCCTTCCGGTCCTTCCGGTGGGTAAGCGGAATGCTGAGAATCCCCCGGTGGCGGAGGTGCCGCGCCGGCGAAAGAGTTGTGTGAGATCCAGGCTCATTGCTCCTCTCCGCCCCGTCGGTCGGATCCGATGGCTTCCGCGGTCTCCAGATCGAGCAGTGTCACCCGCAGACTGTGCAGGGCCGCCGGCGGAGCCTCGCGCAAGGTCTGCGCACCGAGCTCGATGACGACACCCGCCTGCGCGTCGGTTCCGGCCACCAGATACGAGAAGGCAATTTCCGCCCGGGTAATGGCGAGCGGCGGCCGGTCCTCGTCGCCGGCAAGTGATTCCGCCCTGGCGAACTCGCCCTGCAGCAGAGCCAGGAACTCGGATAACGGTATCCTGAGGCCGGTGCCCGCCCGCGGTGTCGGTGTCCGTGCCAAGACTTATGTCTCCCTGCCGTCCGGATCGTCGTCGGGACCGCCTACGGGATCGCCGTCGGGATCGTGATCGGTTTCTCCGTCGGGATTGTCACCGTCCGCATCGTTGTCGGGAAGCTCGACCGTTGCCTGGATGGCGCCCTCGAGAAGGCCGAGGATCTGGTCCCAAGGAGCGTCCTCGGTCGGCGATTTCAGCGTCAGTCGGATGTCCATCTTGCCGCGTTGACTGGTCGTCCGCTTGCTTTTCGAAACGATGCGAGCATTGAGTTTCGAACGCGCGCGTTCGAACCGCACATTGCTGCGGTCCAGGCGCCTCACGATCCGACGGCCAAGCAATGTGCCGCCCGGGGCCGCGCCGGTGTCGGGTCCGGTCCCTTCGGTCTCCGCCTCCTGCTCGATCTCCACCGTCAGGTCGATGGTCGCGTCGCTGACCTGAATCGCCGGAAGACGCATGATCGAGAGCAGGGGGACCGAGACGGTCGCACGGTGATTGGTCGCCGAGCCGGCTTCGCGCGGATCGGGCAGTGACCGCTCCATTTCGAAGGAAAGTTTCCTGATTTCGGGCGGTCGCGAGGTGCCATCGGCAGCCGGCGGTACCTCCTCCAGACCGTATTCCAGAATGAAATCGAGAACCTGTTTTTCGGCCTCCACCTGGGCTTCCTGCAATGCGGTGATCGGGGCGGCAAGCAGAGAGCCGAGGGCGGCGGCATTGTCCCCGAAACTCGATCCGTTGGGCATTTGACTATCCCGAGGTCTAGGCGGTTTCGACCTGCGCGGTGATGGCGTCGTTCAGGATCGACAGCACGCGCTGGAAGCCTTCCGGCACACGCTGACGTGCATTCATCGTCATCTTGAGCGTTGCGCTGCGGTCGGTTTCGTGTCGGGCCGAGCGCTGATAGGTGGCGGAGACATTGAAGTTCGTCTTGAAGTTGGCGGTCGTCTCCGTGCTCGCCGAAGCACCGAGCTTGAATTGAGGCAGGCCGATATTGGCGCCGACCGTATTCTTGATATTGAGGCTCGCGCTCGTCGTGCTGCTGGTGGCGAGCTTGAACTGGTTCGACTTGCTCATCACGTCGCGGATCTTGAATTCGAAGCTGACCGAAAGATCCTCGATCGAGATATGCGGGGCTTCCACCATTGAGAGCAGGGGCACCGTGAGTTCAGTCGTTTTTTCCGTCGCTTCTCCGGTTTCCGGATTGACGACCGTGCTCTCGAACTCGAACGGAATCATGACGACCTTGCGGGCGCCGCCGGTCCCGCCGCTGTCTTCCTCGAAGCCGACAAGGTTGACGAACTCCGCAGTGGATACAGCGGACATGGCTTGCGCCTCTATCGCCGCCGTCAGTGGGCCGGACAACATTTCGCCGAGAGGAAGCGCCGAAAGCTCGGCGCCGATATTTACCTTTGCCATGACAATACCTCTACTTTCCGAATGGTTTATTTATATCGAACGGTCCCCATTTCGTATGGAGTTCATATGCCTGTATGACGAATTAATGTAACTCAAAATAGCGTTGTATTGTAAATTCTTCTCTTTTTGGGGGAATTACTGAATTGATCGGTGTTGCCGCGTCGGAATATTTCCCAAGTGGAGTCAGGATGTTGACGGAAAGCGCTGTTGAGCGAACGGCGTCCGGGTGGGACAGTCGCGGCGACAATAATTCACCCGGGAGGCGGACTTGGATTTCAGTTTGAGCGAGGAGCAGCGGCTCTTCCAGGATGCGGTGCGCGGTTTCGCGGAGCGTCATTTGCGCGACGGCGCGCTGGCCCGGGCACATGAGGACGGCTTCCCCTTCAAGATCGCCAAACTGATGGCCGAGCAGGGCCTGATGGGGATCACCTTTGCCGAGGAGGATGGCGGGCAGGGTGGTTCGGTGATGGACGCGGTGCTCGCGATCCAGGCTGTCGCGGAAGTCTGCCCGCGCAGCGCGGACGTGATCCAGGCCGGGAATTTCGGCCCCATCCGGACCTTCGCCGAATATGCGACGCCGCTGCAGAAGGAAAAGTGGCTCACCCGCCTGCTCGCGGGCGAGATCGCGATCTCGCTGGGGATGAGCGAGCCCGAAGCGGGCTCCGCGGCGACCGAGCTCGTCACCTCGGCCACTCCCGACGGGGACGGCTTCCGGGTGAACGGGAGCAAGGTCTTCTCCACCCACAGCCCGGAAGCGGAAATCTTTCTCATCTATCTCCGCTACGGCCCCGGGATCGACGGCATTGGCTCCGTGATTCTCGAGCGCGGACAGGAGGGATTCACTTTCGGCGAGCCGGTGCGCTATGTCGGCGGTGAGCATTGGTGTCAGCTCTATTTCGACAATGTCCATGTCCCGGCGGAAAATGTCCTTCTCGGTGAGGGCGGGTTCCGCAAGCAGATCTCGGCCTTCAACGTGGAGCGGATCGGCAATTCCGCCCGCGCGCTCGCCTTCGGCCGGCATGCCTTCGAGATCGCCCGTGAACATGCCCTGACGCGCAGGCAGTTCGGCCGCGAACTCGCCGACTTTCAGGGCATCCAGTGGAAGTTCGCCGAGGCGGCCGCGCAGATGGAGGCGGCCCAGCTGATGCTCTACAAGGTCGCGACGGAAGCCGCCGACCGGCTGCCGTCCGCCTACGACACGGCGATCACCAAGCTGCTTTGCAACGAAGCCGGCTTCCGCGCTGCCAATGACGCGATGCAGGTACTGGGTGCGCTCGGCTATACCGAGGAGAGCCTGGTCGAATATTGCTGGCGGCGGACCCGCGGTTGGCAGATCGCCGGCGGCAGCCTCGAGATGATGAAGAACCGGATCGCCGAAGGCGTTTTCGGGCGCCGCTTCTCGCAACGGCCGCCGAAAGCGAAATAGTCGAGCCGCGGGCGCGTCGTCTTGCCTGATCGGCATTTGGGTCGGCGTCGTCCGCAACCCGGAGATGGATATCAGCAGACAATGACTGACCGGGCAGAAGCGGCGCCGCGTTCTGGCATGGCACCCGTGCCCCGAACGGCAGTTTCGCGGCACGAATTGATGCTTGAAAATCAGATGGTCGGGACGATCCGTCGGCCCGCGTCTCCATGTCTTGCCGACTGGCCTGTAGATGACCGAATACATTCCACCGCTGCTGGCGCTCTTCGCGGCATTCTTGTTCGCCGTCGGCGGGCAGTTCCAGGGCCTGGGGGTCCAGACTCTGGACTCGCGCACAGGGGCCGCGATCTCCATCGTTTTTTCCGCGCTGATGTACTGGATCGTCGCGCCGATCTTCATGGACTGGTCCTACTGGCTGCATCCGGTGGTTCTTGTTTTCGCCGCGGTCGGACTGTTCCGCCCGGCGCTTTCGGCGAACCTCTCGGTCATTGGCATCCGCTATCTCGGCCCGACTCTGGCCTCGACCCTTGCGTCGACCTCGCCGCTCTGGGGCCTCGTCCTCGGTATCTTTCTGCTCGGCGAACATCTGACGCCGGCAACCGCGCTCGGAACCGCCGGGATCGTGGCGGGTGTTTTCCTCTTGTCCCGTCGCGGAAACCTGAGCACGCATTCCTGGCCGCTCTGGGCTCTGCTCTTTCCGCTTGGCGCGGCCATGCTGCGTGCCGCTGCGCATGTCCTCTCCAAGTTCGGGATGGAGTTCATTCCGGATCCCTATTTCGCCACACTTGTCGGGTTTACCGTTTCGGCGGTCATCGCGACCGGCGCGCGCTTCGTGAAGAAGGTCGACGCGCCGTTTGTCTGGAATGCATCCGGGCCGAGATGGTTCGCGTTCGCCGGGCTCGCGTTCGGCTTTGCCGTGCTTTGCCTCAATCAGGCGCTGCTGCTAGGCGAGGTCGTGACCGTGGTGCCGATCATTGCCGCAGCGCCGATCTTCAGCATGATCCTCAGTCTGGTGATCTTTCGCCGCGAGGTGCTGACCGCGAAGATTGCGCTGGCGGTTCTGATCGTCTGCGCTTCGGTGGCGCTGATTGCGTTCTACCGCTAGGCCGGTACGACCACTTCTCCGGTCATCAGCAGCCGCGCCGTACGGGTGACGCTGACGGAGCGCACTGTCGGCGCACCGTCCAGGCTGACATCGGTACCGATCGGCAGTATCCCGGAAGGATTGGCGAGCCGCACATCTCCGTCGGATTTCCTGGCCAGACCGGCCGGAACGGTTCCGGGGATCCGGCTGGCGACGGCGGTGCACATGGCGCCCGTCAGCGGCAGCACCCGATGAACGTTCTCCATCGAGAGCATCCGGACGGCGAGGTCGGCGGCGGCGGGATCGATCGCCTTGCCGGCGAGATCCTTTGCGGAAAGCGGCGTGCCGACGAAGGCGATCTTCGGCACCGCCGCCGGCGCAGCGCTTTCTTCATCCGCAAGCCCCATCAGCACGGCCGCCTTGCGGCGTAGATCCTCCAGCAGGATCGTCAAAGCGGTGTCGCTCTCCAGATCCCGGATGGTCTCGTTTCCACTGCGCCCGAATGCCCCGGCATCCAGAAAGACGCAGGGATTGCCGACATCGATCAGGCTGGCCTCGAAGACACGGCCGTCTTCCGCTTCGATCAGATCCTTCAGATTTCCGCTGGGGAGCAGGCGTCCGGTTCCGGCGCCGGCGGGATCCAGGAAATCGAGACGGATCGGAGATCCGGTTCCGGCAACGCCGGGAATGGCGAACGCGCCGCTCTCGACCGCGCGACCCTCCGAGACTTCCAGCTGGGCGATCAGCATCTTGTTCGTGTTTGTGTTGAAGATGCGGACGGAGGCCGGCCCGTCGTCGCGCCGGATAAGCCCGCGCTCGAGCGCGAACGGCGCGACGGCGGAGGAGAGGTTTCCGCAATTGGAGCTGTAATCGACCAGAGCTTTGGCGACAGAGACCTGGGCAAAGGTGAAATCGAGGTCTGCCTCTTCGCGCAGGCTCGCGGAAATCACCGCGGCTTTCGAGAGCGAGGAGACGCCGCCGCCCATTCCGTTCAATTGACGTTCGTAGGGATCGGGGCTGCCGATGACGGAAAGAAAAAGCGGATCCCATAGCGCATGTGCCGCCGGGAGGTCGTCAGCGGTGAAGAACACGCCCTTGCTGGAACCGCCGCGCATGAAACAGGCCGGGATCCTGGTGCTGGGCATGGGGCGGCTATCTCTCGTTGGCGGGGGCCGCGGGCGTCGGAGGGAAGGTCAAGGTCACAGTAGTTCCGCGGCCGAGCTCGCTTTCCACGCCGATCGTACCGCCCATCGCCTCGGTGAGCCGCTTGGAGACATGCAAGCCGATGCCGAGGCCGCCGGCCGTGACATTGCGCTTGGCTTCGGAGCGGACATAGAGATCGAAGACGTTGGCGAGAACCGCCGGTGCGATCCCGGTTCCGGTATCGGTGACTTGAACTTTCACGCCGGTCGTGTCGCGCCAAAGCGCCAGGGTGACCGTGCCGCCCGCATCGGTGAACTTCACGGCATTGCTCAGCAGATTCAGCAGGACCTGTCTCAACCTCTGGGGGTCGACGGGATGGCGCACCGGTTCCTTCGGCAGCAACAAGCGGATTTTCAGCTTCTCAGCCTTAACCCGCGGATCGATCACGGAATGGCATTCCCGCAGGATTTCTCTCAGGTCTGAGCGCTCGAGTCTGAGGCGCAGATTGTTATCCTCGATGAGCGAGAGGTCGATAAGTTCATTGATCAGGTCGAGCAGGTGCCGAGCCGAAACGCCGATGGTCTTCACATAGTCGGCATATTTCTCGTGCGGCATCGGGCCGAGAGTCTCGTGCTGGATCATTTCGGAGAATCCGATGATCGCATTGAGCGGGGTACGCAACTCGTGGCTCATCGTGCCGAGGAAACGGCTTTTTGCGACATTTGCGGCATCCGCCTCGTCGACCGCTTCGGTCAGTGCCTTCTCGATCTCCACATGACGCGTACTGTCCCGCAAAGAGGCGGTGAACATGACGCCGACTTCGGTGGGCACGCGCATCATCGACATCTCGACCGGGATGAGGCTGCCCTGCCGCTGTCTGGCGAAGACTTCCCGGTGCAGGGTCGGTGCGGCTTCCACGGGACGCGCAAGGAGGCTCTGACGAATGGAGCGATGCGCGGCACGGTCGGCGTTGGGAAACAGTATCTCGGCCTGCTGGCCGATCAGGTCGGAGGCCTTGTAGCCTAGCAGGTGTCCGAGCAACCTGTTGGCGCCGCGGATGATCCCTTCGGAATCGAACACGACCAAGGGGTCCGGAACCGCATCGATCGGAATCGGCAGATCGTTTTGACTAAGACCTTCCGAGGCCTTGCCAAATGGCGGCTCTGAATCGTTCCCCAAGTTACCTTGGCCCCGGAGGCTTGTATGCGGCAATGTGGTCGTTCCCGGCTGATTTCTGTGAACAGATCCGGCCTGCCTATCCCCCCCAACCGAACAGGCGGCCGACGGCCATTCTTTGCCGCCACGTCACAAGACTAAGTGCAAACGGGTTCTCAATCCACTTTATTTAGTAGTGGGTTTAGTGAAATTGTATTCAATTTGGAATGGTGGTTCGGCGTCGCGAGTCACCTCAAAATGGATTGTCTCCCGCCAGGGTTATCCGGTGCATCAGCCTCCGAAATCCTTGATAATCGTTAATCGGGTAATGCATCGCTGCCCGGTTGTCCCAGAACGCCAATGCACCCGGACTCCAGCGAAATCTGCAGGTGAATTCGGGCTGGATCTGATGCTCGAAGAGGAACTCCAGAATGGGCGTGCTCTCTTCTTCGGTCATGCCCTCGAAGCGGATCGTATGGGCCGTGTTGACATAGAGCGCCTTGCGTCCGGTTTCAGGATGCGTGCGCACGACGGGGTGACAGGACTGCAACTCGTCACCCTTCATACCGGCCGAGGCATGTTTCATCATATCGGTCCGGGTCTGCTGGACCCGGCTCTTGCCGGATATGTGGATCGCCTTCAGCCCTCCGAGCAGGTCCTTCATGCCGTCCGAAAGCGCCTCGTACGCGAGATACTGGTTGGCGAACAGGGTATCGCCGCCATAGGGAGGCAGTTCGAGGGCATAGAGCATCGTGCCCATCGGCGGCTGCTGCTGGTACACCGTGTCGGAATGCCAGATGCCGCCGAAATTGTTGCGGTCCTCTTCGCGTTTCAGGATCGGGGTGATCTCGGGAAAATCTTCGAGTCCCTTGACGAAGGGATAGATCACTGGCTCGCCAAAACGCCGGGCGAAAGCCAGCTGCTGCGCCGGCGTGAATTCCTGCCCCGGCAGGAAGATCACGAGATGTTCAAGCAAGGCCTGGCGGAGTGCCGAAACTGATCCATCGTCCAGCTCGCGCGACGCGTCGATGCCATGGATTTCGGCGCCGAGAGCTCCCGCGAGCGGACGGATGTCAAGCGTCTGCTCGATCTGCCTGGATTGCGCCATCCTGTCCTCCCTGCCGCAATTGACATGCGTTGCTGCAATCTAAACTGACGGCAGTGCCGTCGGGCAAGCGGGAGCTGCGATCTATTCCACGGAGCGGCTGGGAGCGGCCAGGCGGCGGACCTCCTCGGGGCGGAGGCCTTCCGCGCGCAGGTCGTGAATGGAGGTCGACAGGGCGCGCTTTGAGAGCCGCTTACCTTCCTCGTCCAGCAGCAGTCCGTGATGGTCATAGTCCGGCGTGGGCAAACCGAGGAGGGCCTGCAGCAGCCGGTGGATATGCGTCGACTGGAACAGGTCCTCGCCGCGGGTCACCAGGGTCACCCCCTGCAGCGCGTCGTCGACGGTGACCGACAGGTGGTAGCTCGTCGGAATCTCGCGCCGTGCCAGCACGACGTCACCGAAAAGCTCCGGCCGGGCCTGCTGGAGGCCCTTGTTCCTGTCGTACCAGGAGAGCGGACCGGTCCGCTCAAGCGCCCGCGCCATGCGGAGCCGGAGCGCATAGGGCGTGCCGTCCTTCGCCCGCCGCGCCCTTTCGTCTGCGGAAAGCAGCTTGTCCGTATCCGTGGGAGCGCTCTCAGGAGTTCCGTGCGGTGCCGAGAGCGCTTCGCTCAGTTCGCGGCGCGAGAGGAAGCATCGATAAAGCAGATCCATCTCCTCCAATCGGTCGAGCGCGGCCTGGTAGTCGGCGAAATGTTCCGACTGGCGGCGCACCGGTTCCGGCCAACTGAGGCCGAGCCAGCGGAGGTCCTCGATGTTCCGCCGCTCGTATTCCGGTTTGCAGCGGGTGAGGTCGATATCTTCGATCCGGAGCAGGAAGATGCCGCCTCCGCGCTGCGCCGCCTCCGCCGCAAAAAGTGCCGAATAGGCATGCCCCAGATGGAGGTCACCGGTCGGCGAGGGGGCGAAGCGCGTGACGGTGCGACGCTCGGATATGACTGGGGACGGGGAAGACAGGACTTGGGTCTCCAAACTTGGCGGGACGCGGTTCCTGCTATAGGTAGCTTAGCCGGTACGGGAGCGAAACCTGTCTCCCGACGGCTTTATTGGAGAGACGGTAATGATCGAACTCGACGGCCCCCGGATGGAAGCGGCCAGCGGCGGGAAGCCGACAGCGCTCGTGGTGCTGCTGCACGGGCTGGGTGCGGACGGCAACGACCTGATCGGGCTGGCGCCGGTCTGGGCGCCGCATCTGCCGCACGTCGCCTTCGCCTCGCCGCATGCACCGTACCCCTGCGACATGGCGCCGTTCGGCCGGCAATGGTTCAGCCTGCAGGTGCGGACCGAAGAGGTCATGCTGAAAGGCGCGCGAGAGGCGGCACCGATCCTCGAGAACTATCTGGCGCAGGAACTGGAGCGTCACGGGCTCGGCTGGGACCGGCTGGCGCTGGTCGGGTTCTCCCAGGGGACGATGATGTCGTTGCATCTCGCGCCGCGCCTCGAGAATGCACCGGCGGGTGTGGTCGGGTATTCCGGTGCCCTGGTGGGCGGAGGCCTTCTGGCGGACGAGATCAGGGCACGACCTCCGGTCTCCCTGATCCACGGCCAGGCCGACGAGGTCGTGCCGCATGGTGCGATGCCGGCCGCCGAGGCAGCCCTTGTGAAGGTGGGGATCGAAGTGGAATCGTTGTCCAGGCCGGGCCTCGGGCACGGGATCGATGAAGAAGGGCTGCGTCGCGGACTTGCTTTTCTGCAGCGTGTACTACCTGAATAGCGGCGGATATCAGGGGATTTTCAACGCTTCTTCGCGGTGCAGAAAAACCCGGTGACAAGTTACAAAAACCGTAACAATATATTGTTATCCAAGCTTTGCAGTTGAAGCACAACGTGTTGGAAACAGAGGTCGGCGACACATGTACATCGTGATACCCCACAATATGTTGTGGTCGGGCGCGGTACTCTCTCGCCGGCTTCCTAGTCGGTAAGCCCCGGGCCGGAGGGAGAGACACGCATGAATGTTCAATCGGCGGCTCATCCCTCTCCGGCACTTGTTCTGAACGCGGATTTCAGACCGCTCAGCTATTTCCCGCTTTCTCTCTGGGCCTGGCAGGATGCTGTGAAGGCGGTGTTCCTCGACCGGGTCAATATCCTTTCCGAATACGATCATGTGGTGCGCTCGCCGAGCTTCGAGATGAAGCTGCCTAGCGTGATCGCGTTGAAAGAGTTCGTGCCGCAGTCGCGGCGGCCGGCCTTCACCCGGTTCAACGTCTTTCTGCGCGACCGTTTCTGTTGCCAGTATTGCGGAGCCCGCTTCCCGACTCATGATCTGACCTTCGACCATGTGGTGCCGCGCTCGCGCGGCGGCCGGACGAGCTGGGAGAATGTGGTTACCGCCTGCGGTGCTTGCAATCTGCGCAAGGGCGATCGGATGCCGACTCCGAAAGGCTTCATGCCGATCGTCAAGCCGGCCCAGCCCTCGACCTTCCTGTTGCAGGAAAACGGCCGGGCCTTCCCGCCGAACTACCTGCACGAGAGCTGGCGCGACTTTCTCTACTGGGACAGCGAGCTGGAGCAGGACGAATTCGACAGCCAGCCGTCTTTCTAAGCCCTCGATTATAGACCAGCGGCCAGCGCCCCCCAGCCGACGGCGGCGCCGAGCAACACGACCAGCCAGGGCGGAAGCTTCCAGATCGCAAGAGCGAGATAGGCCAGCGCAACCAGCGCGAAATCGATCGGTTTCACCACCGAGCTGATGAAGACCGGGTCGTAGAGCGCGGCCAGGATCAGCCCGACGACGGCCGCATTGACCCCGCCGAGCGCGGCCTGGGCCCGACTGTTCGCCCGCAGTTTTGCCCAGAAGGGCAGGGCGGCCGGAACCAGCAGGAAAGTCGATCCGAACATGGCGACCAGCGCCGTCGCGGCGGCGGCGATCCCGTTGCCGTCCGGTGTGGCGGCGGCGCCGAGATAGGCCGAGAAGGTGAAGAGCGGGCCCGGGATCGCCTGCGCCATCCCGTAGCCGGCGAGGAAAGTGTCCCGGTCGACCAGTCCCGGCGGCACGATTTCCGCTTCCAGCAGCGGCAGCACGACATGTCCGCCGCCGAACACCAGCGCACCGACCCGGTAGAAGGTGTCGGCGATCCGGAGGTAGAGATTGTCCGTGCTTGCCGCCAGCAGCGGAAGGGCCGCGAGCAACGCGAGGAAGAGCACGAGCAAGACCAGTGCCGTCCGTGCGCCGACGCGGGTCTCGTAGGCGGCCTGCGTCTCGCCCGTTCCCCCGGGCTTCAGCGCGACCAGGCCGAAGATACCACCGGCGAGAATGACCAGGAGCTGGCCGTAAGCGGGCGCTGCGACCAGCATGAAGCCGGCGGCCAGAACGGCCAGCGTCGCGCGCGATGCGTCGGGGCAGAGCGAACGGCCCATCTGCAGGGCGGCCTGGGCGACCACGGCGACGGCAACCAGTTTCAGACCGTGCAGCCAGCCGGCTCCTTCCGCCCCTCCGGCGATGTCGACGCCGTAGGCGAAGGCAACCAGAAGGACCGCCGAAGGCAGGGTGAAACCCGCCCAGGCGGCCAGTCCGCCGAGCGGGCCGCCCTGGGTCAGCCCGATCGAGAAGCCGACCTGGCTGCTCGCCGGACCCGGCAGGAACTGGCAGAGCGCGACCATGTCCGCATAGGCCCGGTCGTCGAGCCATTTGCGGCGGGTGACGAATTCCTCCCGGAAATAACCGATATGAGCAACCGGGCCGCCGAAACTGGTGCAGCCGAGGCGCAGGAAGACGAGCAGGATCTCGAACCAGGAGCGCCGTTCCGTTTTCCCATGCGCGCTCATGCGCGTCTCGGCAGATTCAATGCTATCGCCAGCAGCCCCGCGGCGGCCGAGAGCAGGGCGTTGTAACCGGCCATCGAAATTCCGAACATTTCCCAGGCGATGTCCGTACAGCGCACGACCGGCTGCGCCATGAGCTGCTGTTTCAGGGCCTCGAGACTGTCGGGCGTACCGGTGGCGCCGCATTCGGCGGTGCCTTCCCACCAGAGCTGTTCCACGCCGACGTGGAAGAGGCCGATCGCGGCGCTTGTCAGCAGGGCGAGTCCGCCAAGGATCGTGAGCCAGCGGGCCGGAAGGGGATTCCGCGCCGAGAGAAACAGGGCGAGCAGCCCGAGAAGGATCGCTGCCGCGTGGGGCCAGCGCTGGTAGAGGCAGAGCACGCAGGGCGCGAGGCCGCCGAGATACTGGAAGGCGAAGGCGCCGGCGAGCATGGTGGTGGAGAACAGGGAAACTCCTGCCGGAACGAGCCAGGCGGGTCTCTGGTCGAGCATCGATGTCACGGACCCGGTCTGCATGGCAGCGTTCCCAGCGGTTCGACGGAGCGTCCGGACGGTTCTATCCGTCCGGTGGCGAAGGTCAAGCCCTTGCGTCGGTGGCTGACTGTCAGGCCGTGCGGCGGGCGCGGGTCGCGGCCCTGAGATAGCAGAGAAGCCCCAGAATGCTGGTCCCGACGACGGTCTCGAGTGCGAAGTCGTACCCGCCGATTTCCCAGAGCAGGGAACCGAGGAAGGGCGCACCGGCGAAGCAGGCCAGATAAGGCAGCGCCATGGCGCCGGAGATGGCGCCGAAATTCTCTTGCCCCATGATCTCGCGAGTGACAACGGGCCGCATGATGCTGGTCAGGCCGTAGCCGCTGCCCTGGAGGAAGACGAACCCGGCAAGCAGCCAGAGCGAGGATCCCGCGGCGAGCAGGGCGCAGGCGACGGAAACCGCGAGGAAGCAGTAGATCATGGCGGCGAAGTTGGAGACGAAACGCTCCACCGACATCATCACCACGCGGCCGAGCACCTGCATCGGGCCGATCATCGAGGCGGCGGCGACCGCGAGCCCGGCTTCCACGCCGCGCTCCTTCAGCAACGGCAGCAGGTGATTGATCACCACGCCGTGGGAAATCGCCATCAGCGCGAAGCCGACGGCAAGCAGCCAGAATGAGGGGTTGGAGAGAAAGTGCGCGGACTTCGCCGGCGCGGCGTCACCCGCCTCGGGTCTTGGCGGTTCGAGGACGTGGTGCAGTCGTGCGGCTTCGAGCGCCCGGGCGCCCGCGAGCATCAGCGGCAGGCCGATGAGGAGGACCGAGGCACCGGACACCTGGACCGCGAACCGCCAGTCCGCGAACTCCACAAGGGCATGGGCACTCGGGAAGGACACTGTGCCGGCGAAACCCGCGACCAGCGTGATCAGGGTGATGCCCCGCTTCGCGGAGATGCCGCGTGTCCGGGTCACCAGCATGAAGCAGGGTTCGTAGAGGCAGGCGGACATGGCGGCGCCGAGGCCGCACCAGACGGCGTAGAAGACCAGCAGGCTGTCGACCTGCGACAGAAGGATGATCAGCACACCGCCGAGGATTGTGCCGCCGGTCAGAACCTGCGCGCCGTATCCCCGGTCGATCAGTTTTCCGACATAGGGCGAGCAGAGCGCGGAAATCGCGATTGAAGCGGTGAAGGCTCCGGTCAGCTCGGTCTTGGACCAGCCGAGGTCGGCCTCCCAATGCACCAGCAGGGCGGGGAAAATGTAGTAGAGCCCGGCCCAGACGACGGTCTCGGCGACGGCCAGCATGGCGATGGGAGAATCGAGACGCATCCGGCGAAAACCTCAGGCGGCTCTGTCGAGGCCGCCGCACAACACCGGCTCCCGATCGGGCCCATGGTAGACCCCCCATTGCATGCCGCCGGTCTCGAACCTGCAGCAGAAGGTCGCGAGGGTGTAGCTGTCGCTCGCCTCGTGTTCGGCGCGGCAGAGGATCGGGTTTTCCGCCCGTGTGCGATCGAACAGGATCGTCAGCGGATCGCGCTCGCCGGCAATGAGCATCTCTTCCGCCCGCTTCTGTCGTTCCCGCGAGGAATCCGAAATAGTCTGTGCGATTCCGGCAAGGCCGGGACGGATCAGATGGTTTGCATGGGCGTGCGGCGCGTCGATCTCCTTCACCACACATCCGCTTGCCGGCGCCTCGACCGAGACCATCCGGCCCGTGCCGTCGGCGAGATTGTGATGGAAGCCGGAGGCCCGGTCGGTGCGTCTCAGCAGTTCCAGCGCCTGTTCCATGGTGTCGGCGGCGAGCAGGGCGCGGGTGATGACATGACGCGGGATACCGATCGTCAGGTCGTGCGGACGGATGTTGTTGATGGTCTGCACGATGCCCGCCGCGTTCCAGCCGAAGGCGTGACCGGGCAGCATCCCGGGATAGCAATAGGCTGCGAATGCCGGGCCGCGGTCCGGTTCGAAATGTGCGAGGAAGCCCTGGCCCGCCAGCGCGGCATCGCCGTCCTCATTGTGGGCCAATAGAGCAGGATGCCCGCTTCCGGACGGGATCATCAGGCTGGTGCAGGCGTCCTCGTCGCTGCGCACGAGATCGCGCAGGTCGCCCCGGCAGTTCCACAGGAAGATCTTCTCGAACGGCTGGCTCGCGCCGTCGGCAATACCTTCGATCTCGCGCACATGGTCCGGAAAATGCCGGCGCGCGGCGGCTTCCAGCCCTTCCAGCCGCTCGGAGCCGAGCCATTGCTCCAATGCGCGGAATTGCGGTGTCGCGAAGGAGGCCTCGGCGATGGCTTTGGCGCCCTTGCGGCCGAGCGCCTGACCGAGATCGTAGGACGTGCCGCTGGCAATGATCTGATCCATGGTGCGTTTCGTCTTCGTTGCCGTTTCTTCGGTGCCGGACCTGCCCGGGAGGGCGGCCCGCTGGCGGCAACGTGATGGCGGGTGAGGGTGAGGACTGTTGCCGCGAGGAAATACCATACGCAGATTTGTTCGCGAGTACAGTACCGCTCGAACGGCTTCAGGCAGGGAGTTCGACCGCATGCTCTTCAGGCGCCTATTTCTCGCCTTCGTGGTTCTTGCCTCGATCATGAACGGCTCGGCTCTCGCGGCGCCGAAAGCAGACCTCTGGGAGCGATGGGCGGCGCAGGATCCCGAAAGCGATATCGTCCCTGACCATGCCGTTTGGGACGCGTTCCTCTCGCGCTATGTGCGGACCGGCGCCGATGGAATCGCCCGCGTCATTTATGGCGCCGTCACCGAAGCGGACCGCGCCGCGCTCCGGAGCTATGTCTCGACCCTCGTGGCCACGCCGGTGAGCAGGCTTTCGCGGCGCGAGCAGTTGCCTTTCTGGGTCAACCTCTACAATGCCCTGACCGTAGGGTTGATCCTTGAGCATTATCCGGTCGCCTCGATCCGCGACATCGACATTTCTCCGGGTTTCTTTGCCGACGGCCCCTGGGGCAAGACGCTGGTCGCAATCGAGGGCGAGGACATTTCGCTCGACGATATCGAGCACCGGATCCTGCGCCCGGTTTGGCGCGATCCCCGCATCCACTACGCAGTGAACTGCGCCTCGCTCGGGTGTCCCGACCTGCAGGCGAAGGCGATGACTTCGGCGAATGCGGAGCTGTTTCTGGAAGACGGGGCGACGGCCTACATCAATCATCCGCGCGGCGCCCGGATCGAGGGTGGAAAGCTCATCGTTTCCAGCATCTACGATTGGTTCGAAGAGGATTTCGGCGACTCGGACGCGGGCGTGATCGCACATCTGAAACGCTATGCGAAAGACGACCTTGCCATGGCCCTGGAAAGTGTCACGCGAATCTCCGATGACGCCTACGACTGGCGGCTGAACGACGTATCGGAATGAATGTCAGACCCGCCAGCGCAGCAGCAGTCGTTCCGTGCGGCCGATGATCCAGGAGACCGCGAGTCCGATGGCGGAAAGGATCGCGACGCCGGCGATGAGCTGGTCCATCGCCATCAGGCTGCCGGCGAGCAGGATATAGGCGCCGACGCCGAACTCGGCGCCGATCATCTCGGCGGCGACGAGCAGCACGATGGCGATCGCGGCGGAGATCCGGAAGCCCGGCAGGATCGCCGGCAGGGCGCCGGGCAGGATGATCTTGCGTACGATGGAGAGCCAGGAAAGGCCGAAGGACTGGCCCATGCGTATGAGCCCGCGATCCACGTTGTCCACCCCGCCATAGGTTGCGACCACGGTCGGGAAGAAGGTGCCGAAGAGGATCGTTGCGACTTTGGAGCCTTCGCCGATTCCGAACCAGATGATGAAGAGCGGCAGCAGCGCGATCTTCGGAATCGGGAAGATCGCAGCAACCATCGGCACGAGGCCGGCGCGGGCAAGCGAAAAGAGGCCGATGGCGAAGCCGACGGCGATACCGAGAAGGGTCCCGGCGGTCCAGCCGATCATCAGGCGCGAGAGCGAGGCGCCCAGATGCTTCCAGAGCTGTCCGCTGTTGTAGAGATCGATGAAGGCCGCGGCCGCCTCGCTCGGCGCCGGCAACACCAGCGGATGAATGAGTCCGGTCTGGCTGCCGGTTTCCCAGACGGCGATCAGGATGACGAGAACGGCGAAACCGACCCAGGCACGGGGCTTGGGGTTGAAACCGCCGCCGCGGAAGCGAACGGGTTTGGGGGCGCCCGCCTCAGGCATAGACCAGCTCCATGTCGGCAGCGGCCGCTTCGTCGCGGATCAGCGACCAGAGCCGGTCGCGGGCCGCGACGAGTTCGGCGGCCCGACCCGGGCGTTCGGCGAGCGGCATGTCGATCTCCACGACGTCGCGGATCTTGCCGGGACGGCGCGAGAGCACGACGATGCGATGACCGAGGCGGACGGCCTCTTCGAGATTGTGCGTGACATAGACCCCGGTGAATGGGGTCTTCGACCAGAGCGCGACGAGATCGTCCATCAGCAGTTCTCGGGTCTGGCTGTCGAGGGCCGAGAGCGGCTCGTCCATCAGCAACACCGCCGGGCGGACGGCGAGGGCGCGAGCTATGGCGACGCGCTGCTTCATGCCGCCGGAAAGCTGGCGCGGCAGCGCGGTCTTGAAATCGGAGAGCTTCGTGCGGGCGAGTACGTCGTCGATGATGCCGTCGCATGCGCTTCTCGAAAGGCCATGATCCTCCAGCACGAGCGAAACGTTCCCGGCGACGCTGCGCCAGGGCAACAGGGCGAAATCCTGGAAGATGTAGGTGAGTGGGTTGAGACTGTCGGCCGGCGGCGCGCCATGTTCCAGCACCGCGCCCTCGTCCGGCTGCTCGAGCCCACCGATCAACCGGAGCAGGGTCGATTTTCCGCAGCCGGACGGGCCGACGATGCAGATGATCTCGCCCGCCGGGATCTCGAGGTCGATGCCGCTCAGGACGGGCATGCCGCCGTAACTGTGACCGACCGCATCGAGTGTGAGGTGCATGGAAATTCCGCCGGGTGGCGCGGGGCCCGGCGATGCCGGGCCCTTGCGCTCAGTAGGTTTCGACGAACTGCGTGTCGACCAGCGTGTCGATCTCGATGCCCTTGTCGACAAGGCCTTCCGCCTGGAACCAGGCGAGCTGCTTCTTCACGTTGGTGAGGTTCAGCTTGAGGTTCGGCTGCAGACGCATCGCGCCGTTCTTGATCGACGGGGCGGCCTTTTCGTAGGGACGGCTGGTGTAGACGTACTTGTGGATCAGCCTGGTCGTCTCCTCGATGGCGGCGTCACCTTTCGTCTTGTCCACCATTGCCGCGTTGAAGTCGGCGGCGCCCTTGGCATAGGCGGCGAGAAAACGCTTCACTAGCTCCGGCCGCTCGGCCGCGTTCTTCGCCGAGGTGAAGGCGGTGGTCACCTGGTAGTCGTCATAGTCGTTGATCCAGCCGATGATCTTGGCCGCGCCGCCCTTCGAGAGCGGCTTGGCGATATGCGGAACGATGATCATGGAATCGATCTGGCCGGACTTCAGCGCGCCGATAATCGCGCCGACCTTCTGCAGCGGTTTCATCGAGATCTCGGAGGCGGCGAACCCTTCCTTAGCGGCGACCTGGGAGGCCATGTAATGGAAGGAGGAACCGGTCTGGGTGATGCCGAGGCTGCGGCCGGCGAGTTGCGCCGGGCTGGTGAGCCCCGCTTCGTAGGCCGCGCTGCTCGCGAGGATGGCGGAGCCGTCGATACCTTTCTCCTCCTGCAGCACGCCGCCGATCACCTTCACGGCGCCCTTGTCCGCGAGATTGACGAGCCCTGCGGTGATCGAAGTCACGCCGAAATCGACATCGCCCGAGGCGATTGCCACGGCCATCGGCTGCGCCGCCTGGAAAAACTTGAACTCGACCTCGAGCCCCTGCTCCGTGAAATATCCTCTCTCGAAGGCAACGAAGCCGCCCGCATGAGAGGTGAAGCGCAGCGCGCCGACGGTGATCTTGTCCGCGGCAAGCGCCGGTCCGATTGTGGTGGCCACCAATCCGACGGCCGCGAGGCCTGCCATCACGGCGCGGCGCGAGAAGAGATGCATCATCTCTGTTCCTCCCGAAACTGTTTTTGACTGGCGGATCGGTTGCCGCCGGAAGACATGCGCTTTCTTAGTCGCTTCGCCTTGTCGTGGAAACCAATTTGCGCAATCCGGTCCGCTTGCGCAAAGATAGTTGCCAATAAACCAACCTCTGGAAACGCCTCCAAATGGACAGCTTCGATTATGTCATCGTCGGCGCCGGCTCGGCCGGCTGCGTGCTCGCGAACCGTCTGAGCGCCGACCCTTCCGTTACGGTCTGTCTGCTGGAGGCGGGGCCGCCGGACTATCATCCGATGATCCATATCCCGGCCGGGTTCATGAAGACGCTGGTCGATCCGTCGGTGAACTGGCTCTACGAGAGCGAGCCGAGCTACTGGACCGGCGGACGCTCCATCGCCGCGCCGCGCGGCAAGACCCTCGGCGGGTCCAGCTCGATCAATGGGCATATCTACAACCGTGGCCAGCGGCTCGATTTCGACGGCTGGGCGCAGCGCGGCAATCGCGGCTGGGGCTATGCCGATGTACTGCCCTATTTCAAGCGCTCCGAGCGCCGCATCGGGGAGGGGGACGATACCTTCCGCGGCCGCGAGGGCAACATGGCGGTCACCAATATCGACTGGCAGCATCCGCTTTGCGACGCTTTCATCCTCGGCGCCGTCAGCCTCGGGATCCCGCACAACAAGGACTATAACGGCCAGGTTCAGGAAGGCGTCTCCTACGCCCAGCGGACGATCCACGGGGGGCGGAGGATGAGCACGGCGCGGGGCTATCTCCGCCCGGCGATGAAGCGCAAGAACCTGACCGTGCGGACCCACGCCCACGCGACTGAGATCCTGCTCGAGGGCAAGAGAGCGACGGGGGTTCGCTACTCCCACGGCGGCCGGCACGGTATTCCGACGGACGTGCATGCCCGCCGAGAGGTCATTCTCTCCGGCGGGACCGTGAATTCCCCGCAGCTTCTCCAGCTGTCGGGCATCGGAAACCCGGAGCTGCTGCGCGGCCTCGGTATCGAGGTCCGTCACGCTCTGCCGGGGGTTGGCGAGAATCTGCGCGACCATTACGCGCCGCGTTTCACGGCCCGGGTCAAGAACTCGAGCAGCATCAACGAGCTGGCGCGCGGGCCGCGGCTCTGGGGTGAGATCTTCAAGTATTTCACCGGCCAGAAGAGCATCCTCGGCCTCAGCCCGACGCTGGTCTACTGCTTCTGGCATTCGAACGAGGCGGCGCGGAACAGCGACCTGCAGTTCACCTTCACGCCCGCCAGCTACAAGGAGGGCGTGCAGTCGAAGCTCGACGACGAACCCGGCATGACGATCGCCTCCTGGCAGCAGCGGCCGGAGAGCATCGGCTACATCCGCGCCCGCAGCGCGGACCCGTTCGAGGCACCGGCGATCCAGCCGAACTACCTCGCCGAGGAGACCGACCGCCAGGTCCTGCTCTCCGGCATGAAACTGGCGCGCCGGCTGCTCCAGACCGAACCGCTGATGCCGTTTTTCGCCGGCGAGATCTATCCGGGGCCGGACGTGCAGACGGACGACGAATTGCTGGCCGCCGCCCGCGAACGGGGCACGACCACCTTCCACCTGATGGGGACCTGCCGGATGGGACCCGAGAGCGATCCGACCGCTGTCGTGGATGAGGCGCTGCGCGTACGCGGCATCGACGGGCTCCGGGTTGCGGATGCGTCGATCATGCCGACCATGCCCTCCGCCAACCTCAATGCTTCCACGATGATGATCGGCGAGAAGGCGTCCGATCTTATTCTCGACCGGCCCGCGCCGGAGGCCGCCCGATTACACGAATGAGCGAATACGTTCTTGTGCGGTCGGTTTTAGGTAAATTCCGGGAGAATTCGGCGTAAACTCGTTAAGCAAGAATTAATGTTTTTCTGATTGGATGTGAAAACAGGCGGTTACACGTTGTTGATCCGGCACAATTTGTTTTAGTATTCGCGGGAATTAACCATGGCGTTGGATTTTAACAGAGGCAGCATGGGCTCGTCGAAATCGCGCAAGAATGTATATGCGGGGCACCGTACCTCCATCATCCTGGAAGAGGATTTCTGGGATGCCCTGGAAGAGTGCGCGCATGACCGCGAGCTGTGCATCGACACGATCGTGACCGACGCCGAGAAGGCTTTCCCGGACATGAGCCGGACCGCCGCAGTCAGAATGTTCCTGCTGGAGCATTTCCGCAGCAAGGCGGACGAGCCGGACCCGATCCACTAACAATTCCTTCGACCACGCGTGAGCGGCTTCTGGCATCCGTCGCCGGAGCCTGTATCATCGCGCCATGAACGACCTCTCCAGCCTCGACGCCGCACGATCCGCGCATCATGCGGGCGATCTCGTCCGTGCCATCGCGGGATACCGCGCCATCCTTGCCGAAGCGCCCGATCCGGATGTCAGCAATATGCTGGCCATCGCGCTGGACGGCAGTGGCTCTGCGGAGGCGGCGGAAGCAACGCTCGTCGAGGCGTTCCGTCAGCATCCGTCCCATGACGGCGTCGCGCTCAATCTTGCTCGCCTGAGACTCCGCCGCGGCGCTGCGGCCGAGGCCCTGGTGCCTCTGCGCGTGGCGGCAGCGGTCGGCGATCCTTCGGCCGCCGGCCTTCTGTTCGAAACCGCATGGGCCGCCGGGGCGCATGGCGATGTCGTCGCCAGCGGAAAGCAACTGGCCGCGGCCGGGAACCTCGACAGCTCGCAGGCGGAGCGTCTCGCCGAACTGGCGCTGAGATCCGGATCGACCGAATTCGAGACGTTTCTCGAACAGGGGCTGCGCCATTTTCCCCTGTCTGCCAGGCTGCACCTTCTCAAGGCGCATCACCTGGCTCAGAAGGGCGCGCATGGCGACGCCGTGTCGGCCTTCGCGAAGAGCCTTGCGATCGTGCCGTCGGACCTCGATGCGGTCCATAACGCGGCCCGGATGCAGGAGCTCCTGGGAGAATTCGCGTCCGCCATCCGGCTCAACCGCCGGTGCCGCGTGCTGGCACCCGGCTGGGCCGAAGGACTGAAGTTCGGCGCGCGGCTAGAAGCGCTGCATGGCGAGGTCTCGGCCGCTCTACGGCTCGGCGGACAGGCGGTTGCGGCGGCGCCATTTTCCGCCACGGCCCACGCCGCGAAGGCCCTGGCGGAATTCGCCGCCGGCCGTCAGGCGGCAGCAATATCGGGCCATCGCCGTTGCCTGATCCTCGTCCCCGGCGTTGCGTCCGAGTGGAACGACCGCGGCGCCATGCTGAAACCGTTCGGCGCGTTCGAGGCGGCAGATGTCGCCTTCAGCCGGGCACGGTTGATCGCGCCAGAGCTCCTCCCGGCGATCAAGAACCACGCCGCCCTGCTGTTCGACATGACGGACATGGAGGGCGCGGCGGCGGCCTACGACGCGGCCCTGACGCTGGCGCCGGACGACGTGGCACTGGCGATGAAACGGGCGATGACCTTTCCGACAATTCTGCGCTCGGAAGCCGAGATTGATGCCATCCGCGCCGGCATCGAAACCCGCATGCGGGCCCTCAAAGCATCGGGCGGGAAAATCAGTGATCCGCTGAAGGATGTCGGGCGTCCCAATTTCTATCTCGCCTATCACGGCAGGAATGATCGGGACTTGCAGACCCTGATCGCCGAGACCTATCTCGCGCTTTGCCCGGAACTCGGCTTCGTCGCGCCGCATTGCGAGGCGCCGGCATCTCCCGACGGCCGGCGTCTGCGGATCGGGTTCCTGTCGCGCTATTTCTACGATCATTCGGTCAAGTTCATCAGCGAGGGGATCATCCGCAATCTCGACCCCGGGCGGTTCGAGGTGCATCTGATCAGTCCCACGGCGGAAGAGGATGTCGAGATCTTCCCGCCCGGCAGCGGGCCGGCCGGATATACCCGGATCCCCGAGGACCTTGCGAAGGCGCGGGCGGAGATCGCGGCGCTGGAACTGGATATCCTGGTCTTCGGCGATATCGGCATGGAACCGCTCAGCTACTATCTCGGCTTCTCGCGCTTCGCCCCGGTGCAATGCGTGATGCAGGGCCATCCGGTGACGACGGGGCTCCCGCACATGGATTATTTCGTCTGCGGGGCCCTGCAGGAAATCGGGGGCTGCGAATCGCACTACACCGAGTCGCCGGTCCGGACCGCCGACATCCCGCTCTGCTACCCGGCGCTGCCGGAGGTGCCGCCGAAACCGCTCTCCCACTTTGGATTGCCGGAAGACAGCACGCTCTATTTCTGCCCGCAGACCCTCTTCAAGTTCCATCCGGATTTCGACGCCATACTCGGCGGAATCCTCGAAGGCGACCCGAACGGTATTGTCGTTTTGCTGAAGGACCGGCAGGAAACCCGCAACCGGCAGCTCCAGGCGAGGCTCGCGGATACGCTCGGGCCCCTCACCAGGCGGATCCACTGGGTCGGGCGCATGCCGAAGCTCGATTATTACGCGCTGCTGCTGCACAGCGCGGTGATGCTCGACACAACCCATTTCTGCGGCGGCAACACGACCATCCAGGCGCTCGGGCTCGGCATTCCGCCGGTCACCCTGCCGGCGGATTACGTCCGCGGGCGGATGACGGTCGGCTGGCTCAAGGCGATCGACGTCATGGAACTGGTGGCGCAGGACCATGCGGACTATGTCCGCATTGCGCTGGCCTGCGGCACCGATCCCGCATGGCGGGCCCGCGTCGTCGCCAAGATCGAGGCCCGCAGGCACGAGTTGATCGAGAACCAGGGCTGCGTGCGGGAACTGGAGACGTTCTTTCCGGAGGCCTGCGCCGCCGCCCTGCGTGGTGAACGTTTGCGCTGGATCGCCGGGCGGCATATGCCAGAGTGAAACTCAGCTCCCGTCGTAGTCCGTGAGGTCGGCCGCCTCGCCCGGCGCGAAATCGATATGGATATGGTTTCCGTCGTGGTCGTGGATGTTGACCTGCTGGATACCCATTTCCGGCAAGACGCCGCAGCGGTAGGCGACCTTCTCCTTGCGGAGATGCGCGAGGAAGTCCGCAAGCCCGTCCGCCCGAACCGCGAAATGCTCGAGCTGCGCGTCCGGTCGGTATGGTGCCGGATCCGCAGTCACGCCGACCAGATGCACCATGGCCGCGCCATTGGCATAGAGCCATGCACCGGGGAAAGGAAAGGGCGGGCGCTCACCCGGATGCATGTCGAGGACGCGGCCGTACCAGGCGATCATCGCGTCGAGATTTTTGGTCCGGATATTCACGTGATCGAGGGTTTTGAGCGCCATGGGCTTTTCTTTCTGTTCACGTTATGTTTCATTTTCTTCCCGTCTCCGTTGAGCATAGTCCATGATCGAACAACTTCCCAATCGCGAAGCGCGCCGCCTCTTCCTTCACCTGCACGCCCTCGGCGACGCTCCGGGCCGGCCGTTCCGGCGCAAGGACGTGCCGGAGCTGATCCACCGGATCGGGTTCGTGCAGGTCGACAGCATCCGCACGGTGGAGCGGGCGCATCATCACATTCTTTTCTCCCGTGCCAATGCCTACAAGCCGGACTGGCTGCACCATCACCTTGAACGAGAACGCACTCTTTTCGAGAACTGGACGCACGACGCCTCGGTGATCCCGGTCGAGTTCTTCCGCTACTGGAGACCGAAATTCCACCGCACGCGCGAGCGGCTGATGAGCCGCGACTGGTGGCGCGAGCGGCTCGGCGAGGATTACGAGGAGACCTGCGCCCGGGTGAAGGCGCATATCGAGGAGAACGGTCCGGTCCGGTCGCGCGACCTGACGGCCGAGGAGAGCCATCACGACGGAACGGACGAGAACAAGGCCTGGTGGGGCTGGAAGCCGTCGAAATCGGCGCTCGAGCATCTCTGGCGCACCGGCGAACTGGCGGTCTCGGCGCGGGAAGGGTTCCAGAAGGTCTATGATCTGGCGGAGAAGGTGGTGCCGCCGGAACATTTCGGGGCGGAGGTCCATGACGAGGAGTTCGTCGACTGGGCCTGCCGATCCGCGCTTGAGCGGCTCGGTTTCGCGACGCCGGGTGAGCTCGCTGCGTACTGGGACGCCATCACGCCGGCCGAGGCGAAGGACTGGGCGGAACGGCAGGATCACGGGACTGCCGTCCCGGTCGAAATCCTGAATGCGGACGGCTCGGTGCGACGGCATCTGGCGCGCCCCGACGCCCTCGACATCGCCAACGAGGTGTCGCCGCCGCCCGGTCGTGTGCGATTTCTCAGCCCGTTCGACCCGGCGCTGCGCGACCGCAAGCGGCTACAGCGGCTGTTCGGCTTCGACTACCGGATCGAGGTCTTCGTGCCGGAGGAGAAGCGGCAATACGGCTACTACGTCTTCCCGGCGCTGGAGGGCGACCGGCTCACCGGCCGGATCGACATGAAGGCGGACCGCCCGGCCGGCGTGCTGCGCATCCGCAAGCTCTGGCTGGAGCCGCGGCTGTCGCTCACCGCGCAGCGTAGGGCGCGGATCGAGGCGGAGTTGCAGCGCTGGCTGAGATATCTGGGTCTGGAGCGGGCCGAAGGGGATGGGTTCGAGGTGACGCTCTAGCGGGCAATTTCTGTCCTGATACCTAGAATGTGGGGGAGTCGATTGTATGCTGAAGGGAAGCTGTCAGTGTGGCGCGGTGCGCTACGAAGTGGATGCCGATCCGATCGACATTTACGTCTGCCACTGCATCGAGTGTCGCAAACAGTCCTCGTCGGCTTTCGGGATCTCGGTGATCGTGCCGTCCGATGCGGTACGGATTGTCGAAGGCAGGACCAAGATCTGGTCACGGTCGACCGCGTCCGGAGGCGAGATCCTGTGTCTGTTCTGCGAGACTTGCGGGAGCCGGATCTCTCATGCGGATCCGAGCGAGGAAGTGGCCTCGATCAAGGGCGGATCGCTTGCCTCTCCGGTCGATCTGACCGGCGTCAAGCATATCTGGACGCGAAGCAAGCTGCCCGGAATTGCGATACCGGCCGACTCGGAGAGTTTTGAGCAAGAGCCGGAATAGAGCCGTTTTCTATGCGGCGCCGGTGGGATGCCGCCGCCGGAGCACCGTTCTCGCCGTATCGATGAAGGCGCGCAGCTTGGGATTGTTCGACATCCGGTCCGGGTAATAGAGGAAGAGCCCGGTCTCTTCGACGGAGGCCTCCGGCAGAACCTCGATCAGACTGCCGTCGGCCAGTTCGCCGGCGATCAGGGGCTCGAACATATAGATGATACCGAAGCCGTCCCGGGCAAATTCCAGTGCGATGGTCCAGTCGTTGAGGATCAGGCTTCCGGAAGTGGGCACGCGAACTTCGCCGGCACCGGATTCCAACTCCCAGTCATAGAGACCGCCGGACGGCATCCGGTAGGACATGCAATCGTGGTTTGCCAGTTCCTCGAGGGATGCCGGCCTGCCGTTGCGCTCGATATAGCTGGGTGCCGCGGCCAAAATCGTCCGGAACGGTGGCGTCAGTCGGAAGGTCTTCATGTCCTGGTCGATGCTGCCGCCGAGCCGCACCCCCGCGTCGAAGCCATCGGCCACGATGTTCACGAACCGCTTCTCGGAATCGAGCTCGATCTTGAGATCCGGATAGCGCCGGAACATTTCCTTCACGACCGGTGTCACCGCCATGGCGGTGAACGGTTGAGCGACAGTCAAGCGCAGCAGCCCCGAAACGCTGCCCTGCGCCGATTTCAGCCGTTCCAGCACGTCGTCCAGTCCGGAAATGGACGGTCCGGCGGTATCCACCAGTAACTGCCCCCAATCCGTGAGGGAGACGCTGCGCGTGGTGCGGGCGAAGAGCGGCAGGCCGAGCCGGTCCTCCACCAGCCGCACGGAATGACTGACGGCCGAGGCGCTCATGCCGAGTTCCTTGGCGGCGGCAGCGAACCCGCCGCGCCTGGCGACGGCGAGGATGACGGGGAGATGAGGGAGTAGATCGCGGCTCATTGCTGAGAAATATTGAATAATCCTTGCGGTTCAAGGTCGGGTGTCATTTTCGCGTTTGCCCCCATCTTTTTGCCCAACGGCGATGAGAGCGGCGCGGGGAAGCGCCGGAGGCTCTCACGCACGTGTGGGAGAGCTGAAAATGATCACACTCAATCTGAACGGCACCGAGCACCAGCTCGATGCGGACGGCGATACGCCCCTGCTGTGGGCGATCCGCGACCATGTCGGTCTCACCGGCACCAAGTTCGGCTGCGGGCTTGCCATGTGCGGCGCCTGCACCGTCCATGTCGACGGCGTGCCGGTGCGTTCCTGCCAGACTTTTCTGGAGGATGTGGAAGGCGCGAAGGTCACCACCATCGAAGGGGTGGACGGCAAGGTCGCCGAGACCGTGCAGGCGGTCTGGGCCGATCTCGACGTGCCGCAATGCGGCTACTGCCAGTCCGGGCAGATCATGTCCGCGGCCGCGCTGCTCGCCGAGACGTCGAAGCCGACGGACGAGGATATCGACGCGGCGATGAGCGGTAATCTCTGCCGCTGCGCCACCTACCAACGCATTCGCGCCGCGATCCACGAAGCAGCCGACCGTCTGGAGGCCTGACCGATGCTTGTGAAGAAACTGGACCATCTGGCCAGGACGGCGGCGAACGCGCCGGTCTCGCGCCGCAATTTCCTTCTGTCCGCGACCGCCACGGCCGCGGGTTTTGCCATCGGTTACAGGCCGCTCACCGGTCTTGCCGCCGGTCCCGCTCCGGAACCGGGGAACAATCTCGCCGCCTATATCATGATCTCCGAGGACGATACCGTCACCATCCTCTCCTCGCAGTTCGACATGGGGCAGGGCTCCTATCACGGGATCGCCACGCTGGTGATCGAGGAACTCGGCGCCGACTGGGGTCAGGTCACGGTCCAGGGCGCTTCGGGCGATATCGCCCATTACGGCAACCTGATGTGGGGCGGAGCCGCTCAGGGCTCTGGCGGCTCGACCTCGATGGCCACGTCCTGGGACCGCTACCGCAAGGCGGGCGCGGCGGCCCGCATGATGCTGACCGAAGCGGCCGCAGGCGACTGGGGCGTCCCGGCCTCAGAGATCACGGTCGAGAAAGGCATGATCCGCCATGCCGGTTCCGGCCGTAAGGCCGGCTTCGGCACCTTCGCAAAGAAGGCGGCCGGGGTGGAGATCCCCGAGACGATTGCCCTCAAGGACCGTTCGGAATGGACCGAGATCGGCAATGCGGACATCGCGCGCTATGACCGGGTCGGCAAGACCAACGGAACGCAGGATTTCACAATCGACGTCAGGCTGCCGGGCATGCTCACCGCGGTGATGATCCATCCGCCGAAATTCGGCGCGACCGTTATGGGCTTCGATGCGGCGGAGGCGAAGGCGGTGAAGGGCGTGACCGACGTGGTCGCAATCAAGCGCGGTGTCGCCGTGGTGGCCACGGACATGTGGAGCGCCCTGAAGGCCCGCGACCTCGTGACCGTCGACTGGGACGAGAGCCAGGCGGAGCAGCGCGGCAGCGAGCAGATCATGTCCGAGTATCGCGCGCTGGCACCGAAGGCGCCGATGGCGATTGCCCGTCGGGACGGCGATCCGGAGGCGGCGCTCGCGGGGGCGGCCAAGACCTTCGAGGCGACCTACGAGTTCCCGTTCCTTGCCCATGGCGCCATGGAGCCGCTGAACGCTGTCGCCCGGATGAATGCCGACGGCACGCTTGAGGTCTGGGGTGGTCACCAGATTCCGGATCTCTACCAGTATGTCACCTCGCAGATCGCCGAGCTCCCGCCGGAGAAGGTGAAGATGCATGTGATGAAGACCGGTGGCGGCTTCGGGCGGCGGGCGACGCCGGACGCCGACGTGGTCGCCGAGGCGGTGGCCATCGCTAAGGCGATTGGCTGGAAGGCGCCGGTCAAGGTGCAATGGACCCGCGAGAACGACATGCGGGGCGGCCGTTATCGTCCGGCCTATATCCACCGCATGCGGGCCGGGGTCGACGAGAACGGAAGGATTGTCGCCTGGGACAACCATATCGTCGGGCAGTCGATCGTCGCGGGAACGCCGTTCGAGGGCCTGATCGTGAAGGGCGTCGACCAGACCTCGGTGGAAGGCTCCTCGACACTGCCGTATGCGATCCCCAATCTCGGGGTCGGCCTGACGACGACGGACGTGAAGGTACCGGTGCTCTGGTGGCGCGCCGTGGGCTCGACCCATACCGCTTACGCGACCGAAGCGTTTCTCGACGAGATCATCGCCGATCTCGGAGCCGACCCGGTGCAGTTCCGGCTCGACCTGCTGAAGGACCATCCGCGCCATGCCGGCGTCCTGAAGCTGGCAGCCGAGAAGGCCGGTTGGGGCAAGCCCCTGCCCGATGACCATCACTTCGGCGTCGCGGTGCATGAGAGCTTCAGCTCCTACGTCGCTGAGATCGCGGAGGTCTCGGTCGAGGATGACGAAGTGATCGTTCATCGTGTCGTCGCGGCTGTCGACGTGGGTACCGCGATCAATCCGGACGTGATCCGGGCCCAGGTCGAGGGCGGGATCGGGTTCGGTCTCGGCGCGGTGCTGCAGGAGGAGATCACGCTCACCGACGGAGAGGTCGATCAGGGCAACTACGATACCTATCTGCCGCTGCGGATCGACCGGATGCCGAAGATCGAGGCCCATATCGTCGAGAGTACGGAGCGTCCGACCGGCATCGGCGAGCCGGGCGTCCCGCCGATCGGTCCCGCCGTCGCCAACGCGGTGTTCCGCGCTAGTGGCAAGCGGGTCCGGGTGCTGCCCTTCGAGAAAGGCTTTACGTCGGCCTGATTGCGCGGACGTATCAATTGACTGGAGCCGCCGCCCTGATCCGGGCGGCGGTCTTCATTGGAGGCTGATCCATCCTATGCGTTGTCATGTATGCTTTCGCAGGAAGGACAGTTGTACTGGTGGGAGTGGAAAAAAGCTCATGCTACGGTTCCCCAAACGCAAATGGGGGAGCGCACATGCACTGGACTGGCCGTCTCGATCACATTCATATCTGCACCAAGGGTTCGGAAGACATGTCCGAGCTCAGGGAAGCAACCCTGGTCGCTGGCAAGGGGATCGAGGGTGATCGCTATTTCCTCGGGACCGGGACTTACTCCGACAAACCGGCGCCGGACCGCCAGGTCACGCTGATCGAGAGCGAGACCCTGGAAGCGCTTTCCCGGGATCACAATATGGAACTGACCCCGGTCGAGAGCCGGCGCAATCTGACGGTCACCGGCGTTCCGCTGAACCATCTGGTGGGGAAAAAATTCCGCGTCGGCGAGGTGGTGCTCTATGGCGGACGGCTGAACACGCCCTGCCAGTATCTCGACGACCTGCTGGGCAAGAAGCTCTTCAAGCTGCTGCTGAACCGCTCCGGCCTCAATTGCGAAATCGTCGAGGGCGGCGTGATTCGGCCCGGAGACATACTCGAACCGGTGGATTAGGAGGAGGTCCTCATGACCGTCAAGCGGATCGTGGCCAATCTCGCCGCACCGGATGTCGAAGCCACGGCGCGCTTTTACCGGGAGCTTTTCGGTCTCGAACTCAAGATGGATCTCGGCTGGATCGCGACTCTCGGCTCGGACGAGAGCATGCGCGTCCAGTTCAGCCTGATGCGCGAAGGCGGGTCAGGCGCCCCGGTTCCGGACATTTCCATCGAGGTCGACGATCTGGACGCCATGCTGGAGAAGGTGCGGTCGAGCGGTTACGAGATCGAGTACGGACCGGCGGACGAGCCGTGGGGTGTCCGCCGGTTCTACCTGCGCGATCCAGAAGGCCGACTGGTGAACGTGTTGACGCATCTATGAGTGAGGCTCAGAACCTGAAGTCCGGCAGTTCGTTGAAAGCTTTCTTCAACGCGTCGCCCCAGCCTTCCGAAACGGCCATGTAATAGGGGTCGTCGGCCTTGATACGCCTTGTGTGGCCGACTTGGAAACTGTCCGTCTCGTAGGTCATCAGATCCAGCGGCAATCCGACGGAGAGGTTGGCTTTCACCGTCGAGTCGAAGGAGACCAGGAGCAGTTTGACGGCGTCTTCGAAGCTCATCGCCGGATCAAAGGCGCGCAGAATGATCGGCCGACCGTATTTGGTCTCGCCAATCTGGAAAAAGGGGGTGTCCTCCGAGGCCTCCAGGAAGTTGCCTTCCGGATAGATCAGGAACAGCCGCGGCTCTCCGCCGCGGATCTGTCCTCCAAGCATGATCGTCGCATCGAACGTCGAATCCGCGCGCATTCCGGTTGGCGAGGAGGTGAGAATTACTTCGCGCAGCATCTCGCCGACCTGGCGCGCGACCTCGAACATCGACGGCGCCTCGAGGATCGACGGACTCCGGTCTTCCGGCGCCTTGGCCCGCTCGTCAATCATGCTGATAACGGTCTGGGTGGTCGCCAGATTGCCGGAAGTCATGATGGTGAGAACACGCTCGCCCGGAATCGACCAGGTGAACAGTTTCTTGAACTGGGAGATGTTGTCGACGCCCGAATTGGTGCGGGTGTCGGACATGAAGACAAGACCCTTATCCAGCCTGAGGCCGACACAGTAGGTCATGGTATTGGAGAGCTCCGAATGGGCGGTTACTGCTGCTCGACCTGGAGGTTCACGGAAAGCGATTCGGCACTGTTTCCAAAACGCAACCCTGATACAGGCGCAGCTTCCTTATAATCCAAACCACAGGCGACGCGTACATAGCGTTCGTCGGGCGAGATGCCGTTCGAAATGTCGAAGCCGACCCAGCCGATGCCAATCACGTGGATTTCCGCCCAGGCATGCGCCGCATCCTGGTGTACCCGGTCGTTCATCATCAGGTAACCGCTGACATAGCGGGATGAGAAGCCGAGAGCGCGGGCGGCGGCGATCATGACATGCGTGTGGTCCTGGCAGACGCCGTGGCCCGCTTTCAGGGCATTCTCGGCGGTGGTCGTGACCTCGGTCTTGCCGGTCTCGTAGGAGACTCGCTCGCGAATCAGATTGCTGAGCGCGTGCAGGCGGGAGATGTCGTCGTCATAGGTGACATCGAGGGACTTCAGCAACTTGCGGACTTCAGGACCCTGGGCGGTCAACGGCGTTTCCCGGAGGTAGTACCAGAAAGGCGCCTGGAAGCCCTCCTCGCCGAGCACCCCGTGGGTGTTGTGGGTCTCGACTTCGCCTTCGACCTGGATGGTGACTTTCTCGCTCTCCGGCTCGGTGCCGCAGAGGATCACGTGGTTGCCGTGCTGGTCCGTGAAGTTCAGTTCCTCGCGGGCGCCTTCGAGCGTGATCCGCCAATCAAGAACCGACTGGCTCGCAAAGGAGCGCGGTGTCTTGCGAAGCTGCTGGAGCGCGAATGGGACGGGCGCATCGTAGTGATAGCTCGTCTTGTGGGAAATCCGTAGGCGCATGGCTAGCTATAGAACCTGTAGTCCTGTTCAATCTGGGAACTCAGCTCGCTGATACCCTGAATGAAATTCTTTAAGAATTCGTGCAAACCGGACGCGAGGATTGAGTCGATCGATCTCTTGTCGAGGGTTTCGAAGATTTTCTCGACGCAATCGTGGGACGGTTTGCGCTCCTCATACTGGGTACTGAGTTGGATTAGGTTGGCGCGAGTTTCCTGGATGCAATGGGCGAGAGACCGCGGCATGCTCCGGTCGAGAATGAGGAAGTCCGCAATGCCGCTCGGGTTGATGTTCTCTCCGTTCAGCCAGCGATAGGACCGGTTCGCCGAGACCGAGCGCAGGATGGTTTCCCACTGGACATTGTCGAGCGACGAGCCGACATGCGAGAGCGACGGCAGCAGGACGTAGTATTTCACGTCGAGAATGCGCGCGGTATTGTCCGCCCGCTCGATGAAGGTTCCGAGCCGGGCGAAATTGTAGATGTCGTTCCGCAGCATCGTGCCGACCAGGGTGCCGCGGACCAGCGTGCTCTGCTGCTTGATGACCGCGAGCACCTCCGGCAGATCCCGCTCGCGGATCGGACGCTGCAGGGTCTGGCTGATCACCATCCAGCATTCGTTGGTGGCTTCCCAGACCTCGCGCGTGAGGGCGGTCCGGACCAGACGGGCATTGGTGCGGGCCTGTTCGGTGACGGCGCGGACGCTCGAAGCGTTATCGCGGTCGCGCAGCAGATAATCGACGACATTGGCGGCCGTGTATTCGTCGTAGCGGTTCTCGAACCCCGCGGTGACGCCCGCCGTGGCAATGACCGACTGCCACTCGCTGGTCGCCGCCGTGGACCGGGTGAGGGCGATCCGGAAACCGGCTTCAAGGAGACGGGCAAGGTTCTCGCTCCGCTCCAGATAGCGGAACATCCAGTAGAGGCCGCCTGCGGATTTTCCCAGCATCAGTCGTCCAGCACCCAGGTATCTTTGGTTCCGCCGCCCTGGCTGGAATTGACCACCAGGGACCCTTTCTTGAGCGCGACCCTGGTGAGTCCGCCCGGCGTAATGTCGACGCTGTCCGGCGAGACCAGCACGAAGGGGCGCAGGTCAACATGGCGCGGTGCGAGGCCGGCTTTCGTCAGGATCGGAACGGTGGAGAGCGCAAGTGTCGGCTGGGCGATGTAATTGCCCGGTTTTGCCTTCAGCAACTTGCGGAATCGGGCGATTTCCTTCTTGCTCGCGGTCGGGCCGATCAGCATGCCGTACCCGCCGGAGCCGTGGACTTCCTTGACGACGAGGTCTTCGAGATTGTCGAGCACATAGGCGAGCGAGTCGGGGTCGCCGCAGCGCCAGGTCTCGACATTTTTCAAAATCGGAACCTCGCCGGTATAGAACTGCACGATTTCCGGCATGTAGGAGTAGACCGCCTTGTCGTCGGCGATGCCGGTGCCGGGCGCGTTGGCGATGGTGATGCCGCCAGCCCGGTAGACATCCATGATGCCCGGGACGCCGAGCATCGAGTCCGGGTTGAAGTTCAGAGGGTCGAGATACTCGTCGTCGACGCGGCGGTAGATCACGTCGATCGGCTCGTAGCCCCTAGTTGTCCGCATGGCGACGCGGCCATCGGTCACGCGCAGATCGTGTCCTTCGACAAGTTCCGCTCCCATCTGGTCGGCGAGGAAGGAATGCTCGAAATAGGCGGAATTGTGTATTCCCGGGGTCAGGACCGCGATCACAGGCCGGCCCTTGCAAACGCTCGGCGCGGAGCGGGCAAGAGCGCGGCGCAGGGCTTTCGGGTAGTCGCTGACGCTCTGCACCGGAATTTTCGAGAACAGTTCCGGGAACATCTGCAACATCGTCTCCCGGTTCTCCAGCATGTAGGAGACACCCGAGGGTGTGCGGGCATTGTCCTCAAGCACGAAAAACTCGTTGTCGCCCGTGCGGACCAGATCGATCCCGACAATGTGGGTGTAGACGCCGCCCGGCGGTGAGACACCGATCATCTTCGGCTCGAAAGCGCTGTTTTCGGCGATCAGGCGTTCCGGTACGCGGCCGGCCCGGACGATCTCCTGGCGGTGATAGATGTCATGCAGGAAGGCATTGATCGCCCTCACGCGCTGCTCGATACCGCGGGCAAGGCGTGCCCATTCACGTGACGAGAGGATGCGCGGCACAACGTCGAACGGAATCAGTCGCTCGGTGTTTTCCGTGTCGCCATAGACGTTGAATGTGATCCCGGTGCGCCGGAAGAATTTCTCCGCCTCGGCGGATTTCTTCAGAAGCTGCGCCGGATCTTCGGCAGCGATCCAGTTGTGGTATTCGCGATAGGCGTCACGGACCCCTCCGCCGCCGCCGAACATCTCATCGTAATCGCTTGTGCCATCTCCCATGGCACGAATTAGAGCAAGTTCCAGGAACGTTTCGCAAGTGCGAAGATTTCAGGCGTGTGACAGCGGGACAAATGGAAACCGCGTCTTTCGACACTTCGAGGTGCAACGAGAGACCGGTTCATGGGCAGCTGGTGCCGTCAGGCCGCCAGGGTCTGGAACTGCTTGATCTCGGATGTCACGAGATCCAGAAGCATGCTGTGCGTGAGCTGTGCCTTCAGAACGAACCGATTGATATTCTTAACGTTCCTCACATCCTCGTCCGACAGCATCCCTGGCTGGCCGGTCCGGAGAACGATCCGAATATCATTGTCGGCGATGTCCTCGCGAATATGCCGCGCCAGTTCGAAGCCCGCTTCGGGTGATTCCATCACAACGTCGAGCAGGACGAGAGAGATCCCGTCGCATTTGGTCAGTACCTCGACCGCTTCCTCTCGTGAATAGGCGTGATGGAAATGGAGCGGGCGGCCGAGCACGGTTTCACCGCCGAGCGAGAGCAGCGTCGATCGATGCACGTCGGCATCGTCGTCGACGATGAGGACCCGCCACGGGGCCTGCTGTTCCGGAGCGGTATCCTCGTCTTCCTCATCTTCATCGGCGAAGATAAAGGCGTCCGGGTCTTCGGTGTCGGTGGCCGCCAAATGACGGGATTGCCGTATGATGCCGATGCGAGGCCAAGCGGGAGACCCGCATAGGTGGGCTGGCAGGTCCACGTCCTGACGGAACTTCATGCCTTGGTCCTCCTGTCGCTTGGATTCCGGTCGCTCTGATGACCTCGATTCAGCAGCCCGTTGGCCAATGCCAAGGAAGCCTGCTCCGAAGTCGATCTTGTCAGGAGCATGGTCGACAGAATTTAATTTGAAGTTAATCCAAAGGCTGCCCAGCAAGAATCCGGAGCCACCTTCGTGCGGGATCAGCCGACGAAGGCCCGCTCGACGACGAACTGTGCGGGGTTGTTGTTCGCCCCTTCGGTCAGCCCGGCTTTCTCGCAGAGGTCCTTCACGTCCTTCAGCATAGCCATCGAACCGCAGATCATCCCCCGGTCGGTCTCGGGGTTCAGTGGCGGTACGCCGAGGTCCTTGTAGAGCTTGCCGCTCTCCATCAGGTCGGTGATCCGTCCCATCCTCTCGCTCGGCTCGCGCGTCGTGGTCGAATAGAGAGTGAGCTGAGGGCCGGCAAGCTCGCCGAAAATCTCGTCTTCCTTCAACGATGCGACGAGTTCTCTGCCGTAGGTCAGTTCCGCGACCTCGCGACAAGTGTGGGTCAGGATCAGTTCGTCAAATTTCTCGTACGTCTCCGGATCTCGGATAACCGAGGCGAAGGGCGCGATGCCGGTGCCGGTGGAGAACATGTAGAGACGCTTGCCCGGGAGCAGCGCGTCATTCACCAGAGTGCCCGTCGGCTTTTTGCGCATCAGAACGGTGTCGCCCGGCTGGATCTTCTGCAGGTGCTCGGTCAATGGGCCGTCCGGAACCTTGATCGAAAAGAACTCGAGCTCTTCGTCCCAGGACGGGCTGGCGATGGAATAGGCGCGGTAGACAGGCTTCTCGGCATTCGGCAGGCCGATCATCACGAATTCGCCGGACCGGAAGCGGAAGCTTTGCGGGCGAGTCATGCGGAACCGGAACAGCCTGTCCGTATAATGCTGCACCTCGGTGACGGTCTCGGCGAAGACTCCGTCCGGGACCGGAAATCCTCCGGTGCCGCGCGCTTCCGCGCTTTCCACGATCGTCACGTGACTGTCCATCATGTTCACTGTACCTGCTCTCCCGTTGAGAGGTCCGGCAGCCTGGCCGGCACCGCCCGATCCGGGCGGCGGTTGAGGTCAACGGCCCTAAGGTTGGGCCAATGACCGCCGTTTTCTAGCGTCGGCGGTCGTTCGGTTCAATCTTTCCATGCCATGCGCGGCGACCGGTCTTGCAATTGCCGCGACATGGGAGGGTTGCAAAGGGTCAGGCCGCGGCCTTGTCGTTCGGGCCGGGCGGGCGGCGCACGATGCCGTTTTCATCGAAGTGAATCCCGCACTCGGTCTTTTCCAGGTCGGCCCAGCGCCCGGCGCGCTGCGGCCGGCCGGCCGCTACCGGGGCCGTGCAGGGCGCACAACCGATCGAGCGGTAACCGGCCGCCTGCAACGGATGGCGCGGCAGATCGCGGACCGTGAATTCGGCGTCGATCCGGGACTCGTCCCAATCTGCGAGCGGGTTGAGGCGGATCCGTTCGCCGAACTGCTCGACCGGCTCGATATCCGCGCGCGTACCGCCGTGCGCACGCTTGCGCCCCGTGACGATCAGCCCGAAGGGCGTGATCGCCTGACGCAGCGGCAGCACCTTGCGCAGATTGCAGCAGGCATCCGGATCGCTCTGCCAGAGCGTTCCGTCCCGGTCCTGTCGCTTTATCAGGGCGGTGGAGGGGGTTGCGTTCCGGACGTCCGTCAGGCCCAGCCTGGCGATGAGTTCGTCCCGATAGGCCAGCGTTTCCGCGAAATGCTTGCCGGTATCGATAAAGATCACGGGGATCGATTTGTCGACCTCGGCGACGAGGTCCAGCAGGACCGCCGACTCGGTTCCGAACGAGGCAATGACCGCGCTTCGTCCGGGAAAGACGTCCTGGGTCAGGGCGTGAAGAAGCCCGGCTTCATCCAGACCCGAATATTCTTCCATGATCCGGCGGTGCAGTTCCGCCGTCTCGTTTTCCGTCCTGTCGCGGTGAAGGTGGGAGGTCCGCCCGTCCTTCGTTGCCCGTTCGATCGCTTGCGCCATGATCTCTCATCCATTCCGCGTCGCTCGCAGGCGGCCCCGGCGACCGGGCAAGCCTGCCCGTTGACAGACTTTCGTCCGCCTCGTCATCGTCAAGGTCATGCAAGACCGCGCCTCGCGCGTCATGCCCGCCGCTCGGTTCGGGCCCACGGGAACGTGCCCGTGGCGCTTTAGCAGTTGGTGACGCGGATGCAAGCTGCCCTGTCAAATCCCGCGGGAAGGATCACCCCCTCCGAGGCTGAAGGTAGGGATCGGGAATTGCAGGGTCAACGTGTTGAAAAGGCGGGAAAGTCAAATAAACCGAACCGTTCCCGGATCGGCATCCGGCGGATCAATTCCGTCTCCGGCCACGCCGCTGACGAGTGGATTCTTTGCTCTCACCGCCGCCCAGAAGCTCCGCCGTCGAGCCGGTGAGTGTGCCGCAGGCGGCAATGATCGCCGGCATGTCCGGAGCATCGCCTTTGGTGTGGGCGTCGAGCGCCTCGCGCATGGCCCTGATATGCGCCGGCGTGGTGCCGCAGCAGCCGCCGATTATCCGGGCTCCGAGATTGACGGCGAGCCGGGCGCAGGCCTGCATCAGTTCCGGCGTCCCTGTGTAGCGGATCTCTCCGTCCTCATAGACCGGGATGCCGCAATTGGCCTTGGCGATCAGCACGTCGCCCTCCTCCAGCTTGTCCGCGATACTGAGCAGACCGACCAGCAGGTCCGAGGCGCCGGTGCCGCAATTGCCGCCGAAAGCGACCGGGCGGATCGGCCGGGCATGGACCATTTCGACAAGCCGCTGCGGTGTCATGCCCATCATGGTGCGCCCGTTGGTGTCGAAGGAAAGCGTGCAGACCGACGGCAGGCCGATCTCGTCCGCTGCATCCAGCGCCGCCGTCAACTCCTCCTCCGAGGAAATGGTTTCGATCCATGCGACATCGGCGCCGCCATCTTTGAGGCCGCGCATTTGCGCCGCGAAACTGTTCTTGCCGTCCTCGATGGTGAGCGGGCCGAGCGGCTGGTAGAGATCGCCGGTCGGGCCGACGCTGCCGGCATTGACGATCCTGCGCCCGCTTTCCGCAATCTCCGCCGCCAGCAGTTCGGCGGCGGCCTTGTTGATCTCGTAGACCCGGTCCTCGGCCTTGTGCAGCTTGAGCCGGTTGGCCGTGCCGCCGAAGCTGTTGGTCAGCACGATGTCGCTGCCGGCCTCAATGAAGTCCCGATAGTGCGCCCGGATCTTTTCCGGCTCCTCCAGGTTCCAGAGTTCCGGCGAGTCGCCGTGTTGCAGGCCGCGCGCGAAGAGGTTCGTGCCGGTGGCGCCGTCGGTCAGCAGCCAGGGTTTTTCGGCAAGCAGTTCGGAGAGCAGATCGGTCATCGGGCAAGCCTGTAATTGGCAACGGCGCCTCGGCGCAGCAATATGGAATTGAATAGCGAAATACAATCGCGTTGATTGCCCGGTAGGCGACACCAGGTGTCGTGCGCCAAACCATTTTCGAGCGACAGGAGTTCCCATGGCCGCGGATGTCATCGACTACAGGATCGAGGGGGATCACGCTCCGCTCCTGACCGTCACGCTGGACCCGGGCGAAGCCGTCCAGGCCGAGGCGGGGGCCATGGTCATGATGGATCAGGGGATCCGGATGACGACCGAGCTCTCGGGCGGCCTGCTCGGCGGGCTGTTCCGGAAATTCTCCGGCGAGAGCCTCTTCCTGACCTATTTCGTCAACGAGGGGGATGAGCGCCAGGATGCCTGCTTCGCGGGCTCGATGCCGGGGCAGATCCGGCCGATCGACCTCAGCCAGAGCGGCGGCCTGTTCTATTGCCAGCGCGACGCCTATCTGTGCAGCGCCCGCGGCGTCGATGTCTCGATCGCTCTGACCCGCAAGCTCGGCGCCGGGTTCTTCGGCGGAGAGGGACTGATCCTGCAGAAACTGGAGGGAGACGGTCTCGCCTTCCTCAATGCCGGCGGCACTCTGGTCGAGCGGGAACTGGCGGCAGGCCAGCGCATCACGGTCGATACCGGATGCCTCGTCGGCTTTTCCGGGACCTGTGACTACGACATCGCCTTCCAGAAGGGGATCCGCAATCTGGTGTTCGGCGGAGAAGGTATCTTCGTCACCCATGTCACCGGCCCCGGCCGTGTCATCGTCCAGACCCAGCCGATCGCCGAGCTCGCGATGTCACTGGCACGCCTGATGCCGAAAGAGGGCGACTGAGAGGGCCGCGGCCGGCAAACACAAAAACCGCCGCTCGGCATGCGAGGGCGGTTCCGTGTTCTGGACCGGGTAAATACCGCCGAAGCGGCAAAAGCCCCGAGGGCTCTAGAAGCCTTCGCGCTCCATGCGCTTGCGCATGAGCTTGCGATAGCGGCGCACCGCTTCGGCTTTCTCGCGCGCCCGCTTTTCGGACGGCTTTTCGAAGTTGCGACGCAGCTTCATTTCCCGAAAGACACCTTCGCGCTGCATCTTCTTCTTCAGCGCGCGCAGAGCCTGATCGATATTGTTATCGCGGACCGTTACATGCACGAAACCCGACCTCCAAAACAACTGTGCGAATTCAGAACACAAAACGCCCGTGGGGATTTCGCTCCCCATGGGCAGGAGGCGGGTATGTATCACACCCTCTTGCGAGTTGCAAAGCCCGGCTTCGTATAAATTGCATGCCGTCAGCGGGTCTGCTTTGCATACGCCCCGGAGTAGCCCTCGCAGAGCCGGCGAAGCTCGAAGCGCGGTTTACCGGCCGATAGTAGCGCTCTATATCCAAGGCATGACAGCACAAAAGATCGTACGGATGGGAGATCCGGTCCTGCGCCGGCGGGCGGAAGAGATCGCGGGGCCGGCCGCGGAAGAGATTTCCGCGCTAGCGCAGGACATGGCCGACTCGATGGAAGAGGCCGGCGGCGTGGGGCTCGCGGCGCCGCAGATCGGCGTCTCGAAGCGGATCATCGTCTTCAAGATTCCGGCCGAGCGGGCGACCGCGGAGGCGAATGACGGACCGCTCGGCCTGCAGGTGCTGGTCAACCCGGTGATCGAGCCTCTCACCGGAGAGATGGAACTCGGCTGGGAGGGCTGCCTGTCCATTCCGGGCCTTAAAGGCGAAGTGCCGCGTTACCGGAAGATCCTCTACCGGGGCTATGATCTGAAGGGCGAGAAGGTTCTGCGCCAGGCGGAAGGCTTCCATGCGCGGGTGGTCCAGCATGAGCTCGATCATCTGGATGGCATACTTTATCCGGAACGCATGACGGACATGCGGCGATTCGGCTACGGCGAGGAGCTGCTCCGGGCAGCGACGGACATTCGGCCGCAGGACAAAGAAGGAGACGGAACATGAGCGACGATACCGTTCCCGGCAAGCGTGAGGCAGAGCGGGACCGGGTGCTGGACAGCATCCTGCCGCATGTCATGTTCGACGGCTGGAGCCGCAAGGCATTGAGGTACGGCGCCGAGGATGCCGGCATTTCCGCCGCAGACCTCGACCGGCTGTTCCCGGCGGGCGTCGCCGACTGCATCGGGCATTTTCTCGAAAGGGCCGACCGGGACATGGTGCGGGAATTCCAGCGCCGCAATCCATCCCAGATGAAGATCCGCGACAGGATCGCCGCCGCGGTCCGCATCCGTCTCGAACAGGCCGAACCGCATAAGGAAGCGGTGCGCTGCACGCTGGCCTACATGGCGGTTCCGGGGCAGGGCGGCCTCGGGACCCGCAGCCTCTACCGGACCGTGGATGCGATCTGGAGAGAGGCGGGCGACACCTCGACCGATTACAATTTCTACACCAAGCGCGGGCTGCTCGCGGCGGTCTACAGCTCGACCCTGCTGTTCTGGTTGAACGACACGTCCGAGGACCAGGTCGAGACGTGGGATTTCCTCGACCGGCGGATCCGCAACGTCATGGCCATTCCGAAGCTGACCGGCCGCCTGAAGGAAGCGGCCGGCAAAGTGAAGAGCCCGCTGGAGGCGCTGAAAGGCTGCGCCCCGAAACGGCGTCCATTTGCCGGCGCGCGGTAGGGCCTAGCGCGCCAGAGCGGCCTCGATCCCGGCCGCGACCGCCAGCGTCTTCGCGTCGCCCATCGTCTCGCCGACAACCATCAGCCCGACCGGACCCGTGCCGGCCTCGTGACACGGAAGGGAGACGGCCGAGCGGTCGAGGAAGTTGCCGAGCGACGGGTTGCGCAGCATCAGCATGTTCGTGCTGTGATAGAGATGGTCGTCGGTCTCGAGGCTGGAGATGCTCGGCGCCACGACCGGAACGCTCGGCATCAGCACCGCGTCGTACTCCCGCGTCGCGGCATTGGCGATGGCCTGGATCTCCGCCCGCCGGCGCTGCAGGATCACATAGTCCGCCGCCAGCATCTTGGCGCCGCCCTGAATCCGGGTCCCGACGCGCGGATCGTAGTCCGCTTCCTTGCGGGACAGCAGCTCGCGATGGATCGCATAGGCTTCGGTCGGAGCAAATCCGCCGGCCTTGTTCGAGGCGGGGATCTCCAGCAGCCACTCGAAGCTCTTTTCTTCCAGGATCGCACCGGCACTGGACAGCTTGTCGAGCGCGGCCTCGAAGGACTTCGCGACGTGCTCGTCCATGTCGTCCAGCACGATGGTGCCGGGCACCACGAGGCGCATGCCCTTGACCGGGAGCGGTGCCGCCGGCTTCGGCGTCTCGCCGGCCATGATGGCGTCGAGCAGGGCGCAGCAGGCGACGGAACGGGCGAGCGGGCCGATGGAGTCGAGGCTCCAGGAGAGCGGGAAGGCGCCTTCTGTCGGCACCCGGCGCGCGGTCGGCTTGAAGCCGGTCAGGCCGTTCAGCGCGGACGGAATGCGGACCGAGCCGCCGGTGTCGGTGCCGATACCGGCGGCCGCCATGCCGTCGGTGACGGAGATCGCGGCGCCCGAGGATGAACCGCCCGGAATCCGGCCGGTCGCCCGGTCATAGGGGTTCTTCGGCGTGCCGTAATGCGGGTTCAGGCCGAGGCCGGAGAAGGCGAACTCGGTCATGTTGGTACGTCCAAGGATGACGGCGCCGGCGGCCCGGAGCCGGGCGACGGCCGGGGCATCGGCAGCGGCGGCGGGTTCGTCCTTGCGGGCGACCGACCCGGCCATTGTGACCTTGCCGCGGATGTCGAAGAGGTCCTTCACGGAAATCGGAATGCCGGCGAGCGGCGAAGGGACGATTCCGGCGGCACGCAGAGCATCGCTCGCCTTCGCTTCAGCTCGTGCCCCCTCGGTGAAGACGTCCGTGTAGGTCCGTGCTCCTTCGCCTTTCGGATCCTCGATCCGCGTCAGCGCTTCTTCGGTCAGCTTCTCGGACGTCGTCTCGCCGGCGGCGAGGGCCGCGGCGAGGTCTTTCAGGGAGGCGAACATGGTCTCAACTCACAATCGGGAGGGTGTGGATATCGTAGGCGTGGGAGATCGTCGCTCCGCGCACCGGGTCCTCGATCTCCATCGAAAAGCGGTCCGCCGGGCGGATGCCGCCGATGGCGGCGAATGTGCCGAGCAGCATGACGGTGCCGGGTGCAAGCTCGCCGTCCGCGTATTCCTGCATCATTGTTTCCGGCCGGTGGATCGCGCCGAGGGTCCCGTCCTGGTAGAGCACTTCCTCGCCATCGATCACGACGCGGGAGCGCAACCGGATCTGGTCCCAGTGATCCAGCAGATCGTCCAACGGCCAGGCCTCGCGGGCCAGAACCTTCGGGCACATCTGTTTCGAGGCCGCGACGGAATAGGCTTCGGCCGCGCGGTCCGTGTGGTCGGAGCCGACCGTGACCCAGAGCCCTTCCTCGCTTACGATCAGGACCGCCTCGACTTCGCCCGAGGTATCCGGGCCGACCACCTGGACCGCATCGTCCTGCATCAGGATGTTGACCGCGTTCCGGTAGAACAGCGGGGTCCGGCTCGGCGGCGCGACGCCGATCGCCTTCAACTCGTCGATATGATGCTGCAAAGCCTCGGTGTCGCGGCCACTCCAGCCGCCGACGACCAGGTCCGAGACGCTGACGGCGAGCATTCCGCCATCCGGCTTTTCGAAACGGAGCGTGACATGGGCGCCATCGCGCATGGGCTGGTTCCCTATCTGGTCTGGTTGGATGCCGGAGCGGCGAGAGCGGAAACGATATCCGCTTCCGACGCATCGGGGAAGGCGGCGCGGACGAGTTTCAAGAGACTGTCTTGAATTTCTTCACCGGCCTCCGGATGGGTTAGCGACAGATAGAGCCGCAGATTTGCCGTCGCCGCGCGGACAGGGGCGCCGCCGCTCTCCGCAAGCTCGCAGAACGCGCCGTGCAGGCGCGCTTGCTGGAACTGCTCCGCCGACAGCTCCAGCGCGGCCACCTGCTTCCGGAACGCGGCGAGGTCCGGGTCTGCCGAGAGTGGTTTCAGATGGCGCCGCACGGCCCGCAATGGCGCAATGACCGGGCCGGCCCACTCATCGGCCAGCTTGATCGCGCGCCGGACATCCCCGCGAGTCAGTTTGACGCTCCGCGATCCGAGCCAGCAGCAAAGCAGCAGAAGGTTGACGTCGAGCTCTTTTCCGTCCTGCAGATCAAGACACGCGGCAGCAGCGCTGTCCTTGGCGTAGGTTGCGAGGGAGTAAGCCCAGAAAGGGTTGTCGAGTGAGTGCATCGGTCATGTCTAGCATGCAAAAGCGCCCTACCAAACGCGATCGCTTTGCGATATGACAATCCGACTCAGCATATGGACGGCTACGGATTCACGCGTTGGAAGCAGACCGCGAAGAACTGTCACGCAGGCTCGAAGAGCTCAAGGTGGAGCATCGCGATCTTGACGACGTGATTGCCCGTCTGGCGGACGACGGACCGTTCAACCAGCTGCAGATCCAGCGACTCAAGAAGCGCAAGCTGCTCCTGAAGGACCAGATCATCCGGCTCGAGAGCGAGCTTCTGCCCGACATCATCGCCTGACCGGGACACGGCGCCAGGTGTCCGCGAGAACGATCATCTGTACGGCGAGCGATGATCGCTTTTTTCGGGTATCGCTCAGTCTGTTGCGCTCGATCAGAGACCAGCAGAGCGCTGACATTGATATAGGCTATCTCGATCTCGGATTGTCCGGGGACAACCGCGCTAGCCTGTCGAAATTCGCTCCGGAGGTCGCGGAGCCGGGCTGGGATATCGACTTCTCGCCGCCGGCCGGTGACCGCTCGTCGATGAGTCCCGGTTACAAGGCGATGGTCTCGCGCCCGTTCCTGCGTGACCACTTTCCCGGATACGAGACCTATATCTGGATCGACGCGGACGCCTGGATTCAGCACTGGTGGGCGATCGAGTGGCTCGAGAAAGGCGCGCGGCAAGGCCGGCTGTCCATCGTTCCGGAGATGGATCGCGCCTATGCGCATTGCTTTGACATCAAATCCTATGTGCGCTGGACGGTTGAGCAGCAGACCGGGTATTTCGGCGTCGAGCAGGCCAAGCGGGTGGGATACAATCCGGTTCTGAATTGCGGTGTCTTCTCCATGCCGGCCGCTCATCCCGTCTGGGGACGTTGGGCAGAGGCGATGCGCGCGGCGCTCAGCCACAAGGTCGGGTTCTTCGCCGATCAGATGTCGCTCAATTACGTCGTCTATACGACGGATCATCCTCGGTGTTTCCTGCCGAGTACGTTCAACTGGCTGGCCAACATGGCGCTCCCGGCATTCGATCCGGGGACCGGATCCTTCGTGGAGCCGGGTATTCCCTATCATCCGATCGGAATCCTGCACTTGGCCGGCGATACCAAACTCGACAATCAGCGCGTCGCGATCGTTGGGCGCGACGAGACGATGGAGTCGCGCCTGTTCTACGATTCCCGGCGGCGGGACAAGACCGGGATCAGATAATTCCAGATCCGGCTTCGCCGAGGATGCGGAGGGCATGGAAGAAGTCGTCCTCCGGGATGGTCAGCGGAGGAGAGAGCGTCAGGTAGCGCCCGTCCGCGGTGCCGGTGTTGAGTCCCAGCCTGTAGCACGCCTCTTTCATGGCTGTCAGATTGGCGCGGTCTGCGCTTTCCACGGCCATGGCGCAGCCGATCCCCTGCGCGCCTGAAAAGGCCGGGTTGTTTCTCGCGAGCGTCTGCAGTTCGCCCAGCGCCCGGCGGCCCGTGCGCGCCGCTCTCTCGACGAGATTCTCGTCTTCGATGATCCTCAGGGTTTCGATCCCGGCGCGTGCCAGAACCGGGTTTTTCTGGTGGGTATAGTGACCGATGCCGAGGTGTGGCGCGACGTCGAGATCCGCATGGGCGATCACGGCCGACAGCGGCAGGATGCCGCCGCCAAGCGATTTTCCGAGCACCGTGATGTCCGGCGCGGCTTCGAAATTCTGACTGGCGAAGAAGCGGCCGGTCTTGCCGAGACCGGTCGGGATCTCGTCGAAGATCAGCAATGTGCCTGTCCGGTCGCAGAGCGCGCGGATTTCGGGCCAGAACCAGTCCGGCGGCAGGTGGGGCGTCGCGCGGATTGGTTCCGATATCACGGCCGCGATATCGCGGCCCTCGAGAGAGTACTTCAGGGCTTCGAGCGCCGTCTGGGCTGCGGCCGCCACTGTTTCGCCTTCGTGGCGCGGCCAGAAGGCATGAATGTGGTGGCACCCTTCGAGCGCGGGAAATTCCTCGCGTTCCGCGGCGGTTCCGCCGACCGACAAGGCGCCGAGCGCGGCGCCGTGCCAGCTGCCGTCGAAGGCGACGGTTCTCGTCCGCCCGGTGGCGACATAGGCGAGCTTGAGCGCCATTTCTATCGCGTCCGTGCCCGAGACCCCGAGCAGAACGCGGGCTGCGCCGTAGGGCCAGCGTGCCGCGAGCATCTCCGCGAGTTCGACGGCTGGTTCCGACGTGAAGAGGCGCGGGGTGAAGGTGAGTGCGTCGATCTGCTGTTTCAGCGCCGCAACCATGCGGGGATGCGCGTAGCCGATATTGTGACAAGTGTTGCCGTGGAAATCGAGGAAGCGGTGGCCGGTTTCGTCAACCGCCCAGGCACCCCTGCAGGCGGTGAACGCATGGGCAACCGGTGTGGAGCCCGTCTGGTGCAGGAAGGCGTCGGCATCCCGTTTGCTGATGGACTGACTCACGAACCGTCCCCTTCCGCTTACGCCCTTGGGACTCAACCACAAAGCATGCCACGACAAAAGCCGTCAGTCGGCGCTTGTAACTGCAAGCTTCGCTCCTATAATGCCGCGCTTCTTTGACCCGCTCCGCTGTTCGCGCGGGGCCGATGGAAGCAGGATGGCGCATATGGCGGAGGCCGCGACACCATTGGTCGGTATCATCATGGGAAGCCAGTCGGACTGGGAAACCATGAAGGAGGCCGCCCTCATTCTCGAAGCGCTCGAAGTACCTCACGAGACCCGCATCGTTTCCGCCCACCGCACGCCTGCGCGCATGGCGGACTATGCGGCGACGGCGAAGAAGCGTGGGCTCAAGGTCGTGATCGCCGGCGCCGGCGGTGCGGCGCACCTGCCGGGCATGGTTGCAGCGCAGACGACGGTTCCGGTGCTCGGCGTGCCGGTCGAAAGCAAGGCGCTGAAGGGCATGGACAGCCTGCTCTCGATCGCCCAGATGCCGGGAGGAATTCCTGTCGGTACGCTCGCCATCGGCAAGGCCGGAGCCAAGAATGCCGGCCTGCTGGCGGTCGCGATCCTTGCCAATGAGGACGATGCCTTGCACGCCCGTCTCGCGACCTGGCGAGACGCCCAGACCGACTCCGTCGGCGACGTTCCGGTGGAGTCCTGATGTCTGATTTTCTGGCGCCCGGCGCCGTCATCGGAATCATCGGCGGAGGTCAGCTCGGCCGCATGACGGCGCTCGCCGCCGCGCCGCTCGGCTATCGCTGTCATATCTTCACGCCGGAAGAAAACAGCCCGGCATCGCAGGTGGCGGAGCGCACGACGGTCGCGTCCTATGAAGATGAGGACGCGCTCGCCGCCTTCGCCGCCAGTGTCGATGTCATCACCTATGAATTCGAGAACATTCCCGTCGACACGGTGGAACGGCTCTCGAAGCTGGCCCCGGTCCGGCCGCGGCCGAGCGTCCTGGCGGTATCCCAGCACCGGGTCGCGGAGAAGGACTTCGCGCGCGATGCGGGCGCGGGGACGGCACCTTACCGGCACGTCACCAGTCTCGAGCAACTGCGCAGGGCGGTCGAGGAGATCGGACGTCCGGCGGTCCTGAAGACCTGTCGCTTCGGCTATGACGGCAAGGGCCAGGCGAAGATCGTGGCGGAGACGGATCTTGCGGAAGCCTGGGCGTCCCTGGACACGGATGATGCGGTGCTCGAGGGTTTCGTCGCGTTCGAGAAGGAAATATCTGTCATCGTCGCACGCGGTCTCGACGGGAACTCCCGTGCCTTTCCGGTGGCCGAAAATCATCATGTCGACCACATCCTGAGCACCAGCACGGTGCCGGCCGCGATACCGGCGGAAACCGAGACCGTTGCCCGCGCGGTTGCGGAGGCGCTCGCGGAACGGCTCGATCTGGTCGGTCTGCTGGCCGTGGAGATGTTCGTGACTGCCGATGGCAAGGTTCTGGTCAACGAGGTCGCGCCGCGGCCGCACAATTCCGGGCACTGGACCCAGGACGGCTGTGCGACCAGCCAGTTCGAGCAGTTCGTCCGCGCCGTGACCGGCCTGCCGCTCGGTCCGGTCGAAGTACGCTTCCCGACGGTGATGCAGAACCTTATCGGCGATGAGGTCGAGCAGTGGAAGACGATCGTCGCGGAGCCAGATGCCAAACTGCATCTCTACGGCAAGGCGGAAGCGCGTCCGGGACGCAAGATGGGACATGTGAACCGGATCAGGGTTTCCTGATCGGGAGCGAGCCGGTTTCGAGGAAATGACGGACAGCGGCCCCCATTCTCGCTGCTCGATCGGTCGTAAGGGTAGGTTCCGACGGCGTTTTTACCGGCAGAAGATTCCCGAACAGTGGATCCCAGCCGTTGCCGAAACGGAAATAGGACTTCTCAAGCCCGATGACCGGAACGCCCATCGAGCAGGCGAGTGCGAGTGCGGCGGTCGCCGGGGCCGTGACGAGATCGAGGCATGACATCAGAGCGGCCACGCGGTCGAGTTCCTTGACCTGATCGAGGTCGGGGAAGTCATGGATTGTCACGTTCAGCGTTTCACGGACTTCGCGAAGTTCGTCTTTCGCGTCCCCGTATTGCAGGCTGACAAGTGTGAAGGCCTCGCTCGGGAACGCCCGGACCAGTTCGGCCAGGGTCAGATAGCCGGTCTTCCTGTGGCTGGTGACGAGCATTCCACTGCGCCAGCAAAGTCCGAAATACGGCGCCGGCCCGAGTTCTCGCAGGCGGTGCTTCCATTCGCGGACAAGTGTGGGATCCGGCCGCAATGCGCCGGATGGTGGGGCCGCCGCACCGGCATCAGTTCGGAAGAGTGCCGGGAGATCTCCGCTGAAGACACTGTCAGAAAATGCTCTGTCGCGGCAAACTGCCGAATAATCGTAGGCGGGCGCGCCGTCTGACGTGGCCCGCACTTGCTTTTCGATCAGGTCGAGTCCGGGATATGTTCGCTTCAGCAGCGGGTGGAGCCGGGGATCCGTTTCGACCGTGAGCCTGTCAGCATGAACAAGCAGATCGGGCAGACAGCTCAGGAACGCGATGTCGTCCCCGATTCCCTGTTCGGAAGCGACCAGAAGGTGCCGCGCCTTCCCCCTGTCGGGTGTCCAACGCGGCGGCAGCGCTATTCGCCGGGGGATCTTCCGCATTTTGAGGCGATGATCCCAGTATCGCCAGCCGAGTTCTGTATTACCTGCGCTGAATGCAGAGAGGGAGAGATTGTAACCGATATCTCCGAAATCCGGATCGGCGGTCAGCCCCATGCGGGCCGCACGAATGGCTGACGCGAAGTTTCCGAGATGGAAAGAGGCCGTCCCCAGAGAGTTGTACGGTTGTGCAAATTCGGGCGCCAGGAGGACTGCGCGTCGCGCGGCGCCGACCGCTCCGTCATAATCCAGATTTCCGTATCGCGAGGAAGCGAGCTGGTCCCACGCGCGCGGCGCCGCGGGACGGAGCACGACGGACAGACGCTTGGGGGTGACACCGAGCCAGTTGGTGCTGTCCGATATGTCGCCATCGCGGAAATTGACGTAAAACTCGTGCTGCTGAGGCGCCAGGACAATGCCGCGCTTTGAGGCGCTATCGGCCGCTTTGGTCGCGCCCAAGAGCTCGTGGACCTCCCTCAAATGGAAATAGGTCTCTATCAGATCCGGAGCCCGTGTACGGGCGCATTCAAGTGCCAGAAGGGCCTCTTCGGGCCTCTCCGCCTTCCGCAGCGCATTCCCCAGCCGAAGCCAGGTTGCCGGGTCGTGCGGCAGGAGTTCGGTGGCGCGTCTCGCCCGCCTGACGGCAATGTCGATGTCATTGCACTCCAGGTGGACGATGGCTGAATTCAGAAACGCCGTGCCGGATCGGGGGTTTACGATGCACGCACGGTCATACGCCCAGACAGAGATCGGCGCACTTCCCTTGGAGCGAGCCGCGCTTCCGAGATGATCGTAATAGCTGGCCGCATCGGGGCGTAGAAGAATGGCGCGGGAGATGCAGCTTGCGCCGACCGAGGCTTGTCCCATTTGGAACTGCAATGTCCCGTATAGATGGAGGAGGTCCGGATTGGGGCCAGTAATCTCGAGCAGGCTTTCGTAGAGCGGCCTTGCCGCCTCAAGTTTTCCTGCCTCGTGAAGACTGAGCGCCTCTTTAAACAGACGATCAGGATTTCTCAGGGCGTCCGCTATCGCTTCTGGAGAGCTATTCATCAATCTGCCGTCCGGTACGGATGGTGCCGTATCGACTTTTTGGATCCACGGTCCGCTCGTAGTAGAGCCGTCGAACTCCGCGACGTCCAGAGGACAAAGCCCGTTCATGTATCGGCTGCCGGAATTCCGGGGGCGGTCGAATAGGTGTGCCGGGTCAGCTCCGCGTGTAGAGCGCATCCAGCCGCTGCCAGTAGGCCTCGCGGATCTTGTGGCGCCGGATCTTCAGGGTCGGCGTCATCATCGCGTTCTCGGTCGTGAACGGAGCGTCGGCCAGGATGAAGCGACGGACTTTCTCGATCTGGGACAGCCGGCCGTTCGCCCGTTCCATTGCGGCCGAGACGGACTTGATGAAGTCCTCGTTGGTCGACAGGTCCGACAGGTCCGGCGCCATGCCGTTGGTCTTGGCCCACTCCTCGATGAAGGTCTGATCCGGGACCAGCACCGCGACCAGATAGGGACGCTTGTCCCCGTAGGTCATGGCCTGAGCGATCTCCGGCTCGACCGTGATCTGCCCCTCGACCCGCGCCGGCGAGATGTTGTCGCCGCCGGAATTGACGATGATGTCCTTCTTGCGGTCGGTGATGACGATATAGCCGTCCTCGTCGATCTTTCCGATGTCGCCGGTATGCAGCCAGCCGTCGACGATGGTCTTGGCGGTGGTCTCCGGATCGAGCCAGTAACCCTTCATCAGCAGTTCGCCGCGCACCAGAATCTCACCGTCCGCGGCGATCTTCACTTCGACATCCTTCAGCGGTGGGCCGACCGTGTGGATCTTCACCAGGTTGCAGCGGTTGCAGCTCACGACCGGCGAGGCTTCGGTCTGTCCGTAGCCCTGCAGGATGCGGATACCCAGCGCCAGAAAGAAGGTGCCGATATCGGGATTGAGGGCGCCACCGCCGGAAACGAAAGCTTTGAGACGGCCCCCGAACCGGGCCGCGGCCTTCTTGCGCACGAGTCGGTCGAGCAGGAAATTCTCCACTCTTTCCCGATGCGAGAGGCTGGACGGATCTCTGTAGACCTTGGTGCCGAGCTCGACGGTGCGGTGGAACAGCTTCGCGCTCAGCCCGCCCTTGGCATCGACGCCGCGGCGGATCCGGTCGTGCAAGACCTCGTAGAGCCGCGGGACGGCGGTCATGATCGTCGGTTTCGCTTCGGCCAGGTTTTGCGCGACCTTGTCCGGTCCTTCCGCATAATAGATCTCGGCCCCGATCGAGATCGGAAAATGCAGGCCGCAGGCATGTTCGTAGGAGTGCGAGAGCGGCAGCAGCGAGAGAAAGACCTCGTGTTTCAGGCCAAGCTCGGCGAGCAGGTCGTGCGCGCCTTCGCAATTCGTCAGCAGGGAGCCGTGGGTCAGCATGACGCCTTTCGGACGACCTCCGGTGCCGGAGGTGTAGATCAGGCTGCAGACCTCGTCCCGCTTCAGCTCCGCGGCCCAGTCGACGGGATCGCCCTCGACAGTCTTGCCGCGTTCGGCGAGGTCTTCCCAGCCGACGACATTAACGCCGGCCTGGGGTGTTGATCCGGCGCTCTCGATCGAGACCACGGTCTCGCAGGCATCGGAACTCCGGGCGGCGGGCATCAGCTTCTGGGCGAGCTTCTCCGTCGAGACGATGGCCGCCTTCGAGCCGCTATGGTCGAGCACGAAGAGGATGTCGTCGCTTGTTGCGGTGGTATAGGCCGGAACCGCGATGGCGCCGATCGCCATGATCGCCAGATCGGCGATCACCCATTCGGGACGGTTCTCGGAGAGCAGCAGGACCCGGTCGCCCTTGCCGATGCCGATGGCGCGCAGTCCCTTGGCGCAGCGCTGCACCTCGGCGCGGGCCTCGCCATAGCTCAGAGACCGATAGGTTCCGTCGCGTTTGGCCCAGAGGAACGGGCGGTCTGCCAGGCGGGCGGACTGGTCGAAGAACAACGTTGCGAGATTACGAACTGCCTTGTAGTCCATTAAATCTGGTCTCCCCCCTCCGTCCCGGATTATCGCACGGGACTGGAAACGACATGCCGGCGACCGACATGGATGAGCTGTTCGCTCTTCAGTTACTTGAATGGATACCGATATGGCCGAAGCCGCACAATCCGAACTTGGCGCTCTCCCCGAATGGGATCTCTCCGATCTTTATCCCGGCCCGGACTCCGACGCCCTGAAAAGGGATCTGGAGAGCCTGGCCGCGGAGGCGAAAGCATTCAAGCAGCGTTATGCCGGAAAGGTCGCAGAGTTGGGCGGCAGCGAGCTCGGCAAGGCGGTGCAGGCCTATGAGCGGATGGACGAGGTGATGGGGCGGATCATGTCCTATGCCTATCTCGTCTATGCGGGTGACATGGGCAGCGCCGAACACGGCCGCTTTTTCCAATCGATGCAGGAAAAGGTCAACGCGGCGGGCACGGACCTGCTGTTCTTCACCCTCGAGATCAACCGGATTGAAGAGACCGACATCGTCGAACGGCTGAAAGCACCGGAACTCGCCTTCTACAAGCCGTGGCTGCGCGACGTCCGGGCATTCCGCGAGCATCAGCTCTCCGACGAGATCGAGGAGAAGCTGCACGAAAAATCGGTCACCGGGAAGTCTGCCTGGGTCCGGCTGTTCGACGAGACCTTTGCCCGCCTGCGTTTTCCGTTCGACGGCAAGCATCTGACTTCGGCCGAGGTACTCGACAAGCTGAGCCACAAGGACGGCGCGGTACGCGAGAAGGCGGCGAAGAGCTTCGCCGGCGTGCTCAAGCAGAATATCGGCCTCTTCGCCCTGATCACCAACACGCTCGCCAAGGACAAGGCGATCGAGGACAAGTGGCGCGGCTACGAGAAGCCGATTTCTGCCCGAAACCTCGCGAACCAGGTCGAGGACGAGGTCGTGCAGGCGCTCTCCGATGCGGTGACCGGCAGCTATCACCGGCTCTCGCACCGCTATTACGCGCTGAAGGCGAAATGGTTCGGCGTCGAGGCGCTGAACTACTGGGACCGCAACGCGCCGCTGCCCGATGACGACGACACGACCATCCCGTGGGAGAAGGCGACCCGCACTGTGCTCGATGCCTATCGCTCCTTCTCGCCGGAACTCGCCGATGTCGGCCAGCGCTTCTTCGACAATGCCTGGATTGATGCGCCGGTGCGGCCGGGCAAGGCTTCCGGCGCCTTCGCCCATCCGACGGTGCCGAGCGCGCATCCCTATCTGCTGCTGAACTATCAGGGCAAGACGCGGGACGTGATGACGCTGGCGCACGAGCTGGGGCACGGGGTGCATCAGGTGCTCGCCGGAAAACAGGGCCAGCTGCTCTCCGATACGCCGTTGACCCTCGCCGAGACCGCTTCGGTCTTCGGCGAGATGCTCACCTTCCGCGCCGTGCTCGCGAGCAAGACCGATCCGAAGCAGCGCCGCACCATGCTCGCCGGCAAGGTTGAGGACATGCTGAACACGGTGGTCCGCCAGATCGCCTTCCATCAGTTCGAGACGAGGGTCCATGCCGCCAGGCAGGACGGTGAACTGATGCCGGACGAGCTCGCCGATATCTGGATCGAGACCCAGTCCGCCAGTCTCGGCCCGGCGATCAGGTTCGACGAGGACTACCGCACGTTCTGGTCCTACATCCCGCACTTCGTGCATTCACCGTTCTATGTCTACGCCTACGCCTTCGGCGACTGCCTGGTGAACTCGCTCTACGCCGTCTATCAGGACGCCGAGGAAGGCTTTGCGGCGAAGTATCTGGAGATGCTGTCGGCTGGCGGCACGCTCAGGCACAAGGAGCTGCTCGCGCCGTTCGGACTCGATGCGAGCGACCCGGCTTTCTGGTCCAGGGGCCTCGACGTCATCGACGGCTTCATCACCGAACTCGAGGGGATGGAGTGATGCGGACGCCCGAGGCGCTGCGGCACCGGCTGAACGGGTTTCCTCGCGTCCGCCTCGGGCATTTCCCGACCCCGCTGGAGAAGATGGAGCGGCTTGCGGGCCATCTTTCGGAGGAACTGGGCGACAAGGTTCCGGCGCTCTGGGTCAAACGGGACGATTGCACCGGTGTCGCCACCGGCGGCAACAAGGTGCGCCAGCTCGAATACTCCTTCGGTGCGGCCAGGGCTGCCGGCGCCGACACGGCCGTGATCACCGGCGCCGTGCAATCCAACTACATGCGTACCGCCGCCGCCTTCGCGGCGAAGCTCGGGATGGAATGCCATGTCCAGCTCGAGAACCGGGTCGAGGGCATGGGCGAGGAGTATCACAAGTCCGGCAATGTCCTGCTCGACCGCATTTTCGGCGCGAAGATGCATCATTTCCCGCTCGGGGAGGACGAGAAGGCGGCCGACACCAACCTCTCCCGCATCGCCGAGCGTCTGAGAGGCGAAGGCAGGAATCCGTATCTCTTCACGCTCTCCCCCGACACCAGGCCGACGGGCGCGCTCGGCTACATGCAATGCGCCGTCGAGTTGCTGGAGCAGGCCGCGGCGGAGGGGATTTCCTTCGATGCCGTCGTCGTACCGACCGGCAGCGCCGCGACCCATGTCGGAACGCTGGTCGGCCTGCGGCTCGCCGGTTATGACGGTCCGGTCCATGGCATCTGCGTGCGCCGGGACGCGGCGAGCCAGACCGAACGCGTGCGGTCGATCGCACGGCTCGCCGAGGAGATGCTGGCGAGCGGCAAGGTGATCGAGGACGCGGAGGTGGATTGCCGCGACGACTGGCTCGGCCCGAGCTACGGCAAGATGGTCGCAAGCACGCGCGAGGCAATCGACCTTGCCGGCCGCCTCGAGGCGCTGATCGTCGATCCGACCTATACGGCCAAGAGCTTCGCGGGCCTGATCGGCCTGACCCGCACCGGCGCGTTCGATGGAATGAGCAACGTGCTCTACATCCATACCGGCGGACTGCCGGCGGTCTTCGCCTACAGGTCCGAACTCTACCCTGACGATTGATCCCTATCTTTCAAATACTTGCATTGCTGAAACGGCTAGTTACAATACGAACATCGCCTCACGGCGTCCTGTCCGCGGAAAGGGCTGCGCCCAAATCCGAGTGATCGTCATCTGATCGATTTCCTCGCCTGTCAGGCGGACACAGGCGGTAGATGACGAGGGAATCGTATGACAGTTTCCGACGCACCGGCATCCGCCGGTCCGCGCGAGTTTTTCGGCGGACGGCTCAATCTCGAACAGCAACGCAAGCGCGCGAAAGAGCTGCTCGAACTCGTGCGCGAGGGCGACCCGCAGGCCTGCGGGCGGGCCGAAACCCACCATCCGGGCGCGGGCGGCGAAGACTTCAAGCTCTCCGATGCGCAGCTCGTGATCGCACGCGAAAACGGCTTTCTGAGCTGGCCCCGCATGAAGGCGCATATCGAGCGTCTCCGTTTCGACCGGCTTCGGATCGAAGCCGGCAAGCCGGATCTGCCGGACAATGCGGCGACCACGCATATCCGCTGCGGCGAGGATATCCGCCACAGTCTGCAGGTCGCCGGTTTCAAGGGACGCTTTCTCGAATTCTCCGATCCCTATTGCCAGGGCCCGGTGCCCCGCGTGCCGCAGGCCGAGTTCATTTCGCGCCGGGCGGATTTCATCGCCGGCGCCTACGGTCGCGCGCAGGCGGAAACCGAAGCGGGGCTGAAGGCCGACTACGCGGCGATCGACACGCTGGAAGAGGGCGCGCCTGTTGTTCTGTGGTTCGAGCATGACAGTTACGACCAGCTGATCCTGGCACGCCTGCTTGCGACCTTTCAGAGGATGGAGAAACGGCCGGACCTGAAGATGGTCTGCGTCGGCCAGGTGCCGGGGGTACAGGATTTCGTCGGCCTCGGCCAACTTCACCCCGAAGTGCTGCTCTGGCTCTGGGAATACGAGCTGCACCCGGTCAGGGAGGATCAGCTCGCCCTCGGTGCGCGGGTCTGGGACGCCGTGACCGACGCGAATCCGTCGGCGCTGGCGGAGATCGCCGCCGCAGGCACGCCGCCGCTGCAATTGATGGCGCCCGCGCTCCGCCGTCATCTGAACGAGCTTCCCGCCCCGAAGACCGGACTGGGGCTGACGCAGCGGATCACGCTCTCGATCCTGGACGATCTCGGCGACATGCCGGCGGGGCAGATCTTCCAGATCCTGATGGCGCGGCGGGAACCGCTGCCCTTCCTCGGCGACCTGATGTTCTGGCACGTGCTGACCGAGCTTGCGAAGAGCACCGATCCGGTCATCCTGATGGACCCCGAGAGTGCGGGGCAGCCCTGGCCGAAGCGGGTCTTCTCGCTCCGTGACGCGGGACGGCGCGTGCTTGCGGGCGAGGAGGATTACGTCGCGATCCAGCGGGGGACGCGCTGGGTCGGCGGCGTCGAGATTCGCCCGGGTCGCTCCGCCTGGCGCTGGGACGAGGACAAGGGCGAGGTGCTGCGGGCCTGATGCCGCGTGGCCCGATCCGGCTTGGACGGCGCGGCGAGCCGCTCTAGCATCGTGCGATGATTCGCGAATGGTTCACCTATCTGACGACCCCGTGCCCGCAGCCCTACCGACGCATGGGGTTTCTGCGGGAATGCGTCGGGATCGAGAGCCGGTACCGGCGCAACCGGGCCGCCTGGGCGCCACATCTGGATCGGAGCCGGAATCTCATCCTCGCCGCGGCGGAGCGGTGCGAGAACCGCGACACGGTGCTGATCTTCGGCGCCGGGCTGCTCTACGACATCCCGCTTTCTGGCCTGCTCGCGCGGTTTGACAGAATCGTTCTGGCGGACCTCCTCTTCATGGGGCCTGCAAGACGTGCGGCCGGGAGCAATCCGCGGCTGGAACTTGCGACGCTGGACGTGACCAATTCCCTGCAAGCACTGGCGGACGGCAGGACGGATCTGTCGGTGCCGACCGCCTATCTCGACGATCCCGCGATCTCCCTTGTCGTCTCCGCGAACGTGCTCTCCCAGCTCTCGATCGTGCCGAACGAATTTCTGGAAGAGCGTTACGGCCAGGCCGAGGAAGCGAGCGAAGGATTGGGGCGCGATCTCGTCCGCGCGCATCTCGACTATCTCTCGTCCTTCGCCTGCCCGGCGGTACTGATCACAGACGAGACTCGCATCGTTCGCGACCGCACCGGCGCCGAGACCGGAACCGTCTCAGCCGTCCACGACGTGCCGTTGCCGGAGGGAGGAGACAGTTGGAACTGGGAGATCTGCCCGCTCGGAGAAATAGATCGGGAGCATTCGGTGACGCACCGGGTGCGGGGGTATTCGGATTTTCCCGGGAACCGGTGATGACGCTCAGCGCTTCTCTTGTTCCCGCACGAAGGCTTCCCGCTCGTCATGATCCACGATCCCGGCGAAGTCCTGCGTGTTGCCCATCGTGTGCATATAGGCGCGTCTCGTCCGCGCATAGATCGTGAACAGCCGGCGCAGCTCGGCGATTGGTTCCGGGTGGTCGTCGACGCGGATGTCGGCTTCCCGGTAGGGCTCGCGTCCCTGGATGATCAGAGCGGCGGACTGCTTGCCGCGCTTGTCGCCGCCAGCGGCCTCGCCCGCCTCGAGCGCCGTCAGCAGACGGTCGCCGAACTCCAGTCCGGCAGAAGCCTCGTAACGCGACAGCGTATCGGCGACGACGGCCGGGCCGGCCAGCATGTTGCCGGCGACGCTGACGTCCTCGCCCGCGGTGTGTCCGCACCAGTCGACGCAGGCGCCGCCGGTATGGGTGAAGGTGTTGCCCCGCGCATCGACCCCATGCACCTGCCGGATGTCGCGCCCCTCGTCATGGCCGAGCGTCAAGGTGAGGGCCTCGGTGACGGGCAACCCCTTCGCCATCAGGTCGATGCCGAGCGCGCCATGCATCGGATTGGTGTGGGCCTGGGTCGAGATCGCGCCGGTCCCGGCCCGCACCCAGGGGCAGATGGCGCCGACGGCGAAGGCGCAGGTGGAGATGGCGATGCCGAACCGGCCGGTCTCCGGTTCCCGTGCGACGATAGACCACGTCATGACCTGTTCCCGTTTTCGCTGTTTCGCGCGAGAGTGCGCCGGGAACTGATATTGGTCAAATCCGCAAGGACACTAGGCGATGCGCAACATCATCCTTCTCGCGGTCTCGCTCTTCATGCTGCTCGGGTTCGCGCTGTGGGGCGTTTGGGAGATCTGGTTCGCTGTCGAGGACGAGGTCGAGATGAGCATTCACGGCTTCATCGCGCTTGCCGCGGGATCGCTGTTCACGCTGCTTCTCGGCGGCGGTCTGATGTGGCTCGCCTTCTACAGCTCGAAGCATGGCTATGACGAGCGCGAGATCGATCCGGAGGACGAACGCTAGGCAGGCGCCTTGAAAGGGAGGGTCTCCACCGGCTCGTGCTCCACGGCGCAGCATTTCTCGTGATCGGACAGCACGCTGATGACCCTGCAGTCGGCGACGGTTCCGTGCGAGCAGGTCTCCACCATTCTCTTCAGTTCGCCCTCGAGCGCCTGCAGGCGGCCGATGCGTCGGCGCACTTCGGTCAGGTGCCGGCGGCAGATGGCGTCCGCCTCCGTGCAGGAGGCGGCGGGGCGGTCGGTCATCTCCAGCAGTTCGCGGATGGCATCGAGCGGGAAGCCGAAATCCCGCGCATGCTTGATGAAGGCCAGCCGGTCGAGCTGGTCCTGCCCGTAGATCCGCTGGTTGCCGGCGGTGCGCGCCGGTTCCGGCAGCAGGCCGATGCTCTCGTAGTAGCGGATGGTCTGCACCTTGGTGCCGGTGCGCTTCGCCAGATCGCCGATCGGATAGTGCGGGATGGTGCCGGACATGATGGCGGATTTCTCCCTTGAACCTACAGTCGCTGTAGCTCCCATATTGGGGCGATCGAAGCGAAAGTCGAGGAGCGGACGCATGTCCGGTTGCTGCGGTTGTGGAAACGAACAGGTTGTCTTCGAGGGCATGTCGCAGGCTTACCGGCGCGCGCTCTGGGCGGTGATCCTGATCAATGGGGCGATGTTCCTGATCGAGATGGCCGCCGGTTTCGGTGCCGGGTCGATGGCGCTGAAGGCGGACGCGCTGGACTTCCTCGCCGATACCGCGACCTACGCTCTCAGTTTCTACGTCATCGGCAAGGCGGCGAGGGTGCGCGCGGGCGCCGCTCTGCTCAAGGGGGTGTCGCTCGCCTGTATGGGGCTCTGGGTGTTCGGCTCGACCGCCTATCAGGTGCTGCTGGTCGGCGTACCGGAAGCCGCGATCATGAGCACGGTGGGCGTGCTCGCCTTCGTCGCCAACATGGCAAGTGTCGGCCTGCTGTTCCGTTTTCGTGACGGTGACGCAAACGTACGCTCCGTCTGGCTCTGCTCGCGGAACGACGCGATCGGCAATATCGCGGTCGTGGTGGCCGCCGCCGGTGTCTGGCAGACCGGCACCGGCTGGCCCGACCTGATCGTCGCCGCGGTGATGGCGGGTCTTTTCTGCTGGTCCTCGTTCCAGATCATTCGCCAGGGGGTCGGCGAAATGAGGGCGGTGGAGGCCTGAGCCCGGCCCGTGCTGCTTGCGCACGATCGGATTAATTCTTGCTTGGCGGGAGCGATAAGCCGCTGACTTCATTGACTCGTTGATGGTGCGATGCAAAAAATATCGTCACAAGACGGTAAAGACGGGGCCAACCCCGCACTCTCCGAAAAAATCAGAACAGGGGAATTGAAGATGATTGGTTGGACACGACGCAGCCTTCTGGCTCTTGTCGCCATGGCCCTGCCATTGGCCGGGGCGCCGACGCTGGCAAGCGCTGAAAAGGTGTTGCGGGTCATCCCGCATGCGGACCTCAAGAACCTCGATCCGATCTGGACGACGGCCTACATCACGCGGAACCACGGATACCTCATCTACGACACGCTCTTCGCGATGGATGAGAGCTTCAAGCCGCAGCCGCAGATGGTCGATACCTGGGAGACCTCCTCGGACGGCAAGGTCTGGACCTTCAAGCTCCGCGACGGGCTGAAGTTCCACGACGGCGCCGACGTCACCTCCGAGGACGTGATCGCCTCCCTGAAGCGCTGGGGCGCGCGCGACGGCATGGGCCAGAAGCTCATGGAGCAGATGGACGAGATGGTTGCGGTCGACGCCAAGACCTTTCAGTTCAAGCTGAAGAGCGCTTACGGTCTGGTTCTGGAGTCGATCGGCAAGATCTCCTCCAACGTGCCGTTCATCATGCCGGCCCGCATCGCCGCGACCGACCCTTTTGAGCAGATCTCCGAACATATCGGTTCCGGCCCGTTCAAGTTCGAGGCCGACCAGTGGGTCCCGGGTTCGACCGTGGTCTACACCAAGTTCGAGGACTACGTGCCGCGCAAGGAAGCTCCGTCCGCGGCATCCGGCGGCAAGATCGCCAAGGTGGACAAGGTGGTCTGGACCTACTTCCCGGACCAGACGACGGCGATGAACGCGTTGATCGCGGGTGAGATCGATTATTTCGAACAGCCTTCGACCGACCTGATGCCGCTGCTGTCCGCGGCCGAAGGGGTGACCGTCGAGGTCAATGACCCGCTCGGCAATATCGGCTTCGCGCGCTTCAACCATCTGCTGCCGCCGTTCGACAAGGTCGAGATCCGGCAGGCCGCGCTGATGGCGATGAAGCAGGAAGACTATCTGGCCGGCGCGATCGGAGACCCGCAATTCTGGAAGACCTGCTACTCGGTCTATCCTTGCGGCACGCCGCTCGCGTCAGAGGTTGCCGCCGAGAGCATCAAGACCGGTGACACGGAAAAGGCTGCCGCTGCGCTCAAGGCCGCGGGCTATGACGGCACACCGGTCGTGATCATGCATCCGACCGACATTCCGGTTCTGTCCGCCTTCACCCTGATCACCGCCGAGAAGCTGCGCAAGGCCGGCTTCGAGGTCGATCTGCAGGCAATGGACTGGTCCACCCTGACGTCCCGCAGGGCCAAACGCGATCCGGTTTCCGAGGGGGGCTGGAACATCTTCCACACCTGGTGGATCGGCGCCGACGTGATCGACCCGATGGCCATCGCCTTCTCCGGCGATCCGGACAAGGGCTGGTTCGGCTGGCCGACGGACGCGGAGCTGGAAAAGGCGCGCGCTGCTTTCGCCAACGCCACGTCCCAGGAAGAGAAGATCGCTGCCGGCCACAAGGTTCAGGAACGTCTCTGGAAAATCGGCGCGTCCGGACAGCTCGGTCAGTTCTTCGTTCCGGTGGCCTACCGGAACAATGTGAAGGGACTGATCAAGTCGCCGGTGCAGTTCTTCTGGAACCTGTCGGTCGAATAAACCGTCCTGTCTAAAGACCGCCCGGGGTTGGCCCCGGGCGGTACCTCTGCGATGCTCCCGTTCGGATCGCCCGTCGGTCAGGCCGTGCGGGAGTGCTTTGAGGAGTTTGCATCTTCATGCTGACTTATGTGCTGAAGCGCGTTCTCTCGACCATACCGGTGATGGCGATCGTCGCCGTGCTGGTCTTCCTGCTGCTGCGCCTCGCGCCGGGCGACCCGGCCGCCGTGATCGCCGGAGACTACGCGACGGCCGAGGATGTCGAGCGCATCCGCACCCAGCTCGGCCTGAACGACCCGATCCCGGTACAGCTCTGGCACTGGCTGGTTCAGCTCGCGTCGGGCGATCTCGGCACCGCGATCTTCTCCAAGAAATCCGTCACCGAGTTGATCGGCCAGCGCATCGAGCCGACGCTGCTGCTGTCGCTCTGCACCATTGTCTTCGCCGTCGCCGTCGCGGTGCCGCTCGGGACCATCGCTGCCTGGAAATCGGGCTCGCTCGTCGACCGGGTGGTCATGCTGTTTTCCGTCGGAGGCTTTTCCGTCCCGGTCTTCGTCCTGGCCTATTGCCTGATCTATGTGCTCGCGATGTGGCTCAAGATATTGCCTGTACAGGGCTACAAGTCGCCTTTCGATCATGGTCTGCTGGTCTTTCTCCAGCACATGGTGCTTCCGGTGCTGGCGCTCTCCGTCATCTTCATCGCCCTGATCGCGCGCATGACCCGGGCTTCCGTGATGGAGGTGCTGGAAGAGGATTATGTCCGCACCGCCCGCGCCAAGGGGCAGTCGGAATGGAAGATCCTGATCCACCACGCGCTGCGCAACGCGGCGGTGCCGATCGTGACGGTGATCGGCGTCGGTATCGCGCTGCTGATCGGCGGCGTCGTGGTCACCGAGTCCGTCTTCAACATACCCGGGCTGGGACGTCTCGTGCTGGATGCCGTGCTGGCGCGCGACTATCCGGTGATCCAGGGGCTGATCCTGTTCTTCAGCTTCATCTATATCCTGATCAACCTGCTGATCGATCTCTCCTACACTCTCTTCGACCCGAGGATCCGGTACTGATGGCCGCCGCAGAGACACCCGGAATCTCCGCCGAGGCGGAGCTGTCCGAGAAGACCCAGCCCTCGACCCTGTCGCTGGTGCTGCGCAACAAGGCCGTGTTCTGGGGAGGATTGCTGCTGCTGGCCATGGTTGCGATCGCGATCGTCGGCCCGTTCTTTACCGCGGGACCGACCGACCAGAACGTGATGAGCCGGCTGAAGGCACCGTCCGCCGCCTACTGGTTCGGCACCGACTTCCTCGGTCGCGACGTCTTTTCACGCGTGGTCTACGGTGGGCGGGTCTCGCTTGTGGTCGGGATCTCCGTCGCCCTGATCGCGACCGCGATCGGGCTCGTGACCGGCATGCTCGCAGGCTACATCCGCTGGCTCGACGCGCCGATCATGCGGGTCATGGACGGGTTGATGGCGATCCCGGCGATCCTGCTCGCCATCGCCATGATCGCAATCTCCGGCGCCACGCTCACGACCGTCATCGTCGCCATCACCATTCCCGAAGTGCCGCGGGTCGTCCGGCTCGTGCGGTCCGTCGTGCTGACCGTGCGCGAGGAACCCTATGTCGAGGCGGCGATCGCCGCCGGCACGCGGCTGCCGACGATCCTGGTGCGCCACATCCTGCCGAACACCATCGCGCCGATGATCGTGCAGGCGACCTATATCTGCGGCGCGGCGATGCTGACGGAATCGATCCTCGGCTTCCTCGGCGCCGGCATCCCGCCGGAGATCCCGAGCTGGGGCAACATCATGTCCGAGGGCCGGACCTACTTCCAGCTCACTCCCTGGATCATTTTCTATCCCGGTGTCGCGCTGGCGCTGACCGTGCTCTCGGTGAATATCGTCGGCGACGGCTTGCGCGACACGCTTGATCCCCGTATCGCGAGGAAAATGCGCGCATGACCGGCTCCGCACCCGTTCTGGAAATCCGCAATCTCTCGGTGGCGCTGCCGAAGGGGGCTGATCGTCCCTTCGCGGTCGAGGATATCAGCTTCACTGTCGGGGCGAGGGAGATCGTCTGCGTGGTCGGCGAGTCCGGCTCCGGCAAGTCCGTCACCGCCTTCACCACGATGGGCCTCAATCCGAAGGAAGTGAAGGCCGTCAAGGGCGAGATTGTCCTCGAGGGAGAGGATCTGCTGAAAAAATCCGTCGCCGAGATGCGCCGTCTACGCGGCGAGAGAATGGCGATGATCTTCCAGGAGCCGATGACGGCGCTGAACCCGGTGATCAAGGTCGGCGAGCAGATCCGCGAGATGCTCGAGATCCACACGGATCTCCCTCCCGACGCTCAGAAGGCGCGCGTGCTGGAAGTGATGGAGGATGTCTCGCTGCCGGATTGCGAGAAGATGTACGACAGCTACCCGCACCAGATTTCGGGCGGGCAGCGCCAGCGCATCATGATTGCGATGGCGCTGGCGCTCGAGCCGGGCCTGCTGATCGCCGACGAGCCGACGACGGCGCTCGACGTGACCACGCAGGCGCAGATCCTCGAGCTCATCAAGGATATCCAGCGCCGCCACGGCACCGGCGTGCTCTTCATCACCCACGATTTCGGCGTGGTGGCAGAGATCGCGGACCGGATCGTGGTGATGCAGAAGGGCAAGGTGGTCGAGCAGGGCACGCGCGACGAGATCCTGCTGAAACCGCAGCATCCCTACACGAAGATGCTGATCGGTTCGGTCCCCTCGATGGAACCGAGCCATCGGGCCGAGGTCGACAAGACCTCGCCGGCGCTGATCGCCCAGGGCGTGAACAAGACCTATGGCGGCCTGGGGCTGTTCCGGAAGTCGCGCGCGGTGCATGCGAACAAGGATGTAAGCCTGGTCGTGCATCGGCGCGAGACCCTTGGCGTGGTCGGCGAATCCGGTTCCGGAAAGTCGACGCTGGCGCGCTGCATCGTCCGCCTGCAGGACCCGACCTCGGGCCATATCGAGGTCGACGGGGCAGACATTGCGCGGATTTCGGAAAACGCGATGCGGCCGTACCGGCGCGATATCCAGATCGTCTTCCAGGATCCCTACCGCTCGCTCAACCCCCGCCGCACGGTCGGCCAGTCGATCGTCGAGGGGCCGATGAATTTCGGGGTCTCCGCCGCGGAAGCGGAGGCGCGGGCAAAGGAGCTGATGGAGATCGTGGGCCTGAGCGCCGAGGCGCTCGACCGCTTCCCGCACCAGTTTTCCGGCGGCCAGCGCCAGCGGATCTGCATCGCCCGGGCGCTCGCCATGCAGCCCAAGGTGCTGATTGCCGACGAGGCGGTCTCGGCGCTCGACGTCTCGGTACAGGCGCAGGTGCTGGATCTGCTCGACGATGTCCGCGAACGCTACGACCTCGCCATGCTTTTCATCACCCATGATCTCCGGGTCGCGGCGCAGATCTGCGACCGCATCATGGTGATGCAGAACGGTGTCGTGGTGGAGGAGGGCGAGACCGCGAAGGTCTATGCGGACCCGCAGCACGAATACACGCGCACGCTGCTCGCCGCCGCGCCGGGCCGGGATGTCGCGTTCGCGAAGTAGGGGCGCTTTCTGGTGTTCCCTGACCTTCTCTCTCCTGCCGTCATCCCCGGGCAAGCGGAGATCTGGAGAGCGTAGAGCCGGGACCTGGATCCCGGGTTCCCGCTTTCGCGAGAATGACGAATGTCGGGAGGCTGTTCAGCCGCTTGCTCCCCTGCTTTGGCGGATCTTGTAGGTGCCTTCGCCCATCGCGATCAGCACACCCTCCGGATTGTAGACCTCGCAGGTGGCGAAGAAGACCGACTTGCCGCCGCCGCGGCGCTTGCCGTAGGCGACGATGGTGCCGTCCTTCGCCTGGCCGAGATAGCTGGTGGTGAGCGAGAGGGTGAGGGCGCGTTTCTTGTCGGCGCCTTCCGGCACCCAGACGCCGCAATAGCCGCCGACCGCATCGATCATCGTCGCCAGCACGCCGCCATGCAGGATGCCGCTGCGGTTCAGGTGCTTCTCGGTGAGATCTAGCTCCATCTTGGCGTAGCCGTCGGTCCATTCTGTGAGGCGGAAACCGATATCGGCGTTGAAACCGTACATGGTCTCCAGCGAGGGCGGCGTGTCGGAGGCGGGTGTGTCGGCCGATTGACTCATGGGCAGGGATATCCTAGAACAAATCAAGAACATTAGGTGGTCGGATGGGCGATCCTAAGCACAGCGACGGAACGGGGCAACGGGCCGATTTGGCATCTCTGCGTGCGCGGGTCCGGGCCATTGAGCGCGGCGGCGCGGAGGCCGGACAGAGCGTGCGTTTTCCGCTCGGGCATGGGGCGCTGGACGATCACCTGGACGGCGGCCTTGCGATGGGCCGGATACACGAACTGGTCGGCGAGGCCCGCAGCGAGTTGCGCGACGGCAGCGTCTTCGGCTTTGCCGCCGCGATGCTGGTCCGTCTGCTCTCCGCTCCGGCAGCCCGTCGGGGCGGGCAGATTCTGTGGTGCGCGCGGGATGCGAACATGTTCGGCGGCGCGCCCTGCGGCTGGGGCCTGAAGGCGCTTGGCCTCGATCCGGAGCGGGTGCTGTTTGTCCGCGCGCGGGACGAGGCCGAGCGGCTCTGGGCGATGGAGGAGGGGCTGCGCTGTGGTGGGCTCGTCGCCGTCGTCGCGGAACTCGGCCCGGCCCGTCCGGGAGAGGCCGGGCGGGTGGCGGAACGGCGCCTCCAGCTCGCCGCCGAGGCCAGCGGCGTCACCGGAATCCTGCTGCGTCCGCTCGCAAATGCGGTCACGACCGGGGTGGCGGACAGCCGCTGGCGTATCGCCGCCGCGCCCTCGGGCGGGAGTATGCTGCCGTCCTGGTCGGTTTCGCTTGAACGTCTGCGCGGTGGCCGGCCCGGTGCCTGGCAGCTGCTCTGGACGGCGGCGCACGGCCGATTCCGGGATCTCGAAGAGTGTGCTTCGCCGCCGGAAGAGGTGCCGGAAGTGCGGCCTGCAGCGGCGCAGAGCGCCGCCGCGTAACCCCATATGTACATTTGGCGTAATCTGCCGTAACTATTGATTCCGTGTCGAAAAATGCTGTGCGGCCGGTTCCTGTCCGGGATGTGGCAAAAGATCACCGCCAGCAGTTTTCTCGGTGGCGATGGTGTAGACTGTCGCCGAGGCAGATGGAGGCCGGTAGATGAATGCTGTCGCCGAGGCAGCGATCGGGCAGGAGAGGCGGCGGCACGGACGCTGGTCCGTGAGCGGGGCCTATGCCACCGTGCAGGGGCGCAAAATTCCGCTCATCGATATTTCCATCGGCGGCTTTTTCGCCCGCTTGCCGGACGACGGCGGACAGGTGACCTCGCCGCTGGAGGGGACGATCTACTGGCGCGGGACGCGCGAGATGATCGAATTTCCTTTCGGCGCGGATATCGTGCGCCGGCCGGACGAGGGGGGCAGTTTCGGGGCCCAGTTCCATGCGCTCGAAGGTGAGGCCATCGATACCCTGCTGCGCTTCCTCAGCGCCATCGAGGCCGAGCGGCGCGAGCGGATCGAACGCCAGCAGCGCGGTGCCGAGCGCCGTATACTGCAACGCAAGCTCGCCCTCTGGGGCGTTGTCGGAATGAGTCTCCTCGCCGCGCTATGGCTGGTCTGGCAGTTCGGCCTCGGCGGCGCCTGAACACCCGTTTTCTCCAGAAGTCCGACCGCCCGTCTCATTGTCGTGTTGACATGGGGAACAAAACAAGAACATTATGCTCTCGCTCATAGCGGGAGACGGATCATGGCACGGCGATTCCTCTATCTCTACATTCCGGACTTTGCCTTCGAATGGCGCCGTCGGGAGACGGCCGGGAGCCCTGCTGCGACGGCGGCGGTGGATGTCCGGCCCGCGGTCCTGACCCGGCGCCTCGTCGGCACGGAGACCGTGGCGGCGGTCAACCAGGCGGCGGCGCTCCAGGGCGTCGCGGTCGGTCGCCCGCTTGCCGATGCCCGGGCCATGATCCCGGATCTCGCGGCAACCGGGGCGGATCCGGCAGCGGACCGTAAGCGGTTGGAGCGGCTGGCCGCCTGGTGTCAGCGCTATACCCCGATGGTCGCGATGGACAGCACTGCGGCGCCCTTTGCGGGCGACGGCGGCAGCGCTGGCCTCACGCTCGACATTACAGGCTGCGCTCATCTCTTCCGCCGCCAGGGCGCGGCGGATCTCGCAACGGAGGAGCAGGCGCTCGGGCGCGATTGCCTTGCAGCCCTGAATCGGCTCGGCTTCAGCGCCCGGCTCGCGGTGGCGGACACCCCTCTCGCCGCCCGGGCCGTCGCCCGCTTCTCCGCCCCCTTGCTGACCCTGGTGCCGGAAGGCAGGCTCCGTCTGGCGCTCGAGGCGCTGCCGGTGGCCGCGCTCGGGGTCTCGCCCGCAACGGTCGAAGCACTGGACCGGGTCGGTCTGCGCCGTATCGCGCAGTTGCTCGATCAGCCACGGGCACCGCTTGCCAGCCGCTTCGGCACCGGCCTGATCGAGGCGCTCGACCGCGCGCTCGGGGACCGGTCGACGGCCCTCGGGATGAGGCTGCCGGAGGAACCGTTCCAGGAGCGCATGGCCTTCGCCGAACCGATTGCCCTGCGCGAGGATCTGGAGGTCGCCGCACGGCGCACGCTCGGCGCGCTCTGCCGCCGCCTTGAGCGCGAACAGGCCGGCGCCCGACGGGTCCGACTGCGTTTCTTCCGGGTCGACGGCGAGGTGCTGCAGGTCAGCGCCGGGACCAGCCGGGCCTGTCGCGAGGCGGACATGCTCTTCCGCCTTCTGGTGCAGCATTTCGACAAGCTCGACCCCGGCTTCGGTATCGACATGGTGCTGGCGGAAATGCTCGAGGGCGACCGTGCGGAGGGCGTGCAGGCGGCGCTTGGCGGTACCGAGATGCGGGACCGGGACGCGGTCAGCGATCTCGGCGACCGGCTCGCGGGCCGGCTCGGTGCCGACGCGGTGCACCGTCTGCAACCGGTCGAGAGTCATCTGCCCGAGCGGGCGGAGAAGAGAAGTACGGGCCGCCCGGGCCGCAAGGCCCTGACCTGGACCAATGTCCGTCCCCCGGCGCCGGAGCGGGCGGCCCGTCCGGTGCGCCTGATGCGGCGCCCGGAGCCGGTCGAGGCGACGGCTCTGCTGCCGGATCATCCGCCGGCGCGTTTCCGCTGGCGCGGCGCCGACTACCGTGTCGCCCATGCCGCCGGGCCGGAACGGCTGGCGCCGGAATGGTGGCGTGACGGCAGCAGCGGTGCATCGATGTCGACCCGGGACTATTTCCGCGTCGAGGACGGGGAAGGACGGCGGTTCTGGCTCTATCGGGACGGGCTTGCCGAACGGGGCGAGGCACCCGGCTGGTTCCTGCACGGGATCTTCTCCTGACCTTCTGGTCCGAACCGGATCCCGCGGTGGCGCCATGCAGGGCTATGCCGAGCTTCAGGTCACCAGCAATTTCAGCTTCCTGCGAGGCGCCTCGCATCCGGAGGAACTGGTGGAAATGGCGGCCCGGCTCGGTCATGCCGCCATCGCTATCGCCGATCGCAACAGTCTCGCCGGCGTGGTCCGCGCCCATATCGCGGCGAAGAGCCATGATATAAGACTTCTTGTCGGTGCCCGGCTGGTGCTGGAGGACGGAGAGGAACTGCTCGCCTTTCCGCATGACCGCCCCGCCTATGCACGGCTTTCCCGCCTGCTCAGCCTCGGCAAGCGACGGGCCGAGAAGGGTGCGTGCCTGCTCCACCGCGCGGATGTTGCCGAACATGCTGACGGGCACGATCTCGTCCTGCTCCCGCCGCGCGCCCCCGACCGCTTCTGTCCTGACGACCTCGGTTTCTGGACGGCGCGTTTTCCGGAGCGGGTCTCGCTCGCCGCCACGCTGCTCTATCACGGTGACGATGCGGAGCGCCTCCGACGCCTCTCTGCGCTGGCCGCAACTGCGGACCTGCCGCTGGTCGCGACGAACGACGTGCATTACCACCTGCCGGAGCGGCGGCCGCTTCAGGACGTGCTGACCTGTATCCGCGAGCATTGCACCGTGGACGAGGCGGGCTGGCGGCTCGACGCCAATGCCGAGCGCTACCTGAAACCGCCGGGGGAAATGGCGCGGCTCTTCCGCGAACGGCCGGAGGCGGTCGCCCGGACGCTCGAGATTGCCGGGCGCTGTAGTTTCTCGCTCGACGAACTGGCCTACGAATACCCGGATGAGATTTCTCCCCACGGCCTGCCCGTACAGGAGGAACTTGAAGTGCGCACCTTCGAGGGTGCGGCGGAGCGCTATCCGGACGGCATTCCGCCGAAGGTCGACGCCCAGCTCCGCCACGAGCTCGCTCTGATAGGGCGGCTGAATTACGCCCCCTACTTTCTCACCGTCTACGACATGGTCCGCTATGCCCGCAGCCGGGATATCCTTTGTCAGGGCCGGGGGTCGGCGGCCAATTCCGCCGTCTGCTACTGCCTTGGCATCACCGCCGTCGATCCCTCGCGCGCCGATCTGCTGTTCGAGCGTTTCGTCAGCGAGGAGCGGGGCGAGCCGCCGGATATCGACGTCGATTTCGAACATGAGCGGCGCGAGGAGGTGATCCAGTACATCTACGGCAAGTACGGCCGCGCACGGGCCGGGCTGGCGGCGACCGTGATCAGCTACCGCTCGCGCAGTGCGCTGCGCGATGTCGGCAAGGCGATGGGGCTCTCGGAGGACGTGGTCGGTCTGCTCTCCTCCCAGGTTTGGGGCCGGCACGGAGACGCGGTGGCGGACGAGCGGATCCGCGAGGTCGGGCTCGACCCGTCGGACCGTCGCCTCGCCATGACGATGAACCTGACCCGCCAGCTCATGGGCTTTCCCCGCCATCTCTCCCAGCATGTCGGCGGCTTCGTCATTACCCGCGGCCGGCTCGACGAACTGGTGCCGATCGAGAACGCGGCAATGCAGGACCGTACCGTCATCGAGTGGGACAAGGACGATCTCGATGCCCTCGGCATGCTGAAGGTCGACGTGCTGGCGCTCGGCATGCTGACCTGCGTGAAGAAGGCCTTCGACCTGCTGCAGCGGCATTACGGGCTTTCCCACGATCTCGCCACCGTCCCGCCGGAGGATCCGGGCGTCTACGACATGCTCTGCCGGGGGGACTCTCTCGGAGTCTTCCAGGTCGAGAGCCGGGCCCAGATGGCGATGCTGCCCCGTCTCAGGCCGCGCTGTTTCTACGATCTCGTCATCGAGGTGGCGATCGTCCGGCCGGGACCGATCCAGGGCGACATGGTGCACCCCTATCTCCGCCGCCGCGACGGTATCGAACCGGTCGAGTTTCCCTCAGACGAGCTGCGCGGCGTGCTCGGCAAGACCCTCGGCGTGCCACTCTTTCAGGAGCAGGCGATGAAGATCGCCATCGTTGCCGCCGGTTTCACCCCGTCGGAGGCGGACCGGCTGCGCCGCGCCATGGCGACCTTCAAGAAGACCGGCCAGATCGGCCAGTTCCGCGACAAGATGATCGAGGGCATGGTTGCCCGCAATTACGAGCGGGACTTCGCCGAGCGCTGCTTCCGGCAGATCGAGGGCTTTGGCAATTACGGTTTCCCGGAAAGCCACGCCGCGAGCTTTGCCCTGTTGGTCTATGTCTCGAGCTGGTTCAAGCGGCGCTATCCGGCAATCTTCGCCGCCGCCCTGCTGAATTCGCAGCCGATGGGGTTCTACGCCCCGGCGCAGATCGTCCGCGATGCGCGCGAGCACGGCGTGACCGTGCTGCCGCCGGACGTCAACAGGAGCGGCTGGGACTGCGATCTGGAACCGGACGGCAGGGGCGGCTTCGCGCTCCGCCTCGGGTTGCGGCAGATCAAGGGCATGCGGAGAGAAGAGGCGGAGCTGATCGTCGCCTGCCGGGGCAGAGGATATGGCGATCCGGCCGAACTCTGGCGCCGCGCCGGGGTCACGCCCGCGGTGCTGGAGGTGTTGGCGCGCGGCGATGCCTTCGCCTCCATGGGGCTCGCCCGGCGGGAGGTCTTCTGGGCGGTGCGCGGCCTTGCCCGTGCGGTCACCGGCCGGGTTCGGGCGGAGCGCGACCGCGAGGGGCTGCCGCTCTTCCTCGCCGCCGAGGCCCGCGAGGAAAAACCCTTCACCCCGCGTGAGGCGGCGATGCTGCTGCCGGAAGCGCCGCTCGGCGAGCAGGTGGTGGATGATTATGCCTCCCTGCACCTCTCCCTGAAGGCCCATCCGGTCGCGCTCCTGAGGTCGAGCCTCGACGGCGACGGCCGCGTCCGCTGCGAGGAGCTGGAGCGTACCCGCGACGGGCGCCGGGTGCGGCTCGGTGGGCTCGTGCTGGTGCGGCAGAGGCCGGGCACGGCGAAGGGCGTTATCTTCATCACGCTCGAGGACGAGAGCGGGGTCGCCAACCTGATTGTCTGGCCGGATAAGTTCGAGACCTTCCGCCGCATCGTGCTCGGCGCCAAGTTCCTCGGCGTCACCGGTCTCGTGCAGCGCGAGGGACGGGTGGTGCATGTCGTGGTCGAGACGCTGGAGGATCTGACGTACCGTCTCGGATGGCTGACCGACGGCACTGTCGACGAGGCCGGCTTCGGCAAGGCCATCGCCAATGCGGACGAGGTGGCGCGCGGGCAGGAGGATTACCGCCAGAAACCGCCACGCATGAAACTGCCGCCCGCGCCGAAACCCAACCCGGAGCAGATCAGGCCCGCCCAGCCGCTCCATACCCATCCCCGCAACATGAAGCCTGAGCTGCACGTGATCAGCCGGAACTTCCATTGAGACCGGAGCCTGCCGGACCCTCTCGCAAGGGGGCGAGCGGGGCCTTGCCCCCCATTCGACCGGTTCCGTCCGCTTGCTTCGGGTTCCGGGTGGACGCAAGTGCGGTACGCCAAGGCGCTGCGTTTCAACCGGCCAACGCCTTGAACAGTCTGTTCATCGCGCGCTCGTAGTCGACGCGGCGTGCACCGTGCGCAATCGCAAGCGCCGCGTGATCGAAAGCGGCGGACAGCATATCCGCCAGAGCCTCGATCTCCGGGGCCGGGCCGAGAAGCGCGACAAGGCCGTCCCGCAACGACCCGCCACCCGTTCCCCTGTCGATGCGGTTGATCTCTTCAGGTCCGAGAACGGCCGGGGCATCGAGTAGCAGCAGACGGGCGCGGCCCGGCTTGGCCATCGCACTGAAATAGGTCATGGATCCGGATGACAATGCCTCGAGGGGAGTCGCAGCCCCGGCCGCATGTTTCTCGATATCTTCGCCGATCTGCGCCGCCTCCCGTTCGACGACCGCCCGAAACAGATCCTTCTTGTCCCGGTAATGGTGGTACAGGGCGCCGCGCGTGACCTTTGCCGCCTTCACGATTTCAGGTGTTCCGGTCTCGGCATACCCCTTCTCGACGAAAAGAGCGCGCGCCGCAGCGAGTAGGGCCGCACGGGTTTCCTCAGTGCGCTCCCGGTTGGATCTGGGGTTTGATTTTTCTTGCATACATGCAGCCTGTATGTTTATTGATGATTGCATACACACTGTATGTATCTTCTCGGGAGCACGAAAGACATGAAATGCACGCAGTTCTATCCGGTCATCCTGACCGGTGACGTTTCGGGAACGACGCAATTCTACCGGGAGAATTTCCGCTTCAAGGCTCTGTTCGAGAGCGACTGGTATGTCCACCTGCAGTCCGGGGAAGACGAGAGTGTCAACATCGCCGTCCTCCAGGGCGATCACGAGACGATCCCCGAGAGCGGCCGTGGCCACACCGGCGGACTGATCCTCAATTTCGAGGTTGCGGATGTAGATGCGGAATATGCGCGGGTCGAGGCGGCCGGTCTCCCAGTTCTTCTGCCGCTTCGGGACGAGCCGTTCGGGCAGCGCCATTTCATCACGCGCGATCCGAACGGCGTGCTGATCGATGTGATCACCCCGATCCCGCCGAGCCCGGAGTTCCTTGCCCAGTACGCGCCGGATGCCGTCCCGTCCTAGAGTGCCGGGACCAGCAATCCGATCCCGGACGCGCCGAGCATCCAGAGCAGGACCCTCTTGAACTGCGCGTCGTTGATCCGCCGGTATAGCGCGAAGCCGATACCGGTGCCGACGATCATCGCCGGGGCGGACGCGCCGAGCAGGGGCAGAATGTTCTCCGGCAACCGGTCCTGGGCGATGTAGAGCGTCAGGCTGGCGCTGTGCATCGCTCCGTTGAAGAGCTGGAAGGTGCCGCGCTGGCGATCCTTCGGCCATTTCATCAGGCTGCACCAGATTGTCGGCAGTACGCCGGAGAGGCCTGAGAACCCGCCCATCACGCCGCCGCCGAACCCGACCGCCGCGTCGATCGCCCGGTACTTTCCGGTGATCGCGGGCATCCGCCCGGCGACAATGAAAGCGGCGCAATAGAGGATCAGCGTCGCGCCGACGAAGATCCGGAACGGGACCGGATCGGCGTAAGGCAGCAATGCCACCCCGCCGGGTACCCCGATCAATCCGCCGACAAGGAAGATCCAGACCGAGCGGAAATCGATCGCCCGCCAGATCGCGCCGATGGTGCCGAGCACGATCAGCAGCGAGCAGATGATCACCATCGGCGCTGCTTCCGCCGGGCTCAGCACATGGGCCCAGATGCCAAGCGAGGTGATCCCGAAGGCGAACCCGGCAAGCCCGGTCGCGAGGGCGCCGGCGAAGGCGCCGAGCGCGACAATGCCGTAATAGGCGAGTTCATGTTCCAAGGCGGGAAAGGCTCCAACGGAACGGCAGGATGTCCCTTGTAGGACGGGCCCGCGACCAAAGCCAGTTTCGCGACGGCGGCCACCTTACGGATTTGTCGTAGAGCGGAACGGGAAAATGTCGCGTTACGTGTGCTCGCCGGAACCCTGCATCTGATAGGCTGCCAGTTGGGATCGGAAACAACCGCGCTCGCGACGCACGCGGGCCGACAGGAAGGGGGGCGTTCGATGAATGAGCAGGCACCGCAGGCAGGGCATGGAGAACGACCCTGGGAGGACATGAACAGCGGCGTGATCCTCGCGCCGATCACGGACAGCGACCTCGGCCATGCGGCGCTCTCGCCGGCTGGCTGCTTCGAAGCGGGCTCCTACGCCTCTTTCACCCTCGTCTATACGGCGGGGACCTTCGGGATCGACGACTCCGGCAGCCTGCGCGTCTGTTTCCGCTTCGCCTCCGACCAGGGCAATCCCCAGTTCGACGATCCGAAGGGAGCCAACTACTGCACCGTCGAGGCCTCGAACGGCGCGGTACTGCAGGTCCGCTGGGACCCGAAGGCCAATGTCCGGCCCTGGGACCGCACGCTCTGGATCAAGGTGGTGAAGGGCTTCCTCGAGGAGGGCGACACCATCACGATCCGCTTCGGCGTCACGGACCATGGCGGGCCGGGCATGCGCCTGCAGACCTTTTGCGAGAGGAGTTTCGAATTTCGCGTGCTGGTCGACCCGATCGCGACCTTCAATTTCCAGACCCTGCCGGTTCAGCCGGAGATCGCGATCGTGCCGGGTACGCCGGAGACATTTTCCGCCGTCCTGCCGACTCTGCGCCGGCCGGGCGAGCGATTCGAGCTCAAGCTCAAGGGCAACGACAGGTGGGGCAATCCGTCGGACAAGTGCTCCGGCACATTCCATCTCGACGCGGAGGGCGCCATTGAAGGGCTCCCTGAGACGGTGGAGATGACCGAAGGAAACTTTACCACGACGGTCTCCGATCTCCGCGTGACCGCGCCGGGACGGGTCTCCGTCACGGTGAAGGACGGGGAGGGCCGGGTTGTCGCCCGAAGCAATCCGCTGATCGTGGAGGAGGTTGATCTCGTGCATTTCTGGGCCGATCTGCACGGCCAGTCGGAAGAGACCATCGGCACCGGCAGCGCAAGGGACTATTTCGCCTTCGCGCGGGACAAGGCCTGGGTCGATGCCTGCGGGCACCAGGGCAACGATTTCCAGATCAGTGACGAGCTCTGGGCGGAACTGAACCGCATCACCGCCGAGTTCGACGCGCCCGGCAGCTTCGTCGCCATGCCGGGATACGAATGGTCCGGCAATACCGCGCTCGGCGGCGACCGCAATGTCTTCTTCCCGAACGAGGGACGGACGATCCGGCGTTCCTCACATGCCTTGATCGAGGACCGCAGCACCGCCCATACCGACTGCACGACAGCCGGAAAACTGTTCGAGGCCTTTGCCGAACATGGCGAGCACGACGTGGTCTGCTACGCCCATTGCGGCGGGCGCTATGCCGACATTGCCGTCGCCCACGACGGACGGTTCGAAAAATCGGTCGAGGTTCATTCCTCCTGGGGAACCTTCGAGTGGCTGCTTGAAGACGCCTTCCGGCTCGGCTACCGGGTCGGCGTGGTCTGCAATTCCGACGGCCACAAGGGACGACCGGGCGCGAGTTATCCTGGAGCGGGCAAATTCGGGGCGATCGGCGGACTCACCTGCTTCAGCACGGCGGAACTCAGCCGGGATGCACTGCTCGACTGCATGCGCAAGCGCCGCCATTACGGCACGACCGGGGGCGATGGCGGGCGCATGGTGATCCGCTTGCAGGCACGGTTCGACGCAGAGGGCGCGCTCTATCATGACGATCCTCTGATCATGGACAGCACACCCCGGCTGACCCATGAGGCGCTGATGGGAGATATCGTCCACCTGCCGAGGGGCGGCATGGAGCTTTCCGTCGCGGTCGACAGCAATTCTCCGATCATCCGGGTCGATATCTTCAACGGCCTCGACCTCGTCGAGACCGTGCGGCCTTACGCGGCGGCGGATCTCGGGTCGCGCCTCCGCCTGCACTGGGAGGGCGCGGAATATCGCGGCCGCTTCCGCGAGGTGATCTGGGACGGGACGGCGAAGGTCTCTGGCAATGCCGTCGAGAGTGTGACACCGGTGAACTTCTTCAATCGCGACAAGACGTTCGAACGGTTGAGCGAGACCAGCCTTGCCTGGAAGACGCTCACCACCGGTAATTTCGGCGGGGCGGATATCCGGCTGAGGGACCGGGATGCCGGCAGCCTCGCGATCGAGACGCCGCTTGTGAAGAGGGAAGTGGTGGTTTCGGAGATCGGTTTCGATGACACGGTCTTCGACGCTTCGGGGGAGTTGCCGCGCTTCCTGAAACTGACCCGGCTGCCGGACGAGAATCCGCATACCTCATTCAGCTTCAGACGGATGATCGACGTGAAGTCTGAAGGCGACAACCCGATCTTCATCCGGGTCGAGCAGGAGGACGGCACCCGGGCCTGGACCAGCCCGATCTATGTCTACCGCTAGAACCTTTCCTCGCCGCGCTTGCGCTGCGGGTCCGGGAAATCGCGGTAGAGCGTGAAGCGCACGTTCTGGACCTTCGAGTTCACTGCGTGGTGGAAGCTCTCGACCGGCTCGCTCCGGCTCGAGACGTGGTTGAAGGCCGCGTCGAGCTGGGCGAGGTCGCGCGTCTCCAGCCAGATGTGGAACTCGGTCCCGTCGGCGGGGCCGAGCCCGAGCTTGCGCCGGGTAATGCGGGAGCCTTCTATCAGTCCCTGATCCTTCAGATGGGCGAAATAGCGCTGCACGGACTCGGCAAAGTCCATGTCCGGCACCCCCGGCTTCAGGTCGCAGTAGATGTGGTAGAAATCCATTTTCCGTCCTCCTCAGATCTTCCTGTGGCCGAAACGAAAACGGGCCGCCCGAAGGCGGCCCGCTCGATAGTCAGAGACCGATCTCTGCTCAGCTCATCGCCTTTTGCAGGTTCTCGTCCAGCTTGGACAGGAACTGCTGGGTGGTGAGCCAGGGCTGGTCCGGGCTGATCAGCAGCGCCAGATCCTTGGTCATGTCGCCATTCTCGACGGTGCTGACGCAGACCTTTTCCAGGGTCTCGGCGAACTTCAGGACTTCCGGCGTCTCGTCGAACTTGGCGCGGTAGGAGAGGCCGCGGGTCCAGGCGAAGATCGAGGCGATCGGGTTGGTCGAGGTTTCCTTGCCCTGCTGGTGCTGGCGGTAGTGACGGGTCACGGTGCCGTGCGCGGCTTCCGCTTCGACCGTCTTCCCGTCCGGCGTCATCAGCACGGAGGTCATCAGACCGAGCGAGCCAAAGCCCTGGGCCACGGTATCGGACTGCACGTCGCCGTCATAGTTCTTGCAGGCCCAGACGAAACCGCCGGACCACTTCATCGCGGCCGCGACCATGTCATCGATCAGGCGGTGTTCGTAGGTGATGCCCTTGGCCTTGAATTTCGCCTCGAACTCTTCCTCGAAGACTTCCTGGAACAGGTCCTTGAAGCGGCCGTCATAGGCCTTGAGGATGGTGTTCTTGGTCGAGAGATAGACCGGCCAGCCGAGATCGAGGCCGTAGTTCATGCAGGCCCGGGCGAAACCGCGGATGGACTCGTCGAGGTTGTACATGGACATCGCGACGCCGCCGCCCGGGAAGTCGAACACTTCGTGGGTCGTGGCGGGGCTGCCGTCGGCCGGCTGGAAGGTCATGGTCAGCTTGCCCGGACGATCCACCACCATGTCGGTGGCGCGGTATTGGTCGCCGAAGGCATGACGGCCGATCACGATCGGCTGGGTCCAGCCCGGCACCAGGCGCGGGACGTTGTTGCAGATGATCGGCTGACGGAACACGGTGCCGCCGAGGATGTTGCGGATCGTGCCGTTCGGCGAGCGCCACATCTTCTTCAGGCCGAATTCCTCGACCCGGGCTTCGTCCGGCGTGATGGTCGCGCACTTGACGCCGACGCCGTATTCCTTGATCGCGTTCGCGGAGTCGATGGTGATCTGGTCATCCGTCTCGTCGCGCTTTTCCATGCCGAGGTCGTAATATTTGAGATCGACATCGAGGTACGGGAGGATGAGCTTTTCCTTGATCATCTCCCAGATGATCCGCGTCATCTCATCGCCGTCGAGCTCGACGATAGGATTCTTGACCTTGATCTTGGCCATCTTCCTGGCTCCTTTGTGGATGGAATCTTGTGTGCAGCGGGCGGCAAAATATCAGGTGGGCGCGGCAATGCAAGATGCGCGCGCGGCACTGCCGCCATGACGCTGCGGACGGCGATCTGAATTCAGGCGGTCAGACCCATTTGGATTCGACCTTGCCGTGGGTGACGGGGGCCGCGGTCAGGAAGGGGAACACGCTCTCGAGCGTGTCCGCGACCTGGATGATGTTGCGATTTTCCGGCCGGGCGAAGCTGGTGGCGACGAGATGGTCAAAGAGCGCGACCAGCGGGTCCCAGAAGCCGTTCACGTTGGCGAGCACCACCGGCTTGCGTGACAGGCCGAGCTGGGTCCAGGTGACGACCTCGAAGGTCTCGTCCATGGTCCCGAGACCGCCCGGCAGGATTACGAAGGCGTCGGCCTTCTCGTACATGATCCTTTTGCGATCATGCATGTTGTCGGTGATGATCAGCTCGTTCAGTCCCTGATGACCGACCTCGTAGTCCTCGAGGAATTTCGGGATGACACCGGTGACGGCGGCGCCGGCCGCCAGCGCGGCGTCGGCGGTGAGACCCATGAGGCCGACGCGTCCGCCGCCATAGACGAGGTTGTAGCCGCGCTCGCCGATCAGGGTGCCGAATGTGATCGCGGCATCGCGGTAGGCCTGATCGACCTTGCCGGAAGAGCCGCAGAATACGCAGATGGATTTTTTATCGTTCATGCGTCCGTCTATCCCACCCCCTCGGGGTCCGGTCAAGCGGCTTGAATGGGCGGTTTTGGCTGCATTGCGCACGGGTTTGTATGGGTTTATTGTCATCTGAGCACGTATTGGAGCCCCGATATCATGTTGACCAAGCCATACCTCATTGGCGCCGCCGGAGTCCTGGTACTCTCAGCAGCGGGAGGGCTGTTCTACGTGACTTCGGATGAAGACGTCCGGCCGGTGCCGGTCGAGACTGCGGCAGCGCCGAAAGAGACGCCGGCGCCAGCCCCTGAGCCAACCGCCGAAAGCCCCGCTGCCGCCGCGACAACCGCGCCGACGGTCGCGTCCGAAGACAGTGCGGACAAACCGGATCTCTCGCAGCCGAGCTTCGACGTCGTCCGGGTCGACCCCGAGGGCAACACGGTTATCGCCGGCAAGGCCTTGCCGAATGCGACCGTGCGAATCATGGATGGTGACAAGCAGATCGGCGAGGTCACGTCGGACGACAAGGGCGACTGGGTGTTCCTGCCGGAGAAGAAGCTTCCGTCCGGCAGCAGTGTCCTGACGCTCGAGACACCGGCGGAAGGCGAGACAGACGCCAAGAAGTCCGGCAATGCCGTCGTCGTCGTGATCCCGGAAAAGGGCAAGGACATCGCGGGGCGGGACAATACCGAGACCCAGAAGCCGCTCGCCATGGTCGTGCCGCGCGAGGAGGCTCCAAGCAAGCCGACGAAGATTCTGCAGGCGCCCGCCGCGGCGCCCGAAACGCCGAGCCCGGTTGCGAAGGCGGATCCCGAGCCCACGTCGAGCGCACAGTCCTTCCCGGAGAAAGCCTCCTCCGGCGGTGCCGACGTGTCGCTGGACGTGATCGATTACGACGAGAAAGGCGCGGTGGTCTTCAGCGGCAGGACCGAGCCCGAGACCGATGTCCAGATCTATGTCGACAACAAGCTGGCGGCGCGGACCAGAGCGGACGCGGACGGCGACTGGTCGGTGAAACCGGAAGAGAATATCGTGGCCGGGACCCATCAGGTGCGGGTCGACAAGGTGTCTCCGTCCGGCCAGGTTCTGGCGCGGATCGAGTTGCCCTTCGTGCGCGCCGTGCCCTTCACGGGATTGCCGGAAGACTCGGTTGTGATTATACAGCCCGGCAACAATCTCTGGCGGATCGCCAGCCGGGTCTACGGCTCCGGTTTCCGCTATACCGAGATCTACCAGGCGAACAGCGATCAGATCCGCGACCCGGACCTGATCTATCCGGGCCAGGTCTTCGGACTGCCGGCTGTGAATTGAGCCGCCACCAACCCAATCGGACGGACAGGATATGTTGAATCAGCAGGACGACGGCGTTCTGAAGGGCGTTCTGGTCCCGGTCGCGCGCGAGGGATATCCCTTCATCGCCGCCTTCGCGGTCCTGACGCTGCTGCTCTATGCGGTCTGGGAGCCGCTCGGCTTCGTGGGCATTCTGCTGACGCTCTGGTGCGTCTATTTCTTTCGCAATCCCGACCGGGTGACGCCGGCGCGCGAGGGGCTGGTGATCACCCCCGCCGACGGCGTGGTGCAGATGATCGTCGACGCGGCGCCGCCGAAGCAGCTCGAGATGGGCGACACGCCGATGTGCCGGGTCAGCATTTTCATGAATGTGTTCGACTGCCACGTGAACCGGATCCCGGTCGACGGTCAGGTCGCGAAACTGGCCTACGTGCCCGGCAGGTTCGTCAATGCCGCCTTCGACAAGGCGAGTGAGGAGAACGAGCGTCAGCTGGTCTCGGTCGAGATGAAGGATGGGCGCAAGGTCGCCTTCGTCCAGATCGCCGGTTTGGTCGCGCGTCGCATCATCTGCTACCTTCAGGAAGGCCAGCCGGTCCGCGCCGGCGAGCGTTTCGGCCTGATCCGTTTCGGCAGCCGGGTCGACGTCTATCTGCCGGAAGGCGTCAATCCGCTGGTGACGGTCGGGCAGCGCGCGGTGGCGGGCGAAACGGTGATCGCAGATCTCAATGCGACCGAGGCGGCACGCAGGGGTGAGGTCCGCTAGAGGAAACGGCGGGCCTGATAACGGGAAACGGACGTGAGACGATGATCAGGGGCAAACGGCGCCGGCTTCCGGTGATCTCGATCAGCAAGCTGATTCCGAACATGATCACGGTCATGGCGCTTTGCGCCGGTCTCTCGGGGGTCCGCTTTGCGCTCAACGAGCAATGGACGCTCGCGGTCGGCGCGATCGCCATCGCCGCCATTCTCGACACGCTCGACGGCAGCATGGCCCGTCTTCTGAAAGGCCAGAGCAAGTTTGGCGCCGAACTCGACTCGCTCGGCGACTTCATCAGCTTCGGCGTCTCGCCGGCCCTGATCCTTTTTCTCTGGTCGACCCAGGACCTGAAAAGTTTCGGCTGGATGGCGGCCCTGTTCTTCGCCACCTGCATGGCACTGCGCCTCGCCCGGTTCAACACCAAGACCGAGGATCCGACGCTGCCGCCCTACACCTACCGTTTCTTCACCGGCGTCCCGGCGCCGGCCGCAGCCGGGCTCGGCCTGTTGCCACTGATCCTCAGCTTCGAGGCGGATTTCGCCTTCCTGCACCAGCCGCATTTCCTCGCCGTCTGGCAGGTCTTGGTCGGGCTGCTGATGGTCTCTCAGATCCCGACCTATTCCTTCAAGGGCGCGCGCGTGCCGCAGAAGCTCGCCCTGCCGTTGCTGATCGTCATGGGGCTCTGCGTTACCTGGCTGGTCAGTGCGCCCTGGCAGTTCTTCTCCGCGCTGCTCTTTGCCTATCTGCTCTCGCTGCCGTTCAGCTACCGGTCCTATCTCCGGCTGCAGCGAACGGTGGATGTGGAAGAGGAAGGCGAAGCGTCTGAAGAGGAATCGAATCCCGACGGAAAGGTCACGTCAATCGGGAAGGCCAAGCGCGAGAAGTGACGTCTCGTCGTTGCTTCTGTCCGCGTCCGGGTTCCTCCACCAATTGACCGAGAGGAGACGGTCGCCATTCCGCAATCTCCAGGATCGCGACTCTTGTCGGGATGAGGTAGGAGGCCTGCCGGGCCGCCTTATTCGCGGCATTTGCGCGCCAGATAAACCGTCTGTGTGAAGGGGCGGTCCTGCAAGGGGTTGTGGAAGGTGACCGGTTCCGCCCAAGCCTCCGAGAAAATGCCGGAAAGGCGCTCGGTGAAGGCCGGGTCGGGCCGGTCGTCCGACCAGAGACCGAAGACGCCGCCGGGCTTGAGATGCTTCGCCAGCTTCGCCAGACCCTCGGGCCCGTAGAAGCTCTCGCTCCGTGCGTCGAGCAGGGCGTCGGGGGAATGGTCGATATCGACCAGGATCGCGTCGAAGGCACGGCCGGGGGACTCGGAATCGAAGCCGTCCTCGCTGGCCGCGGCCGCGAAAAAATCCTCCTGCACCAGCCGGCAGCGCGGGTCGTCCGCCAGGCTCGTGCCCATGGGCACGAGGCCGGTCCGGTGCCAGTCGATCACCGCTTCCAGATAGTCGATCACGACGAGCGCCCCGACCTTGTCGTGCGCGAGAACGGCCTCTGCCGTATACCCGAGCCCGAGCCCGCCGACCAGCACCTCCAGCCCGTCGCCGTCGAGCGCCGCAACCCCGAGGTCGGCAAGGGCAACTTCAGAGACCGTGAAGAGGCTGGACATCAGGTGTTCGTCGCCGAGCATGATCTCGAAGATATCGACCCCGAGCCTGAGTTCGCGCCGGCGCCGCAGGCTGATAGCGCCGATCGGGCTCGGCCGGTAGTCGAGTTCCTCGAAGAATGCGCTCATGGGATGCCCGACATCTCTATTGCCCGATAAAGCTTGTCATCCCCGCGCAAGCGGGAATGACGACTGGGGGATGCTGCCGCTGACTCTCGCGACGCTTACCCCGCAGCCTCGGCCTTTTCTCCGTCGCCCAGCTTCTGCGCGAGCGAGGCTTCCAGGAACAGGTCGATATCGCCGTCCAGCACGGCCTGCGTCGCCGAGGTCTCCACGCTGGTGCGGAGATCCTTCACCATCTGGTAGGGCTGCAGGACGTAGGAGCGGATCTGGTGGCCCCAGCCGATATCGGACTTGGTCGCCTCGACCGCATTGGCCTCTTCCTCGCGGCGCTGCAGCTCGGCCTCGTAGAGACGCGCCTTCAGCATGTCCATGGCGGTCGCCCGGTTGCGGTGCTGCGAGCGGTCGTTCTGGCACTGCACCACGATGCCCGTCGGCTCGTGGGTGATGCGGACAGCACTGTCGGTCCGGTTGACATGCTGGCCGCCGGCGCCGGAGGCGCGGTAGGTGTCGATGCGGAGGTCCTTCTCCTCGATCACGACCTCTATGCTGTCGTCGATCACCGGATAGACCCAGACGCTGGAGAAGCTGGTATGGCGGCGCGCGGCGCTGTCATAGGGCGAGATCCGCACCAGCCGGTGCACGCCGCTCTCGGTCTTCAGCCAGCCATAGGCATTGTGGCCATTGATCTTGATGGTCGCGGACTTGAGACCGGCCTCTTCGCCCGCGCTCTCTTCCAGCCAGTCGACCTTGTAGCCGTGCGCATCGCACCAGCGGGTGTACATCCGGAGCAGCATCGAGGCCCAGTCCTGGGCCTCGGTACCGCCGGCGCCGGCATGCACTTCGAGATAGCAGTCGAAGCCGTCGGCCTCGCCGGAAAGCAGGCTCTCAATCTGTCGTTTCTCGCAGATTTCCTTTAGCGAGAAGAGAGACTGCTCGGCCTCGTCGACGACGCCCTGGTCCTCTTCCATCTCGCCGAGCTCGATCAGTTCCAGCGCGTCGGCGAGGTCCTGCTCGAGCTGCTTGACGTCGGTCAGACTCTTTTCGAGCTGGGTGCGCTCGCGCATCAGCTTCTGCGCCCGGTCGGCGTCGTCCCAGAGACTCTGGTCCTCGACGAGGGCGTTCAGCTCGGAAAGGCGGACATGGGAGGCATCCCAGTCAAAGATGCCTCCTCAGCAGCTCGATCGACTGCTTGATCTCTTCGGCGGTCTGGGTGATCTCGGCACGCATTGCCGACGCACTCCCTCGATGGGTTGGAAAACTCGTGGGCGCTCTTAATAAAGCCCGGAGCCGCGTCCCGCAACCGGCGCGGTGTTGCCGGGACCGCGCGCGTCCCATCCGGCAGCATCGCCGCCGAACACGATCTCGCTCTCGCCACTGGGCTCCGTCCCGGCCTTGAAGGCCTCGACCATGACGTCCCTGTCGCCGGGCTGGGCCAGCGCGCCGGTCGCGACATTGATCCGGACGTTGCGGACACCCGGCGGAATCCGGAACGGGATCGACGGCTCGTCGACCAGCGCCTTCTCCATGAACTTTTTGAAGATCGGCGCGGCGACATTCGAGCCGGTATCACGCGGACCGAGCGTTTTCGGCTGGTCGAAGCCGACGAAGGCACCGACCGCGAGGTCCGGCGTGAAACCGACAAACCAGGTGTCCACATTGTCGTTGGTGGTTCCGGTCTTGCCTGCGAGTGGCTTGCCGATGGTCGAAATCCGGCGCCCCGTGCCGCGCTGGACCACGCCTTCCAGCATGCTGACCATCTGGTAGGCCGAGGCCGGATCGGCGACCTGTTCGCGGGTGTCCGGGATCTGCGGTGCGGGCTCGCCGCGCCAGCGCGAGGCGATGCATCCGGCGCATTCGCGGGTGTCGTGGTGGTAGATCGTGCGGCCGTTGCGGTCCTGTACCCGGTCGATCAGGCTCGGCACCACGCGTTTGCCGCCATTGACCAGCATGGAATAGGCGGTGGTCATCTTCAGCAACGTGGTCTCGCCGGCGCCAAGCGCCATCGAGAGGTGCTTCGGCATGTCGTCGTCGATCCCGAAGCGGCGGGCATAGTCGGTCACCAGATCCATGCCGATGGTCTGGGCCAGCCTTACGGTCATCAGATTGCGCGACTTCTCGATGCCGAGACGCATCGGGCTCGGACCGTAGAATTTCTTCGTGTAGTTGGCCGGTTTCCACTTGCCGAGACCGGGGCCCTGGTCGATCACGAAAGGCGCGTCGAGGATGCGTGTCGCAGGCGTGAAACCGTTGTCCAGCGCAGCCAGATAGACGAAGGGCTTGAAGGCCGACCCCGGTTGCCGGTTCGCCTGAGTCGCCCTGTTAAACTGACTGTCCCTGAAGTTCCAGCCGCCGGAGAGCGCAAGCACGCGCCCGGTATGCGGGTCCATGGCGACGATCCCGCCGTCGACATTCGGGATCTGACGCAGCGTGAAGGTGCCATCCGGGTAGGGTTTGTCCTCATCGTCCCTGGCGACGGGTTCGACGAAGATCACGTCGCCCGGCGCAAGAACGTCGGAGGCCCTCTTCACACTCGGGCCGAGGCGCTGACCTTCGCGCCATTCCCGGGCCCAGGTGATTTCGGCAAGCGGGATCTCCCCGAACGTGCCGTCGGGAAACCCGATCTGCACCCGGTTGTTCTCGACGATCAAGGCAAGGGCCTTGCGCCATCCCGCCGGAGCGGTCTCCGGTACCTCGAAGGCGGCGAGCGCGTCGCCCCAGCCGGCCACGATCTCGATCCTGCCGAGCGCGCCGCGCCAGCCGTGGCGGCGGTCGTAATGCGTCAGGCCCCACTGAAGGGCCTCGTCCGCGATGCGCTGCAGTTTCGGGTCCAGCGTCGTCCGTACCGAAAGACCGCCCTCGTAGAGCCCGTCCTCGCCGAAACGGTCGACCAGCCAGCGCCGCACTTCCTCTGCGAAGTAATCCGCTTCGGCGACCTCGGTAACGGAGCGCTCGCGGAGCGTCAGCGGTTCGGCCTTGGCCTGTTCCGCGTCCTCGGGACTAATGAAGCCGTTCTCGACCATCTGCCTGATGACCCAGTTGCGGCGGGCGAGCGCGGCATCGTGCTGGCGGACCGGATGATAGTTGTTGGGCGCTTTCGGAAGGGCCGCGAGATAGGCGCTTTCCGCGACGGTCAGTTCGTCCAGGCTCTTGTCGAAATAGTTCAGCGCGGCGGCGGCGACGCCGTAGGAGCGCAGGCCGAGATAGATCTCGTTCAGATAGAGCTCGAGAATCCGGTCTTTGCTGATTGCCCGCTCGATGCGGAGCGCGAGGATCGCTTCCTTCGCCTTCCGTTCGATCGAGACTTCGTTGGTCAGCAGGAAATTCTTGGCGACCTGCTGGGTTATTGTGGAGGCACCGCGCGGCCGGCGGTTCTGCGCATAGTTCTTGACGTTGTCGACCATCGCCTTGGCGAGACCGATGAAATCGATCCCGGGATGGCTGTAGAAATTCTTGTCCTCGGCCGAGAGAAAGGCCTTGATGACCCGCCGCGGCATTGCCTCGATCGGCACGAAGACGCGGCGCTGGCGGGCATATTCGCTGAGGAGGCGCCCGTCGCCCGCGTGGACGCGGGTCATCACCGGGGGTTCGTAATCCGCCAGTTGCTTGTAGTCCGGCAGGCCGCGGCCGAAATGGTGCAGGCCCCAGAGGACGCCGCCGACTGCGACGAGGCCGCCGAGCAGAACGGTCGATAAGAGGATCAGTACCCAGCGCATCGGTCGGTCAAAGTCTCCGGTTGAGCCGCGGGCGGGCGGCGGAACGGACGCACGTTATCACGATCAATGTGTCATGATTGTGCGCGATGTCATCTGGTTGGCGCGCAGCGTAGCGCTTTGACATGCGATTCTGTTCAATTGGCGCGGGCGGCCGATTGCACGAGATCGAAATAGTCGTCGATCGCCCGCCGTAAAGAGGCGGCGACGCGGGTCAGGTGTGCATTCGAGCGCAGCAGCTTCTCGTCGTGATTGTTGGACAGAAAGCCGAGCTCGATCAGCACTGAGGGGATGTCGGGGGCCTTGAGCACGGCGAATCCGGCAAACCGGTGTGCCGTCTTGAGCAGCTTGACCTCGCCCCGCATCTCGCGCACCAGCATTCCGGCAAAGCGGGCCGAATGGTTCATGGTCTCGCGCTGCGCCAGGTCGATCAGGATGCTGGTCACCTCCGGCGTCTCGGTGCCGAAATCCATTCCGGCGATGATGTCGGACTTGTTCTCGTTCTCGGCCAGAAGACTGGCTTCCTTGTCCGAGGCGGTTTCCGAGAGCGTGTAAATCGAGGCGCCGCGCAGTTTGCGATTCGGGATCGAGTCCGCGTGCAGGGACAGGAACAGGTCCGCGCCCGCGCGGCGGGCGATGGCGATCCGCTCGCGCAGGCGCAGGAAGACGTCACTGTCGCGTGTCAGTATCACCTCGTACCGCCCGGTTCGCTCGAGTTCTTTTCTCAAGATGCGGGCGGCGTTGAGGACGATGTTTTTCTCGTAGATGCCGGACACGCCGATGGCGCCCGGATCGACGCCGCCGTGACCGGCATCGATGGCAACGATGATTTTCTCGTTCGCCAGGCGCGGCGGGCGGTTCAGGAGAGGCGGAACCGCAGGTTCCGGCGCCGTCAGCCGGGGACGTTTATTCGCTTGGAAGGCGGCGACCGACTTCTGCGATTCCTCGAGAAAGGCCGCCCGGCTCGTCGGTTTCAAATCGATCACGATCCGCGGCCCGTACCCTGCCTTGGCGGGCAGCATGAAAGCGGCGGCGACGGAGAACGGTTTCGCCGTGTCGATCACCAGCCGCGACGTTCCGGGGCGGAACAGGCCGAACCGGAAGCCTTTTATCTCCGCGGGACGCCGTTCGTCGGGGCCGGCGCCGGGAGCGAAGCTCACTTCCGGAAGGTCGATCACCACGCGGTACGGGTCGGCGAGGCTGAAGACTGTGAAATCCAGGTCCTGAGACAGGTCCATCACAAACCGGATCTTATCCGGATGCTGACCGATTCGGATGTCCCGAACCGTTCCGTCCACGGCTGTTGCCTGCGGCGTCGCCGAGAGCACGCCGAGCAGGAGCGTCAGAAGGATGAACAGGCGCTGTATCACGAGCTACACCCGGTTGACGCCTCGCTGTCGCTGAGCGTCGATGCCGCAATTCCCGTTATTTTTACCGGCGGATGAACGACATTGCAATAAAATCCGGGCGAATCAGGTAATTGCAGGATGCTTTTTGAGCGTCACATGAATTTGCTCGCACCTGCAGGAAATGATTGTTCCGAAATAGCAAAGTGACTATGTTACCGGAGTGTTGGACCGTTGCGGTCAGCGCGGTTTTCTGCCTCTCACACTTCGGAAACGCGGGTTTGAGGCTCCCCTTTTGGCGCGGGTTTGCGCCTTTTTCTACACAACGGGACCTGTTCCGACCGTGATCCACATTTGCTCAAACCTGTCCGAACCTGTCCGGCGCCGCATCGCGGTGCTTGCAGGCGTCGGCGGGCGCAGGGGTGAAGGACTGGGCCGGACGGTCAGGATCTCGACCACCGAACGGAAACGCGATGCCGGAGCTTCTTCTGCTCCCCAGCACGTTTCGCCCCCACAGAACATGCCCGCGAACGCGGCGCCGGTATCGATCGGGAGAGTGAATCCCGCGGTGCGGCGCGCGACCCGTGCGGCCCAGGAGTCATCTTTTAATGTCCAAACGTATGTTGATCGATGCCACCCAAGAGGAAGAGACCCGGGTGGTCCTTCTGAGTGGCAATCGTGTCGAAGACTTCGACTTCGAGACCGAATCACGCAAGCAGCTTAAGGGAAACATCTATCTCGCCCGGGTCACCCGGGTAGAGCCCTCGCTGCAGGCGGCTTTCGTTGAATATGGCGGGAACCGGCACGGGTTCCTGGCGTTCAGCGAGATCCATCCAGACTATTACCGCATTCCGGTCGAGGATCGTGAGGCTCTGCTCGCCGAAGAGCGGGAAGGTGGAGCGTCCGCCGAAGAGCCGTCCGAAGAGGCCGCTGCCGAGGTACCTGACGCACCGGCCGACGCCGATGACGACGATGAAGACGGTCCGCCGGCGCCGCCGCCGGAAAGCGTCGGCGGTGACGATACCGACGACAGCGACGACGAACGTCCGCGCAAGAATCTTTCCCGTCGCTACAAGATCCAGGAAGTCATCACCCGGCGCCAGATCATGCTGGTGCAGGTCGTCAAGGAAGAGCGCGGCAACAAGGGCGCGGCGCTCACCACGTATCTCTCGCTCGCCGGCCGCTACTGTGTGCTGATGCCCAACACGGCACGTGGCGGCGGGGTGTCCCGCAAGATCACCAATGTCGCCGACCGCAAGCGCCTGAAGCAGGTCGTCGAGGGACTGGACGTGCCGGAAGGCATGGCGGTCATCGTGCGTACGGCGGGCAGCCAGCGCACCAAGACCGAGATCAAGCGCGACTACGAATATCTGCTCCGTCTCTGGAGCCAGATCCGCGAAAAGACGCTTACCTCGTCGGCCCCCTGCCTGATCCACGAGGAAGCCAACCTTATAAAGCGCTCGATCCGCGATCTCTATACGAGCGACATCGGCGAGGTGCTGGTCGAGGGCGAGGACGGGTACCGGATCGCCAAGGACTTCATGCGCACGCTGGTTCCAAGCCATGCCAAGCGCGTGCAACCTTACAAGGAGCAGACGGTTCCGCTGTTCCACCGCTACCAGATCGAAGGCCAGCTCGACGCGATCCACAATCCGGTCGTGCAGTTGAAGTCCGGCGGCTATCTGGTAATGAACCAGACCGAGGCGCTGGTCGCCATCGATGTCAACTCCGGTCGCGCGACGCGCGAGCGGAACATCGAGGAAACGGCGCTCAAGACCAATCTCGAGGCCGCCGACGAGGTCGCCCGCCAGCTCCGGCTGCGCGACATGGCCGGCCTGGTCGTCATCGACTTCATCGACATGGACGAGTCGCGCAACCAGCACGCCGTCGAACGGCGCATGAAGGAGGCGATGAAGAACGACCGGGCGCGCATCCAGCTCGGCAGGATCAGTCATTTCGGCCTCATGGAACTGTCGCGCCAGCGGCTGCGCCCGAGTGTGTTCGAAGCCTCGACCCAGGTCTGTTCCCAGTGCAGCGGCAGCGGCCGCGTGCGCTCCACGGATTCGACCGCGCTGCATGTCCTGCGCGCGATCGAGGAAGAGGGCATCAAGCAGAAGTCGAACGAGATCGCGGTCTTCGTGCCGTCCGAAGTCGGATTCTACATCCTGAACAAGAAACGTGACGCGATTGCGGCGATCGAGCAGCGCTACGGTTTCCGGGTATTTCTCGAGGCCGACGAGAGCCTGATTCCGCCGGATTTGCGGATCGAGCGGATGATCCCGAAACCGGCCAGCGAACGTCTCGATCTCGCGGCGCCGATCGTGGCAGCACCGGTGGTCGAGGACGACGAGGACGAGACTGCCGAGGAGCGGGACGACGAGCGTCGCTCCAAGCGCTCCCGCCGCCGCCGCCGCCGTGGCGGTGACAAGCGCGCCGCGGAGCAGCAGGACCAGGGCGATAACGTTTCCGAGGAGGCCGAGGCCGGCGAAGACACCGAATCCGAGGCAACATCGGGCGGCGAGGGTGCCCCTGCCGGCGGAGAGGATGACGAGGGAGCCAGGAAGCGCCGTCGGCGCGGCAAGCGGGGCGGACGCCGTCGCTCGCGGCGTGGCAATGGCGAAGAAGGTGCAGCTGGACAGGAGAATGCGGACGGCGCGGAGCAGCCGGCAGACCAGGATCATGCCGCGGCGGCGGAGAATGTTTCCGGTGACAGCACTGAATCGGTTGAGGCGAACGTGACCGCCGAGCCGGCTCCGGAAGCTCAGCCCGAAGCGGCAGGGGCGGAAGAGTCGAAGCCGAAGCGCAAGCCGCGGACCCGGCGCAAGAAGGCCGCCGATCCGGAGGCCGAGGCTCAATCCGCCGAGCAGGCTGAAACCGCGGGATCGGAGGCCAAGGACGAGGCACCGGCCCCGAAACCGCGCCGCCGCAGCCGGGCGAAGAAGGCAGAGCCCAAAGCCGAGCCGGCAACCACCGGGACCGAACCCGCGGCCGCGCCGGCCGAGGAGACTGCGCCGGCCGCTGTTCCGGAACTTGCGGCCCCGGCCGAGAGCACGCCGCAGCCTGTATCCTCCGGAAGCGGCGAGGACAAGGTCGAGGAACCGGCCGCGGCCGGTTCCGACGAAAGCGCGGGTGCCACGGTGGTCAATGTCGACGACAAGGCCAGTGGCGACAAACCGCGCCGCGGCGGCTGGTGGAACCGGCTCATCCCGTCCTGAGCCGGCCGGGGCGAACGGCAACGAAACACAATGTGCGGGGCGGCGTTGGCCGCCCCGTCCTTGTTCGGGATCAGGTTTTCCGTTCGATAGCGCGTGCGAGCGCGCAGAACTGCTCCACGGAGAGTGTCTCCGGTCGTGCCGTGGGATCGATCCCGACGGAATCGAGAAAGGCGCCGCCACCGAAGCTCTTGAGCGAGGCGCGCAACATCTTGCGGCGCTGTGAGAAGGCTGCTGCGGTGACTTTCTCGAGCAGGTCCGGGTCGGCTTCGGCCAGAGGCTTCGTTCGGGGGCGGAGCTGGATCACCTGCGAGGTGACCTTCGGTGCCGGGGTGAAGGCGCGCGGCGGGATATCGAAAAGCGGGAAGATCTCCGCACGCCATCTGGCCGCGATGCTGAGGCGCCCGTAATGCTCCGTGCCGGGAGATGCGGCGATCCGCTCAGCCACTTCCTTCTGGAACATGAGTGTGAAGCTCTCGAAGGCTTCGGCATGCTTCAACCATGACAGCAGCATCGGCGTGCCCACATTGTACGGCAGGTTCGCCACCACGCGCCGCGGTGCGTCTCCGAGGCTGGCAAGTTCGATATCGAGGGCATCCGCCTCGATGATCTCCAGACGGCCGCCGGAAGCCTCGACAAGGTCCTGGAGGGCCTCGATGGCGCGCCGGTCCCGTTCCACCGCGATCACCTTGCAGGCACCCTCGAGCAGCAGCGCACGGGTCAGGCCGCCGGGCCCCGGGCCGATCTCGATACAGGTTCCGGTGCCGAGCTTGCCGGCCGAACGGGCAATGCGTCGAGTCAGGTTCAGATCGAAGAGGAAGTTCTGGCCAAGGGACTTCTTGGCCGAGAGCTGGTAGCGCGCGATCACGTCGCGAAGCGGCGGCAGTGCCTCGATCGCCTGGATCACCTGATCGGTCATGGGCGGGCCCGGGCCACGGCCATTGCGCCGGCCATTGTGAGGGCGGCGATCAGGCTGTCCGCGTGGGCCCTGCCGGTCCCGGCGAGCTCGAGCGCGGTTCCGTGATCCGGCGAAGTCCGGATGAAGGGCAGACCGAGAGTGACGTTCACGCCGCCCCAGAAGTCGACGGTCTTGATCGGGATCAGCGCCTGGTCGTGGTACATGCAGATCGCAGCGTCGTATGTGGCGCGGGCGGCGGCATGGAACATTGTGTCGGCGGAGAGAGGGCCAACGGCGTCGATCCCCTCGGCGCGGAGCGCGGCAACGGCCGGTGCAACGATATCGCGGTCTTCGGTCCCGATCGTCCCGTCCTCGCCGGCATGGGGATTGAGACCGGCGAGTGCGAGCCGGGGTTTGGCGCAGCCAAAATCTCTTCTGAGCGCTTCTGCGGTGATCCGCGCCTTGGTCAAGATCATTTTCGTCGTCAGAACATCCGGAACACGCTTCAGCGGAATATGGATGGTGACCGGCACGACCCTCAGTTCCGGGGCGGCCAGCATCATGACCGGCGTTACGTCGGGGCCGGCGAGCGCGGCGAGGAATTCGGTGTGGCCCGGATGCCTGAAACCTGCCTCGTAGAGCACGCTTTTCTGTATTGGCAGGGTCACGACGCCAGCAGCGTCCCCGTCGCTGGTCAGTCGCACCGCCCTTTCGATCGCCGCGATGACCGCGGGGCCGTTGGCCGGGTCGAGTTGTCCCGGAAGCGGCGGGCTGGCGAAGGCGATCGGGAGCACGGGCAGGCCTTGCCGGAACGCGTCTCGTGCAGCCTCGGGCGCGCCGATCTGCAATACCGGAGTGTCGATGCCGAGTCGTTCCGCGAGCCGGGCCAGACGATCTGGTTCTTCGAGTAGAAAGAAAGGCGGAAGACGATCGCGCGCCGCGGACCAGGCTTTCAGAGCGATCTCGGCACCTGCCCCGGCCGGCTCGCCCGGCGTGACGGCGAGTGGCGGCATGGTGGCATCGGATGGCATCGGCGGGATCCTCAGATGCGGGTGTCTATGAAGGCATCCCGGCGGATGTCCCGCAGATAGCGCTGGGCGAAGGTCTCGAACTTGACCGCGCGCAGCCGCTCGGCGATTTCGTTCCGCCCGGGAAGATCGCTTTCCGGTTCGGTTTTCTTGCAGACCATAATGGTGCTGAAACCGGAAGGCAGCCTGATCGGTTTCGTCAGTTCGCCCTCTTCCAGGTCGGCCACCGCTTCACGCAGCTGAGGCGAGAGTTCGCCGATCTTCAGGGTGCCGAGATCGGTCCCCGCCGGAGAGTTCAGCTCGGAGGCGAGAACGTCCATGTCGTCGCAGCTCTGCGCCGTTTCGGACACCGCCGTGGCGATGCTTTTCTGGCTGCTTTCGGCCTCCGATCCCGCATTGGGCGGCACCGGCAGGAACACCTGCTTCAGAGTGACTTCGGATTTCAGGGGATCGGGACCGCTCAGGATCTGCCGGTCGCTCAGTTGAATGATCTGGTAGCCAAAGATGGTCTTAATCGGGTCGCTGATATCGCCCGGCTTCATCTCGTCAACCAGTTCGGCGACTTCCGGGTTCAGCTGGTCCTTCGTGGTCCAGCCGATGTCTCCCCCGGTGGCGGCGGTCGCTCCCTGGGAGAATTCGCGGGCTAGGGCATCGAACTGGGCGCCGGAGCGAAGCTGCTGAACCAGCCGTTTCGCGACCTCTTCCGCGTCCACGGCCGGGTCGTCGAAATCGAGAACGATTTCCCGAAGCCGGTATTGCGGCGCGCCTTTGTTGCGCTCCAGCCGGTCCAGTGCATCGTCGATCTCGTCGGTCGTGACCTCGACGGTGCTCTGGAAGCGGCGGCGGACGAGTTTCGCCCAGGCAATGTCGGCGCGGATCTGCCGGACCACGGTTTCGAGCGGGATGCCTTCCTGAGCGAGTGAGCGGTCAAAGGATCCGGCGGGCATCTTGTTCCGCTGTTCCATACCCCGCTTGGCCCGATTGATGTCATCTTCGGTGACCTCGACCGACAGACGCTCTGCTTCCTGGAGTTTCAGCTGCTCGTCGATCAGACCGCGCAGTACCTGCGGCCAGACACGTTGGTAAGTCTGCGCATTGCGCGGCAAGTTCGACGAGACGATCACCATGCGCACACGCGCGTCCAGATCACGCACGGTAATGATGTCGTCGTTGACGATCGCGGCAATCCGAAGCGCGTTCTGGGCGCTCGCACGATGTGCCGTGCCCGTGCTCCAGACCGTCACGACGGTGAGCGCCAAGGCGATCCGCAGGATGGTCGGACAATGCCGTTTGATGAAACTCAATCGAGATCTCGCCATAAGCCTAGATATATGCCTTGAAAGCTCAGCCCGCTAGTTGCTCGCAAATCCGCCGAGATGCTTGAAGGCAATTTGCAGCATGACGCGTTGTTCCGGTTCAATGTCGTCATCTTCGAGCTCGCTTCTTTCATAGACGAGGCCGAATGTGAAGCATTCATCGGAATAGACGAGCCCTGACGATGCGATCAGGGTGCGGTTTGCACCGTCCGAGAAATCCTGGACGACCCGGCCGTTCATGCTCCAGAACTCGTTCAGGTTGATGCTTCCGGAGAGATCAAGCTGTTCGCGTTCCAGGAATGATGTGTCGCCGGCGATATTGTCCGAATTGGTTTGATCGTCGAGCAGAACATAGTCGGCGACAATGGAAAAGCGCGGATGGAAATAGCGCATGCCGACCTCGCTCCGCCGGGGACTGAGGTCGTCCTTGTCGAGCCGGAAGCGGAGGAGGAAGTCGAGGTTGTGCGACGGGTTTACGCTAACGCGGCCAACAAAGTCGGAGAGATCGTCCTCCAGACCCGATCCTTCCTCGAACGGCCCGTCACCCAAGAACCGGTAGCTCTGCCCGAAGAGCAGACTGGAGGACCCGCCGCCGTCGCCGTAGACTCCTGCCTTGAAGCCGTAATCCACGCGGCTGCCGCCGGTCACCCGGTCGCTGCCGGTGAAGCGGTTCATCCGGAACAGGTTGGTATCGTCGAAGATGAAGGATTGGCTGTCCTCGTTGGAAATCTCATCCGGGTTGCCGCCGTCCGGGGAAAGCACGACGTTGACGATCGGTTCGACCGTCTGATGGTAATTCCCGCCCGCGCGGGCAAAAGGATAGCGCCAGTTCAGCCCGAGTTGCGGGAACACGCGCGCGGTATCGCCGTCATTTCCGCTCTCGAGCCCGTCGCTGTGGAAGTAGTCGGTATCGAGTGTCGCGGTGAGCGTGTAGATGTCGCCGGCGGGAGCGGTGTAGGGCAGCGACCAGCCGCTTCGGATCGCAATCTTTTTGCTGTCCGCACCGGTCTGGCGGGTCAGCGACATAACCGTTGAATCGAGCTGGAAGCGGCCTCCGGCAGGGTCCGGCTCACCGACGAAGTTATATTCCATCAGAGGTGCGACGGTCGGCGACTTGTCCCGGGAGTCGCCGGCATTGAGACCCTGGAACTTCAGAGCTTCCACCGAGGCGTAATTGCGCCGGCGGAATCCTTCCGTGAAAGCCCGGGTCGTCAGCACTTCACGGCTGTCGAGCCGGTAGCGGCGCAGGTAGGTCCGCGCACTCGCCTGTTCCAGATCGAAGCCCCCGCGCCAGGTGCGGTCAAAATCGAACCGGCCCTCGAGGTCGACACTGCCTTCGAAATCCTTGTCGCCGGTTTCCCGGTCGTCCTCGCGCTGATCGAGCAGGCCGGCGGTTCCCTGGAAATCAATCTCGCCCCGCGTGAAATGCTGCCGGTAGCGGCCTCTCAAGACCCCGCCTTCGGAGGAATACATGATCGGCATGACCTCGAGATCGCGGGACTCGTCGATCACATGGTAATAGGGCTGGCCATAGATGACGCCGAGTTCGTCTGAGAACCCCGTCGTCGGCGCAAGGAAACCGCTGCGGCGGTCGACGGTCGGGTCGGGGTGGGAGAGGTAGGGCGTGTAGAGCACCGGCACGCCGAACATTTCCAGCATTGCGTCGTTGTAGATAATGTCCTTGGCCTGCTCGTCATGGACGATCTTCCGCGCCTTCAGCTGCCAGAGCGGTGGGCGGGAAGGGTCTTCCTTGCAGCTTTCGCAGGGTGTGAAGACCGCGCGGGACAGAAGCTTTCTCTTGTCGCCGGTGCGCACGCCCCGGTTCGCGGCAAGACGGGAACCGTCGGTCATGCGCAGGCGCAGATTGTCGATGAAACCGGTTTTCAGTGCGTTGTGAAGCTCGACATAGTCGCTGAAGATCACTTCCCCGGTGGGCTCCAGGAGAGAGATGTTCCCGGTTGCAATCACCGTGTCTTCGCGCTGGTTGTAGGTCACGCTGTCTGCCAGAAGCGTGCGTTCGCCCTGAGACAGTTCGACGGAACCCCGGGCGGTGATCGTACCCAGGGTCTCGTCATGCACCAGCTGATCTGCAACCATCAGAACCGGATCGTCACCGATGCCGCGCTCCTGGGCGGGGGCGGGACTGACGGCGATAAGCAGGGCGAGAAGGCCAGCCGCCAGCGCCAAATTGGCCCGCCAAGTAAAGCCCTCACGCCGGCCTGTCGCCCGGCTAGATGCGGTGCGACCTGGTTTCATCGGTTAACCATCCTCAAGATGCAGCAGGCTGGCACATCCGAGCAGTGCCGTAACGGTCGCCGGTGTCCAGGCGGCAAGGACCTCGGGAATGCGTGCCGAAAGGCCGAGCGCGAAAACGAGGTCGGACGTGAAGTAGAGGAAAAATCCGGAAAAGAGGCCGGCACTGACCCAGACCAGGGTGCCGCCGCGCCGGGTGAGCCGAAGAGAGAAGGTGGCCGCGATCAGGACCATGGCGCAGAGCAACAGCGGCGAAGCCAGCTGCGCGTGCCAGTAGAGGCGATGGCGAACCGCGGAGAACCCTGCGCTTTCCAGAATCGTGATGAATTTCGGCAATTCCCAGAATGACATAGTCTCCGGCGGCGAGAAACTGTCCTGGATATTGTCGAGGGTCAGTGCGGTCGGCAGGCGGTAGACCGACCGCATCTCGGGAATTGCGTTCTTGGTCGTCAGGACCGCGTTCTGCATCTCCCAGAAGCCCGAGCGCAGCATGGCTTCGTCGGCGTCGACGCGTGCCTCGAACCGATCTTCGCCCAGGAAGAAGAGGACGGTGAGACCCGCGAGGCTCGCCCCATCGGCTGCGACGCCGGTGGCGTGGAGCACGAAATGTCCGGTGCTCGTCTGTTCCCGGAGCCAGAGCCCACCGTCGGTCAGCGCGAGGAAATTGCCCTTGTCGCGCAGCACCCGGTTTTCCAGAGCTTCATACTTGGCGGTCATCACCGAGGCGACCGGATTGAAGACCGCGATCTTGAAGATGCCGATGAAGAAGGCGATGGTCAGCGCCGGCAGCAGGAATTGCCAGACCGAAACACCCGCGGCGCGTGCCACCACCAGTTCGTTCGTCCGGGTCATCCGGGTGAAGGCCAGCATGGCGCCGAAAAGGGTCGCGAAGGGCAGAATGGTCTGGCCCATCTGCGGCGCTTTCAATGCCGCCATCTGCAGCATCAGGCTCAGCGTAGCGTCTTCCCTGTCGGCGCCGCGACGCAACAATTCGATGGAATCGAGCAGAAAAACGATCGCCATGATTGCGAGGAAAGTGCCGAGAACCCAGAGCAGGAACTGCTTTCCGAAGTAGAGCGAGAGCGTTCCGGAAAGCTTCATGCCGGCGTCCCCTCAGCCGGAAGGCTGCCGGCTTTCGGGCGCCGCATCTTCTGCCGCGCAAGCAGCACGAGGCAGAGCAGGATCGGACCGATGGCCGAGGCATACATCATCGGCAGCAGGCCGAGCTCTTTCGCCGCCACGTATTTCGAGCCGAGGACGGCGGCCTGGACGAGGCCGACGAGCAGAATTGCGGCGACCAGCCGGCTGCTCCGTCCGCGGCGGCTGAACTCGCCACGCAGAACAACGACCAGACCGATCAGCGGAAGGGCGAGGCCAAGCAGTGGCGTTACCAGCCGGCTGTGTCCCTCGGCGATGTATTTGCTGAAGTTCCTCGGCTGCGTGATCTGCTCGGTCGGGTTCAGCAGTTCGTCGATGAACAACTCGTTCTGATCGCGTGCGGTCCGTTGCACCGCTTCGCGCAGCCCGCCGAGATCGACCGTGTAGCGGTCGAAATAGAGGATGCTGATGCGACCGGTCTCATTGTTGCGGGCCTGCCGGTTACCGTTCACCATCAGGACCTTCGGGCTGGTGTCGTCCAGAATCAGGGCACCGCTCTCGGCCAGCAGCGTCACCGACTCGTCGTCTTCGCGATCGTCCTGGACGATGATGCCGGAGAGCTCGCCATTGGGCTGGCGGGCCCGGACGAAGACCGTCACGTCGTCGCCCATGGAATTGAACACCCCTTCGCGCAACAGGACGTTGGTGTAATTGTGCCGAATCTGGAACTGCAGCTCCTTGAAACCGCGGTAGGAGACGGGAACCAGATAGAGGCTGAGCAGATAACCGAGCAGGGTCACGCCCAACGCGATGATCAGTGCCGGGCGGGCAAGGCCCATCGGGCCGAGGCCCGATGCGGTCAGAACCACGAGTTCGCGGTCGCTTGACATGCGGCTGTAGACGAACATGGTTGCCGCGAAACAAGCAATCGGCAGCACCAGCGACAGCCAGGTCGGCATCAGCAGGACGGTGAAGTAGACGAATGTCGCGAGCGGCAGGCCCCGGTTCACGATCATATCGATGAAACGCAGGGATTGGCTCAGCCAGATGACGCAGGTCAGCGACACCACCACGATGATCATCGCGGCCAATATCTGGCGAATGACGTAGCGGTCGATCCTCATGGTCCCGTTCGGCTGGATTGTTCCGTCTGGCCGGAGCCGCTCCGGCGGGTCCTTGCGCAACCCGCGTTTAAAGGCGCATGATAGCGATGTTTCAAGTGTTTCCAATCACCAACTTATTCAGGATGTGAAGCAGCACAGGCATGTTCCCCGAGCATGCAGGGTTTCGCGGCGGCATTGTGGTCGCGGCGGTCTATTGCCCCGGTCGGAGACCGGAGGGCACTGTTCGGGACGCTGACCTGACCGGGAGAGAATCGGAATGAAGATCGGGTTTCAGAAATTGGCCCTGCCGAAAAAGGGCGCGGTCGTCGTCGGGGTCATGGACGGCAGGAAGCTCTTGCCGCTCGGAGCGGAGTTCGACGAGCAGCTAGGCGGGCTTCTGTCGCGTGCGATGAAGGCCAACAAGTTCACCGGCAAGGCGAAGCAGACTTTGTCCGTCTTCGGGGAAACCGGGACCGTATTGCTCTATGGCCTCGGTGACGGCAGCGCGATCGACGAGCTCTGGTGCGAGAATGCCGGCGGCGCAATCGTCGCGGCGATCCTTGCGGCCGGCGACAAGGAGGTGTCCGTACTGTTCGAGCCGCATACCGCGGACGGTGTCGCTGACGAGAAGACTGCGGATCGTGCCGCCCGTCTTGCTTTCGGCGGTCTGCTGCGCACCTATCGGTTCGACAAGTACAAGACCAAGCTGAAGAAGGAAGACAAGCCGGTCCTGCAGAAACTGACGGTGCTGACTGACCAGGCGTCCGCGGCCAAAAAGGCCGCCGAAGCGCTGGAAGCGATCGCCGAAGGCGTGTTCCTCGCCCGCGATCTCGTCAGCGAACCGCCGAATGTCCTCTATCCCGTCTCCTACGCCAAGCGCTGCGAGGAACTGGAGGATCTCGGCGTCAAGATCGAGATCCTGGACGAGAAGCAGATGGCCAAGCTCGGTATGGGCGCGCTGCTCGGTGTCGGCCAGGGCTCCGAGCGCGAGAGCCGCCTCGTGATCATGCGCTGGGAGGGCGGGCCGAAGAAGCAGCAGCCGATCGCCTTCGTCGGCAAGGGCGTCTGTTTCGACACCGGCGGCATCTCGCTGAAGCCTGCCGGCGGCATGGAAGACATGAAATGGGACATGGGCGGGTCCGCCACCGTCGTCGGCCTGATGAAGGCGCTCGCCGGCCGCAAGGCCAAGGCGAACGTGATCGGCGTCGTCGGACTGGTGGAGAATATGCCGGACGGCAATGCCCAGCGTCCGGGAGACGTCGTCACCTCGATGTCCGGCCAGACCATCGAGATCATCAATACAGACGCCGAGGGCCGGCTCGTGCTGGCCGACGCGCTCTGGTACACGCAGGACCGCTTCAAGCCGCAGTTCATGCTCGATCTGGCGACCCTGACCGGGGCGATGATGGTGGCTCTGGGGCAGGTCAATTGCGGCTATTTCTCGAACAATGACGATCTGGTCGCAAAACTCGAGGCGGCCTCGAAGGCGTCCGGGGAGAAGATCTGGCGGATGCCGCTTGGCGACGAGTACAACAAGATGATGGACAGCGATATCGCCGACGTGAAGAACGCCGGCGCGCGCTGGGGCGGCAGTATCACCGCTGCCTGTTTCCTCGAGCGTTTCGTCAACGAACTGCCCTGGGCTCATATGGACATCGCGGGTATGGCCTGGTCCTCGAAGGATTCCCCGACCGTCCCGAAGGGCGGCACCGGCTGGGGCGTCCGTCTGCTGGACGAGATGGTCCGGGCGAATTACGAGGCCTGACGGCTTCGCCCGTTTCCGTGATGACGGACATCAATTTCTATCACCTGACCGCGCGCCCCCTTGAATGGGCCCTGCCGAAGCTGCTCGAGAAGTCGCTTCAGGCAGAGGCGCGCGCGGTCGTGATGGCGTCGAGCGAGGAGCGGGTTGCCACTCTGAACGCCCATCTCTGGTCCTACGATCCGGACAGCTGGCTGCCGCACGGCAGCGAGAAAGACGGTCATGCCGCGGATCAGCCGGTCTGGCTGACCACCGAGGACGAGAACCCGAACGGCGCGCGCTTCCTCTTCCTCACGGACGGGGCGACCTCGGCCCGAGTCGGGACGTTCGAGCGCGTATTCGAACTCTTCGACGGCCGCAACGACGAGGCGGTCGCTGCGGCGCGGGCGCGCTGGAAGGAGTACAAGGACGCCGGTCACACGCTTGCCTACTGGCGGCAGACGGATGCCGGAGGATGGGAAAAGGCCGGCTGACCGCCGGCGGCAACGACAATCAGGAACTCTGGAGCAACAGGTGAAATACGACTTCGATCAGGAAATCCGGCGAACCGGTACCCATTCCGTCAAATGGCAGATCTACTGGCGCGGCGACACGCGCGAGCTCTGGGAGGGTACCGATCCCGCCCTAGGCGACGATCGCACCTTGCCGATGTGGGTCGCCGACATGGATTTTCAGGTTGCCCAGCCGATCCTCGATGCCATGCGCAAGCGCATCGATCATCCGATCTTCGGCTATGTCGTCCGCACGCCGGATTACAACGAGGCCGTGACCGGCTGGATGGAACGCCGGCATGGCTGGAAGGTCGATCCTGAATGGATCGTCAACACGCCGGGCGTGGTGCCGGCGCTGAACCTCCTGGTTCGCGCGCTGACCGAACCCGGCGACAAGGTTCTGATCCAGCGCCCGGTCTATTATCCCTTCACCTATGCAATCGAGAATAACGGGCGCGAGGTCGTCTCCAACTCGCTGGTGATGGAGAACGGCGTCTACCGCATGGATTTCGACGATCTGGAGGCCAGGGCGGCGGATCCGAAGACGAAACTGCTGATTCTGTGCAGCCCGCACAATCCTGTCGGCCGGGTCTGGACGGAGGAGGAACTGCGGCGTCTAGGCGAGATCTGCAACAGGCACGGCGTCATAGTCATCGCCGACGAGATCCACGGCGACCTCATGCTGAACGGCTCGAAATTCGTGCCCTACGGCGCGCTCGGGCAGGCGTTTATGGACAATTCCGTCGTCTGCACGGCGCCGTCGAAAACCTTCAACCTCGCCGGACTGCACACCTCGAACATGATCGTCTCCAACGAGGCGCATCGCAAAGCGCTGGTGAAGGAGATCGCCGCTTCGGGGATCGGCGGCATGAACAGCTTTGGCCTCGAGGCGACGAAGGCGGCCTACAACGAGGGCGAGGAGTGGCTGGATCAGGTGCTCGAATATCTGAGCGGGAATGCAAACTATCTGGAGAGCTTCGTCGCGGACCGCATCCCGGAAATCAAGGTCGTGCATCCGGAGGGCACCTACCTCGTCTGGCTCGACTGCCGGGGTCTCGGCCTCGACAAGATGGAGCTCGAGGCGCTGATGCACGAGGAGGTGAAGGTCCTGTTCGATGAAGGCTATGTCTTCGGTCCGGAAGGCGAAGGCTTCGAGCGCATCAACATCGCCTGTCCGCGCTCGATCCTGACTGAGGCGCTGGAGCGTATCGAGCGAGCGGTGGTGAAACGCCGCAAATAATCGGTATTTCCGGGGCAGGACGGTCCATCGCTTGGCTTGCCCCGTTCCGCCGCGCCCGCTATAAGGCGCGCGCCGGGCGCTTCTGCGCCCGTTTAGCTTATTCAATCGCATCTCGCGGGCGGCCCCTGCCGTCCGGCGGAACCAGAAGAGAGACACGATGGCCATTCAGCGCACTTTCTCCATCATCAAGCCGGACGCCACCGAGCGGAACCTGACCGGCGGCGTGAACAAAATGATCGAAGAGGCGGGCCTGCGCATTGTCGCGCAGAAGCGCATCCGGATGACCCAGGCCCAGGCCGAGACCTTCTACGCGGTGCACAGCGAGCGTCCGTTCTTTGGCGAACTGGTCGAATTCATGACCTCCGGTCCGGTCGTCGTGCAGGTGCTCGAAGGCGAGAACGCGATCGCCAAGTACCGCGACGTGATGGGGGCGACCAACCCGGCGGAAGCCGCCGAGGGCACCATCCGCAAGGCTTATGCGAAGTCCATCGGCGAGAACACCGTGCACGGCTCCGACGCGCCGGAAACCGCGGCGATCGAGATCGCCCAGTTCTTCAGCGGCAACGAGATCGTCGGCTAATCCTGTCGGCGGACAAGCGAAAAGGGCCGGTCGTTTCGACCGGCCCTTTTTGATTCGGCAGAGTGAGGTTTCTCAGACGAGGAAGATCGCCATCAGGATCAGCAGAATGACGACGCCAATGGTCGACCATTTCAGCATGGTGATGAAGCCTTCGTAATTCCGCTTGTGTTCGATGTAGTCGCCATCGGACGACGCGTTGCTTCCAGCCATGTTACCTCCGTTAGGATACCCGGCCGGGCATGTGGCCCGGTTCGTATGTTCAGAAATTTGTATAAATCACCCTGCCGTGAGCGCCAAGGCCCTATCTCGCCGACTCCGGCGCAGGATTGAGCATCGATCCGGCCGGAGCCGCGGCGTTGTCGAGCAAGACCCGCCCGCCCTCGATCCGGATCCGCCCTTCCGCGACCCAGCGCAGGCTGGCCGGATAGATCCGGTGTTCCTGCTCGAGAATACGGGCGGCAAGGCTCTCGGCGCTGTCGTCCTGGTGGACCGGAACGACGGCCTGCTGGATGATCGGCCCGACATCCATTTCGGGAGTCACGAAATGCACCGTGCAGCCGGAAAAGCGTGCGCCCGCATCGATCGCCCGCTGCTGTACGTTCAGTCCCTTGAAGGACGGCAGCAGCGACGGGTGGATGTTGATCATTCGACCGGACCAGTGCTCGACGAACCCGGGCGTCAGCAGCCGCATGAAGCCGGCGAGGCACACGAACTCCGCCCCGGCGGAATCCAATGCGCGCTGCATCTCAGCATCGAAGCTCTCCCGGTCGGGATAGGCCTTGTGATCGACGGTCACCGCCTCGATTCCGGCCGCTCTCGCCCGCTCCAGTGCCTTCACCCCCGGCCGGTTGGAAATCACCGTGACGATCTCCGCCGGGTGGTCCGTGCCCGAACAGGAATCGATCAGTGCCTGCAGGTTGCTGCCGCTGCCCGAGACGAGAACGCCGACCCTGAGTCTGGATTTGCTCACGCGGGCCAGGTCCCGAGACCGCCGATGGTGACGGACGGCGCGCCTTCGGTCCGGTCGACCAGACGGCCGATGCGGAAGACTGTCTCTCCACCGGAGCTCAGGGCCTCGGCCACGGCGTCCACCCTGTCCGGCGAGACGGTGAGGGTCATGCCGATCCCGCAATTGAAGGTTCGGGCAAGTTCGGCGGCGGGGACGCCACCGGTCTCGGCCAGCCAGCGGAAGACCGGCGGGAGTTCCCAGGCCGTCGCGTCGATCTCGGCCGCAATCGTCTCCGCATAGGAACGCGGCGGGTTTTCCAGCAGGCCGCCGCCGGTAATGTGGGCGAAACCCGTGACGCCGCCGGCTTCGAGGGCCGCGAGGCAGGACTTCACGTAGATCCGTGTCGGATCCAGCAGCGCCTCTCCGAGCGTGCGGCTCCTGTCGAAAGGCGCCGGATCGGACCAGGCGAGACCGGAGCGCTCCACGATGCGGCGTACCAGGGAGAAGCCGTTCGAATGCACGCCGGAGGAGGCGAGGCCGAGCACGATGTCGCCGGCCTCGGCGCGCGGCTCGAGAATCAGGGTCTCCCGCTCTGCGGCGCCGACCGCGAATCCGGCGAGATCGAAATCGCCGTCCTCGTACATGCCGGGCATCTCGGCGGTTTCGCCGCCGATCAGCGCGCAACCGGATTGTCGGCAGCCCTCGGCGATGCCGGTAACCACGGCGCGCGCGGCTTCCACGTCCAGTTTGCCGGTCGCGTAGTAGTCGAGGAAGAAGAGCGGCTCGGCACCCTGCACGACAAGATCGTTCACGCACATGGCGACGAGGTCGATCCCGACGCCGGAATGGATTCCGGTATCGATCGCGAGGCGAAGTTTGGTTCCGACACCGTCGGTCGCGGCGACGAAGACCGGATCCGTGAACCCGGCGGCCTTCGGATCGAACACACCGCCGAATCCGCCGATGGAGCCGTCCGCGCCGGGGCGCCGCGTGGATTTGGTCAGCGGCTTGATGAAGTCGATCAGCCGGTCCGCCGCATCGATATCGACGCCCGCATCCTTGTAGGTCAGGGGGCGGTTTGGTCTGTCGAGGCCTGTTATGGTCTCCTCCTCAGCCTTCCGGTATAAGACTCGGGCAGTGCCGGGTGCCATTTTTCTGCCCGGGTGAGGGTTTATGACGGGGGCGCTTGGACCGCAAGCGGATTTGGCTGGACGCCAGAGAGTTCGGGGATGTTTGAGCTGATCGGGAATATCTACTGGCGCCGGCTTCCGGCGGGAACGGACGGGATTGCGCGGCGCACCCTGTCGGCCATGGGCAGGCTGGTCTTCGCCGCGCTGGTGATGAGTGCCGCCGTGACCGGGGCAAGGGCCCAGTCGGACGAGGGCAGGGTCTTCGAGGTGCGCGATGTAGCCGTCGATGTCCAGGCCGCGACGGCGGCCGAGGCGCAGGCACAAGCAATCGTCCAGGGGCGGCGCGATGCCTGGCACCGGCTGGTGGAGCGTCTGGTCCCGCAGAGTCAGGCGGCGCAGCTTTCGGTTCTGTCCGACGAGGAGCTGGTCGGGCTCACGGTCGGATACGAGGTTGCACGGGAGCGGACCTCCGACGTGCGCTATCTCGGTTCGCTCAATTTCCGCTTTAACCCGGTCGCCGTAAGGCAGCATTTCGCCGCCCGCGGTATCGGGTACGCCGAGGTTGCCTCGCGTCCGGTGCTGATCCTTCCGGTCTATAACGACGGTCGCAAGCCGCTGCTCTGGGAAGAAGAGAGCCCCTGGCTCGCCGCGTGGCTCGAACGCGGGAGCGGCGACGGCCTTGTGCCGATTACGGTTCCCTATGGCGACCTTGCCGACATACGTGACATTTCGGCGGTGCAGGCCGTACTCGTCGACCGGGAGGCGATCGAGACCATCGGCGCGCGCTATGGTGCGGCGCAGGCGGTGATCGCCAATGCCCGGACCGTGACCACCGATGCCGGCATGCAGGCGGTGGAATTGAACCTGATCTATGTGGGCGGGATCACCGACGGTCAGTCGCTTGTCCGCACGGTGGCGCCGGATCCGGATGCGGCCGGGACGGACCTGATGTCGGCGGCCGCCAAGGCTGCCGTATCGGAGATCCAGGAAGCGTGGAAGACGGAAAACCTTATCAGTCCGGGGCTCGAGACACGGGTGACCGTGCTGGTGCCGGTGTCGTCCTTCGACTACTGGCTGGACGTCCGCGAGGCACTGGACGGTGTCTCCTCCATCGCGCGCCGCGAACTGCTCCGGATCTCCCGTAGCGAAGCCCTGCTCGACGTCTGGATCAACGGAGATGCGGACCAGCTCGCCCTTGCCCTGACGCAGAGAAGCTTCGTGCTCGAGGAGGCGGGCGACAACTGGATTCTCTATAAGGAAGGCACGGAGCTGCCGGAGAAATATCGCCCGGTGCCCCAGCAGGATCCGGTGCTGCTGCCCTCTCCCGAACCGGCGCCGGCGCCCGCCCAGCCGCTCATTCTTCCGCCGCTGGTGCAGTGATGCAGGGCGGCGCCATCGCAACTTCATCCCCGCACATCGGAACCCGTCATGACTCAGCGTGAGCGGCTCACCTTCTGGCTCGGTCTTCTCGCCGCCTTTTTACTTGCTGTCTACGTATTGAAAAGCGTGCTGGTGCCGTTCGCGGCCGGCATGGCGATCGCGTATTTCCTCGACCCGATCGTCGACAGATGCGAGCGGGCGGGGATGTCGCGCACGGTGGGCACCGCCGTCGTTCTGCTCGGTTTCTTTTTTGCCGGCACCGGGGTTCTGCTTCTTCTGGTCCCGCTGATCCAGGCGCAGGCGATGCAGCTTGCGAAGACCCTTCCGGACTATCTCGAGCGGCTCTCCGTCATGGCTGAGCCGCTGGTCAACATGGCCCGGGCGTGGCTCGGCAATGGCGGGGCGGACAACCTCGATCTGCCGGCGATCGCCGCGCAGGCCGGCAAATGGATGCTTTCGGTCGCGGGGCAGGTGCTCAGCGGCGGTGCGGCCGTCGCCAATCTGTTGTCGATCATGGTGATCACCCCGATCGTCGCCTTTTACCTGCTCCGGGACTGGGACCGTATCGTGGCCGCGGTCGATGGCTGGCTGCCGCGGGCGCAGGCCAAGACGATCCGCGAGCAGGCCCGCATCATCGACCGGACGCTGGCCTCCTTCGTCCGCGGTCAAGGCTCGGTCTGCCTCATCCTCGGCGGTTTCTACGCGGTCGGCCTGACGATCGCGGGGCTCGATTTCGGCGTCATCATCGGGCTGTTCGCCGGGCTGATCTCCTTCGTCCCCTTCGTCGGTTCGATTTTCGGCGGTCTGCTGAGTGTCGGGCTGGCGGCGCTGCAATTCGACAGCCTAACGCCGATCGCCATCGTGGCGGGTGTCTTCGTCGTGGGGCAGGCGATCGAGGGGAATTTCCTCACCCCCAATCTCGTCGGCGACGCCGTCGGGCTGCATCCCGTCTGGGTGATGTTCGCGCTGCTTGCGGGCGGGGCGCTGTTCGGTTTCCTCGGCGTGCTGATCGCGGTTCCGGTCGCGGCGGTGATCGGTGTGCTGACCCGGTTCGCGCTCTCTAGATATCTCGCCAGCCCGCTCCATCTACATGGCATACCGCCGGCGGACGACGAAACCGGCGACGCCGGACGCTGACCGGGTCAACGGAAGAGCATGACGCAACGGAACAGTACATCGCGCCTCGCAGGCGGCGACAGCGGACAGTTGCCGCTGACGCTCGAGCATCGTCCGGCTTACGACAGGGGCGAATATCTCGTCTCGAGCTGCAACGAGGCGGCGACGGCCTGGATCGATTCCTGGCCGGCCTGGCCGGACGCGACGTGGGGGCTCAACGTCCATGGGCCGGAAGCGTCCGGAAAGTCGCATCTGGCGGAAGTCTGGGCGCGCAAGGCGGGAGCTGTGATGTTGAGGCCGTCGGATCTCGACGTCGCCGTTCTCCCGGTGCTCTTGAATGAGCATCGGTATGCCGTGCTCGACAATGTGGACGAGACCCTGCCCGGCGTGCCCGCCTTTCATCTCTACAACATGATTGTCGAGCGCCGCGGGGCCCTGCTCGTGCTCTCCCGTTCGCCGGTTTCGCGGATGGACCTGACGCCGCCGGACGTGAAGTCCCGTTTCGCAGCCCTGCCGGCGGTTGCGATCAGCGATCCGGACGACGCGCTGATCACGGGCGTGATGGACAAACTCTTTCGTGACAGGCAATTGTTCGTTGCTGAAGAGGTTCTGGCCTTTTTGGTCGGGCGCATGGAACGATCGTTCCTTGAGGCGAGGGCGATGGTGGAAGCCATCGATGCCATGTCGCTCGCCGAAGGGCGCCGGATCACGTTGCCGCTCGCGCGCCGGGTCCTGGAGGCTCGGGGCGCGCGGTAGCGCCTTACGAGAACAAGAAAAACATTCAAACGGAGCACTATCCATGGATCTGGGAATCAAAGGGAAGAAAGCGCTCGTCTGCGCGTCGAGCAAAGGTCTCGGCAAGGCGTCGGCGATGGCGCTTGCACAGAACGGCGTGGATCTCACCATCTGCTCTCGCACGCCGGAAGCGATCGAGGCCGCGGCCGACGAGATCCGGTCCGCGACCGGCGTCAACGTGCATGCGGTGGCCTGCGACATCACCACGCCGGAAGGCCGCGAGAAGGCTCTCGCGCCGTTCGATGCCAAACTCGACATCCTGGTGAACAACGCGGGCGGCCCGCCGCCGGGCAATTTCCGCGACTGGACCCGGGACGACTGGATCAAGGCCGTCGACGCCAACATGCTGACCGCGATCGAACTGATCAAGGCGACGGTCGACGGCATGATCGAGCGCAAGTTCGGCCGCATCGTGAACATCACCTCCGGTGCCGTGAAGTCTCCGATCGCGATCCTCGGCCTTTCCAACGGCGCACGTGCCGGCCTGACCGGATTTTGTGCCGGCATCGCCCGCGAGGTCGCCAAGGACGGAGTCACCATCAACGGACTGCTGCCGGGCCCGTTCGACACCGACCGGCTGCGCGGAAACATGAAGCTGCAGGCACAGAAGGCGGGCAAGGATTTCGAATCCTTCTATGCGGAGCAGGCGGCCGAACACACTGCGGGCCGTTTCGGCACGCCGGACGAGTTCGGCCAGACCTGCGCCTTTCTCTGCAGTGCCCATGCCGGTTACATCAACGGCCAGAACCTGCTGATGGACGGCGGCGCGTTCCGCAGCACCATGTAGGATCGTGACGGGTTTCGCCGGAAGGTGGGATAACCGTCATTGAACTGCAACATGACGAGACTAGTTTCCGGCCCGGGACTTTCCATGTCCCGGGCCGACCTGTGTTAAGACAGCAGTGATGCGCTGCTTGCGGTGTCAGGTCCCGCGAAGCTGTCAAGACTAGGAGGCGATCCCGTGAGCGAGAGTCAGCCGGAAAACATTGTGCGGATCGATGCCGCATCGCCGGAGCGTTTCTTCAATCGGGAACTCTCGTGGCTCAGCTTCAATCATCGTGTGCTGGAAGAGGCCGACAATCAGGCCCACCCGCTGCTCGAACGCCTGCGTTTCGTTTCGATCTCCGCTTCGAACCTGGACGAGTTCTACACGGTGCGCGTGGCCGGTCTGAAGGGCATGGTGAATGCCGGCGTCGCGACCGCGAGCGCGGACGGGCTGTCGCCGAGCAATCAATTGACCGCGATCGCCGAGAAGGCAGCGGAACTGATCGCCGTGCAGCAGAAATATCTGACCAAACTGCTCGGTGAATTGCGGTTGGCCGGTTTTCATCTGATCGGCGCCGACGACCTGACGGCGGCGGACACCAAATGGCTCGACAGCCATTTCATCGATCATATCTTTCCGCTTCTGACACCGCTCGCCATCGATCCCGCGCATCCGTTCCCGTTCCTGCCGAACGGCGGCGTCTGCCTCGCCCTGCAGCTGACCAACGAGTCGACCGGGGTCGACATGGAAGCGCTGTTGCCGCTGCCGGCCCAGGTCGGGCGGTTCGTGCGGCTTCCGGGAGACGATATCCGCTTCATCGCGATCGAGCAGGTGATCATCAAATACACCGATCAACTGTTTCCGAATTTCACCGTCTCGGGCCACGGCATCTTCCGCGTGTTGCGCGACAGCGAGATGGAGATCGACGAAGAAGCCGAAGACCTGGTGCTGTCCTTCGAATCCGCCCTGAAGCGGCGCCGGCGCGGAAACGTCATCCGGCTTTCCATGAACCGGGACATGCCCGATTTCCTGCGCGATTTCGTCATCGAGGAGATGAAGGTCGCGCCGGAAGATCTTTTCACGCTCGACGAGATGGTCGGGCTTGCCGATCTTTCCCAGCTCATCGTCAGCGAGCGACCGGACCTGCTCTGGAAGCCCTTCAACCCGCGTTTCCCGGAGCGCATTCGCGATTTCGGCGGCGATTGCCTGGCGGCGATCCGCGCCAAGGACATCGTCGTTCATCATCCCTACGAGAGCTTCGATGTGGTCGTGCAGTTCCTGCGCCAGGCGGCGGCCGACCCGGCGGTGGTTTCGATCAAGCAGACTCTTTATCGGACCTCAAAGGGCAGTCCGATCGTCAATGCGCTGATCGAGGCGGCGGAATCCGGCAAGTCGGTGACCGCGATGGTCGAGCTGAAAGCCCGGTTCGACGAGGAGGCCAATATCCGGCTCGCCCGCGATCTCGAGCGGGCCGGCGTGCAGGTGGTCTACGGTTTCGTCGACCTGAAGACTCACGCCAAGATCTCGCTGGTGGTCCGCCGCGAGGGCAACGGTCTCCGGAACTACGTGCATTTCGGCACCGGCAACTATCATCCGATCACCGCGAAGATTTATACCGACCTCTCGTTCTTCACCTGCGATCCGGTGCTGTGCAGAGATGCGGCGCGGATGTTCAACTACATGACCGGCTACGCAACGCCGCACAAGATGGACAAGCTCTCGCTCTCGCCGCTGACCATGCGCGAGACCCTGCACGATCTGGTCCAGGCGGAAATCGGTTACGCCCGGGAGGGCAAGCCCGCGGCGATCTGGGCGAAGATGAACTCTCTCGTCGATCCGGACCTGATCGACCTGCTCTACAAGGCCTCCTCCGCAGGCGTGAAAATCGACCTGGTCATCCGCGGCATCTGCTGCCTGCGTCCGGGACTTCCCGGATTGTCCGAAAACATCCAGGTGCGCAGCATCGTTGGCCGTTTCCTCGAGCATTCGCGAATTTTCTGTTTCGGCAACGGCCGAAAGCTTCCCTCCGACCAAGCGAAAGTGTACATCTCCTCAGCCGACTGGATGCCCCGCAACCTGGACCGCCGGGTCGAGCATTTCGTCCCGATCGAGAACCGGACGGTGCACAGGCAGGTACTGGATCAAATCATGGTCGCGAACCTGAAGGACGAGACGAATTCCTGGATCGCGCTGCCGGACGGACACTATGTCCGGGTGGCGGCGGACGCGGGCGCCTTCTCGGCGCACAATTACTTCATGACCAACCCGAGCCTGTCTGGCCGCGGCAGCGCTCTGAAGCGGTCAAACGAGATGCCCAAGAAGCTGAGCGGCGCGGAATAACGCTTGTCTGAAACCTTTTCTCCTGTCTGGAAAGCCGGGATCCATCTCGATCATCCCGGTCTCGTGGGGGTTCTCGACATCGGGTCGAACTCCGTCCGTCTTGTTGTCTTCGAGGCCGACGGGCGCATGCCGATCCCGCTCTTCAACGAAAAGGCCCTCTGCGGCCTGGGTGCCGGCCTGCAGGAAACCGGGCATCTCTCGGAACCGGGCGTCCGCTCGGCGATGGAGAATCTGGAACGCTACTTCACCATCGCTCGGGGGATGGGGGTCGAGGATATCAGCGTGCTCGCGACCGCCGCCGTGCGGGACGCGACCAACGGCGACGAGTTCGTCACCACGATCGAGGAGCGGTTCGGACATCGTGTGACGGTGCTCTCCGGAGACGAGGAGGCCCGGCTTTCTGCGCTTGGCGTGATCAGCGCCTTCCCGCAGGCGGACGGCGTGGTCGGGGACCTCGGCGGCGGCAGTCTCGAACTCGTGGACGTGCAGAACGGACAGGCGCGCCGCTTCGAGACCACGCCGCTCGGCCCGCTTCGGCTCGGCGAATTGACGGCGCAGACGCGGGACGCGATGACCGATCGGATCGACGGGATCCTGAAGGGCGTGGAGTGGCTGGGTGCTCTCGACGGCCGGGATCTCTTTGCCGTCGGCGGCGCCTGGCGGAGTCTCGCGCGCGCCCACATGGAGCTGACCGATTATCCGCTCGAAGTCATCCACAATTACGCGATTGGTGCCGGAGAAGTTTCCCGCTTCCTCGACGAGATCACCCGCATGGGCCGCAAGGACCTGCGCGCGCTGGGCGCGATTTCCAAACGTCGTATCGACAAGCTGCCGATCACCGCGCTGGTGCTGAAGCGGGTGGTCGAACTGGGGCGCGCGCGGCAGGTGGTCTTTTCCTCATTCGGACTGCGCGAAGGATGCCTCTACGATCGCCTGCCGCAGGGCGAGCAGGCGCGCGATCCGCTGATCGACAGTTGCATGGACATTGCCTACAAGAGTAGCCGTTTCAGTCCGCATCCCGATGTGCTCGAGCGCTGGATCTCCCCGTTCTTCGAGAATGTGCCCGCCAGTGAGCAGCGCTTGATCCGTGCTGCCTGCGCGCTCAGCGATTTCGCCTGGGGCGAGCATCCGAGCTATCGCGGGGAGCATGCCTTCAACCGGGTGCTGCGCCTGCCGGTGGTGGGGCTGAACCATGCCGACCGGGTGTTCCTCGCCTACGCCATCCTCGCCCGCTATACGGGCGGTGTCGAGGAAGAGGGGACGGTGCGGGTGCGCAAGCTGCTGTCGCTGCGCCGGCGCGAGCTCGCCCTGAATGTCGGCCTCGCTCTGCGCCTCGCGCTGACGCTCTCGGGAGGTGCGACCGAACTCCTGGAAAGCGCCCTCCTGGAGCGCGAACGGGACATGGTCGGTGAGCGCGGCTTCGTCATCAGTATGCGTGGCCACCAGGGAGGACTTGCCGGCGACGTGGTCACGCGCCGGATCAACGCCCTGTCAGAGGCCCTCGGGCAGGATATCCGGATCGAGCACTGACCGGACGGCGATCGTCCTTTCTCAGAACCGCATCAGCTTGATCCTGCCATCGTCGGCGGTCAGACCGATGCGCCCGTGCTTGAGATTGACCGCGTCGCCGCCAAAAATCTCTCGGCGCCACCCCTTGAGCGCCGGCACGTCGGCATCGTCGTCGAGTGCAATCGCCTCGATGTCGGAGGCATTGGCGATCAGCCGCGCCGCGACTTTCTCTTCTTCCGATCGGATCTTCAGGAGCACCTTCAGCAGTTCGACGATCGGACCCGGCGCTTCCCGCTTGTTCTCCTTCTCCGGAAGGGTGGGACACTGCTCCGGCGGGATCGCGAGACCCTTCTCAATGACACTGAGGATATCCCGTCCGAGACGGCCGTTCGCGGTCTGCGCATTGAAAGTTCGAGTGCGGGCGAGTTCTTCCGGCGTGGTCGGCGCGTGGGCCGCGAGATCCATCAGCACATCGTCCCGCAGAATCCGGTTGCGCGGCACGTCGCGCTGGCGGGCCTCCCGCTCGCGGTAGGCGGCGACCTGCTGCAGAACGGCAAGGAATTTCGGTTTGCCGCTGCGAACCTTGAGGCGCTGCCAGACGGTTTCGGGATCGGGGTCGTAGAGTTCCGGATCGGCCATTTTCGCGACTTCGTCCTCGATCCAGTCCTGCCGCCCCGTGCTCTCGATCTTCTGCACCAGCTTGCGGTAGACCTTGCGCAGGTGCGTGACGTCGGCGAGGGCATAGCCAAGCTGCTTCTCGCTCAGCGGCCGATGCGACCAGTCCGCAAAGCGGGAGCTCTTGTCCAGCCGGGTTCCGGTCAGACTCTGTACCAGCTTGTCATAGGAGACCTGATCGCCGAATCCGCAGACCATGGCGGCAATCTGGGTATCGAAAACCGGTGCCGGAAGCTCGCCGCAGAGATGGTAGAAGATCTCGAGATCCTGGCGCGCCGCGTGGAAGACCTTCAGCACCTTCCTGTCCTTCAGCAGCGCGACCAGAGGAGCGAGATCTATCCCGCTGGCAAGCGTATCGATCGCGACCGCCTTGTCGTCATTGCCGAGCTGAACCAGGCAAAGCTGCGGATAATAGGTTTTCTCGCGCATGAACTCCGTATCGATCGTCACGAAGTCCTCGGAAGCGAATTCGGCGCAGACCGCGGCGAGCGCTTCGGTATCGGAAATGATTGTCATGCCGGTTCTCATACACGGAAACGCGGTCGAGCGAAATGCTGTGAGCCGTACAAAACTGTCCCTTGTTTTCAATGTTCTAAGTCCTGGCGAAGCGCGTGGCCTGAAAACCGTTGGCGACGCGGCTTGCCTACTGCTGCGAAATAGGTAGAATAAAGTCGGATAACACGTTGATTCTTGCGGGAGAATCACGATGAAAAGAGGCCTGCTTGTCGCGGCCCTACCTCTGCTGCTCGGGGGATGTCTACCGATCTTGCCGCCGGCGATTCAGCTGGCGACGACGGGATTGTCCGGAATTGCCTTCATGGCGACCGGCAAGAGTACCACCGATCACCTCTTGTCGGCGGCCGTTGACGAGGACTGCTCCCTCCTTCGCGTCGCGTTCGGTGACGAGCCCTGCCACGAATATGCCAGCGACGACCAGAAGCCTCTGACGGAGATCGTGGCCTATTACCCCGGTGACGGCGACGACTGGATCGACCATGCCTCGATCCCGGCAGGTACCGTGAGCGGCAAGACGATGCTGACCATGAGCGCGGACGTCGACCCGGACGTCAGGGGGCGCGAGAACTGGCCCGGCCGGCAGGAATCCGAGACTCTTCTGGTCGAAGCCGCCGCTGAGAATGAGGACGGTGGTCGGTCTTCGAATGTGATCGATGCCGGGCTGGAGTCGTTGGAGGATCTGAGTGTCGCCGGGTTCGTGCCGGTTGCGGCGGCCCTCGAACCTGAGCCGCTTGCACTGAAGAGCGTTGTTGCGTCCTCTGAACACCTGCTGCTTCCGGTATCCGCCGACGTGAGCTGGAAGGTCGAACCGCAAGCCCGCGAGGCTCTTGCGGGACCGGCAGCCGATCCGGAGCCGACGACGGTCGAAACAAGCGCCCGGGCCACGATGACGGTTCTGCCAGTCCTGCGCCCGGTACGGGCGGTACCGGGCGAGCCAAAGTCGCATGTGGTCGAGAATCCTTCCGAGATCTTTGCAGAAACCGGCCTCGCCGGGACTAACGAGGCTCCGCGCGAGGCAGCCGAAGCGATCCTGCTTCACGACCGGTTTGCATCGAACCAGGGCATTGCTGCGCCGTCGCCGGTGATCATGTCGGTGCGTTTGAAGGGCAACCTGCTGCAACGTGTCACCGGTGGCGCGTTCGCCGGCTACGATGCCATGGTCGCGACCTCCAGCTTCGAGCCGGTTTTCGGCCTGAGACAATAGGTTGCCGGTCGCTTCAATCCATTGATCTTGAGTGAGCGGCGCCGTTGGACCGGCGGGAGAGAACGGGCCGGGGTCAGTGCGTGCCCGCTTTCGAGAACAGGTGAATGACCACGACGCCGCCCACGATCATGGCAAGGCCGATGATCGCCGGTACGTCAGGCATCTGCCGGTAGACGAAGACGCCGGCCACCGTGACCAGAACCACGCCGAGGCCGGCCCAGATCCCGTAGACGATCCCGACCGGCATTTCCCTCAGGCAGAAGCTGAGCAGCACGAAGGCGGCGGAATAGCTGCACAGAACCACGATCGAGGGAACGAGGACCGTGAAGCCGTTCGTTGCCTTCAGGGCCAGGGTGCCGATGACCTCCGCGACGATCGCGAGCCCCAGATAGAGATAAGCCATCCGGCTCACTCCCGTCAGGATTTGAGATTTGCGGACGATGCCGCCGCGGGAGCGACCCTAGGCCTTTCGACCTGGCCGGGCAACCGCGCGCCATGCCACGGCGGACGAAAAATGGCAGGCCAAAAGAAAAAGAGGGAGCCGATTGCTCAGCTCCCTCAAGGTTTGCTCTGGGTGCTTGCCGACAGAGGAGGCAAATGCCCGTATCGACAAGTAGATTGCACGCCAGGGGCGGTTACAGCTCAGCGAATGGGCTGTTCTGTTTCCGCGCGTACATTGCGCGGTCGACCCTGTCGAGCAATTCGGTTTCGGTGTCGTCCGGCCCGTAGGCGTCGTGACCGACACTTGCATGGAGATGAATGAGGGATCCGTGCCATTGCAGGACCCGGGTGTTCAATTCGCGGTCGAGCGCCTCGATGCGTGCGGTGGCATCGTCCTCGTCCGCACCGGTCATGATGACGGCGAACTCGTCTCCGCCGAGCCGCGCCACGCTATCGGTTTCGCGGGTCCGCGACTGAAGAATACGGGCGACCGTCACGAGCAGGGCATCGCCGGCCGCGTGACCGTGGGTGTCGTTGACGGCCTTGAACTTGTCGAGATCGATCAGGAGCAGCGTCCCGGAGATCCCCTGACGCTTGCTGGAGGCCAGCGCGCTCTGGAGACGGTCGGCGAAGCCGCGGCGATTCAGCAGGCCTGTCAGTTCATCGGTGACAGAAAGGCTCTCGAGATAGGCGATCCGCTTTTCCTGGCGGGCGATCCGGTTCTCGGCTTCGGTCATCGCGATCATGGCGAGACGCAGCGCGATTTCGGTGTCGTCCAGACCCTCGTCCTTCACGATTTCCGAGGCACGGGTCGCGATGTCCACCGGCATGCGGGAGAGGAGGTTGCCGACATCGAGATGTGCAAATGCGCTCGTCAATTGCGTGTCTTCCGGTTTCGGGTCTTGCGGGTGCATGAAGTTCGACATGTCACACCACCTGGTCGTTGTTTCTCGCCCTTTCGGCTTGCAGGCCCCGTGCCAACGCGGGATTGAATTGGAACTAATTGAAATTAAGGAAATATTTCTCTCAATGGCCGGTTTCATTTTGCCGCTGTAACGCCATATTGTTGATCGGCGGGCAGGAATTGCCGGGTATGGGGAAAGCTGTGCCGGGTAACCCGAGACAATGGCCGGCGACGACACGCCGGACGGAGGGAAATGTGGACGCAGTATTGAAGAAGGCCTTCGCGCTCGGCACGGTGCTGGCGGGGCTGGTTCTGCCCATTGCGGGCGCCGAAGCCGGAGCTGCGGACCGCCTCGTTCCCCACAAGGCACTCTACAAACTGTCCCTCAAGAGCACGGCGTCGAATACCGAGATCGTGGGGGTCGGCGGCCAGATGTCCTTCGAATGGCGCGATGAATGCGACGGTTGGGCGATAAACCAGCGCAATCTGATGATCCTGCAGAGCGCCGAAGGCGGCGTGCGGAGTGTCGATTCTCTGATGAGCACGTGGGAGGCGAAAGACGGCTCGTCCTTCCGCTTTATCGTCAAGAAGGAATTCGACGGGAACGGCGGCGAGATCATCGAGGGCCGCGCCGTCAGAGCGGGTGACGGCTCGGTGGTCGCCGCCTTCTCGGAACCCGAGAACAAGACCATGGACCTTCCGGCGGAGGTTCTGTTTCCGAGCCAGCATACCTTTCTGCTGCTGGACAGGATCGCGGCCGGCGCGAAATTCTTTTCCGCCCCACTGTTCGATGGATCGGAATTCGAGCCGGCGAGTTTTGTCTCGGCTGCGATCGGGCGGAAGAAATCGGCCGAGGGTGAGAAAGACCCCTTGATCTCCGGTGCCTACTGGCCGGTGCGTCTGGCCTTCTATGGTCCGGAAAGCAGCGAAGAGACGCCGGATTACGAACTCTCGGTCGATCTCCTCGCGAACGGCATCGCGCGCCGCCTCGAGATCCATTTCAAGGATTTCGCAGTAGACGTCACCTTGCAGCGTCTCGAGCGGCTGGCGGCCACAGGCTGCTAGCGACGGGGGCAATCAGTCCGCCCCGTCCTCCTCCTTCTCATCGGGAAGGCGTGAGGTAACGCCCTGTTTCTCCGTTTCCTGCCGGAACCCACGGCCTTTCGTGATCGCTTTCTTCCCGAGCTTCGCCCTGACGGCGTCCATCGCGCTTTCGACCTTGCGTCGGCGGCCGAGACCCGGATCGGCAAGGTCCGGAAGGTCGGCGCCTTCTGGATCCGCAAGCTCGGAGACGCCGATCCCGATGAGCCGGAACGCCCGTCCGTCGAGTTCACGCTCGAGCAGCCGGCGTCCGGCCCTGTAGAGCGTTTCGGCCATCTGCGTCGGGCCGGGCTGATGGACCTGACGGCTGATCTGCCTGAAATCGGCGGTCTTGAGTTTGAGGATGATCGTCCGTCCGCTCAGGGCCTTTGTCTTCAGTCGGCCGGACAATTCCTCGGCGAGGCGCCAGAGCACAGGATCCAGTTCCTCCAGCGTTCTCAGATCCTCCGAGAATGTGGTCTCGCAGGAGACGCTCTTGGTTTCGGACTGGGGATCGACCTTTCGGTCGTCGCGGCCTTGGGCGAACCGGGCGAGCCGGGTGCCGATGCTACCGTAGCGGCGCACCAAAGCATCCTCCTCCATGCCCTGGAGGTGTCCGACGGTCTCGATCCCGTCTTTCCGCAGCTTCTCGTGCAGCGACTTGCCGACGCCCCAGATCGTGGTCACGGGGCGGTCGCGCAGAAACGCGCGCGAGTCCTCCCGTCCGATCGCCGCGAATCCGCGCGGCTTGTCGAGGTCGGAGGCCACCTTGGCGAGAAACTTGTTATAGCTGAGGCCGATCGAGGCCGTGACGCCGATCTCTGTCTCTATGCGGGCAACGAGCCGGCAGAGGGTTTCGGCCGGAGGCGCGTGATGGAGGCGTTCCGTCCCGCCCAGGTCGAGAAAGGCCTCGTCGATCGAGATCGGCTCAACCAGCGGCGTGACCGAATGCATGAGTTCGCGAATCTGTTTCCCGATCCGGCTGTATTTTCGCATGTCGGGCTTGATCACCACGGCATGGGGGCAGGCCTTGAGGGCCTTGAACATGGGCATGGCCGAACGGATGCCGTAGGTTCGGGCGACATAGCAGGCGGCGGAGACGACGCCGCGCTTGCCGCCGCCGACGATCACGGGCTTGCTCAGAAGCTCCGGGTTGTCGCGTTTTTCAACCGTGGCATAAAACGCGTCGCAATCAATATGGGCGATGGAGAGCGCACGGATCTCCGGGTGCGCGGAGATCCGTGGTGAACCGCAGCGGGGGCAACGGGCGCCGTCTGTAGACGGGACACTCTCGTGCCAGCAGAAGCAGCTGCGGCAGATCGCGGGCAGCCTTATCGAGACATCGCGCTCGGTCATCTTTCCGCAGTCGGCACCGTTGTCGGGATTACCCGGTATTTCCTATGCCGGCCACAGCCACGCCGCGCCGCGCACGCCGCTGGAGTCGCCATGGACCGGGGGACTCAATTCCGTCTTCACGATATCGGAAAAGACGTGCGGCTCCCAGAGGCGCGGGACCGTTTCGTAGAACCGCCGTACATTCGACAGTCCGCCGCCCAGCACGATGACATCCGGATCGAGAATGTTGATCACATGCGCGAGGGCGCGTGCGAGGCGGTCCTCATAGCGGTCGAGCACGGCGTCGGCGATCGGGTCTCCGGCCCCGGCGCGCGCGGCGATCTCGCTGCCCGAGCGCGGCTTTCCGCCTGCCGCCACATACTGGCGCTCCAGCGCCGGTCCACAGAGGAAGGTCTCTATGCATCCGCGCCGTCCGCAATAACATTCCTCTCCCGGGCGTTCGTCGTCACGGGGCGCGGGAAGGGGATTGTGCCCCCATTCACCGGCGATCGCGTTGCGTCCCTCGACGGCCTCGCGCCGTATCGCGATGCCGGCACCGACGCCGGTTCCGAGGATCACGCCGAAGACAATCTCGGCATCGCGGCCGGCGCCGTCGACGGCTTCCGATACAGCGAAACAATTGGCGTCGTTCTGGATGCGGACAGGACGCCTCAGCGCCGCTTCCAAGTCCCGGCGCAGCGGTTTCCCGATCAGCCAGGTTGAGTTCGCGTTCTTTACCAGGCCGGTATCGCGCGAGACCGTTCCGGGTATACCCACGCCGACAGAACAGGATTGCCCGATCCGCTCCTCTGCGCGATTGACCAGCGCGCCAATCGTGCCGATCGTGGCGCCATAGTCGCCTCGGCGGGTGGGGACCCGCTCCTGAACGATCGGTTCTCCCGAGGGTGAGAGTGCGACCAACTCGGTCTTGGTCCCGCCGAGGTCGATCCCGATCCGGAATTGGGATTGGCCGGGTGCGTCCATCGCCTGCCCTGCTTTGATCAATGGTCACTTGCGCTTGGAGTGTTTAAACTGTTTATTCATTTGTAAGTTATTAATTTTATCCGGTCATACAGGGTCGGGTCACGGTACTGCGCAGCGAATGTGCGCGAAGGTTCTGATGGAGGACGGAGTGGCGGCAGAAACGTCAGTCGAGAAAACGGTACTCATCGTTGAGGATAACGAACTCAACATGAAGCTGTTCCACGACCTCCTGGAAGCGCACGGCTACAACATCCTCGGCACCCGAGATGGCATGGAAGCCCTGAAGATTGCCCGCGAGAAGCGGCCCGATCTCATTCTGATGGATATCCAGCTTCCCGAGGTTTCCGGCCTCGAAGTGACGAAATGGATCAAGGAAGACGATGACCTCAGCGCGATTCCCGTGATTGCTGTCACGGCCTTTGCCATGAAGGGCGATGAGGAAAAGATCCGGGAAGGCGGCTGCGAAGCCTATATCGCCAAGCCGATATCGGTGAGCCATTTCCTGGAGACGGTTCAGAAATTCCTCGGATAGACCGCGATGCCTGGACGCGTACTCGTCGTTGACGACGTCCTGCCGAACATCAAGCTGCTCGAAGCCAAGCTTATGAGCGAGTATTTCGATGTGCGGACGGCTTCCAACGGACCCGAAGCGCTCGAAATCATCGAGTCCGAAATTCCCGATATCGTCCTGCTCGACGTCATGATGCCGGGAATAGACGGCTTCGAGGTCTGTAAGCGCATCCGCAACAATCCGGCGACGGTGCATCTTCCCGTGGTCATGGTGACCGCGCTCAGCGATCCGTCTGACCGGGTCCGGGGGCTTGAAGCCGGGGCCGACGATTTCCTGACCAAGCCGGTCGACGATACTGCTCTTTTCGCCCGTGTGCGCTCGCTGCTCCGCCTCAAGGTGATGATGGACGAGTGGCTTCTGCGCGAGCAGACGTCAGCTCATTTCGGTGTGCTGGAGGCGGGATCGGGATTGCAGCCGGTCGGGTACGAGTCCGGCAGAATCCTGCTGGTCGAGGACAACCCGATCGATGCTGCGAACACCCGAAACATCCTGAACCGGGACGATAACGAGGTCCATGTCGCTGCCGACGCCGCGCAGGCGCGGGAAATCGCGACCTCAACCGATGTCGAGCTCATTGTCTGCAGCCTGAACCTGGAGACGGAGGACGCACTGCGCCTCGTCTCGCAGTTCCGCGCTTCGGAGCGGACGCGCCAGGTTCCCGTGCTGATGACCGGCGAGATGGATCAACTCGACAAGCTGGCGAAGTCTCTGGACCTCGGCGCCAACGACTACATCATGAAGCCGCTCGACAAGAACGAGCTGACGGCCCGCACGAGGACCCAGATCCGCCGGCGGCGCTTTCAGGACAGGCTGCGCGACAATTACGAGCGCTCCCTCTCGATGGCGCTGATAGACAGCCTCACGGGTCTTTATAACCGGCGATACCTCGAGACCTATCTCAAGAGCCTGATGGACAGCGCGGTGGAACGGCGCAAGCCGCTGGCGCTGCTGATGCTGGATATCGATCATTTCAAAGCGGTCAACGACACCCATGGTCACCTCGTGGGGGACCGGGTGTTGAAGGCCGTGGCGGGAGCCCTGACCAACAGCCTGCGTTCGGTCGATATGGTCGCGCGGATCGGTGGCGAGGAATTCGTCGTGGTCATGCCCGACACCTCGGAGGAGTTCGCCGAAGCCGTCGCCGAGCGACTACGCAAGCGCGTTGCGGACACGGTCGTTGCGGTCGAGAGCACCGACGGACCGATTTCGGTGAAGATCAGTATCGGCCTGACCATGCGACGCGACGAGGACCTGGCCGTCGAGGATCTGATCCGCCGTGCGGACAAGGCGCTTTACGGTGCGAAGGCGGCGGGGCGAAACCGGGTCGTCGCGGATACTTCCGAGCCCGACTGAGCAATTTCTCCAGAGGCATCCGGACAAAACAAAACGGGCCGCGTGAACGGCCCGTTCTGGTCATCGTTCGGCGGAAACCGCTTACTTGATCTTGGATTCCTTGAACAGCACGTGCTTGCGCGCAACCGGGTCATACTTCTTGAGCTGAAGCTTCTCGGTCTGAGTGCGCGGGTTCTTCTTCGTAACGTAGAAGTATCCGGTATCAGCGGTGCTGACGAGCTTGATAAGCACTGTCGCGGGCTTGGCCATCGCCGTTCCCCATCATTCGGAGTGAATTCGAAGGCCGCAAACATATCCATATCCAGGCCTCTGTCAAGCGCCTATCGGCAATTCCCGGGCCGGCGGGACTATTGGGCGGGAGAGGGCCATTTCGAAGCGATGAGGGACGCTTCGAAAGCACGCTCGAACTGACCCGGTTCGCGCAGCAGTCTGAGCGCCAGGGCGAGGTCGAGGTCACCGGCATCGCCGACAGGTTTCCGGTCGCTGCAGCGTTCAAGCAGCACTTTCTGGATGCTGTCGTCAAGATCGTGCGCGATCCTGCGCAGGCGCAGAAGCTCGCGCGCGCGGACCGCAGCCACGCGGGCATCGGCGCCGACAAACTGCAGGTCTGGGTCCGCGATCTCGGCCGAGCAGATCGTCGGGTAGACACCGAACGGCCCGATCGGATAGCCGGACGGGGTGTACATCTTGGCCCAGGTGATGATCAGCTCGCCATCGTTCGGCAGGCGTACGATCATCTGCACAGTGCCTTTGCCGTAGGTGCGCGAGCCGATCAGCACGGCGCGTCCGCTGTCCTGCAGCGCGCCGGCGACGACTTCCGAGGCGGAGGCCGAGTCTCCGTCGATCAGGACGATCAGCGGAACGCCGACCGCGATATCCGGCTGGTCGGCCTTGAATTCCTTCTCCGAACGCGGATGGCGGCCTTTGGTCAGCAGGATGCGTCCATCCTCGATGAACAGGTCCGCGATGGACACGGCATCGCGCAGCACACCGCCGCGGTTGTGCCTGAAATCGAGAATGATCCCGTTCATCGACGGGCCGATTGTCGCTGCGGCTTCGGCGATCTTCTGGCGCAGGCTTGTGGCCGTGGCTTCGTTGAAACTCCGGATCTCCAGATGAGCGCTGTCGCCCAGACGTTTGAGATAGACCGTCTGCTCGATCACGGGGGCCCGGGTCACGGAAACGGTCCGCTCGCGCTCCTGTGATTCCGTGGTTATCCGAACCACGCTCCCGTCATGCCCGCGCAGCAGGTCGGAGACCGCCAGCAGGTCGAGCCCCGCCACCGTCCTGTCGTCAATTGCGACGATCATGTCGCCGACAGTGAGACCGCTTTCCGCGGCGGGGCCGTTCTCGAAGACCTCCTGGATACGGAACAGGCCGCTTTCCTTGATCAGCACAACTCCGATGCCGGAATAGCCTCGACGATGAGCCCGGCTCCGGCTTGCGTCGGCAGCGGTCGTATAGCGCGAGAACCGGTCGAGATCGGCAAGCGCGCTTTCGAAGACCAGATTGTAGAGCGTCTCCGGCGGCGCGTCGCGCAAGGCGGGCGAGACCCGTCGGCCGGTATCGATTACTGCCGCGGTGAGCATGCTCCAGCGTGCCACGTCGTCCGAGTCGGGGACGGTGAATGCGGCGACGTCCCGGCCGTCGCGCCCGACAACGACCTGGTCGCCGTGATCCACGACAGTGACCGTATCGTCGAGTTTCCGCATTCCTTGCAGCCCGGTCATCACGAGCGACGGCAGATCGGTTTCCTCGATATAGAAACTGGTGATGCCTTCGAAGCCGGCGGAGAAAACTTCGGTCGCCGCGTCCCGGTCGTAGACCGTCGGATCCACGGGAGCGCGCGGCATCGCGCAGGCCGCCAGTGCGGACAGCAGTACCGCACAGAGAAAGCGCGACGGGGCGAAGCGCAATTGTCTGGGCCGGTAATCTCGAATGGCGTCTGTGTGCCGGTTCAACGACTTATGGTTCATGTCCACACTATAGGCGGAAAAGCCGCACGCGTCAGCGGGACTTCTTCGGGCGTCCGCGGGCGTTCCCGCCCTGACCGTGCCTGTGCCGACCGCGGCGCTTGCGGATGCCACCGGGCCGGCGCGACCCGCGCTGGCCCCCGGGGCGTCCTTCGGTTCCGCCCGAGATGTAGTCCAGCAGCAGTCCACCGGTGAGCGGTTCCGCGTCAACGAGGCGAACGGTGACCGTGTCGCCGATCCTGAAAGTCAGGCCCGTGGCCCGTCCGCTGAGCGAATGGCGGTGGTCGTCAAGATCGTAGAAGTCCCCTGGCAAGCGCTTCATCGGCAGCAGGCCGTCCGCCCCGATCCCGGCAAGGGCGATGAAGAGGCCCGCCGACCCGACGCCGGAGACGCGCGCCTCGAAGGTGTTTCCCACCTGGTCCGTCAGATAGGCGGCGACATAGCGCGAGATCGCCGAGCGCTCCGCGGCCGCCGCGCGCCGTTCGGTCATGGAGATATGTTCGGCTGTATCGTTGAACGCCTCCATCTCGACATCGCCGAGCCCATCCTTGCCGAAACCGTGCGCATCGATCAGCGCGCGGTGCACCAGCAGGTCGGAATAGCGTCGGATCGGCGAGGTGAAATGGGCGTAGCGCCGGAGGCCGAGCCCGAAATGGCCGATATTGTCAGGGCTGTAGACGGCCTGGCTCTGGCTGCGCAGCACCAGTTCGTTCACGATGGTCTCGTGCGGGCCGCCGCGGACCTTGGCGAGAAGCTCGTTGAAGGTCCTGGGCCGGATTACGCCGGAGGTACCGAAGGGAAGGTCGAGCCCTTCGAGATATTCCTTCAGCGCCTCGATCTTCTCGGGATCGGGGGTCTCATGGATCCGGTACATGCAGAGCCGCCGCTTGGCTTCCAGCGTCTCGGCCGCGGCGACGTTCGCCAGGACCATGAATTCCTCGATCAGCCGGTGGCTGTCGAGCCGTTCGCGCGGCTCGATCGACGCGATTTTGCCGTCGTCGCCGAGCACGACCTTGCGCTCTGGCAGGTCGAGATCGAGGGCGCCGCGCTCTGACCTCGCGGCGAGCAGTAGCCGGTAGGCGCCGTAGAGAGGTCCGATCACGCCCTCCGGCACAATATCGCCGTCATCGCGGCCATCCGCTGCTGCCTGGACCTGCTCGTAGGTCAACCGCGCCGAGGAGCGCATCAGGCCGCGCATGAACCTGTGCCGCACCTTCTGGCCGCGCGCATTGATGACCATCTCGACCGCAAGGCAGGCCCGGTCCTCGTCGGGGCGGAGCGAACACAGGCCGTTCGAGAGCGCCTCCGGGAGCATCGGCACGACCCGGTCGGGGAAATAGACGGAGTTGCCGCGCTTGCGTGCCTCCGTGTCGAGCGCGTCTCCCGGGCGGACATAGTGCGCGACATCTGCGATCGCGACGAGAACGCGGTAGCCGCCCGGGTTCTTCGGATCTCCGTCCGCCTCGGCGAAGACAGCGTCGTCGAAATCGCGCGCGTCGCTGCCGTCGATCGTCACCAGCGGCAGCGGCCTGAGATCGGTCCGCTTGCCGAGCGTGACCGGTTTCGCGGCATTCGCCTGTGCCTCGCAGGCGTCCGGAAACACGGAGGGGATCTCGTGCTCGGCAATCGCAATCAAGCTGACGGCGCGCGGCGCCGCGGCATCGCCGAGAACCTCGATGACCCGTGCGTGGCGCAGTCCCATACGGCCGCGCGGCAGGATCTCCGCGACGACCAGTTCGCCCGGCTTGGCATCCGCCGTCTCACCCGGCTCGACAGTATAGTCGGCCCTGGCCTTCCGGTCGGAGGGCAGGATCCGGTAGTCCTTGCCCTCGCGCTTCAGCTGGCCCACGACCCGCTCGCCGCGGCTTTCCAGCTTGCGCATGATCCGGCCGCGGTATTTTCCCTGGGCGACCCGCTCCAGCTTCACGAGCGCGCGGTCCCCGGTCCCGATGGCAGGTGCGCGGCTGGAGGGCGGGATCGTGATGGGGGGCGGCTCTCCCTGTTCGCGCCAGGGGAGCGGGCGGGCGCTCGCATGCCCGTCCTCGTCGATCCCCGTGATGGCGACCACGGTGACCTCCGGCAGCGTGCCCGGCGCGGCCGCACGGCGGTTCCGGCCGAGATCGATCACGCCTTCCGCTGCCAGATCTTTCAGCAGGGCTTTCAGCGGGATCCGGTCGGCACCCTTGATGTTGAAGGCGCGCGCGATTTCCCGGCGGCCGACCGGAGTCGGACTGTCCTGGATGAACTCGATGACGGCCTCGCGGCTCGGCAGACCGTGAGGCGGTTTCCGGGCGGTCACGCGATCCGCCGGCCTAATCGTCCCCGGCCGCCTGGGCCGGGTCCTTGGCTGAGGCCGACTTCTTGGCCGAGGTCTTCTTCTTTGCCGTGGTCTTCTTGGCGGCCGCCTTTTTCGTCGGTGCCTTCTTGGCCGGGGCTTTCTTCGCGGTCTTGCCGGCACCCGACTTTTCGGCCTTGGCCTTGATCAGCTCGATCGCCTGCTCCAGCGTGACCTCTTCCGGAGCGATGTTCTTCGGAATGGTCGCGTAGATCTTCTGATGCTTCACATAGGGACCGAAGCGTCCGGCGCCGACGGTGATGGGTTTGCCGTCATATTCGCCGAGCTCGCGCCCCGGGTTCTTTTTCTTCGGACTGTTGGCGATCAGATCGACGGCGCGGTTGATGCCGATGGTCAGTACATCGTCGCCCGCCGGAATCGAGATATAAGTGCTGCCGATCTTGAGATAGGGGCCGTAGCGTCCGATCCCGGCGAGGATGATCTCGCCGCTTTCCGGATCCGGCCCGACCTCGCGCGGCAATGCAAGAAGCGCGAGCGCCGATTCGAGCGTGACATCCGCCGGGTTCATGCCCTTGGTCAGCGAGGCCCGCTTCGGCTTCGGGTTGTCGTCAGTTTTCTCGCCGAGCTGCACATAGGTGCCGTAGGGCCCCTTTCGCAGTGAAACATCGAGACCGGTGGCCGGATCCTGGCCGAGGATCTTCGGACCGTTGGCGAGATCGGCGGTGCCGTCTTCGCTGCCGTCGCCGGCCTGGGTCATCTGCCGCGTGTACTTGCATTCCGGATAGTTCGAGCAGCCGATAAAGGCGCCGAACTTTCCGAGCTTCAGACCGAGCCGGCCGTTGCTGCAGGTCGGGCAGGCACGAATGCTTGCGCCATTCTCGTCGACCGGGAAGAAGTGCTGGCCGAGTTCCTCGTCGAGCGCGTCCAGCACATCCGAGATCTTCAGCTCTTTGGTGTTGTCGACCGCCTCGCGGAAAGCCTTCCAGAAATCTTGCAGGACCTTCTTCCAGGCGACGGTGCCCTCGGCGATGTTGTCGAGCGCGTCCTCCATCTCCGCCGTGAAATTGTACTGCACATAGCGGGTAAAGAAGTTCGAGAGGAAGGTGGTGACCAGGCGGCCGCGGTCCTCCGGTATGAAGCGCCGTTTGTCGAGCCTGACGTAGTTTCTGTCCTGCAGCACCTGCAGGATGCTGGCATAGGTCGACGGGCGGCCGATGCCGAGCTCCTCCATCTTCTTCACCAGGCTGGCCTCGCTGTAGCGCGGCGGTGGCTGGGTGAAATGCTGCTCCGGCATGGTCTTGTCATGCGCCAGGGCCTCGCCCTCGGCCATGGCCGGCAGCAGACGGTCGTTCTGGTCGTCGTCCTGCGACGGATCGTCCCGGGTCTCCTGATAGAGTTTCAGGAAACCGTCGAAAGTCACGATGGAGCCGGTCGCCCGGAACTCCGCCCTGTTGTCGGCTGCACCGATGATTGCGGTGGTCTGGTCGAGTTCCGCGCTTGCCATCTGACAGGCGACGGTCCGCTTCCAGATCAGTTCGTAGAGCCGGAGCATATCCTTGTCGAGATGGGCCGCCATTTGCTTCGGATGCCGGCGCACGTCGGTCGGGCGGATCGCCTCGTGGGCTTCCTGGGCGTTCTTCGACTTGTTCTTGTACATCCGCGGGCTGTTCGGCAGGTAGCGGTCGCCGAAATTCTTGCCGATATCGTCGCGGATGGCGAAGACCGCCTCCTGGCTGAGCTGCACCCCGTCGGTCCGCATATAGGTGATGAGACCGACGGTCTCGCCGCCGAGATCGATCCCCTCATAGAGCTTCTGCGCGATCTGCATCGTGCGCGAGGCGCCGAAGCCGAGCTTGCGCGAGGCTTCCTGCTGCAGGGTCGAGGTCGTGAAGGGGGGATAGGGATGGCGCTTGGTTTGCTTCTTCTCGAGCGAGCGCACCGAATAGGTCCCGCCCGCGAGGCGCGCGACCGCTTCCGTCGCCGCCTTTTCGGTGCCGATGGAAAGCTTTTCCAGCTTGGCGCCGTCGAGATGGGTCAGGCGGGCGGTGAAGTTCCTGCGTTCCTTGGTCCGGAACTGCGCGTCGATGGTCCAGTATTCGTCCGAGCGGAAGGCCTCGATCTCGGCTTCGCGCTCGCAGATCAGGCGCAGCGCGACGGACTGCACCCGGCCGGCCGAGCGGGAGCCCGGGAGCTTTCGCCAGAGCACCGGCGAGAGCGTGAAGCCGACGAGATAGTCAAGCGCCCGGCGGGCAAGATAGGCATCCACCAGGTCCTGGTCGAGATCGCGCGGATTGTCGATCGCGTCCAGCACGGCGCGCTTGGTGATCTCGTTGAAGACCACGCGTTTCACGTCGACGCCCTTCAGCGCCTTGCGGTCGGAGAGCACGTTCTGCACGTGCCAGGAGATTGCCTCGCCCTCGCGATCCGGGTCAGTCGCGAGATAGAGCCGTTCGGCCCCTTTTACCGCGCTGGCGATCTCCTTGATCTGCTTCTCGGCACGTGGCTGCGCTTCCCAGACCATTGCGAAATCGGCTTCGGGATCCACCGACCCGTCCTTGGAGGGCAGGTCACGAATATGCCCATAGCTTGCGAGCACCTTGTAGTCGCTGCCAAGGTATTTATTGATGGTTTTGGCTTTGGCCGGCGACTCGACGACGACAATTTTCATGCGGCTAACCGGACGTCCTTTCTTGCGGTGGTGGCCCGGCGCCGACAACAAGAACCCCGGCCATTACGGAGGGTTGTAGCGCCGCGCCACGCTGTTCCCGGGGTGGCGCTCGGCCTCGCCGGCGAGCTCCGCTTCCAGAAGGATGGTAAGGACCACCGGCGGTGACAATTGGCATTGGCGGATGATTTCGTCAACCGGTAGCGGCGTGGCATCCAGCAATGCAAGCACGGATTCACGCGCTGCATCGTCTATTTTCTCCATGTTTTGAGGGGTCGCGCCTGTGAGGGAAAATTGCTCGGTTCCTGTCGGTTCTTCACGGATGCCGCCCGCCAGGAGCAGGGTCAGCAGATCCTCCGCCCGTTCGATGAGATGGGCGCCGTCCCGTAGCAGGCCATTGCTTCCGGCGCAGCGCGGATCCATCGGCGATCCGGGCACTGCGCAGACTTCCCGACCCTGGTCAGCGGCGAAGCGTGCGGTGATCAGGGAGCCGGACCGCTTGGCCGCCTCGACCACGAGCGTCGCCCGCGTGAGTCCGGAGATGATCCGGTTCCGGGCCGGAAAATGCCGTGCCAGCGGGCGCGTTCCAATGGGCGCTTCGGCGATCAGCGCGCCCTCGGCGATGATGCGGCCCCTGAGCGCCTCGTTCTCCGGCGGATAGACGATATCCGCGCCGCCGGCGACCACGGCGATCGTTCCGCTGTCGATGGAGCCCCGATGTGCGGCGGTGTCGATCCCGCGGGCGAGACCGGAGACGATGACGACCCCGTGCGCCCCGAGATCGCGGGCGATCCGCTCGGTGAAACGGAGTGCATTGCCCGACGCGTTCCGCGCGCCGACGATGGAGATCGCCGGTTCGAGGAAAAGATGCGGATGGCCGATCAAGGAGAGCGCCACCGGTGCCCCTTCGATCTGCGCCAGCATCGCCGGATAGTCCGGCTCGCCGATCACGATCAGGCGCGCCCCCAGCCGCTCGTTCTCGGCCAGTTCCTTCTCGATCTCGGCCGGGCCCGGAATGGCGAGCTTCGTCTTCCGGCCGCCGCGCCGGGCGAGCTCCGGCAGCCGTTCGAGCGCTTCGGTGGCCGAGCCGAAGCGGGCGGTCAGGTGCTGAAAGGTGACGGGACCGACATTCTCCGTTCGGATCAGGCGGAGGCGGGCCAGCCGCTCGGCCGTATCCGGCGGGCCGGGAACCCTAGGGTGTCTGACCATGGCAGTTCTCCTCTCGGCCCATTCATGGGGGGGACGGAAGGATTTCTGCGCCGGATACGAAATGTTTAGCCGGCTGGCTTGCTCCTGGAGAGCTTGATCTTGCTTTCCTCGCCCTTGAGCAGGCGGCGGATATTCGCGTGATGGCGGATGAAGATCAGCACGGCCATAAAGGCCGCGAGCTCCGCGTGCTGCCGGTCTACCAGCCATTCCATGTAAAGGGGGGCGGCAATGGAGGCGGTCAGGGCGGAGAGCGAGGAATAGCGGAACAGCACCGCCATCGCGAGCCAGGTCAGACCCGCCAGCAGGGCCACCAGCGGCGCGAGGGCGAGCAGGGTGCCGAAGGCGGTGGCGACCCCCTTGCCGCCCTTGAACTTCAGCCAGACCGGGAAGCAGTGCCCGAGCATGGCGGCGGCGGCCGCGATTACGGCCATGTCCGGACCGTACAGCGCCGCCACCAGCACCGCCGCCGCCCCTTTGCCGCTGTCGCAGACCAGCGTGGCGAATGCGATCAGCTTGTTGCCGGTCCGGAGCACGTTGGTCGCGCCGATGCTGCCTGAGCCGATCTTCCGCACGTCCCCGTGGCCGGCAAGCCGGGTGAAGACGAGGCCGAACGGCACCGAGCCGAGCAGATAGGCGGCGAGGCCGCAGGCATAGAACGGCCAGGTGAATTCGAGCGTGCCGAGCAGATCAGGCATCCGGGAACCTCCTGCGCGCCGGGGCGGGGGTGGTCTCGATGTCGAAGACGAGGCTTCCCGCGCGGTAGGTGCGTTCGACCCGGCCCTGGACCGGGCGTTCGTCGAACGGGGTGTTTCTCGATTTGCCCCTCAGTTCGTCCCGGTCGATCCGCACCGCCCGGCCCGGGTCAAAGAGGATGAAATCGGCGAGATGCCCCTTGCGCAGGCGGCCGGCCGGAAACTTCAGGAGTTCGGCCGGCGTGTCGGTCAAGGCCTTTAGCACTGTCAGCATCGGGACGTCGCCGTTATGCACCAGTTCGAGGGAGACCGAGAGCAGGGTCTCCAGGCCGACGCCGCCGAAATCGGCCTGTCCGAAGGGCAGGCGCTTCTGGTCGCGGTCGCCGGGTGTATGGGCGCTGACGATGGCGTCGATGGTGCCGTCGGCGATACCGGCTATGACCGCACGGCGGTCTTCCTCGGTCCGGAGCGGAGGGGAGAGCTTGGCGAAGGTGCGATAGCCGACGACCTCGGACTCGGTGAGCGCGAAGTAGGGGGGGGCGGTATCCGCCGTCACCCGCAGTCCGCGGGCCTTGGCCTGGCGTACCGCCTCGATCGCGTCGCCGGTGGAGAGGCAGGAGAAATGCAGCCGGCCGCCGGTGAGTTCCAGCAGCCGCAGGTCGCGCTCCACCATCATCACTTCGGCGACGGCGGGAATGCCGGGGAGGCCAAGCCGGGTCGCGGTCTCGCCCTCGTTCATGACTCCGCTTCCGACCAGCTCCGGCAGTTCGGGATGTTGGACGACCATGGTGTCGAAGAGTTTCGCGTAGGACAGCAGGCGCCGCATCACGCCGGCATGGGCAATCGCCTTGCCGCCGTCGGTGAAGCCGGCCGCGCCCGCTTCATGCAGCAGGCCGAGCTCGGTCATGATCTTGCCCTGCAGACCCTTGGTCGCGGCGGCATAGGAATGGATGTTCACCAGCCCGACATCGCGGCCGAGCCGTTCGACGAATTCCAGCACCGCGACATCGTCGACGATCGGGTCCGTGGTCGGCAGGCAGGTGAAGGTGGTCACGCCTCCGGCGACGGCGGCGAGCGCGGCGGTCGCGAGGGTTTCCATATGCTCGTTCCCCGGCTCGCCGGTGGAGACCCGCATGTCGACGATACCCGGTGCGAGGCAGAGGCCCTTGCAGTCCACGACATGGACGTCGTCCTGCACGGCGTCGACGAAGACGTGCGCGCCGATATCGGCGATCCGGGCGCCGTCCACCAGCATCGCTCCCTGGGTGTCGAGGCCAGATGCGGGATCGAGCAGGCGGGCATTCTTGAAGATCGTGCGCTTCACTGGTTTTTCGCCCATGGTTCGAGCTGCGACTGGGCCAGAACCTCCAGACAGGCCATGCGGACGGCGACGCCCATCTCGACCTGCTCGCGGATCAGGCTGCGTTCGATGTCGTCGGCCACGTCCGAGTCTATCTCGACGCCACGGTTCATCGGTCCCGGATGCATCACCAACGCGTCCGGCCTGGCCACCGCGAGCTTGTCGTGGTCGAGGCCGAAGAGCCTGTAATATTCCCGGACCGACGGAATGAAGCTGCCCTGCATGCGTTCGTTCTGCAGCCGCAGCATCATGACGATGTCGCAATCGGCAAGGCCGGTGCGCATGTCGTGATGGATCTCGACGCCGAGCCGCTCGAGGCCGGTCGGGATCAGGGTCGGCGGCGCGACGATGCGGACCCGCGCACCCATGATCGAGAGCAGGTGAATGTTGGAGCGGGCGACGCGGCTGTGCGCGACGTCGCCGCAGATTGCGACGGTGAGCCCGGTGATGTCCCCCTTGCGCCGCCGGATCGTCAGCGCGTCGAGCAGGGCCTGGGTCGGATGCTCGTGGCTGCCGTCTCCGGCATTGATGACGCCGCAATTGACCTTCTGCGCCAGCAGGTGCACCGCGCCGGAATCCCCGTGCCGGATGGTCAGCACGTCGGGATGCATGGCGTTCAGGGTGACCGCCGTGTCGATCAGCGTCTCTCCCTTCTTCACCGAACTGGTGCCGACCGACATGTTGAGCACGTCGGCACCCAGCCGCTTTCCGGCGAGTTCGAAACTCGTCCGCGTTCGCGTCGAGTCCTCGAAGAACAGGTTGATGATGGTCCGTCCGCGCAGGCTCGACATCTTCTTGTCCGCGCGACGGTTGAGATCGACATAGCGGTCGGAAAGGTCCAGGAGCGCTTCGATGTCGGGGCGCGACAGGCCTTCGATTCCGAGCAGGTGCTGGAGCCGGAGCGCTGGCGCGTCACTTGGGGCCGATGGCTGAGAGCTTGTCATTAAAGGCCCCTTATACGGACCGGGCCCATGGCCGGGCAAGGCTGTTCTGGCGAGGCTCGGATTCCGTCGCGCCCAGCCGTCCGCGCGAACATGCCCGCATCCCGGGAATGGACGGAATCGGGCGCGGCTCTATACATACTCGCGCCTATTGGGTACCACTTTTTTCCGGAGCGAAACTTCGAAGAATGGACGCCGCACCTATGAGCGATCATGTGCCTCGGTCCACCGTTAGGGTGGTGATTTCCGGCCGGGTCCAGGGCGTATGGTATCGGGGCTGGACTGTCGGCGAGGCGGCGGCGGCGGGGCTGGACGGCTGGGTGCGCAATCGCAGCGACGGGACGGTCGAAGCGGTTTTTTCAGGGCCTTCCGACCGGGTGGCGGCAATGATCGAGGCCTGCCGCGACGGGCCCCCGGCCGCCCGCGTGACGGGAATCGAATGTTTCGACGACACGGACCCGCCCGCCCAGTCCGGTTTCCTGCAGCGGCCGACGCTCTAGGGGGCGGTGGCGTGCAGACCTCAATCCGCGCCCTTGCTTCGCAGCCCGAGATGCGTCAGCGCCTGTCATGGATCGACCGGCTGGTCGACAGGGAAAGCGACGGCGACGGGCTGGATCTCGCGCCGCAGGCCGCGGCCCTGTTCGACGAGATGCGCCATTGTTTCGCGTCGGGCGCGTGGCTGGCAGTCCTTGTCCTCGGGCAAGCGGCGCTGGAGGCTGAGATGCAGCAGGACGGCCTGAACGGTCTCGCGCTCAACCAGGTCCGGTTCGGCTCTGACTATCTCTGGCTGAGGAATCGACGCAATCATCTGCTGCATGCCGACGACCCCCGTCCCGCAGTGACCGTTGCGGACTTCGGCCCGGGGAAACGGACACTGGAGCGCGACGCACGCCGTGCAATTGAGCTGGTTGTCAGAGGCCTTGTCGAAGTCGTCAGATAGAATTTCAGTCCGGCTGCCCCTCGCGCTCCTCGCGCGGGGTGAGGAACCATGCCGCCGCCGGGTTCACCGAGAGATGGGCCGCCTCTTTGGCCTCAACGCGGCGGATCAGACCCTTGTCCATCATTTGCAGCAGGATTTCCGAGAGCGGGGACCGCACCCGGGAGAGGAAGATTTCCAGATGCTGCCTGTCGGACGGATCGTAGCCGCGCAGCAACAGGTCAAAAACCTCGCACTCCTCCCTCGTCATGTCCCGAACTCTCTGGGCGATATCAGGGCGAGGCTGCGTCACGAAACACCCGTGCGTGAATTGTCGACGTCACCATACAGTACGAATGTTTTTGCGGTTTTTTAAGGTGAATTTCGGAGATATCCCGCCGAGGCCTTTCAGATGCCGGAGCCTGAGGTCTCTGACATCTGGCGTGCGAGCGGACGCCCGGAACCGAAAACCTCTTCGAATGTCGCGCGGAGCGCCATGTCCACCTCCGGCATCGAGGCGAGTTGACCGAGGTCGTGCAGGCTGGTGACGCCGTGCTCCGAGATGCCGCAGGGTACGATCCCCTCGAAATGGGACAGCTCCGGTTCGACATTTATCGAGATCCCGTGGAAGGAAACCCAGCGCCGGACCCGCACCCCGATGGCGGCAATCTTGTCCTCTCTTCCAGGTGAGCCGATATCGCCGCGCGCGACCCAGATGCCGACGCGCCCGTCGCGCCGTTCGCCCTTCACGTTGAAGGCGACGAGGGTCGCGATCACCCAGTCCTCCAGCGCCTGGACGAAGGCACGGACATCGGGCTTGCGGGCCTTCAGATCGAGCAGGACATAAGCCACCCGCTGCCCGGGTCCATGATAGGTATACTGGCCGCCGCGTCCGGCGTCATAGACCGGAAAGCGGTCCGGCTGCAGCAGGTCGGCGGCGTTGGCGCTGGTGCCGGCGGTATAGAGCGGCGGATGCTCCAGCAGCCAGACCAGTTCCGGCGCGCTGCCATTGCGGATCGCCGCGGCGCGGGCTTCCATTTCGGCCACCGCCTCCGGATAGGCGACAGGTCGATCCGATACCCGCCATTCAACGTCCATGATCTTCATCCGTCCCGCAGAAGGTAATTTTTTCGCTCGATCAAACTTTTCAGCATAATGCCACTTGATCAGCCCCGAGGGATTTGCTACTCCCCCGCATCCCGAGGGCGCAAGCCTTCAGAAGCCATATATCGTGCGGTCGTGGCGGAATTGGTAGACGCGCAGCGTTGAGGTCGCTGTCCTGGAAACAGGGTGGAAGTTCGAGTCTTCTCGACCGCACCATCTCTCTCAGATCATAATCACTTAATTGCCTTTGGGCGCCATATCTGCTGTGGCGTTGACGGCCGTTGCGGTCTATCCAAGGGCCGCATGCAGACGTGATCGGGGAGAGCCATCGTGGCCGAGGGACTGAAGGAAGCGGCGCTTTACTACCACAAGCATCCGAGACCCGGGAAGCTGACGGTCGAGGCCACCAAGCCTCTGGCGACACAGCGCGATCTCTCGCTCGCCTATTCCCCGGGAGTCGCTTATGCCTGCACCGCGATCGCGGAAGACCCGAGCGAAGTCCGGAACCTAACGGCGCGCGGCAATCTCGTCGCCGTCGTGACCAACGGCACGGCCGTGCTCGGCCTTGGCAATATCGGTCCGCTCGCCTCCAAGCCGGTGATGGAAGGCAAGGCGGTGCTGTTCAAGAAATTTGCCTATATCGACGTCTTCGACCTCGAGGTCGACGCGCTCGATGTCGACAAGTTCTGCGACGTCGTGGCAGCCCTCGAGCCGACCTTCGGCGGCATCAATCTCGAGGACATCAAGGCGCCGGAATGTTTCGAGATCGAGGAAAAGCTCCGTGCCCGGATGAATATCCCGGTCTTCCATGACGATCAGCACGGCACCGCGATCATCGTTGCGGCGGCGATCCTGAGCGGGCTGCGCTGCGTCGACAAGAAGCTGGAAGACATCAAGCTGGTGACCTCGGGGGCCGGTGCGGCGGCGCTGGCTTGCCTCAAGCTGCTGGTCAATATGGGGGTCAAATACGAAAACATCTTCGTCACCGATATCGACGGCGTGGTCTACAAGGGCCGTTCGGCCATGAACCCGCATCTCGAGCTCTTTGCCCAGGCGACCGACGCCCGGAAGCTGGACGAGGTGATCGATGGCGCCGACGTCTTTCTCGGGCTCTCGGCGCCGGGCGTGCTGAAGCAGGACATGGTCAAGAAGATGGCGCCGAAGCCGCTGGTTCTCGCGCTTGCCAATCCGGATCCTGAAATCACACCGGAAGATGTCCGTGCGGTGCGGCCCGACGCCGTGATCTGCACTGGCCGTTCAGACTATCCGAACCAGGTGAATAACGTTCTCTGTTTCCCCTACATTTTCCGCGGTGCGCTGGATGTCGGCGCGACGACGATCAACGAGGAAATGAAGATCGCGGCGGTGGAGGCGATCGCCGATCTGGCGCAGCAGGAAGCCTCGGACGTGGTCGCGAGTGCCTATGGCGGCGAGGCGCCGTCCTTCGGGCCCGAATATCTGATCCCGAAACCCTTCGACCCGCGTCTGATCCTGGAGATCGCGCCCCGCGTCGCCAAGGCGGCGATGGATAGCGGCGTCGCGACCATGCCGATGGAGGATTTCGACTGGTATCACGAGAAGCTGAGCCAGTTCATCTATCGCTCGGGCCAGGTGATGCGGCCGATGGTGCTTGCGGCGAAGCAGGACCCGAAACGGGTTGCCTTTGCCGAGGGGGAAGAGGATCGCATCCTGCGCGCCGCCCAGACGGTGATCGACGAAGGCATCGCCCGGCCGATCCTGATCGGGCGCGGTGCCGCAATCGCCGCGAAAATCGAGGAACTGCACCTGCGCATGAAGCCGGGCGAGGATATCGACATCGTCGATATGCAGAATGACGACCGGCTCAATTCCTTTGCGGATACCTATCACGACAGGATGGCCCGGCGCGGGGTATCGCCGGACCGCGCCCGCCAGATCATGCGGAACCGGCCGACGGCGATCTCCTCGATCATGGTTTGCCGCGGGGAAGCGGATGCCGGCGTCTGCGGCGCGATCGGCCGGTGGCGCGATCATCTGCTTGAGGTTATCGACGTGATCGGGCCACGTCCCGGCGTACATCGGTGCGCCGCGCTCAGTCTGCTGATCATGCCGCAGGGGCCTGTCTTCGTTCTCGACACCCATGTCAACCCGAAGCCGTCCGCGTCGGATCTGATCGAAATGGTCGGTCTGGCCGTCACGGAAGTCCGCAGCTTCGGAATCGAGCCCAAGGTCGCGTTGCTGTCGCACTCGAATTTCGGCTCCTCGAACCTCGAGTCGGCGGTGCGCATGCGGGAATCCGTCGCCGCCCTGAAGAAGGCCTATCCGGAGATCGAGATCGAAGGCGAGATGCATGCGGACGCCGCGCTCTCGGAGGCAACCCGGGCGCGGGCCTTCCCGAAATCCGGGCTGACCGGGGCGGCAAACCTCCTGGTCATGCCAAGCATCGACGCGGCGAACATCTCCTTCAATCTGCTGAAGACCCTCGGTCGTGGGCTTTCCGTAGGGCCGATGCTGCTCGGGACGGCCTATCCGATGCATATCCTGACCTCTTCGGTCACGGTGCGCGGAATCGTGAACATGGCGACCGTCGCGGTCGTTGACGCACAGGCACATCACAACGCGCGCGCCAGAAAGGGATAGCAGCATGGCGGTCGACAGCCCAAACGGACCGGGAACTCCCGACGAGCCGGTGGCCTCGACCGAAACCCGGAAGTTGTCCGAAGACAGTCTCGCCGCCGAAAAGGCGCGCCGGGCCAAGCGCAAGCAGAAGAAACTCAAGCGCAGGATCCGGCATCTCGAACAGGAACTCGCGGTCTATGACAGTGTCGCCGCCTCGAAGCTCTATGGCCTGACGCCGGAGCTCGAACGTGCGGTCGCGCAGGCATTGTCCGAGGACAATCCGCGCCAGCTCTACCGTCTTGTCCGCCCGCTCCATGCGGCCGATCATGCGGACCTGATCGAGCGTTATTCGGGCAAGGCGCGTGAGCGTCTCGTGACCGTGCTCGGGCGCTATTTCGACCCCGAGACCCTGACCTATCTCGACGATCGCGTGCGCGAGGAAGTCATTCCACTGCTCGACGAGGAAGTCCTCCGCGCCGCTTTCCAGAAGCTCGAATCGGACGACGCGGTCGAGATCCTCGGGGAACTGGACGAAGAGGACCAGGCGCGGCTGCTGGACGCCCTGCCGGAACGCGACAGAGCGATCGTCGAGGAAGGCCTTACCTACGAAGAGGAATCCGCCGGACGATTGATGCAGCGCGAACTGGTGACCGTGCCGGAGCACTGGACGGTCGGCCAGACGATCGATTTCCTGCGCACCAACGCGGCGCTGCCGAACTCCTTCTACGATATCTTCGTCGTCGACCCGGCGCGGCGCCCGCTTGGCAAGCTGTCGCTCAGCCGCCTGCTGCGGAGCAAGCGGCCGGTGCTGGTCGAGGACATCATGCAGACGGATTTCCACCAGGTTCCGGTCGTGATGGACCAGGAGGACGTCGCGTTGCTGTTCCGTCAATACGGTCTCGTCTCGGCCCCCGTGGTCGACGCGAACGATAGGCTGCTCGGAATGATCACGGTCGACGACGTGGTCGACGTGATGAACGAGGAGGCGGAGGAGGACATCCTGCGGCTTGGCGGTGTCGCGAACGACGACTTGCATGGCAGTCTTTTCAGCACCACGCGCAGCCGTTTCTCCTGGCTCGCGGTGAACCTGGTGACCGCCGTCGTCGCCTCCGGGGTGATCGGCGCGTTCGAGACCACGATCGAGAAGATCGTGGCGCTCGCGGTGCTGATGCCGATCGTCGCCTCGATGGGCGGCAATGCGGGAACGCAGACGCTCACCGTTGCGGTCCGGGCGATCTCGATGCGTGAACTGAGTTCGACCAACGCGCTCAAGTTCGTCCTCAAGGAAATGACCGTCGGCTCTCTCAACGGGGTCATGTTCGCGCTCATCGCGGCCGGGGTCTGCTGGGCCTGGTTCGGCGATGCCAAGATCGCCGCGGTAATGGCGTCGGCGATGGTGATCAACCTGTTCGTCGCGGGCCTTTCCGGCACGCTGATCCCGATCACGCTTGAGCGGCTGAAGGTCGATCCCGCCGTTGCCTCCACCGTCTTCCTGACCACGGTGACAGACGTGGTCGGCTTTTTTACTTTTCTCGGGCTGGCGGCGTTGTTCCTGATGTGAGATCATCGATTGACGTTAACGTCAATCGATGATGTGGTTCTTTCATGCTGAAGGAGATCACGACCGCGGATCTGGCGCGTGAGTTCGGCCTCACTACCCGGGCGATCCGACACTACGAGTCCGTCGGGCTGATCGCGCCCGCCCGGCGCGGCCGCACGCGGTTGTTCAGCCAGCGCGACCGGGTCCGCCTCGGGCTGATAGCGCGCGGGCGGAGGCTCGGCCTTTCTCTCGAGGAAATTCGCGAGATCATCGATCTCTACGACGCGGAACGCGGCGAGGAGCGTCAGATCCTGCTGCTTCTCGGAAAGCTGCGCGCCCGGCGCTCGAAGCTGCAGGAGCAGGTGCGCGAACTGACTGCGATTCTCGAGGAACTCGATGCCGTTGAGGAAAGCTGCATTCAGACGTTGACGGATCTTTCAAAAGTCGGAAATGATTGACGTTAACGTCAACGAGGGAGTTATGAGCGCGCTTCGCACACCCAATCCCGATTTCGCCGACCGCGTGCGCGAGAGCTTCGCCCGTCAGGCCTTCATGGCGCATATCGGCGCTGAGCTCACGGCGGTTGGGGCCGGGAGCTGCGAGATCGTGCTGCCCTATCGCGAGGAGCTGACGCAGCAGCACGGCTTCTTCCACGGCGGGGTGATCGGTACTCTGGCGGACAATGCCTGCGGCTATGCCGCCTTTACCCTGGCGCCTGCCGATGCCAGCATTCTCACTGTCGAATACAAGATGAACATCGTCTCGCCCGGTGACGGGGAAAGGCTGCTGGCGCGGGCGAGAACCGTCCGTCCCGGCCGGTCGCTCGTCGTCTGTCAGGCGGATATCTTTGCCGAGAAGAACGGTGCCGGGAAACTGGTTGCGACCGCGCTCGGCACCATGATGCTGATGCATGGCCGCGACGACGGCCCCAATGTCTATTGAGCGGCCAGTTTTGACTGTACGGACGAAGATCCGCAGCGGAGGAAACCGAGAATGATCCCGAATGACATTCCGTCCCTGAATTACGATCTGGGCGAGACCGCCGACATGCTGCGCGATGCCGTGCGCTCGTTCTCGGCGGACGAGATAGCGCCGCGCGCGGCCGACATCGACAGGACGAACGAGTTTCCGATGGATCTCTGGCCGAAGCTCGGAAACCTCGGCGTGCTCGGCGTCACGGTCGATGAGGAATATGGCGGCGCGGGCATGGGCTATCTTGAGCACTCCGTCGCCATGGAGGAGATCAGCCGGGCCTCGGCCTCGGTCGGGCTCAGCTACGGCGCGCACTCCAATCTCTGCGTCAATCAGATCCGTCTCAACGGCACCGAGGCTCAGAAACGCAAGTACCTGCCGAAGCTGATCTCCGGCGAGAATGTCGGTGCGCTGGCCATGAGCGAGCCCGGCGCCGGCTCCGATGTCGTCTCGATGAAGCTGCGCGCCGTAAAGAAGGGCGACCGCTACGTACTCAACGGGAACAAGATGTGGATCACAAACGGCCCGGACGCCGACACGCTGGTTGTCTATGCCAAGACCGATCCCGATGCGCACCAGCACGGCATCACCGCCTTCCTGATAGAGAAGGGCTTCAACGGATTCTCGACAGCGCAGAAGCTCGACAAGCTCGGCATGCGCGGCTCGAACACCTGCGAGCTGGTTTTCGAGGATTGCGAGGTGCCGGAAGAGAACGTTCTCGGCCAGCTGAATGGCGGCGTGCGGGTGCTGATGAGCGGCCTCGACTACGAGCGCGCGGTACTGGCTGCAGGGTCCCTCGGTATCATGCAGGCCTGCATGGATATCGTCGTGCCCTACATCCACGAGCGCAAACAGTTCGGCAAGCCGATCGGCGAGTTCCAGCTCATGCAGGGCAAGATCGCCGACATGTATGTGACGATGAATTCGGCCAAGGCCTATGTCTATGCCGTCGCCAAGGCGTGCGACCGGGGCGAGGTCACCCGCAAGGACGCCGCCGGCGCGATTCTCTACGCGGCGGAGAAGGCGACCTGGATGGCGCTCGAGGCGATTCAATGCCTCGGCGGCACCGGCTATATCAGCGAGACCGCGACCGGCCGCCTGCTGCGCGATGCCAAGCTCTACGAGATCGGCGCCGGGACCAGCGAGATCCGCCGTATGCTGATCGGCCGCGAGCTGTTCAAGGAAACCGCCTGACAGGGAGGGCCACGTGGCCATCGAGCACGAGAACGGTCTGGTTCGTGAGGCGGACGGCAAGCCCCGTTGCTGGTGGTGCGCCGGCAACGATCTCTATCGCCACTACCACGACACCGAATGGGGCCAGCGGGTACGCGACGACCGCATCCTGTTCGAAAAGATCTGCCTGGAAGGATTCCAATCCGGCCTCTCCTGGCTGACCATCCTGCGCAAGCGGGAGAATTTCCGCGCGGCCTTCGCGAATTTCGAGATCGAGAAGGTGGCCGCCTTCGGTGACGACGATATCGAGCGCTGCGTCAAGGATGCGGGGATCATCCGCCATCGCGGCAAGATCGTCTCGACCATCAACAATGCGCGTCGGGCGATCGAGCTGATCGAGAAGGAAGGCTCGCTTGCCGACTATGTATGGCAGTTCAGGGCGATGCATCGGGGACCGCAGCGGCTCGATTATGCAACTCTGAGCCAAATTGCTGTGACGCCGGAATCGACCGCGCTCTCGAAGGATCTGAAGAAGCGCGGCTGGAGCTTCGTCGGACCCACCACCTGTTATGCTTTCATGCAGGCCATGGGCATGGTCGACGACCATGTCGAGGGTTGTCACGTCACCGTGGGGGAGAGACGGTAGCGGCCGCGGAGCCGCACTGTCAGGGAGAGCACATGATCGGAAAGCGCATCTACTCCGGATCCCCGTTCGAGGAAATGGCCGGCTATGCCCGCGCCGTGGTCGACGGCGACATGGTCTATGTCTCGGGCACTACGGGTTTCAACCCGGAAACCATGAGCTTCCCGGACAGTGTGGAAGAGCAGGCGGAGCTCTGCTTCCACAATCTCCAGCGCGCCCTGGTGCAGGCCGACAGCCATCTGGATAACCTGCTACGGGTCCGGGTCTATGTCGCGACCCGAGAGGAGTTCGACCGGATCAAGCCGATTATCAAGAAGTATTGCGACGCCGCGCGGCCGGCAAACACCACGATCATCTGCGATCTGGCCGAAGAGCAGATGCGGGTCGAGGTCGAGGTGACGGCGAAGACCGTCTACCGGCCGCAGGGAAACGAACGCTGAGGGAGATACCGAATGCCCACTGTTCTGATCACTGGCGCGAACCGTGGCATCGGCCTTGAACTCGCGCGGGCCTATGCTGCGGATGGCTGGGAGGTCATTGGCACCTGCCGAAAGCCTGATGTGGCATCGGCGCTGAAAGCGGTCGGCGGGGTTGAAGTCCTCCCCCTCGATGTCACCGATGCCGCGAGTGTCGCTGCTCTTTCGAAAACGCTTCAGGGGCGGAAGATTGACCTTCTGCTCAACAATGCCGGCGTCAACTACCGCAGCGGGACGCTTGCCGAGATCGACTACGATCTCTGGGCCAGGACGATGGATGCCAATGTCTTCGGTCCGATGCGGGTGTGTGACGCTTTGACGAACAACGTGCTCGCAAGCGACCGCAAGCAGATGGCCTTCATCAGTTCGAAAATGGGCTCGATCGCGGAGTGTGGGGGCGGCTCCTATACCTACCGCTCGTCAAAGACGGCGCTGAACATGGCGGTCAAGTGTCTCTCGCTCGAGTTTGCGGGGAAGGGCCTAACGGCCTTGATGTTCCATCCGGGCCATGTCCGCACCGATATGGGCGGCGCGTCCGCGCCGGTCCTGCCGACGGAAAGCGCCGCCGGGATCAAATCCGTGCTCGACGGCGCGACAGCCTCGGATAACGGACGTTTCTACAATTACGACGGAACCGCGCTGCCATGGTGAGCGGTGCCGGAGACAAGGGAGCGAAACAATGACCGAGAGCGAGACGGGCGGGGATCCGATCCTGTTCTATTTCGATTTCTCCTCGCCGTTTGCCTATCTGGCGGCGAACAAGATCAACGATGTGGCCAGGCTCTATGGTCGCGAAGTCGACTGGCGGCCGACGCTGCTCGGCGCGATTTTCAAGCTGAACGGCAACACGCCGCTGCTGGACCAGCCGCTGAAGGGCGACTATGCCCGCCGCGATCTTGCCCGCTGTGCCCGCCTGATGGGGCTTCCGTTGGAACTGCCCGAGAGCTTTCCGTTCCTGTCCGTGGCTGCGGCCCGCGCCGTCTGGTGGCTGAAGGGACGGGACGAGGCGCTGGCGCAGGCGGTTTCGCTCGCCCTGTTCAATGCGGCCTTCCAGGAAGCGAAGGCGATCAACAGCGCGGAAGCGGTCCTTGAGATCGCGGCGACGAACGGGGTCGATGCCGAGGAGCTGAAAGCCGCTCTGAACGATCCCGAAGTGAAGGAAAAGCTGAAGGCCGAGGTCGAAGCCTCGATCGCGGCCGGCGTCTGCGGTGCGCCCTTCTTCATCGTCGATGGCGAGCCTTTCTGGGGCGCGGACCGGATCGACCATCTCGAGCACTGGCTCAGCACCGGCGGCTGGTAGGACATATCCGAAATGACCGTTCTCACATCGGCGCTCAACAGCCGGGACGAAACCTTCCGCCGCAATGCGGATCATATGCGGGCGCTCGTCGCCGATCTGCACGCCCAGGTGGCCGTCGCCAAGGAAGGCGGAGGGGAGCGTAGTCGCGAGCGGCACGTGGCGCGCGGAAAGCTCCTGCCGCGGGAACGCATCCGGACCCTGCTTGATCCGGGCGCGCCCTGGCTTGAGCTCTCCCAGCTCGCGGCGCACGGAATGTATTCCGGCGACATTGCCTCGGCGGGGATCCTGACCGGCATCGGCCGGGTCATGGGGCAGGAGGTGATGATCGTCGCCAACGATGCGACGGTAAAGGGCGGCACCTATTTTCCGATGACGGTGAAGAAGCATCTCAGGGCGCAGGAAATCGCCTGGCAGAACCGTCTGCCCTGCATTTACCTGGTCGATTCCGGCGGGGCCTATCTGCCGGCGCAGGACGAAGTCTTCCCGGACCGCGACCATTTCGGCCGCATCTTCTACAACCAGGCCAACATGTCGGCGGACGGCATCCCGCAGATCGCGGTGGTTATGGGCTCCTGCACGGCGGGTGGCGCCTATGTGCCGGCAATGTCGGACGAGAGCATCATCGTGAAGGAACAGGGCACGATTTTCCTCGGCGGCCCTCCGCTGGTGAAGGCCGCGACCGGCGAGGTGGTGAGCGCGGAGGATCTCGGCGGCGCCGATGTGCATTCGCGGGTCTCCGGCGTCACCGACCATATTGCGAACGACGATACGCACGCACTCGGTATTGCCCGCAGGATCGTCGGCAATCTCAACCGCGTGAAGAGACCGAACATCGCGATCCGCGAACCGGTCGAACCGCTCTACGATGCCGAGGAGATCTACGGCGTCGTCTCCGAAGACAGCCGCAAGCCGTTCGATGTGCGCGAGATTGTCGCCCGCATCGTCGACGGGTCCGAGTTCGACGAGTTCAAGCCGCTCTACGGCACCACTTTGGTCACCGGCTTCGCCCATCTCTGGGGCTATCCGGTCGGCATCGTCGCCAATAACGGGATCCTGTTTTCGGAGTCCTCCCTGAAGGGCGCGCATTTCGTCGAGCTCTGCTGCCAGCGCGGCATTCCGCTGGTCTTCCTGCAGAACATCACCGGCTTCATGGTCGGGCGGAAATACGAAGCCGGCGGGATCGCCAAGGACGGTGCCAAGCTGGTCACCGCCGTCGCCTCGGCGAGGGTGCCGAAATTCACCGTGATCGTCGGCGGGTCCTTCGGCGCGGGGAATTACGGCATGTGCGGACGGGCCTATTCCCCGCGCATGCTTTATATGTGGCCGAACGCTCGAATCTCCGTGATGGGCGGCGAGCAGGCGGCGAACGTGCTCGCCCAGGTGCGCCGGGACGGACTCGAGGCCAAGGGCGAGAACTGGCCGGACGCCGAGGAGGAGGCCTTCAAGGCACCGATCCGCGCGCAGTACGAGACCCAGGGCCATCCCTATTACGCCAGCGCCCGGCTCTGGGACGACGGCATCATCGACCCGGCCGACACCCGCACCGTGCTCGGCCTTTCCATTTCCGCCTCGCTCAACCGCGAGATCGAGCCGACGAAATTCGGCATCTTCAGAATGTAGGTTTATGCAGACCGACGAAAGATTGCAGAGGCCGGAAAGCCTCCTCGTTCAGGACCATGCCGGCGTCGTCACCGTCACGCTGAACCGGCCGGAAATCCACAACGCGTTTGACGACATCCTGATCAAGGATCTGCATGCGCTGTTCCGGGCCATGGCCGGACGCAAGGACGTCCGCGCGCTGATCCTGACCGGTGCCGGGGCCAGTTTCTCCGCAGGGGCCGATCTGAACTGGATGAAGCGCGCGGCGGATCACAGCGAGCACGACAATTTCGAGGATGCGATGCGGTTCTCGAACATGATGGACACGCTCTACAACCTGCCCATGACGACCATCGCCAAGGTGAACGGAGCGGCGCTCGGCGGCGGCTTCGGGCTCTGCACCTGCTGTGACATCGCGGTGGCGTCGGAGAATGCGAGCTTTGCCCTTTCCGAGGTGCGGCTCGGGATCATTCCGGGCGTGATCAGCCCATATGTGATCCAGGCCATCGGCGTCCGCGAGGCGCATCGCTGGTTCCAGACCGGGGAGCGGATCGGCGCGGCGGAGGCGCGGCGTATCGGCATTGTCCACGCGACCTTTGCTCAGGAGGAACTGGATGCCGCGGTCGATGGAATGGTCGGTGAGATCCTGAAAGCCGGCCCGGACGCGGTCCGGGCCTCGAAGGCGTTGCTTCGCGAAATCGCCGGACGCGAGCTGGACGACACCACGCGCCGCGAGACCGCGCAGCGCATCGCCCATCAACGTGCCTCCAGGGAGGGGCGCGAAGGGCTCGCCGCCTTCCTCGAGAAACGCAAGCCGAACTGGATTTCCCGATGAACGGAATCCGGACCATCCGCACCCTCCTGATCGCCAACCGCGGGGAGATTGCCTGTCGTATCGCGCGGACCGCCAAGGGGCTCGGGATCCGGACTGTGGCCGTCTATTCCGAGGCCGATGCGGACGCGCTCCATGTCAAATTGGCGGATACCGCCTATCCGATCGGCCCGGCGGAGGCGGCGAAGTCCTATCTCGACATCCCGCGCCTGATCGAGACCGCGAAACGCGCCGACGCAGACGCGATCCATCCGGGCTACGGCTTTCTCTCCGAGAACGCGGTTTTCGCAAGAGCCTGCGCGGATGCCGATATCCTTTTTGTCGGTCCGGATGTTCCTGCGATCGAGGCGATGGGCTCGAAGGCGGCGGCGAAAGAGATCATGGCCGCGGCCGGCGTGCCGCTGGTGCCGGGTTATCACGGCGCGGACCAGGATCCCGCCGTGTTGAAAAAGGCGGCTTCAGAGATCGGTTTTCCCGTCCTCTTGAAGGCGAGCGCCGGCGGCGGCGGCAAGGGGATGCGGGTGGTCGAGTCCGGGAAGGATATCGAGCCGGCGATCGCGGCGGCCAAGCGCGAGGCGGCGGCCGCCTTCGGCGACGACCGGCTGCTGATCGAGAAATACCTGACCCGTCCGCGCCATGTCGAAATGCAGGTCTTCGCCGACCGGCTGGGCAATGTGGTGCATCTCTTCGAGCGCGACTGCTCGGTGCAGCGCCGCCACCAGAAGGTGGTCGAGGAGGCGCCGGCACCCGGCCTCGCCGAGGAGGTCAGGGCCGCGATGGCGGATGCCGCCGTGAGTGCCGCGAAGGCGATCGACTATGTCGGTGCCGGCACCGTCGAGTTCATCATGGACGAGGACGGCGGCTTTTATTTCATGGAGATGAACACCCGGCTGCAGGTCGAGCATCCGGTGACCGAGATGATCACCGGGCAGGATCTGGTGGCCTGGCAGCTTCGCGTCGCCGAGGGGCGTGCGCTGCCGCTTTCCCAGGAGGAGATCCGGCGCGAGGGGCATGCGGTCGAGGTCCGGCTCTATGCCGAGGACCCGGCCCGCGATTTCCTGCCGCAGACGGGAACCCTGGCCCGACTCGCCTTTCCCCGGACCGGCGCGGGAATCCGCGTCGATAGCGGGGTCGTCGAAGGCGATGCGGTGACGGTGCATTACGATCCGATGATCGCCAAGCTGATCGCCCATGGTTCGGACCGTGCGGAGGCTCTGCGCCTGCTTGCCCGCGCGCTCGGCGCGACACGGATCGGAGGAATCGCGAACAATGCCGGCTATCTGAAGCGGATCGTCGAGCACCCGGCCTTTGTCGCAGGCGGGGTCGATACCCGCTTTATCGAACGCTACGGCGAAGATCTGCGCGAGGCGCCGGGGGATCCCGCGGTGCTGCATCGCATCGCCGCCGCCGCTCTGCTCGCGGCGCAGCGGCGCAAGGCGCTTGAAGATGCGCGCCGGAGCTGCGACCCCTTCTCGCCCTGGGCGCGGGCCAATGGCTGGCGCCTCAATGATTCGCCGCTGCACCGCTTGACGCTGCTCGCCGGCGGAGAGGAGATTTTGCTCGAATACCGGCTCGATCCCGGCGGCTGCCGCTTCGAGGGCGCCGGAGGTGAGGTTCACGTTCATGTCGAATCTGATGAGGGCGGCCGGATGCGGGCGCGCGTCGACGGCGTGTTGTTCGACGGCGAGGTGCGGTCGGACGGCGACAGCGCGACGCTCTTTTCCGGCGGTGCGGCGCATCGCTATGTTCTGAAATCCGCACTGGCCTCCGGTGCGGATGCGGGCGAGGATTCGGGCCACGTCATGGCACCGATGCCGGGCAAGCTGATCGCGGTTCAGGTTTCCGCCGGGACGCATGTCGCCAGGGGCGATCCACTGATGGTGCTTGAGGCGATGAAGATGGAGCACGTGATTCGCGCGCCGCACGACGGCGTGGTCGCGGCGCTTCATTATGCGGCCGGCGATCAGGTCGAGGAGGGGGCGGACCTGCTCCTCTTCGAGAAAGCCGCCGAGGGCTGACCACCGGTGCGGGACCGGCGGAGCGGCCGGGTCCTCCGCCGTCCCGTGTGCGAGTTGGATAGATCACGCCGATGTCGAGTTTCGAGCCCCGCCACCTGATCCTGTTGCCGGTCCTGGCGCTCAGTGCCTGGCTCGCCTTTCTCCCGCCGGCCGGTATGCCGCCGGGGGCGGCCCCGTCCGGCGCCCTCGTTGTGCTTTGCATAGGTCTCTGGGCGACTGGCGCGATCGCCGAACACCTGGTGGCGATGCTGCTCTTCTTCCTTGCCATGGTCTTTTCCGTAGCGCCGGCGCCGACGGTGTTTTCCGGCTTCGCCTCCGGCGCCTTCTGGCTCGTCTTCGGCGGCCTGATCATCGGCGCCGCGGTCGATGTGACCGGGCTAGGCAAGCGGCTGGCGCGGGCGATCACGGCGCGGATTTCGGGCGGCTATGGCGCGGTCATCGCGGGAATCGTCACGGTCTCGGTCGTGCTGATCTTCCTGATGCCTTCTACCCTCTCGCGAATCGTGCTGCTGATGCCGATCGTCCTCGCGCTGGCCGACCGGCTGGGATATGCGAACGGCACCAGGGGGCGCCACGGGATGGTGCTGGCGATGATCCTCACCTCCTATCTCTGCTCCGTCGGGGTGCTGCCGGCGAACGTCCCGAACAACGTTCTGGTCGGGGCTGCCGAGACCTCCCACGGCGTCGTGATCCGCTATTTCGACTATCTGCTGCTGCACTTTCCCGTGCTCGGCGGCGTGAAGGCGGTGATGATCGCTTTCTTCCTGACCTGGATGTTCGGCGAGGAGGCGAAACCGGCGACGGGGGACGCGGGCGAGACCGGCCCGACCTGGGCCGGCATGAGCCTGCCTGAGAAGAAGATGGCGCTCTATCTCGCCGTTGCGCTGGTACTCTGGGCGACGGATGCGGTGCACGGGATTTCGCCTGCCTGGATCTCTCTCGGTGCGGGCCTGCTCTGCCTGCTGCCGGTGACCGGTCTGGTCTCGGCGGATGTCTACCGGCAGAAGATCTCTCTCAATCCTTTGATCTACATCGCCGGCATCCTTGCGGTCGGGGCGCTGGTCGCGCAGTCGGGGCTCGGCACCTGGGTCGGCGCCCGGCTGATCGCGGCGGAGGGACTGGAGCCGGGCAATCCGGCCGAGGCCTTCGCGGTGATCGCGGGGCTCGGGACCTTCCTCGGCATGATCTCGACCATGCCGGCGGTTCCGGCGGTTCTGGCGCCGCTCGCGGGAGATCTCTCCGAGGCGAGCGGTTTTCCACTGTTCCATGTGATGAACCTGATCGTGGTCGGGTTCTCGACCGTGATCATGCCCTATCAGGTGCCGCCTTTCGTCATCGGCATGCAGCTCGGGAATGTTCCGCTGGCGGAGGGCGCTCGCGCCTGCCTCGCCCTGGCCCTGCTTTCCATACTGGTCATTCTGCCGCTGGATTTCGCCTGGTGGTGGATGCTCGGCATGTTCGGCTGAACGGCGCGCCGGGTCCGTCATGCCGCTCAACCTGATCAAGCTTTGCGTCGGAATAGAGAGCGTCGAGCAGCTCGAGCGCTACCGCGCCGAACAGCGCCTGCGGGCCGAGTCGGACGGGGGGGAGCCGTGTAGCGTCCACCGCACGCGCTCGTTTCCGCGCCGGGCGGAGGAAATTCTCGAAGGCGGGTCGCTCTATTGGGTGATCAAGGGACAGGTGCGGGCGCGGCAGCGAATCCTCCGGCTGGAGGAAATCGCGAGCGAGGACGGGCGGCCGCGCTGCGGCATCGTGATGGATCTCGACGTGGTGCGGGTCCTGCCGCGGCCGCATCGTGCCTTCCAGGGCTGGCGCTATCTCGAGGAGGCCGACGCGCCGCAGGATCTGTACGATTCGGGCGGCGGGATGGACGACGACATGCCGCCGGAGATGCAGCAAGAGCTGCGCCGTCTCGGAATCCTGTGAGGCGGTTGCAGGATCCCGCGCTCAGCTCTTCTCCGCCAGCGGGTTGGTCGGGGCGACGGTAAAGTCGATCGCCGTGCCGCCGATGGCCCGGCTGGAGAGCGTGACGGTCGCGATGCGGTCGCCGCGGCTGTAGGTCATGGTGCTGATCGCGGCACGGACGCTGGTGATCTTGCGCCAGCCGAATCGCGGCATCTCGCGTTCGTAGAAGGCATACATGTCCGGCATCTTGTGGCCGACGGTCAGCGCAAGCCGGCCGATCCAGCCGTCCTCGGCGCCGAGCACCAGCAGATTGTCGAAATCGATATCGGCGTTCACGGGGATGGGCACGTCACGGAACTCCGCAAATTTCGGTCCCTCTTCGCGGTTCTGCTGCTGCGCGGCGGAGCCCGGGCTGTCCTTCTTCGACGCGTCGCCGGTATGGCCCGGCTGACCGAAAGAGGGAAAGGTGACGCCGTTGCAGGCGCCAAGGGCGACCGTCAGGGCGGCGGCGAGAATCAGCTTCGGGTGCGCACCGAATCTTGCCAATTTGTAGCGCCCTTTGAGCATCTGCTTTCGTCCTTCGCCTAAATTCCGCAAGGAAAGTTCGGAAAAGCCGAATTAACCCCACAGAATGTTTTTCTGAAGCCAAATTATGCTATATATAGTGCCATCGATCAGACGGCCTGTCAGGCTTTTTCGCTGTTGACAGGCCTCTGCGGGAGGTTCTATACACCGGCCCACTTCGCGGCGCCGCAGCGAAGGCGTGCCCCTTCTTCAGGGGCTTGCATTCGGGAGCGGCCTCGCCTATATTCGGGTTTCGCAAGGCGTTCGTCGCCAAAGC